>NZ_JBHSHV010000004.1:0-65978 GCF_042653105.1 Neobacillus sp. GCM10023253
GCAATGGCGAGAAGGTCACACCCGTTCCCATCCCGAACACGGAAGTTAAGCTTCTCAGCGCCGATGGTAGTTGGGACGTAAGTCCCTGTGAGAGTAGGACGCTGCCAGGCATTTCATTATTCCGCAGTAGCTCAGTGGTAGAGCTATCGGCTGTTAACCGATCGGTCGTAGGTTCGAGTCCTACCTGCGGAGCCACTTTATTTTTACCAAAAAAGATAGCTGTGCTTCCATAGCTCAGTAGGTAGAGCACTTCCATGGTAAGGAAGAGGTCAGCGGTTCGAGCCCGCTTGGAAGCTTACCTGATTTTTATAATATAATATGGCCCCTTGGTCAAGCGGTTAAGACACCGCCCTTTCACGGCGGTAACACGGGTTCGAATCCCGTAGGGGTCACCACTTATTGGAGGATTAGCTCAGCTGGGAGAGCATCTGCCTTACAAGCAGAGGGTCGGCGGTTCGATCCCGTCATCCTCCACCATATTATTATGCCGGCTTAGCTCAATTGGTAGAGCAACTGACTTGTAATCAGTAGGTTGAGGGTTCAAGTCCTTTAGCCGGCACCACTTTTTGTGGAGGGGTAGCGAAGTGGCTAAACGCGGCGGACTGTAAATCCGCTCCCTCAGGGTTCGGCGGTTCGAATCCGTCCCCCTCCACCATTTATATTTTTGTTGATATATGGACAAGCTAGAATCACATTAGTGGGCTATAGCCAAGCGGTAAGGCAACGGACTTTGACTCCGTCACTCGTAGGTTCGAATCCTGCTAGCCCAGCCAAATCATAACATCCCTGAGATTACATCAGTGGATTTTGCGAAAAATATCGAGAGATATTTTAAGCAATGACAGTGAGCCATTAGCTCAGTCGGTAGAGCATCTGACTTTTAATCAGAGGGTCGAAGGTTCGAGTCCTTCATGGCTCATAATTTTTACGAGAAACCCGAGGATATTGTATCCTTGGGTTTTTTATTATTGCTATATGCCGGCTTATGAAGGACATTTTTCGTAAGCCGTGGTCTCATTTTGTCCTTCATCCCCATTGATCACGAACCTCTTTCGCCTACAATTTAAAAACCTCTCCCCCCCGCCCCACGCATATATATACAAATTTATGTCGAGTTGAGTCATCACTATGAAAGCGGTTAAAATAGAGGCATAGACAATTAGGAGGAGACATAATGAAAAAGAAACTTTCAATTATCGGAATGCCTATGGACTTGGGACAGATGCGCCGCGGGGTTGATATGGGACCAAGTGCCATTCGATATGCTGGGATCAACGAACGCTTAAAGCCGTTATTTTCAGAAATTCACGACATGGGAGATATTCCAATTGGAAGACCAGAGGTTGTTGTCGATAAAGAATCCAATCTAAGAAACTTAGACCTGGTTGCAGAAAAAAATACTCTACTAGCAGAAAAGGTTGATGAGGCCCTTAATGAAGGCTGGTTCCCGCTTGTTCTTGGCGGCGATCACAGCATTGCCATCGGCACATTAGCAGGTGTGGCGAAGCATTATCAAAACCTTGGTGTTATTTGGTACGATGCCCATGGTGACCTGAATACGGCTGAAACTAGCCCATCCGGAAATATCCATGGTATGCCTCTTGCGGTCAGCATTGGCTTGGGACATCCATTATTAACAAATATCGGCGGCTATGCACCAAAGGTAAAGCCTGAGAATGTTATCATTATCGGCGCCCGCTCCCTTGATGAAGGAGAACGGATTCTAATTAAAGAAAGAGGCATCAAGGTTTACACTATGCACGAAATCGATCGCCTCGGAATGGCAAAGGTGATGGAAGAAACAATCGCTTACCTCAAGGAAAGAACCGATGGTGTTCACCTATCGCTTGACCTCGATGGCCTAGATCCAAGCGAATGCCCAGGTGTTGGGACACCGGTAATGGGGGGAATCAGCTACCGCGAAAGCCATCTTGCTATGGAAATGCTCGAGGAATCAAAATTAATTACCTCTGCAGAATTTGTTGAAGTAAATCCAATTCTCGATGAAAAAAATAAAACCGCCTCCATTGCTGTCGGACTGATGGGGTCTTTATTTGGCGAAAAACTTCTATAAAAACTACGCGACAGCTGCCAACTTTAGGCAGCTGTTATTTTTTCCTCGCTATCACGCCACTTTTTACAATTCTTTTATCGTTCCTCCACAAAACGTTCATAATTCCAATGTAACATTACTATTAATACCTCTATGAATTCTTTTAGCAATTTTTACTAATTTTTTGTTAAAATTATAGGTATTGAGAACTTTTTTTACCTAAAACGAAACCTTTTTGCTAACGATACGTATATCGGATAGCAGCATTGGAGCTGAGGTAATTTAATGGAAGCTATAGTAAAAAAGAGAATAAAACAAGTCATAAAAGGCGACCAAGACGCATTTGGGGAAATTGTTGAAATATATAAAAACAGTGTTTTTCAGCTTTGTTTTCGAATGCTTGGTAACCGGCATGAGGCTGAGGATGCAGCACAGGAAGCATTCATCCGTGCCTATGTGAATATAAAGTCCTTTAACCAAGATTTAAAGTTCTCCACGTGGCTTTTTCGTATTGCCACCAATCTTTGTATCGACCGGATGCGTAAAAAGAAACCGGACCATTATTTAGATGCAGATGTGGCCGGTACGGAAGGGCTGACGATGTATTCGCAGATTCCATCCAATACCGAACTGCCGGAAAAGGAATTAGAAAGCATGGAGCTGCAAGAGACAGTCCAAAAGGAAATTTTAAAACTCCCCGAAAAATATCGGTCAGCCATCGTATTAAAATACATGGAGGATTTGTCCTTAAACGAAATAAGTGAAATTCTCGACCTTCCGGTTGGAACAGTCAAAACAAGAATTCACCGCGGAAGAGAAGCATTGAAACAACAATTAAGGTATGTGTAAAAAAGAGGTGAAACAAGAATGTGTCCAGACCATATCATCGAACTCATGCACGAATACTTGGACGAAGAAATTGATTCAGAAAAGGAGAAGGTTTTACGACTACACCTCCAAAACTGTAAAGACTGTGAAACGATTTTTAACGAACTGAAGAAAACGATCGCTTTTGTCAAAAGCGTTTCAAATATGCAGGCCCCAGCCAATTTTACAGCCAATGTTTTGGCACGTCTGCCGAAGGAAAAGAAGAAGGTACTAATGACACGCTGGTTTAAGAATCACCCAATTCTAACGGCAGCGTCCTTATTTGTTGTCTTAATGGGTGGCAGCCTGATGTCAACGTGGAATCATGAGCGGGAGTTCTCTGTGACAAAACAACGGAATTTAATTGTCAAAAACAACACGGTCATTGTCCCTAAGGGAGAAGTCGTCAAGGGTGACGTTGTCGTCCGAAATGGAACACTCAGAATAGAAGGAGAAATCCAGGGAGATGCAACGGTCATCAATGGGGAAAAGTACCTCGCTTCTGCAGGACATGTTACGGGCGATATTGAGGTAGTAAACGAAGTGTTTGATTGGATCTGGTACCAGATGAAAAAAACAGCTAAAGACGTAGTAGGTGTTTTTGACCAGACGGAAACTAAATAAATGACAAATCACTCAAAATGGAGTGATTTGTTTTTTTAAACAGTAACATATAATAAGTACAAGTTTAGTTTGTGATATAATGTATTGGTTATATTGTTTTACTAGCAAATTTACGGAGGAAAAACCATGCCGTTTGCCGATTGGACATTCTGGAAGTATATATCGAGTACAATTGATATTGTCCTTGTCTGGTATGTCATTTATAAATTAATTAATATTATTAAAGGAACCAAAGCGGTTCAGCTTTTAAAAGGAATTTTTGTTATTCTGCTTGTGAAGGTCGCCAGTGATTTTTTCGGGCTGACCACCTTGAGTTGGATGATGGAGCAGGTCATTACCTACGGATTCCTAGCCATTATCATTATTTTTCAGCCAGAGCTTAGAAGGGCTCTTGAGCAGTTGGGAAGAGGCCGGTTTTTCTCCAGATCAAACAATCCTGAAGATGAGGATCAGGAGAAAACAGTGGAAGCCATTATGAAAGCAACAGATTATATGGCGAAACGGCGGATTGGAGCCCTTATTTCGATTGAAAGAGAAACGGGGATGAGCGATTACATAGAAACGGGAATTGGATTAAATTCAAGAATTTCTTCTGAACTGCTGATCAATATCTTTATTCCGAATACACCGCTTCATGACGGCGCAGTCATTATCCAAAGAAATAATGTGGCGGCAGCGGCGTGTTATCTGCCTTTATCAGAAAGCCCCTTTATCTCAAAAGAATTGGGAACACGGCATAGGGCGGCTTTAGGAATAAGCGAAGTGACGGACAGTATTACAGTTGTCGTATCGGAGGAAACGGGCGCCATTTCGCTTACCAAAAATGGCGAGTTGCACCGTGATGTAAAAGCGGATGAATTTCGCGAATTACTGACTAATGAATTGCTGGATCAGCACAAAGCAAAACAAGCTTCTTCAGCTCGTTGGAACTGGAGGGGAAAAAGCAATGGATAAATTAATGGATACCCCATGGTTTATAAAAATCTTGGCACTTGTATTGGCGGTTTTGTTATACTCCTCTGTTCCGCATGCCGGCAAAGATGTATATGTGCCTGGAGAGCAAACGAGTGAGACCATAAAAGATATACCGGTAAAGATTTATTATGATACTGAAAACCTAGTCGTCTCGGGAGTACCATATACTGTTGATGTCGGCCTCAAAGGGCCGATCACACATATTCAGTCGGCTAAGGCTTTAAGAAACTTTGAGGTTTATGTGGATTTAACCAATGCCAAAATAGGTCGGCAGAAGGTGAATCTGAAGGTTAAGGACTTATCCGATAAATTGCAGGCTTCCATAAAGCCGAACTCCGTTTATGTAACCATACAGGAAAAAATAACAAAGGAATTCAAGATTGAGGCAGAGTTTAACCCAGGCCAAATTGAAGATGGATATGCTGCCGGAACCCCAGTAGTGGAACCGAAAAGGGTAAAAATTACTGGAGCCAAAAGTGAAATCGACCGAATTACGTATGTTAAGGCCGTCCTTGAGGAGAAAGAAAAGCTGAAGGAAACCACAACAAAATCGGCTCGGATTCAGGTTCTTGATAAGGATTTAAATAAACTGGATGTAACGGTGGAACCGGAAACCGTTAGGGTCACACTTCCAATCAAAGAAACCGCCAAAACGGTTCCCATCAATATAATTAGAAAAGGTTCTCCGCCGGCCGGCGTGACAATAGATTCCATCGACCTAGATACAGCGGAGGCTGTCATCACAGGGGATGAAGATATATTAAAAAATACCGAAAGTGTCAGGGTAGAAGTGGATGTCAGTAAAATAAATGATAATACGACATTGGATTTGCCTGTTATTATTTCAAATGGCATCTCGAAGGTAACCCCGCAAATGGTAAAAGCTACTGTAAAGGTGAGCAAGCAGGCGGAAACAACTGTATCCGGAGTGCCGCTTAAGATTAAAGGCTTAGGGCCTAATTTGAAAGCGGACATTACCGACCCGGCAAACAAAGTGATTAATTTAATCATAAATGGGCCAAGCACTGCCCTAAGCGGTCTCAGACCTGAAGATTTTAACGCATATGTTGATCTCTCAAGCCTTCCGGAAGGTAATCATGAAGTGAATATTCATATTGATGGCCCGCCGAATGTTAATTATAAGCCTGATAAATCTACAGCAAAAATAACGATAACAAACAATGCTTAATTCGGAGCAATAGATATAGAAGGAGCGGATAATAGAATGGGAAAATATTTTGGAACCGACGGAGTACGTGGAGTCGCAAACAGCGAATTAACTCCGGAACTGGCTTTTAAACTTGGCCGGTTTGGCGGATATGTGTTAACAAAGGAACATGCCCGTCCAAAGGTTTTAATTGGACGTGATACCCGGATTTCCGGGCATATGCTAGAAGGTGCGCTTGTCGCCGGTTTGCTTTCGATTGGAGCAGAAGTCATGCGTCTTGGTGTTATTTCCACACCAGGTGTTGCCTATTTGACTAAAGCTTTAGGTGCACAGGCAGGTGTTATGATTTCTGCCTCTCATAATCCGGTTGCGGATAACGGAATTAAATTCTTCGGTCCGGACGGTTTTAAGCTTTCTGATGAGCAGGAATTGGAAATTGAGGGTTTGATGGACTTGCCAGAGGATCAGCTGCCGCGTCCGACAGGGGCCGACCTTGGTCTTGTCATGGACTATTTCGAAGGCGGTCAAAAATACCTGCAATATTTAAAAAATACGGTGGATGAAGATTTCTCCGGAATCCATGTGGCATTGGACTGTGCCCATGGGGCAACCTCGTCGCTTGCGATGCATTTGTTTGCTGATTTGGATGCTGATTTGTCGACGATGGGAGCAGCTCCAAATGGTTTAAATATTAATGCGGGCGTAGGCTCAACCCATCCAGAAGCACTGGCTGCTTTGCTGAAGGAAAAAGGAGCGGACGTTGGTTTGGCCTTTGATGGCGACGGCGATCGCTTGATTGCGATTGATGAAAAAGGGAACATCGTTGATGGCGACCATATCCTTTATATCTGTGGAAAATACATGAAGGAACAGGGCCGATTAAAGCATAATACTATTGTTTCAACTGTCATGAGCAACCTTGGTTTTTATAAAGCAGTAGAAAGCCAAGCCATTCAAAGTGTTCCTACGGCAGTGGGTGACCGCTATGTTGTCGAGGAAATGAAGAAAAATAACTATAACCTTGGCGGTGAGCAATCCGGTCATATTATTTTCCTTGACTATAATACGACTGGTGATGGTTTATTAACAGGCCTGCAGTTAGTGAATATTATGAAAGCAACTCAAAAGAAGCTTTCAGAACTAGCGGCCGAAATGAAAAAATACCCGCAGAAACTTGTCAATATCAGGGTTACAGACAAACACCATGTAACCGATAATGAAAAGGTAAAAGAGATTATTGCACAGGTGGAAAGCGAAATGGCTGGAAACGGACGCATTCTTGTTCGTCCGTCAGGAACAGAACCGCTTGTCCGCGTAATGGCAGAGGCATCTTCAGAGGAGCTTTGCGAAGAATATGTGAACCGTATTGCTGCTGTTGTTAAGGCGGAAATGGGTTTAAACGAAGAATAAAATTCGCTATATGCATAAGGGAACTTCTAATTCCCTTATGCATATTTTATTATGTATGGTTTTAATTTTTCCATTAAGTTTTAAGTTGACGAACCAATGCGTATCATGTACTATTAACTTGCTTTGCTTAATGAAAGGCAATGTTATTGGAAGGGGGGCAGCGGTAGAACAGTTGTTTTACAAAAGCGCCAGAACTAGCCGACAGAGGGTTTGGCTAGTTGACGAGGTGGAGGATTATCGAAATGTTCGGCGGATACCTCCCGGTTGAAACGCACAACCGTCAATTTCTTCCTTAAAACACGGAGGCAACTCGGTGCACAAAGGGGAGAAAATGCACATACTAAAATAATGTTGAAAAGGTATAGACAGATACCTATAAAAAAACAGAGATAAGGGGGCAGGTACGCCTCCAAAGCTTCTTGCCCCCTATATCAGGGAGGAAAAGAATAAATATGTGCGGAATTGTTGGATATATTGGAAATTTAGATTCGAAGGAAATTTTACTAAAAGGTTTAGAAAAGCTTGAATATAGAGGCTATGATTCAGCAGGTATAGCTGTTAAAAACGAAGACGGGATTCAAATTTTTAAGGAAAAAGGACGCATCGCCGACCTTCGCAGCATTGTCGATGAAAAAGTATTGGCACACGTTGGAATTGGCCATACACGTTGGGCAACACACGGGGTTCCAAGCAGAGGAAATTCCCATCCGCATCAAAGCGCATCCGGCCGCTTTACGCTTGTTCACAACGGCGTCATCGAAAACTATGATCTGCTAAAGCGCGAATATTTAGCAGATGTTTCTTTCAAAAGTGAAACCGATACAGAAGTCATTGTGCAGCTTGTCGAGAAGTTTGCAAACGAAGGCCTGAGCGTATTAGAGTCCTTCCGCAAAACATTGACACTTTTGCATGGCTCATATGCACTAGCGCTTTTGGATGCAGAAGACAATAACACCATTTATGTAGCAAAAAATAAAAGCCCGCTGCTTGTCGGCCTAGGGGACGGCTTCAATGTGGTCGCGAGCGATGCGATGGCAATGCTTCAAGTAACCGATCAGTTTGTTGAATTAATGGATAAAGAAATCGTCATCGTAACAAAAAATGAAGTAACTATTCAAAACATAGATGGAGAAGTCATCAGCCGTACGCCATACACAGCCGAGCTTGATGCCAGTGATATTGAAAAGGGGACATATCCTCACTATATGTTGAAGGAAATTGATGAGCAGCCTGCTGTTATTCGTAAAATCATTCAACATTATCAAGATGAGCAGGGCAAGCTTGTGATTGACCGGGACATCATTGATGCTGTAAACGCTGCTGACCGCGTCTATATCATTGCTGCAGGGACTTCTTATCACGCAGGACTTGTTGGTAAGCAGTTCATTGAAAAAATGGCAAAGATTCCGGTTGAAGTCCATATCTCCAGCGAATTTGGCTACAATATGCCGCTTTTATCTGAAAAGCCATTGTTTGTGTTCATTTCACAAAGCGGTGAGACTGCCGACAGCCGTGCCGTGCTCGTTCAGGTAAAAGAAATGGGCTATCCAGCGTTGACGATTACAAACGTGCCTGGATCGACATTATCACGTGAAGCGGATTATACTTTATTGCTGCATGCCGGTCCAGAAATCGCTGTAGCTTCGACTAAGGCTTATACAGCACAGTTGGCAGTTCTTGCAATTTTAGCCGAAGTGACAGCCAAGAGTCGCAGTTTAGAAGTTGGCTTTGATCTGATTCATGAGCTTGGCTTAGTTGCTAATGCGATGGATGTTCTATGTGACTCTAAGGAAATACTTGAAGTCATTGCCCGTGAATTCTTCTCAGTCACTCGGAATGCTTTCTTTATCGGCCGCGGCATTGACTTTTATGTTGGCTTAGAAGGCGCCTTGAAGCTTAAGGAAATTTCTTATATTCAAGCAGAGGGCTTTGCTGGCGGCGAGTTAAAGCATGGAACGATTGCCTTAATCGAAGAAGGTACTCCAGTCGTTGCTCTTGCCACTCAGGAAAGCGTGAATTTAAGCATTCGCGGCAATGTGAAGGAAGTTGTGGCCCGCGGCGCCAATCCATGCATTATCTCAATGAACGGACTAAACATGGACGAAGACAGCTTCGTCATACCAGAAGTGCACGAATTATTAACACCACTTATCTCTGTCATACCATTACAAATCCTTGCCTACTACGCAGCCCTGCACCGCGACTGCGACGTCGACAAACCACGTAACCTCGCGAAGTCGGTAACAGTGGAGTAAGCATGGGGACGGTTCTTTTGCTTCAGTTTTGAAGCAAAAGAACCGTTTTTTTTTGCTTTTGGATCTAGCTTGATGCAATGGGGCTTGTTACTTTTTTAAGGGAGGATTGTTGCTATCAACATGAAAAGGAAGCAGATTGTTTTCTTTATTTTCTCCATAGAATTGTTCCTGAATTTGTTGATTTGCCTTTTCTGTTTCGGAATTTACCTGAGAATATCTTGCACTATAATCTTTAAATTTTTGACTTAAATATTGATTTACTTCCTTAGCCTCATTTTTGTTTTGTTCACCATCGGACATGCTAATCCCTCTCTTATTCATTAATCTATATTCCCTTCTAATGTTCAATTTTTTGAAAAAATAAATTCACAGGACACCAAAGAAAATTTGTATCTTCCTTAAATATTTATTTTTGGCAGAGGCATCATAAAAAAGAATGATGCAATTCCTAATACTAACCTTATCTAGGAGGAATTTACGCAATGAAAAGTTTGAAAAAAATCAGCCTATTGATAACAATTGTAGCTTTGATGATATTTGCAGCTGCGTGCGGCGGAGGAGCGAAAAAAGACACAACTAAGGATACCGGTGATAAAGCCGGAAAAGAACTTTCTGGCTCCTTGGTCGTTTCCGGCTCATCTGCCATGCAGCCTCTTGTAGCGGCGGCGGCAGAAGAATTTATGGCTAATAATCCAAAAGTAGACATTCAAGTAAATGCGGGGGGGTCTGGTACAGGATTATCCCAGGTTGCTGAAGGATCTGTTCAAATTGGGAACTCTGATGTTTTCGCGGAAGAAAAGGAAGGGATTCCGGCTGACCAATTAGTGGACCACAAAGTTGCGGTTGTTGGAATAACTGCAGCAGTTAACCCAGGTGTTGGAATTAAAGACATTTCAAAAGAAAACCTTATTAAAGTTTTTACAGGCAAAATTACAAACTGGAAAGATGTTGGCGGTAAGGATCAAAAAATCGTATTAGTCAACCGCCCTGATGCGTCAGGTACTCGTGCAGTATTCAATAAATTTGCTCTTGATGGAGCAACACCTGCGGAAGGAATTACAGAAGATTCCTCCAACACGGTTAAAAAAATTGTTAATGAAACCGCTGGGGCAGTTGGTTACTTGGCATTCTCTTACTTCACCGATGATAAGGTGACCCCTCTGTCGATTGATGGCGTTGAACCAACAGATGAAAATGTCCAATCAGGCAAATTCCCAGTTTGGGCGTACGAACACTCTTATACTAAGGGTGAACCAAGCGGTGCGACAAAAGCATTTTTGGACTATTTAATGTCTGATGATGTTCAAAATAAGTTGTTAAAAGAGCAGGGGTATTTACCTGTAACAAAAATGAAGGTAGAACGTGACGCGAAAGGTAATCAAACAAACAAATAGGTCGTATGTGGCAGTTAAAGGGTAAATGTGTCACCACATTTACCCTTATGATGTAGTTATAGGGGGTTGGTGCAATATGGAAAAGTCGAGTTCTGCCAAAGATAGGCTGCTGAAATCCGGCCAAGATTGGCTGGGTGGAGAATTTAGGGGAAAGTCCCTGGTCATCTTATGTGCTGTTATTATGATCTCTGCCACCATTGCCATTACGATATTTCTAGGGACAAAAGGGCTCCAATCCTTTATAAAAAATGGCGTTAGCCTGATTGAATTCATAACGAGTAGGACTTGGAATCCTACTGATAAGGCTAATCCGCAATATGGTACGCTGCCGTTTATTTTTGGGTCTTTTGCCGTCACTTTTCTCTCTGCGCTTGTTGCGGCACCATTAGGGATTGGCGGGGCAATCTTTATGACCGAAATTGCCCCATCCTGGGGTAGAAAAATATTGCAGCCTGTAATTGAGTTGTTAGTTGGTATTCCTTCTGTTGTATATGGATTCATCGGGCTTTCCGTATTAGTCCCGTTTATCAGGGAAAATATAGGAGGACTAGGATTTAGCCTGCTTTCCGGAACCATTGTTCTTTCCATTATGATATTGCCAACAGTAACATCTATCGCTACCGATGCAATGGGTTCTCTGCCAGGGGCATTAAGAGAAGGTTCTTTTGCTTTGGGTGCCACCCGTTGGCAAACCATCAAAAAAGTGCTTATTCCTGCTGCCATGCCATCACTGCTGACAGCTATTGTACTTGGAATGGCGAGAGCATTTGGTGAAGCATTGGCTGTCCAAATGGTTATAGGGAACGTGAAGAATTTGCCTTCAAGTTTATTGGATGCATCTGCCACGTTAACTACCATTATAACGTTAAACATGGGTCATACTACATATGGAAGTGTGGAAAATAATACTCTTTGGTCAATGGGATTGATTCTATTAGTCATGTCGTTTGCATTTATTCTCCTCATTCGTTATTTATCAGCAAGGAGGAAATTGTAATGAATACGAAAACTGCTGATCGAATAGCTACTGGTGTGTTCTATTGCATAGCATTTATTATCATTGCAATTCTTGTTAGTCTTTTTTACTATATTTTGGTTAACGGATTAAAAAATATTTCGCTAGAATTCCTAACAACTCCCTCAAGCAACGTAAGAGCTGGAGGGGGAATCCGCGATCAATTGTTCAATTCCTTGTATGTTTTGGTCATTACGATGGTGATTGCCGTCCCATTAGGGTTAGGTGGAGGCATTTATATGGCGGAGTATGCTAAACCGGGGAAGATTACTGATACTATTCGTTCTTGTATCGAAGTTTTAGCTTCTCTGCCTTCAATTGTGATTGGAATGTTCGGTTTATTAATGTTTGTTAATTTAACAGGATGGGGTTATACAATTTTAGGCGGTGCATTAGCTCTTACCGTTTTCAATCTGCCTGTTATTGTCCGTGTGAGTGAGGACGCAATTCGGTCTGTTCCCCGGGAGTTAAAAGAAGCCAGCCTTGCATTAGGGATTACCCATTGGCACACCATTAAAACGGTTATATTGCCTAGCGCTTTTCCCACTATTTTAACGGGTATCATCCTTGCTTCCGGCCGTGTATTTGGGGAAGCAGCGGCATTATTATTTACTGCCGGATTGTCTACACCAAGACTTGATTATGCAAACTGGAACCCCTTTTCTGCCACTTCCCCATTAAATATTTTTCGTCCAGCGGAGACCTTGGCGGTACACATTTGGGCTGTCAATACGCAAGGCTTAATTCCAGACGTGGAAGAGGTCTCAAGCGGTGCGGCTGCCGTTTTAGTCCTTTCCGTATTAATTTTTAATTTATTAGCAAGATGGATTGGAAGTTTGATTCATCGTAAAGTCACGGCAACTAAATAAAAGCGGGTGAAAAAACATGGCTACAGCAATGAAGCAAAGACCAGCCGAAAATGACATGGTTCAAAGAAATGAAAATATTCAAAAAAATATTGTTTTGCATGTTAAAAACTTAGAAATTTTCTATGGTGAAAAACGGGCTGTTAATGGGATTTCAATGGATATTGAAGAAAATTCAGTAACGGCTCTTATCGGCCCATCGGGATGTGGAAAGTCGACATTTTTACGCAGTATTAACAGGATGAATGATTTGATACCCGGAGCAAGGGCAAAAGGGGAAATTATTTATGATGACCTAAATATTTTATCAGAGCAAATAAATGTTGTAGCGTTACGGAAAGAAATCGGGATGGTCTTTCAAAAGCCGAATCCGTTTCCAAAATCCATTTATAATAATATCACCCACGCTTTGAAGTTCTCAGGCATCAGAAAGAAAAGCAATCTGGATGAAATCGTGGAGGAAAGTCTTCAGAAAGCAGCATTGTGGGAAGAAGTAAAAGACCGTCTGCATAAATCGGCACTATCCCTTTCCGGAGGGCAGCAGCAACGTCTCTGCATTGCCCGGACTATTGCAATGAAGCCAACTGTCATGCTCCTTGACGAGCCATCTTCAGCGCTGGACCCTATCTCGAATGCCAAGGTTGAGGATCTTATCGTGGAGTTGAAAAAGGACTATTCAATCATAATCGTTACTCATAATATGCAGCAGGCGTCGCGTATTTCTGATAAAACAGCCTTCTTCCTGAGCGGTGATTTGATAGAATATGACATCACAGATACGATATTTACCAATCCTTCTGTTAAAAAAACAGAGGAATATATCTCGGGAAGATTCGGATAAGGGGGGAATGGTGTGACGTTTGCAACCTTAACCAGGAATGTATTTGATATAAAGGACCTTAATTTATGGTATGGTGAACATCATGCATTAAAGAATATTAATTTTCCGATTATCAAAAAAGAGGTCACAGCTATGATTGGTCCTTCCGGTTGTGGAAAGTCAACCTTTGTAAAGACGTTGAACTTGATGATTAATTATGTTTCGAATGTAAAGATGACGGGAGAAATCAATTTTAATGGTCACAATATATTAAATGAAAAATTGGACTTGGTAGAATTGCGGAAAAAGGTTGGAATGGTCTTTCAAAAAGGAAATCCCTTTCCACAGTCCATTTATGATAATGTCGCTTACGGACCAAGAATCCATGGAATCAAAAAAAAGAAGCATCTGGATGAGATTGTCACAAAATCATTGATGAACGTTGCTTTATGGGATGAGGTAAAGGACCGGCTACATGCACCTGCTCTCGGGCTTTCGGGCGGCCAGCAGCAAAGGCTGTGTATTGCCAGGGCTCTTGCCACAAAACCAGAGGTCTTATTAATGGACGAGCCAACATCCGCCCTTGATCCCATTTCCACCTTGAAAATTGAAGAATTAATCTTAGAACTAAAAGAAAAATATACGATTGTTATTGTGACACACAATATGCAGCAAGCCTCAAGGGTGTCGGATAAAACAGCTTTCTTTTTAATGGGAGAATTAATTGAACTCGATGAAACTTCAAAGATTTTCTCGAACCCAAGGGATGAACGGACTGAGGGTTATATTACAGGGAGATTTGGATAATAGGGGTGACATAATGAATACCAGATCATATTTCGATACTCATTTAAAACAATTAAAGAATATGCTTATTGAAATGGCTCGAAAATCGGAGGATGCTATCAAAGAAAGCATTGATACTCTTATTCAACAAGATATCGATAGGGCAAATGAAATTATTGAAAATGATTCAACCATCGATGAACTGGAACATGAAATCAATAATAAGGCAATTATTTTAATTGCAAAGGAATCTCCTGTGGCAAGAGACCTTCGAAAAATCATTGTAGCGCTCAAAATTTCTTCAGAGGTGGAACGCATTGCCGACAATGCCGTTAATATTGCAAAGTCAACACTGCATATCGGCAAAGAAAAACATATAAAAGAAATTGTCGACATTCCCAAAATGATGGATCTTGCTTTGGAGATGCTAAGTGATTCCTTAAACGCCTTCCTTTCGGAAGATGTTGAGATGGCAAAAAAATGTGCAGAGAAAGACGATAAGGTTGATGAAATGTATGGAATACTTATAAAAGAGCTTATGGGATATGTACAGAAATATCCGGACCATATTAATCAAATTAATCAGTTAGCATTTGTATGCAGATATATCGAAAGGATTGCGGACCATTCAACCAATATTTCGGAACATGTTATTTACCTTGTGACCGGAGAACGTTATGATTTAAATGCCTAGATTGTTCATTAGAATGATGATGGAGTTAATGAATATGTCTGATGCCTGATAATTTAATTGAAAAGGACTTTTGCTTTTCATCCTTTAAATAAAGGACTTGTTCTTTTAAATTAACACCGCAAACTTTACCTTTCAGTATCTTCAAAATTCCATTTGTATCATAATCAATAGTAATCATGCGATTGTTAGTAAACTGTCTTAGAAACATGGATATCCTCCTTTTAATTTGCAATGGTTTAACCATGTTTTCATTTTAGATTGGGTATATTAAATCAGTATAAATAAAATGTAAAAGATCCTTATTTTTAGTGCTAATTTTTTAAGGGGTGTTCAAGTGAATTTACTTGACATCCCTTTTTCTTATGCCTGTTTAATCCTCCCTGGGCGGTTCAAATGAACGAAATTAGTAAAATCGTAATAGTTAAATAGTTACCATTTTTTTCATGTATCTTTTACGAAAGCACAATACGTGTTTAATAAATTGAGAGTAGTATTTAGTTGTATGTTACAAACAAATAAACAAACAAAGGGAGTGAGAAAAGTGTTAAAGAAATTAAAGAAAAAGAAAAGGCTGGTTGCTGCGGCAACATTAAGTACCATGCTATTAGGCTCAGCTGGTGCATACGCTTCTCAAAACGGTGCTTTTGGCAGCAATCTAGTAGGTGTACAAGCTGATGGTTCTGTACAGACACCAGTCAACCAATTAATTACACCAGCAGGAAAGCAAATCGAGTTTGGGGGTAACCCTATGACCGTTGCTGTTCATCCAAATGGAAAGACTGCAGTAACAATCGTTGGCCGCAACAATTACGGGGGAACTGGAATCAATGTCATCGATCTTGCAAGCGGAGTTATGAAAGCCCAGGATATCAGCTTAGGACTTTCCAGTATGTGGGGCTTGGCTTATTCAAAAGATGGAAACCAGCTCTATGCAACTGGTACGTCAGGCAGTACTGGTAAGGTTGTCGTTTTGAGCGTTGGACAAGATGGCACTCCAAAAGTCCAAAAATCTATCAACCTTCCAGCAGCATCTGTTGGCGGTAAAATCAACCCGCTTGATATTACTGTGGCGCCAGACGGTAAGCTTCTGGTTGCTTTAAACCGTGACAACAGCCTTGGCGTCATCGATCCGGTAACAGGTGCATTAACCAAAGTGGCCGTCGAAAATGCTCCTACAAGCGTATTAGTTGATGGTAACTTCGCTTATGTTACCAACCAAGGCGGCCGCAAAGCTCAACCTGGCGACATTACGGTTGACTCTTCTGGAACTCCAGTTGTTACAGATAAAACAGGTGCCACTACGACGGGAACGGTTTCTGTGGTTGACCTTTCGACAAATACAGTGGTTAAAAATATTACAGTTGGCGTACAGCCTGAACGGATGACACAGTCAGGACAGTACATATTTGTAACCAACACAAATAATGACACAGTTTCAGTTATTGACTCAAAGACAAATGATGTGGTCCAGACAATTGACATTAAACCATATCCAAATGCGCCAAAAGGTTCAGCGCCAAACGCTGTTAAAATGGTGGATGGCAAGTTAATGGTCAGCCTTGGCCGTGACAATGCCATTGCGGTCTATGACTGGCAGAGTCCAGATAAGACACCTGAATTACAAGGACTTTTACCAACAGCATGGTTCCCAGTCGATATCGCAGTCGATTCAGTCAATAAAAATCTTGTCGTTGCCAATGCCGATGGGATTGGTTCACGCGGGCCAACACGTAATTTAAACATCCAGGGAATTACCGTAAACGGTCACTCTTCTTATGCGCAGAAAGGGTCACTTTCCTTGATTCCATTCCCGACTGCAGAGGCCTTAGCAAAGGGAACAGACCAAGTATACAAAAACAATAACTGGTATGGCTTAAAGGATCTTAACGCGAAGCCGCGCGAGAATAAAAAGCCTGTTGCGATGCCTGAGCGTATCGGTGAGCCTTCAACGATTAAACACGTATTCTATATAATCAAAGAAAACCGGACATATGACCAAGTATTTGGTGATCTTGGAAAAGGAAACGGTGAACCAGCTTTAACGCAGTTCCCGGAAAAAGTGACTCCTAATTTTCATAAACTGGCTACTACGTTCCCGCTTTTGGACAATACTTATGTTGGCGGTATCCAGTCAGCAAGCGGACATCAATGGGTAATGCAAGGAACCAACAATGATTACGAGGATAAAGAAACAGATGCTGCAAACGTACGAAGCTATCCTGGTGGTGCTGGGGATGCGATGGCATATGCACCTACAGGCCATTTATGGGATCAGGCCCTTAAACATGGCAAGACTGTAGAAAACTTTGGGGAGGATACTACTGCTTTTACCGGAACGCTGCCACAAGGCTCCTGGACTGATTGGTATAATGATTATTTAATTCTTTCCGGCCAAAAGCAAGGTGATCTTCATGTTCCGATTGGAAACTATGAGGCAAAGACGGATATTCCTTCACTTGAACCAATTACACATAAACCGTTCCCAACATTTGACATGGGCATACCAGACCAATATCGTTTTGAAATTTTCAAACAACAGTTTGAACAACACGTTAAGAATAAAGATTTACCAGCACTTACGACAATGTGGATAACGAATGACCATACCAATGGACTCGCTTCGGGCTTCCCTACACCTCAAGCGATGGTTGCAGATAATGACTTGGCAGTAGGTAAAATTGTTGACTTGATTTCTCACAGCCCTTACTGGAAAGACTCTGTCATAATCGTTACAGAAGATGACGCCCAAAACGGTTTAGATCACGTTGACGGACATCGTCAGCCTGCATTTGTCATCAGCCCTTGGGTTAAGAGGGGAATTACTAACAGCCACTATTGGACTGTCATCAATATGGTTCGCAGTATTGAGCAGATTCTTGGGATTCCTCCAATGAACCAAAATGACGCAGCTGCTGAGCCAATGAGTGAACTCTTTACGGACAAGCCGGACTTTACGCCATACGAATTTGTGCCAAACCAAATCCCGCTTGACACGTTAAACGGGACACCTGAAGCCAATACGGTAGTGCTTGCTAACACAACCAATGTTACACCGGAGGCACAGGAACTTTCGAAAAAATGGACACAGTGGTCCAACAAGAACAAAGATAAGTTAACCGGCAAACATGCAGTACCGGATGAAATTAACGCAAATATGCAAAACCATGCCGTTTGGTATGCGACCGAAGGCTTTGATAAGCCATATCCAGGTGAGAAAAAAGCTCTTGCACCAGAAGAGGTCGAGAAGCAGCCTGAAAGCTTTGCTCCGTCTGAAACTGACAATGATTAATAGTAGCAATCTACTGTTTTCATAGGGAATTGCTTTGAAAAAACAGTTAGTAACACGACAATGGCTATCTGTAAAGATAGCTATTGTTGTTTAAGACAAGCCATGAGCTAGTAAAGAAACAGCCTAATTATCATATAAGAGGGGGAGAGGTTCGGGTCATTGCCCGGATACAACTGATATGAAACGATTGATAAATGAATCGATGAAACGCGCCATTCTCATACTAACTTCAATCATTCTGATCCTTGTGTGGGGTGGAATGTCTGCGTGGCAGATCCAGCGGGATTACTTACCGGAAATTAACAATTCTACCTTGTCGGTTACTGTTCGAGCCGATCATTACCAAGCAGAACAGGTAAAGGTGATGATAACGGAGCCAATTGGGCAGGCAGTACGGGTCGTGGAAGGCCTTGACGATGTGGAGACAAACTCCTTTAACGGCGGGGCATTGATCAGTTTAAACTTTCCGATGAGTTATGATATGAAGCAGGCTGAGGAGCAGGTTTCAAAAGCCTTAGAAAATATCAAACTGCCTGCTGCTGTTGATAAACCGCTAGTAACACGTCTTAGCACCCATTCCATGCCGATTATAAGAATAAGTCTGATGAATTCTTCGGCAAACATAACAGAAAATACGCTCCGAACCGCGATTCAAGAGGATTTTGTCAATCGACTGAAATCAGTCCCGGGGGTAAAGGATGTACGAGTATCCGGTGGAGGTACGGCCGGATATGCTATTAACCTCCGGATGGAAGATATGCGAAAAGCGGGGTTAACAGTAGATAACGTAAAAAAATCTCTCGAAGAAAACTATACAACTGGAATAGAAGGCAAGGTAACAAATAACCAGGTTTCCATTCCTGTCCAAGTTTCAGGCTGGGGATTAAGTCAACAAGATCTGCTGCAGCTGCCGATTCATAATTCGGATGGTAAAACCGTTCCACTTTCAGAAGTAGCCGATATTTCCAACTCCATTGTTAATCTGGAGACCGTTTCACGAACGAACGGGCAACCTAGTGTACTTTTAGATGTTTTAAAGACTCCTTCTTCCAATATTACGGATGTATCTGACCGAATAAAGAGCAAAATCCAAGATATTCCTGCATTAAAAAATAAAGATGTACAAGCTTCCATTCTTTTTGATCAAGGCGAACAGGTGAAGGCGTCTTTAAAAGGTCTTATAAAAGAGGGGTTATTAGGCTGCTTATTTTCGATGATTTGTGTGTTTCTATTTTTCCGTAAAGTGCGTTCAACTTTATTAATTGCCCTATCCCTGCCAATTTGTCTATTGGCAACGACCGGTTTATTAAAAACGATGGGAATCAGTCTCAATATTCTCACAGTTTCGGGGTTAATTGTTGCTATGGGCCGGGTAGTTGATGACTCAATCGTTATCCTTGATAATATGAACCGAAAAGTAAACGAGGCACAAGG
Source organism: Neobacillus sp. GCM10023253 (assembly GCF_042653105.1). Taxonomy (NCBI): domain Bacteria; kingdom Bacillati; phylum Bacillota; class Bacilli; order Caryophanales; family Bacillaceae; genus Neobacillus; species Neobacillus sp. GCM10023253. The sequence continues at coordinate 19,651 of NZ_JBHSHV010000004.1, forward strand.
CAAATCCAGTATTCAACTGTTAACTAATGCCGTTTGTGAAATGATTCCTGCAATTGTTTCATCAACAGCGACCACCATTGCTGTCTATGTACCGATTGCCCTAATTGGCGGCTTGGTGAGTGCAGCTTTTTCAGGATTTGCCTGGTCTGTGGTAATTGCGTTGATCATTTCACTATTAGTTTCCATCTTGGTTGTTCCGGTTCTTTACAACTTATTTTGGACCGGAAAACCGATTTCCGGCGGTGTTAATGTAGAACCATTTGCTAATAAAGCTTTAACCTGGGCGTTTCGACGGAAGAAAAAAGTAGTAGCAGCTTTTGTTGGCTTATTTCTATTAACTTCGGTGGGAGCCGCTTTCCTTCCGGTAAATTTTTTACCGACAGCAGGTAAAAATGGCCAAGTCGTTGTACAAGTACAATTGCCTCTAAATACTTCCTTAACAGAAGTTGACGCCGAGGTGAGAAGATTGGAAACCCTATTGGCGCAAAATCCTAAGGTGGACTCCTATTCTTCCGGCTTAGGTTCATCCTTTACCCCTCAATCGGATGACGTATTTGATGCTGGCGGTGGATGGCTTCAAAAACCGAACATTGCTAATTTGTCCATAAAGGTAAAGGAAGGAACTGACGTCGATAACTTTATTGCGAGTTTACAGAAACAATTAAATGCTTTTACAAGCAAAGCTGTTTACGCTGTTTCCAATCAGAATATCGCAGGCGATGATTCCCAATTAAAAATTAATCTTACTGGATCAGATAGTCAGACACTTGAAACAATGGCTCAAACGGTGAGAAATGAGCTTAAACTTATTCCGGGGCTGTCAGTACAAGGGGCTGCGGATAATGACGATCAACAAACCCAGTATCAGATTAATCTTAATCGTAAGGCAATCGAGTATTATGGCATTAAACGTGAGGATGTTTTAAATCGAATTCAGCAATATACGGCTGAGGGGACAAAAGGGTTCATCTCGATTAATCAAAATACCTTCCCAATTGTCATTCATTCAGATATACAAAAAGACAGTTCAAAAGATATTTTTGCTTTGATGGCCGGAGAAACTTTTTTAAGTAAGGACGGTCAAAACGTGACATTGGATCAGCTCGCTTTATTAGAGCCAACGGGTTCATCGGTGATTCAAGTGAAGGATGGACAACCATATGCAGTTATCACTGCAAATATTATTTCTACTGACATTGGGAAAGTGACGAAACAAGTAAAAAATGCTCTTAAGAAAGTTCCGCTGCCTGAGGGAATCGGGTATTCCTTCGCTGGTGCACCGCAGCAGGTATATCAAATGATTTATGAAATGGCAATCGCGCTATTCTTTTCCATTTTGCTTGTTCTCGTAATCATCAGTGCTGTTTTTCGGGGATGGAGAGCCCCCCTATCCGTTTTAATCTGTATTCCGTTAGCATTTATCGGATCTGTCATTGGAATGTTTATTTTTAGGCTTGAATGGAATCTTGCAGCATTAGTTGGGTTATTGATGTTAACCGGAATAGTCGTTACAAATGGGATTGTCCTTGTTGATAAAATTGAGAGAAATCTTTCTGCTGGATTGGAACCGAAGCCAGCCATTTTAAAGGGAACTGCGACCAGGGTAAGACCAGTTTTAATGACAGCTGGAACGACTATTTTAACATTGCTCCCTTTAGCTGTATCAGGTAAGGGGGACACGATCATTTCACAAACACTTGGCGTTGTCGTTGTTGGAGGCATGGTCAGTTCCACGCTTATTTGTCTCTTGGTTATACCTATCATGTATGAATGGATGAGTGGGAGAGTCAACAAAAGGAAGGCTAAGCAACACTCGCAGATTTCAGCGTAAAGTGGAAGTTATTCTTAAAGCCACCTTATAGGGAATTTTATTTCGTAATTTTATAATTGGGTTTTACAAAAGCTTTACAACCAATTACTAAACCTTTACATTCAATTAAAACTACCTTAATACTTTTGGACTATCTTTATATGTGTAAGGCAAATAAATATAATCAAACTTCCTGAGGAGGAACCAACGCAATGAAAAGCTTGAAAAAATTAAGCCTTCTTACATTATTTGCAGCATTAATGGTCATCATGGCAGCTTGTGGAGGCAGTGCTTCAACAGATAAGAAAGAAGAAAATACTAGCAAGGAAAAACCTAAAACTGAAGAAGTGAAAGAACTTTCCGGTTCATTAGTTATTTCTGGTTCATCTGCGATGCAGCCATTAGTAGCAGCGGCAGCTGAAGAATTCATGGCAAAAAATCCAAAAGTTGATATTCAAGTAAATGCCGGCGGATCTGGTACAGGCTTATCTCAAGTATCTGAAGGATCTGTTCAAATTGGTAACTCTGACGTTTTTGCTGAAGAAAAAATTCCTGATAAAGCAAGCGAACTTAAAGACCATAAAGTAGCTGTTGTTGGTATGACTGCTGCTGTTAACCCTAAAGTTGGTATTAAAGATATTAAAAAAGATGACTTAATCAAAGTTTTCACTGGTAAAATCACAAACTGGAAAGAACTTGGCGGGAAAGATCAAAAGATCGTTCTTGTAAACCGTCCTGACTCTTCAGGTACTCGTGCTATTTTCAACAAGTTTGCTCTTGACGGCGCAACACCTGCTGAAGGCGTGACTGAGGATTCTTCAAACACTGTTAAAAAGATTATTAGCGAAACAGACGGTGCTATTGGTTACCTTGCATTCTCTTACTTCACTGATGATACTGTAACTCCACTTGCAATCGATGGCGTTGAAGCAACTGCAGAAAACGTTCAATCTGGTAAATTCCCAGTGTGGGCATACCAGCACTCATATACTAAAGGTGAGCCAACTGAAATTGCAAAAGCATTCCTTGATTACCTAATGAGTGATGATGTTCAAACAACTTTATTGAAAGAACAAGGTTACCTTCCTGTAACGAAAATGAAAGTAGAACGTGACGCTGAAGGAAAACAAAAAAATCTATAATATTAAAAAAAGGTAAGTGCGGTAGCATTTACCTTTTTTTAATATCAAATGAACTAAAGAAGCATCGGGGGGATGATTTTCCAACGATGCTTCTTTTTTAAGTATTAGCTGGCTTCACCTTCGACGATGGTCTTCTGATGATTTACTGAATACTTAGGAAGAATCCCAGGCTTTACTTCCTGATGTGGTTTACCAAGTGCATAGCCTTGACCGTAATGGACTCCTTGTTCACGTATGAAATGCAGTTCCTCCGTTCTCTCTATTCCTTCTGCAATTATCTCCGTAGAAGATTGTTTTGCGTATTCAATAATTAATTTTACCAATTGCTGCTGCTCGATATTTTGATCAATGTTTTGAATTAATGATCGATCTAGCTTAATAAACTCAGGCTTTAAATAGATTAATGTTTTAAGACTATTGTACCCGGAACCCACATCATCAATGGCAATTCGATATCCTTGGGAACGATAATTGGAAAGGACCTTTTCAAACAGTTCAAAATCAGTAACAGCACTTCTCTCTGTTAATTCAAAGACAACCTGATTTGGTTCGATGCCAAGCTCGGTTAAAAGCTGAAGTGTTTCGCCGCTATGATAATTGGAATCTAATAAAACATGAGGGTGGATATTAATAAATAGTAATGAGGTTCTTTGTCGGACACTCCCTTTTAAGCGATTAATAAAACGTTTAAGAGAAATATTTCTACAAAAACACTCAAATAAAAACACTTGATTCGATTGTCCAACAAATTCATAAAACGTATCGGTGTTTGGAAATAGATTCGTAACAGGGGGACGATTTAATGCTTCATATCCTATCGTTTCTCCTGACTGTAACTTAAGAATTGGTTGAAAGAATGTATCTAATGTATTATTTTTCATTATTTTTTGTAATTCCTTCAATCTTTTATAATACAAAACCTCCTTCATTCTTCTGTTATTTAAGTGCTTGAAATAAGAATAAAAGATACTACGCTTAAATGTCGAAAATAAATGGCTGGTTTCTTGAATATCCATGTTGGGTGCACCTGCTTTAAGTAAGATTATATTTAATTTACAATTGTTAACATTTAGATGGACCTGAAAAAACTCCGGGAATCAGTAGATTACCGGAGTAAGATTTTAATCAGCATCTTTACCTGTTTATTTTTTCAAGTTTTCAAGTGAAGGCAGTCCAGAAATATACCCAACTCCACCAGTACGATTAATACCAATTTCTTTCTCCATGGCATTTATTAATTCAGTCCTATCAACTGCCGTGATATTCTTAGCATCTAATTCATCACCAGGATGTTGGAAATTGCTCATAATATAAGAGTGACCTTTTAGATTATCTGCTGCAAATAAACCGGTTGATTCAGCCCCAGCTGGTACTGATAAAACTCTTGATAATTCCTTCGTATCAACATTATAGGCCCATACGAAGTTATTAGTATGCATTCCGCTGTCTTCCCCTATAAACAATGTTCTTAATGCTTCGGAATAGCTTAGATTATCAGTATTGGCCACTGAATTCACATCTGCTGTATTTCCAAATGCATCTGCAGATGGCATGTCCTTCCCGGCAATAAGCCCAGACATTTTAGCCGCTGCATACTCACTGTTTATTTTTTGCCCTTCACTGTCTTTTTGCCCAGATGTTAAATCCAATTGATACGTAACACCTGATTTAATTTTTGGAAGATGGATATCATCAACTGGATCCGCGGAGTTTGCCTCCATACCTTTGCTTTGGTCGGAAATCGAAATGTATACTTTCTTGTCCTTTTCGTTTAGAGTTACGCCTTCCATTTTGTTAAATTCAGCTGTAGCTCCAAGCATTGCTGCATAACGGCGGGACTCTAAGAACGCAGCAGCCTTTTCCATACCAGGCTTCAATTTCAAGTATTCCGTTTTTCCGTATGAATATTGCTTAATGGCTTTAAAGCCTTCTTTTGGTACATCGGATGTTTCGAAAATATCACTGAATTTAACCCCGCTGTCGATGATGGCTTTGACTTCTTTATCAGTTGAATGACCGAGTTTAATCCATTCTAAGTCTCCAGTACCGCCATTCTCAGTTCCTGTTTGATGGAATTTAGCCGCATATAGTGTTCCAGCAGAAAGATCCTTCGCTTTATCTGCTACATACATAAACAACGTCGTATAGGATCCGTCATCTCCGAAGAAGGCAGTACGCTTATCCGGCATCATCTTCATTACTTCGTGCGAGAAACGGCCGGCACTATAATGTTTTTCGACCGAAGTAGAACCATCCTTGTTTACAGTAATTTCAGGAATGAATCCATAGAAATATGGATTTGCCTTTAAAGCATCCCCGAAATAAAGCTTTGCAAAGCTTTCTACCTGAGTTCTGGCATAAGACGTTGAATCCAATTCAAAACTGCGGGCATCCGGCTCATATTCTTCAGAACCTAAATGGGTATTCCAAGGTGATAGGGATCCATTACATGGAATCCAAAGACCATTTACGCTCGAAAAATCAATCTTCTTTACCTCTTTCGTTGTTAGTTCACCGGTTTTATTATTTTGGTCAAGAGTTGTCAGGGACATGGATGCAGGAACAATTCCATAAGCGGATTTGCCAGCAGCATCAATTGTTTGGTATTCATAATGGGTGACCATGTATTGTTTTCCCGCAATTGGCTTTAATAAACTATTAGAATCAGGAGCATCGGATACATAGTACGTTGGATTCCCTTCTACACTAGTATCCATGATCGGATTTCCGTTTACATCAATCGGAGTACCAGCAGGAATCAGCTCGCCTTTATTGATAGCCACTTTATCTTCAGATTTAAATAGTTTCTTATAAGTAAGCGGGAAGTTCTTTACTTCACCATTGCTGTATTTTACATCTACTGTTGCTTCTGTGTACGTCTTAACCATTTTATCAATAGTAGTAGGTGCTGGCATTCCATTAAACTTAACAGAATCAATTGTTACTTGATTATTGGATGCAGCTGCCGCTGGTGTTAAGGCAGGAATTGTTAATGATAGAGCAAGAGCTATGGTAGGATATTTCTTTCCAAAGTACATCTTTTTCATTAGGATGACCCTCCTCGTATAATAGAAAAATTAAACTCTCCTATTCAATTAAACAAAATACTTGTTAAGTGCGTATTAGAGTTTTGTTAAGGGAATGAAAAGATTAGGTTAAAACCTTATCTCAAATGGAGCCAAAGAAAAAAACAGTTCAGGAAAGTGAACTGTTTCTTCAATAATAAACAACAATTATTTTTTAAGTTCAATAATAAATTCGCTTCCTTCACCAGGAGCACTTATTACACTGATTTGACCATGATGGGCTTCGATTAAATGTTTAACGATGGCCAGGCCAAGACCTGTGCCGCCGGAGTTCCTGCTCCTGGCACGGTCGACGCGGTAAAACCGCTCAAAAATACGGGGGATCTCTTCTTTTTTAATTCCTATGCCTGTATCTTTAACATGAACACGGACAGTTTCACCATGCTCGAGAAGGATTACCCCAACATTCCCATTGCTTGGTGTATAGGTAATGGCATTGCCAATTAAATTGATAAACACTTGTTTCAGCCGATCTACATCCCCATGTATTTGTACACGGTCCTCTGGACAAAGAAGCTCGAGGCTAATGGTCTTTTCCTCAGCCTTCCCTTGGAGGAGTGTAATAACGTCTTCAAGCAATTTAAATAAATCGATTTTCTGTATGTTTAACTTGAAGCCTTGCTGCTCTATTTTCGAAAGGTCTAAAAGGTCTTGTATGAGTGATTGGAGCCGTTCACTTTCTTTTAAAATAATGGACAGGAACGATTCTAACGTCTCTTGATTGTTCATCGCACCATCCAACAAAGTTTCAGTAAAACCTTTAATCGATGTAATCGGGGTTTTTAATTCATGTGAAACATTTGCGACAAAATCCTTTCGCATTTGCTCAAGCTTTTTAATTTCTGTAATATCGTGAAAGACGAGCAAAACACCTTTCCAAACATGATTAGTTCCAATAATCGGCACGCCGTATACAACAAAATATCTTCTTTCAATTAATAATGGAATGAGTAATTGTTTACTTACCTTTTGTTCTATCCGAAAAACTTCGGTCACTAAATCACGAATTTCTTCTTGATCGATGACTTCGTAATAAAGCTTATTTAAATAATCGGCTTGGCTTACTTGAAAAATATCAATAAATCCTCTATTTATTAAATTAATGTATCCCTTGCTATCAATTAGGACCAAACCCGCTCCCATATTTTCAATCAATACCTTAAGCTGCTCCTGCTGCATTTCTTGGGATTTAACGAGTTCTTGAAGGTTCTGGGCAAGTCTATTAAGGGATCTGCCTAACATGCCTGTTTCGTCCAGCCGTTTTACGTTTGTTCTTGCCCGGTAATTTCCTTTGGCAAGTTCAATAGCGACATCTGTTGCTTCAACAATTGGTTTTGTAAACTTTGAGATAATTCTTATTCCAAGAAAAATAATGACCACTACGGCAATGACAAGGAATAAGGCAATGCCCCATATGATGTTCATTTTTAGGCCATCGCTCATTGATTCTATGTAGAAGCTTTTAAGCAGCTCACCAAGCAATATTCCTAAACAAACTAATACGAAACTGATCAGGGTAATTAATGCCATTACTAATCTTGTCCTAAAAATGGTCATTCGTCTTTATGCTCCTCAAGTTTATAGCCCAGTCCACGTAACGTTTTAATATAAACTGGCCGCTTTGTATCCTCTTCTATTTTTTCTCTTAAATGCGAGATGTTTACATCGACAATTCTAGTATCCCCTACAAAGTCATAATTCCAAACAGCACTGAGCAGCTGTTCCCGTGTTAACACTCGACCCTTATTTTGGGCTAGAAATAGAAGCAATTCAAATTCCTTTAATGTTAAATATAGCGGTCTTTTCTGAAGGTAGGCTTCATATCGTTCAGGATGGATGACTAAGTTACCAATTACTATTTCCTGTTGCTCCTCATTAGTCTTTTCAGAAGATTGCTCCGCTTGGGCCTGGATTCTTCTTAAGATCGCTTTTACTCTGGCAATTACTTCTCGCGGGCTGAATGGCTTTACCATATAATCATCGGCGCCAAGCTCAAGACCTAATATGGTATCGAATACATCATCTTTTGCTGTCAACATGATAATAGGAGTCTTGATGTTTTCCAGACGAAGCTGTTTGCATACTTCCATTCCATCTAATTTTGGAAGCATTACATCTAAAACGATAATATCCGGTGACTCCTGTTCCGCTAACAGTTTTCCTTCTTCACCATCCATCGCAGTTATAACTTCAAAACCAGCCTGCTCCAAATTATATTGAAGAAGCGTCACAATAGACTGTTCATCATCTACAACAAGTACTTTAGTTTTCATAATACACCCCCATTCAAGAATACATACAAATTGTTAATCCTTTATTAGGGGAATGTAAATCTAAAGTAAAGACAATGTAAATCTTTGAGACGTGGGGACGGTTCTTCTGCCTCAATATCTAAAAGCGAGTAAATAACAACAAAGAAAAAGTAAGCCTCAGCTTACCCTTTATCCAAAAGCGCCCTTACATTGAGTTATTAGTCTTCAGAAAATCCTCCACTGCTTTAGTCAAACTCATCGCTTCAGCCGAGTTATTATTTGAACCAAGCAGCTTGGTAATCTCCCGATGTGTTAATGAATGGGTTACAAATATATCTGCTGAATTGCCGGCGCTTTTTGTTTTTTCTATAAAATCAAAAACGCTATTTCTGTTTTGGGTAACCAACAACATGGGCGGCAAGTGTTGATTAACAGCATTAGCAGCAGGGGATGCCTCCATCCATGCGTTACGATCATATCCAAAAACCTCTTTATATTGCTCATTTTTAGGGAGAAACTTCACTAAGTCGATTGGTCCATCCAGGTTCACTATGGATTGTACCGTGTTTGCTGGTATCCCTGCATGCTGCAAATAGCTATGATCCGTACCGATGAGCATGACCAAATGTCCGCCTGCAGAGTGCCCCATCAAATTTAACCGTTGTTTATCTATATGATATTGGTCAGCCCTGTCGTAAACCCATTTCACCGCGGTAGAGATATCATTCGCCATGTCATTGTACGTTGCATTAGGGTGGAGCCGGTAATTAACGGATATGAATACATACCCCCTGTTTGTGTAAAAAGAGGGCTTATCCGAGACATTAGATTTATCCCCGCGCATCCAGCCGCCGCCATGGATATAAATGATAACCGGGTGATTTATGCTCTCTTTACCACTTGGTGTATAAATGTCTAATGTTTGCTTCACATCCGCACCATAATGAAGGTTCATATGTTTCAATTCTTGCCCATTGATAGATTGAGTAAAGGACATTGTTATAACCAAAGTAACGGACAATAGAAATAGTCTGAAAAGCATTGGCTTCATCTCTTTCTTCTTTTTAAAAAATAGATTGCCCTAATTATTGGTAAAACTATTCAAGGTTTGTTTAGATTATATGAGGGATAAATGGATTTGCTAAATGCATGATTTGTGCGGTTTAATATCAATATAAAGAATGTTGAATTGTTTTAAATAGGCGGGGATTAGAGTGGAGCACCATATTGATCATTTGCTCATGCATTATGGCTATTTTGGCATCATTATCGCATTAATAGGCGGCATCATCGGACTTCCAATACCCGATGAGGTTCTCTTAACTTATCTTGGTTATAACATCTACGAAGGAAAAATAGTTTACTTTAACTCATTGGTCTGCGCTTTCGTCGGTGCAGCCGGAGGAATTTCGCTAAGCTACTTGATTGGATATAAATTCGGGTTGCCTCTGTTATTGAAGTACGGTCCAAAAATACATATTACCGAAATCAAAATCAATCGAACCAGAAGGCTTTTTAAAAAATTTGGACCGCCTCTTTTATTGGTCGGCTACTTCATTCCAGGAATCCGCCACCTGGTAGCCTACGTGGCTGCAATAAATAGATATCCATTTAAAAAATTTACCGTTTATGCTTATAGCGGTGCACTATTGTGGACCTTTACATTCATTACATTAGGAAAAAAACTTGGGCAGGACTGGATCTTGGTTGAGAGATATTTATCTAAATACAGTATTTACATTATTTTGTTGGCACTCATCCTGTGCGTTGTTTTTTATTTTTATTGGCGGAAAAGAGGGATGGTCGGAAAGGTGTAAGGCGGGGCAGGGGGCTTAAACTCCTGCTCTTTTTAATTGTTAAAAAACATCCAATTGGAAGGAAATAGAATTCGAGATTCAGAATATATAAATAAAGGGCAATGGCCCTATTTTTAGAGAGGAGGAATTTTCAATGTCTAAAAAGGTACTGATTTTAGCAGGGGACGCTGTAGAAGCGCTGGAAGTCTATTATCCATATTTTCGCTGCTTGGAAGAAGGGTTTGAGGTGCAAATCGCAGCTCCTTCGAAAAAGAAGCTACAGACGGTCGTTCATGATTTTATCGGCTGGGATACTTATACGGAAAGCAAAGGATACTTAATCGAAGCCCAAACTGCTTTTGAGGATGTAAATCCTGAGGAATTTGACGGGCTGATTATTCCAGGGGGAAGGGCGCCGGAATACATCCGCTTAAATGAGAATGTGCCGCGAATCGTTGCCCATTTCTTTGAGGCAAACAAACCAGTCGGTGCCATTTGCCATGCTAGTCTCGTGCTAACAACTGTACGCAAGTATATGGAAGGACGCGAGTTAACTGCCTATATTGCCTGCAAACCAGATGTGGAAGCGGCAGGAGCGACTTATATTGAAAACCATCTCCATGTTCAAGGAAATCTCGTTTCCGGCCATGCCTGGCCAGACCTGCCTGGCTTTATGAGGGAATTTATTAATCAATTAAACCAAAATAAATAACAATTTAGGCAGGAGCGCAGCAATGCTCCTGCTTTTTTAAAAATAAGTGTATTTTCTGAACCTTCGAACAACTGTATTGACAAAAACATAGAGGGCATATATGCTAGTCGCAAGCATGGACAAATGCCAGCAGGTGGAATTAGGGAGATTTTTAAAAGGAGGTACTTATATGTGGATTGAACCGAATGAATTGCCAGTCAACAGGGTTCAGTATTTAGATGAAAACGGAAAGCTGACAATCGGGGCGCCTGAGGTAAGTGATGACGAGTTAATTTCGATGTACAAATGGATGGTGCAAGCAAGAGTATTTGACCAAAGAGCCTTAAAGTTTCAGAGGCAGGGGAGAATTGGTACATATGCACCGTTAAGCGGGCAGGAAGCGGCGCAAGTTGGCAGCGCTTTCGCACTGGAAAATCAGGATTGGATTTATCCAAGCTATCGGGAAGGGGCGGCCCTTTTTGTTCACGGATTCCCAATGAAAAACTTTTTCCTTTATACGATGGGGCATTTAAAGGGAACGGATGCCGAAGGGGCCAATGTTTTTCCAGTACAAATTATCATCGGTGCGCAGTGCCTTCATGCTGTAGGCGGGGCCTGGGCAGGGAAATACCAAGGTGAAAACAGTGTCAGTGTGACCTATATCGGTGACGGCGGCACCTCCGAAGGTGATTTCCACGAGGCCCTCAACTTTGCCGGTGTTTACAATCTTCCGATGGTCTTTTTCGTTCAGAATAACCAGTGGGCCATCAGTGTTCCGAGATCAAAACAAACGGCGAGCGGAACGATTGCCCAAAAGGCGGTTGCCTATGGAATCACCGGAATTCAGGTGGATGGCAACGATGTCCTGGCGGTCTATACGACAATGAAGCAGGCGTTAGAGAGGGCGCGCAGCGGACAGCCTGTATTAGTTGAAGCTGTTACATACAGACAGGGCCCGCATACCACTGCGGATGACCCGACAAAATACCGAAATAAAAGCGATGTGGAAGATTGGCTCGCCAAGGACCCGCTGAAACGAATAAAGGCGTTTTTGCTTGAAAAAGGAATCTGGAATGAAGAGTTGGAGCAGAGAGAATTTGAATTAGCGGAACAAAAGGTCACTGAGGCCTTTGAACTGGCTGCAAATACTCTTAAAAGTAAAGTGGAAGATATATTTGAAATTGTTTATGAGAAAAAGACCAGCCAGCTTACTGAGCAGCAGCAATCTGTTTCATCAGAGGGGGTTTTGAAATAATGACCGCGATGACAATGATAGAGGCAATTAATTTTACCTTAAAGAAGGAAATGGAGAGAGACCCGAGAGTCATTTGCTTGGGAGAGGATATTGGAAAAAACGGCGGTGTGTTCCGGGCAACTGACGGTCTGCAGGCTATTTTTGGAGAAGATCGGGTAGTAGATACGCCAATTGCGGAATCGGCAATCGTCGGCACGGCAGTCGGCATGGCAGCAAGGGGCTTGCGCCCGGTGGCGGAGATCCAATTCTTCGGGTTTATTTATGAAGCGATGGACCAAATGGCAGCACAGGCAGCGAGACTTCGCTTCCGGTCTGGCGGGGTGCTGGGTGCGCCAATGGTTGTCCGTGCACCGTATGGCGGGGGAGTCAAGACTCCGGAGCTGCATTCTGATAGTTTAGAAGGTTTATTTTTGCATTCACCGGGGCTGAAAGTGGTAATGCCAAGTTCCCCTTATGATGCCAAGGGGCTGTTAACAGCGGCTATCCGCGATAATGACCCTGTTTTATTTTTGGAGCCGATGAAGTTATACCGTGCTTTCAAGCAGGAAGTGCCGGAAGAGGATTACATCATTGAGATTGGCAAAGCCAAGGTTGTAAAAGATGGCGAAGACCTAACGGTAATTACGTGGGGACAGACGGTGCCGCTCGTAAGCAAGGTAGTTGAACAGTGGGAGCAGGAGCAGCCTGTTTCGATTGAGATTATTGACCTGCGGACGGTGTCGCCGATAGACGAGGATACCATCATTGCTTCCGTGCAAAAAACAGGACGGGCCATGATTGTTCATGAGGCGGTGAAAACCGGAGGACCGGGTGCTGAAATTTCCGCAATGATTAACGAAAAGGCGTTGTTCCATCTGTCGGCGCCAATTGTGCGGGTTACAAGCTTTGACACGCCATATCCGGTGCCATCAGTGGAAGAAGACTGGCTTCCAAATGCAGACAGAATCAGCCAAGGGATTAGAGAGGTATTAGCACATTAATTTTTCAAAAATGGGAGTGGCATAAAAATATGGCTTATGAATTCCGTCTTCCTGATATTGGCGAAGGCTTACACGAAGCAGAGATTTTGACATGGTTTAAGGCAGCCGGTGACTATGTAAGGGAAAATGAGAACATCGTAGAGGTGCAAACCGATAAGGCTGTGGTGGAAATTTCATCACCAGTCGGGGGAGTAGTACAATCCATCGGCGCGGAAGTCGGCGAGGTTGTTAAGGTCGGCGAAGTTTTATTCACAGTTCTTGAGGACGTAAAGGCTGGAGCGGGAGTGCTGGTGTCAGCTAGTAAAACGTCAGGACAACATGAATCCATCCAACAAGGCTCAAACGGGATCAATACATTACAACGAGAATCCACACAATTTGAACACACGAAACAAGTCTCCACACAAACCAATTCATTTACTCAACATAATTTACAGCAAAATTCAGTAGGTATTTCACCAAAGAAACGCGTCATTGCGGCACCGTCTGTCAGAAAACTGGCAAGGGAACTTGGTATCGATATTACCGAGGTTGTGCCAACAGGAAAAGGCGGAAAAGTGACGGAAGAGGACGTCAGGAACTTTAAGACGCTTGCGGAGAAGGAGGCAGCGGCGACTGTTGCGGCATTTGAGTTGCAGGAGGCAGCGGCAGTATCTGCGCCGCCTAAGGAATCTCCGTCAGAACGAGAAGCAGCAGTAAGGCTGGAAGAAGAAGTAAGAGAGCCAATCCGGGGCTTAAGAAAAAAAATCTATCAAAACATGAAACTATCAAAATCCACAGCCATCCATTGCAGCGGGATGGACGAGGTCGTTGTCACCAAGCTGGTTGAACTAAAAAAACAGCTGGAGCCGCATGCCGAAAGCGCTGGAGTCAAGCTTACATACCTTCCGTTTTTCGTGAAGGCCGCCGCCAAGGCACTGAGCCGGCACCCTATCTTTAACGCAACGGTAGACGATGAGAAGCTTGAAATTATCTATAAGAAAAACATCCATATTGGGGTTGCTGTGGCCACGGATGACGGCTTGCTCGTCCCGGTCATCAAACATGCTGACCAAAAGACGATTTTGGAAATAGCAGCGGAGCTTCAAGATCTATCAAAGCGGGCGAGAGAAAGAAAATTAAAACCACATGAGCTTTCGGGCAGTACATTTACAATTTCGAGTACAGGAGGAAATGGCGGCTGGTTTGCCACTCCAATCATCAACTATCCAGAAGTCGCCATATTGGGTGTCCACAGCATCAAGAAAAAACCAATCGTTCAGGACGAGCAAATCGTCATCGGTCAAGTCATGGGCATGTCCATAACCTTCGACCACCGCGTCATCGACGGTGCCCCTGCCAACGCCTTCATGGAAGAAATCGGCACCCTCATCGGAAACCCGGAACTATTCATCCTGGAAGGGCGATAATTTGATAGGGTGAATTAATATGGAGTCAGGCACCGCGCGCAGACATTTGTCCGCCGTGGTTGGATAGTTTGTGAATTTGTGAATTTGTGAATTTATGAGTTTGTTAGGGGGGGCTAGGTTGTGTGGCTGTATGATGAGTTGTTAAGGATTGTTGGGGATGCTGAGCGGGTTAGTGTGAATGGGGCGGTGTTGGAGCAGCATAGCAAGGGGATTTCGTACCACTCGCCGCGGATGCCTGATGTGGTGGTTTTCCCGGTTTCTAAGGAAGAGGTCAGCCGTATCATGCGGTTTGCAAATGAAAATAAGGTTGCGGTTGTTCCCTTTGGGGCGGGATCGAGCCTTGAGGGGCATATCATCCCTTTAAACGGCGGCATTAGTCTTGATTTTACGTTGATGAATGAAATTATCTCCGTTCGCCCTGATGATTTTATTGTCACGGTTCAGCCGGGGGTTACGAGAAATCAGCTAAACCAAGCGTTGAAAAAGTATGGACTCTTCTTTCCGGTCGATCCGGGGGCAGATGCGACGATAGGCGGCATGACGGCTACCAACGCGAGCGGGACGAATACAGTTAAGTATGGAGTCATGCGGGACCAGGTTCTCGGACTGGAGCTAGTCCTGGCAGACGGTTCCTCCATTCGCACTGGAGGATATTCGTATAAATCATCAGCAGGATACAACTTAACCGGTTTATTTGTCGGCTCGGAAGGAACACTGGGAGTATTTACAGAGATTATCCTGAAGCTGCAAGGCATCCCTGAGACCACCATTGATATCAAAGCAACATTCCCATCGATTGAAGCAGCGGGAATAGCGGCCACTGTACTTCTAAAAGCCGGCCTGCCGATTGGGAAGATTGAACTCGTTGATCAAAAAACAATCCAAGCCGTTAATGCCTTTAAAAACACATCATATCGGGAGGAACCGACGCTGTTTATGGAATTTAGCGGCAGTGAACCGGAAGTCACCAACAGCCTCGAAATCGTCCAAGAAATTATCAAGGATGAGCAATGTGTCACCTTTGAATTCGAAAATGATTCCATTAAAAGAGCACAGCTCTGGGAGGCGCGCCACCAGGCTGCTCTGGCCATCATCGCCGCGAATCCTGGTAAGGGGCATATGGTAACGGATGTATGCGTACCGTTATCGGAGCTTTCCGATGCCTTACAATATACTAGAAAAATTGTTGACCAGTATGGAATTGATGCTGTCATTTTCGGCCATGTTGGCGATGGGAATTACCATGCCGTTTTTTCGGTGGACACGCAGGATGAAGAACACATGAAGCAGGTCGAGGAGGTTCATACGCAAATCGTTCAGTATGCCCTGTCCAAAGGAGGAACCTGTACAGGTGAGCACGGGATTGGCCTCGGCAAGAAGAAATTCCTTCAAGAGGAACATGGGGACACTCTGTCCATTATGAAGGGAATAAAAACAATGGTTGACCCTAACAATATCTTAAATCCAGGGAAGATTTTCGACAATGTGCCTTTGTCAGCTCCATTTGAACTTAAGTAAAATATGTATTGACAAATTAAAATTTTTATGTTATAATAAAATATTATGCAATTGACACGTATTGATAGAGGGCTTACTATTAACTCCTAGCGAATTTTTTTGCTGGGGGTTTTTTCTTTTTTAAAAGAAGGGGGAATTGATTTGGAAAAAACAAAGGAAAGTTTGACCGCGTTAGTAAGCTGCTTTGCCAGAGGCTATCATGCAGCTGCATCAAGCCAGCCAATTTTTCAAGACAATATGGCCAATGCCCTTTTGCTTGAGGAGGAAAAGCAATTGATTGGCGCCAATTGGGCCAACGCCATTGCCTTCTTTGATCCAGGTACAAAATTGACTGCCTTTGAGGAAAAATTAGCCTGGGTCATGAATAATCAGACGGTTCCGCAATTGGTCAGCAGGGCAAGATATGCAGAGGATGCGCTAATGGCAGCGATTGAACGTGGTGTTCGGCAATATGTGATTTTAGGTGCCGGATTTGATACCTTTTCGTTAAGGCAGTTGGATTTACCCGAAGATTTCACCATCTATGAAGTCGACCATCCCGCAACCCAAGCCTTTAAACAAAATCGGCTTCAAGAACTAGGCATGGACTTGCCAGCCAACGTAAAATTTGTCCCCGTAGATTTTAAACACAATTCACTTCAAAACGAACTCAAAAAATACGGCTATGATCCGCAAAAATTAAGCTTTTTTAGTTTGCTTGGTGTGGTGATGTACCTCGAGAAAAAAGACTTTTTTCAACTTTTGTCGACCATTTCGGGGATGTCTGTAAATGGAACTTCTTTCGTATTCGATTACCTAGATGCTGCTGCGTTTGATGACCAGTTTGCCTCCAAAAGACTGATTCAGATGCGGCAAATTACCGCACAAACGGGAGAACCAATGAAAACAGGCTTTGACCCGTTGGAACTGGACCTCGAACTGCAGAATTGTAACATGCTCGTGTATGAAAACCTGGCTCCTGCTAATATCGAAGATTTATATTTTTCCAACAGGGAAGATAGTCTCCACGCCTTTGACCATTTTCACTTTGCGCATCTGGCTGTGCATAAATAACTGGCGGCAAATTAATATTTCAGGAATGCCAGCATACATTTTTATTGATACCAATTTTTAGCTGTAGGAGGCATTCATGGATATTATCGTTAGGCGTGGGGACTCGTTATGGTACTACAGCCAATTGTTTCATCTAGATTTACAGCTTATCTTGGATTCAAATCGGGACATTGACCCCGATAAAATTTCCGTCGGACAGCGAATTAGAATTCCTGGCTTTGTTGCACAGGACTACCAGGTCCAGGAGGGTGATTCCTTATGGGCGATTGCCCGCCATCGGAATCTGGGTGTGGATGCATTATTACTCGTTAATCAACATATTAACCCGAACCAGCTGCAGATTGGGCAAATGATAAAAACGCCGTTGAGAATCACTTGGAGATTGGTTCAAGGAAAGCAGAATTACGATTTCATCCGGTTGGCGAAGGATATCGGACGGCTACAGAATGTGTATCCATTTTTGCAGCTGAACACGATCGGGAAATCAGTTCTCGGAAACGAGTTATCTGAGCTGCGTATAGGAAAGGGTTCAAAGAGAATTCATTATAATGCTTCCTTTCATGCCAACGAGTGGATTACGACAGCGGTGTTAATGACGTTTTTAAACGATTACCTGTTGTCGCTGACTAATCAAAATCCGATTCGCGGTCTTGAGATGTCCAGATTGTATCAGCAAACCGCTTTATCGGTGGTGCCTATGGTCAATCCGGATGGGGTTAATCTCGTTTTGCATGGACCGCCTGAAAATCCTGAGTGGAAAAATAGAGTCGTCGAATTCAACAAAGGAAGCACGGATTTTTCCGGCTGGAAAGCGAATATCCGGGGTGTCGATTTGAATGATCAGTTCCCGGCACGCTGGGAGCTGGAACGGGCACGGAATCCAAAAGAGCCGGGCCCGCGCGATTATGGCGGCGAGAAGCCGTTGTCAGAACCGGAAGCTATCGCAATGGCAGACTTAACCCGGAACCGCGATTATGCCAGAGTCTTTGCCTTCCATACCCAGGGCGAGGAAATCTATTGGGGCTTTGAGAACATGGAACCACCGGTATCCGAGGGGATGGTCAATGAGTTAAGCAGGGTAAGCGGGTATAAACCTGTTAAAACCCTCGAGAGCTATGCCGGCTACAAAGACTGGTTCATTCAGGATTGGCAGCGGCCAGGCTTCACGGTCGAACTTGGCCACGGGGTGAACCCGCTGCCCCTTTCGCAATTTGATGAAATTTATGAGAAGGCTTTGGGGATCTTTTTGGCGGGGTTGTATCTTTGAATTCTGGGGGCGGCCATGTTGGGATGGCTGCCTGTTTTTTATTTTTAATTGGATAAAGGCCAGAAATGTTCGAGTGGAAGAGGGAATGTCAATTGAAGATTTCTAATGGACAAACCAGTCGAGTGGAAGAGAGGAAACGTCCAATAGAAGATGTCTAATGGACAAATCTGTCGAGTGGAAGAGAGGAAATGTCCAATAGAAGATGTCTAATGGACAAACCAGTCGAATGGAGGAAAGGAAATGTCCAATAGAAGATGTCTAATGGACAAACCAGTCGAGTAGAAGAGAGGAAATGTCCAATAGAAGATGTCTAATGGACAAACCAGTCGAGTGGAAGAGAGGAAATGTCCAATAGAAGATGTCTAATGGACAAACCAGTCGAGTGGAGGAGAGGAAATGTCCAATAAAAGCCTATCTAAATGAAAAATTGCTGCTTGAGACAATAAAAATGTCTATTAATAATCTTTAAAAAACAAAATCCCCAAAAAAGGGGATCGATGTCTTATAAATAGCTATAGCTACCTTTTCAATAAAAGTGGAAAATTAATATCGTTTCTATTGTTGTTTATGCACAAAATAGACCCATCTTCGCTCCCCAACAATATTAAAATGGTTACACAGAATCCTGTGTACTCTTTTTCTATCCACACCCCCACCACACCACTCAAACACCAAATTAGTAGTAACCTTGAAATCCGGAAATAGCAGCCGCAGTTCCTCCACATGCCGCAGCACCGCCGACTCAACTTTTTCCTCGTGCCCACAATCACCGCAAACACACCGCTGGCCATTAACCGAAACCTGAAATGAGCAGCAAATCCCGCATGTGAGCCCTTTCCGCATCTTGCCATATTCATAGTCAGGCAATTTGGCATAGGGGTTTTCTGCTAGATGCAGGGATAATAATTTTTCTAAGAGTTTCCGATGTTTGCTATTCAGAGCAGCCGGGGCCGCTTCTAATTTCCGCATATAAGTATTAAGTTGAGTTGGAAAAATGATTGGTACCTTTAGAGGAGCTTGGTAAAGGGTGAATTCGGGGTTCACGTGGACAACTTTCCCTATAACAGTGAATTTAAAGCCAAGCTTTTCAAGCAATTGGCGAAACATAGACTCGCAATTTTCCAATTGGACTAAGGGGTCTTTGCGTTCCTTTCCATTAGAATCATAGAACTTACCATCTTGATAAAAAAAATCCCCTCTAAAATTTTTAACTTCATTCAACGAGATAATATCTTGAAAAATAATCAATGAATCGATTTGGAACGTAGTGCCATTTAATTCAAACAGTAAATCGTTTAACACATAGCAGTTGCATTGAAGCTTGTCCGTTAAAGACTGAAAAAACAACTCACCTTCAAAGCCGCTTTTCAATTTTTGGTAATTCCACCTATCGTCTGGCAGTAACTCCATCCTCGTATTTAGAAAATGGTAAATTTTAAATCTCTTCGATTCAGCGAGCGGTTTTAAATTCACATCCGACCACATCCTTTTCTAAAAATAAACTCCAAGTCCATTTTAAACGGAATCGGCCTGCCCCACTGCCTCAAGAAATGAATACTTTGTTAACCTTCTAAAAATATCGACAATTACAAAGGTCAGATATTGTTGTTTAAGTTAATTAAACGTTTGAATAGTATAGTACCTCTTTTAATTAAACGATTGATTTGTATAACATAAAGAAAGGAAACTCCTGTAAATGCAAGATTTTCCCCCATTCCGATATTTAATTAAACGATTGAATAGTAAAGCACAATAGCCTTTCCGCTTTAATCAAACGTTTGAATAGTATAGTACAATTAAAAACGCTTGGATTTTTATCCAAGCGTTTCTTTCCGTTATTAAATATTAAAGCTCTTCGTATTTCGTCCGGTTTGGAATGTGTTGTTCTCCTGCTATGTTTTGCATAAATTTAAGTCTTGGAACGAACCGGTGCACAACTAGAGCAGATATGATACTAAGGATAGCAGCGACCAAAACGTCCCCTGGATAATGAACCCCTACCCATATCCGCGAAAACCCTACAAGCACAGCCAACAGGATCCACAAGAAACTCCAGCCTCTCCTGAAAAGCCAGAACGTTACGCATAGGGAGAAAAATATCATCGTATGGTCGCTAGGGAAGGAATTGTCGACTGCTTTCTCGATAAGTTTATTGACGTTGGACAGTTCAGCGAAGGGTTGATTATTGGAGTGGAGCATTCCTGCCAGTTTTCCTAGACCTTCTGCCATTAACAAGGTGAATACCGAGCAAATGACCATCACTTTATTTTTTCGACCGCCTGTAAACAAATACAACACTAAAGCCAGTATTAACACATACAGCGTGTATTCAGCGATAGCCATAATGGGAGGATTCAAAAAGTCGTATTGTTTCCCCAAATTATTAATCATTCGAAACACATTAATATTAATTTCCATAATAGACATGCTAAATTATAACCTCCGAATCTACCAGATAAAGGGATTATACTATAAAGTTAGTGAAAATGTTACCGTTAATAACGCCAAACCGGGTAAAAAAATATAGGTAAATATTCCTTCACCTTTTGATACCGAAATGATATCATAATGATATAGATGGAAAAATTTTTCAAAAGGGGAGTGGTTGGGATGAGAGAGAAAGATATGTTCAAAATTAATGGATTTTTGGGGGTATTATTGTTTCTGTTAATCGGGGCGGCGGTAGTATTTTCATTCAGGCAATTTACCTTAACTGAAAGTCCTGTATCTTTTGTCCTCGCAGTGATTGGTGTTGTGGTGTTGTTTCTCCTGCTTTCCGGGTTCACTGTCATTCAGCCGAATCAAGCAAAGGTATTTACTTTATTTGGCCGCTACCTCGGAGTGATCAAACAGGAAGGATTTTGGTTGACGATTCCTTTAACCTTAAGAAAAACAGTATCCCTAAGGGTAATTAACTTCAATAGTGATAAATTAAAGGTAAATGATTTGGAAGGGAACCCGATCGAAATCGCTGCGGTAGTTGTATATAAGGTGTTTGATTCTGCCAAAGCCGTTTTTGATGTTGAAAACTACAAAACGTTTGTGCATACGCAAAGTGAAACAGGCCTGCGCCATATCGCCAGCCAGTACCCATATGATAATGTCAACAATGATTATGAAGTATCGTTAAGGCAGCACTCGGATGAGGTTGGTGACGAGTTGACAAAGGACTTGCAGAAACGCTTGGAATTGGCCGGTGTGGAAATTATTGAAGCAAGGATCATGCATCTGGCGTATTCGAGTGAAATTGCCCATGCGATGCTGCAAAGACAGCAGGCCAAAGCGGTCCTCGCAGCGCGCAAGGTCATTGTTGAAGGTGCGGTATCCATGGTCAAATCGGCAATTGATCAATTAAAGGATGAAGGAATTGTCGAACTGGATGAGGAAAAGAAAGCGCAAATGGTGAATAATTTAATGGTTGCCATCGTTTCTGATAAGGGAAGCCAGCCGGTAATTAATACAGGATCGATTTATTAAGGTAGTGATGATGTGGCCGATAAGAAGCGGTTTTTACTGCGCGTTGATCAGAAAATATATGATGCTTTGGAGAAATGGGCAGACGATGAATTCCGCAGTGTGAATGCCCAGATTGAACTGATTATAAAAAAGGCATTAAAGGATGCCGGAAGATTAAAAAACTCAAAAACGTCCAGAGAAAAAGAAGAAGATTAAAACCGGAGGCAAACCGCCTCCGGTTTTTTAACAGCAGAGTGTCTGAGATTGACACTGTACGATTTTATAATTATTGACTAGCCAAATTTCCGCAAGTTTGACAGCCTTCCAAAAACCTTCCAGATAAATTTGAAACCGAATTCAGGCTGTGCTATAGTAAAAGCATATTAATTGACCGTAGAACCAAATTAGTCAATGAGAAGGATGTGCGCTATGGCACCTGATCGCAGAAGAATGATTGTGGAGGCAGCAACTAAGTCTTTTTCCTTGTTTGGCTATAAAGCAACGACCATGGACCAAGTTGCCAAGCTTGCAAACGTCGGAAAGGGAACCATTTATACATTTTTTAAAAATAAAGAGGAGTTATTTGAAGAAATTATTTCTTCTTTAGTGAAGGAAATGATTGCGGAGGCGGATTCTGTCATTAACCCGGAATTGCCTTTTACGGAAAATGTCCATCGGGCCCTTTATCGTTTATTGGAATTCCGCTCTAGGCACCAATTAATGATTAAATTGGTACAAGAAGAGGCGGAAATGGGAACTTTAGCAGTTTCGGAAATGCTCCAGCATGTGGAGGACGAAATTATTGGTTATTTAAAGGATAAAATCGAAACTGCTATTGCTAAGGGAGCAATCCCAGCGGTGAACCCGGAAATAACTAGCTTTCTTTTGCTAAAAATGTATATCGCATTGGTTTCGGATTGGGAAAAAAATCATGACCCGTTAAGCTCTGAGCAAATTGCGGAAATTATGAAGGTGTTTTTGTTAAAGGGGCTGCCAAGAGGAAAGTAACGCGATAAAGCACTGGGGGACAGGCCCCAGTGCTCCAGTTCTTTTAGTTTGGGTTATTTTTTACTTAGGTTTTGCTGAGCCATTTTGACGAGTTCGCGGACCATGCTGCCGCCAAGCCGGCCGCCAACCTTGCCGGCTTGTTCCGAGGTCAGCTTGCCGTTATAGCCTTTTGATAAGGGTACGCCCACTTCTTCAGCGGCCTCAAATTTGGCATCCTCAGGACGCTGTGCCTGCACGACCTTAGCCTTTAACTGATCTAACCCGCTTCTCGCCTCTGGGACAAGAATTTTGTTTCTTCTCGCCATACAAATCCCTCCTTTACGAATAGAATTTCCAGAACGGAAAAATTCATCAAAAACATCAGCAAGGACTGGATAAAACCGTTTCTTTCCAGTATAATAACCAATAATTAAGCGAATAAATTCGGTGAAAAAGAGAGTAGTTATCTCGTAAGTCCAAGCGAGTCAGGGACGGTGGAAGCCTGATACGGAGCAGATAATGAAACGCACTTTGGAGAAGTGCCCTTGAAAATAGTAGAGGGTGCCGGAGAGTCCTCCGTTAACAAAGATCAAAGTTGGTTCAGTATGAACAATTAGAGTGGTACCGCGGGAATTTCAAACTCTCGTCTCTTTTTATAGAGACGAGAGTTTTTTGCATTTATAGAAAAACTGGAGGAGGTCATAGGAAATGAATTTTAAGAAAGGGCTTGCAGAAGTCTTATATCAAGCATTAGAAGGCGAATTAGCCTCCCAGAATATCGAGCAGTTAATTGAAAAACCAAAAAATCAGGACCATGGGGATTTAGCTTTCCCGTGTTTTTCACTCGCAAAACTGAAGCGTAAGGCACCGAATTTAATTGCCCAAGAGTTAAGCGAAAAAATCCAGTCCCCCACTTTTGAAAAAGTAGAAGTGGTCGGAGCCTATCTTAACGTGTTTTTAAATAAAAAGCTTGTCGCCGAACATATCATTAACAGCATTATTACTGAAAAAGGCAAATATGGCGCCCATGATTTTGGCCAGGGTGGCAATGTTACCATTGACATGTCGTCTCCTAATATCGCAAAACCATTTTCCATGGGGCATTTGCGTTCTACTGTTATTGGAAATGCCATTGCTTTAATTGTTGAAAAATGCGGCTATAAGCCAATCAAAATCAACCACCTTGGCGACTGGGGCACCCAGTTCGGAAAGCTGATTTCTGCCTATAAACGCTGGGGAGATGTGGAAAAGGTCAAGGCAAATCCAATCAAGGAACTGCTTGCCCTGTATATTAAATTCCATGCAGAGGCGGAAACGAATCCGGCTCTTGAAGACGAAGGACGCGGCTGGTTTAAAAAGCTTGAAGATGGCGACCAAGAAGCGCACTCCTTATGGCAATGGTTCCGTGATGAGTCCCTAAAGGAGTTCTCAAGAATTTATCAGCTTATGAACGTGGAATTTGACTCCTATGCCGGGGAAGCTTTTTACAATGATAAAATGGACCGTGTTGTCCAGCTTCTTGAGGAAAAACAGCTGCTCGTGGAATCTGACCAGGCCCAGGTTGTCGAATTGACCGAAGAGGAGCTTCCGCCATGCCTCATTAAAAAATCGGATGGAGCGACGCTGTATGCCACTCGTGACCTAGCGGCTGCTATCTACCGAAAAGAAAATTACGACTTCGCACAATCTTTATATGTCGTCGGCCATGAGCAAAGTCTTCACTTTAAACAACTGATTGCGGTATTGAATAAAGCTGGCTTCGAGTGGGCCGATAAAATGGTCCATATTCCATTTGGGATGATGCTAAAGGACGGCAAGAAAATGTCGACCCGTAAAGGCAAGGTTGTCCTCCTGGAGGAAGTTTTGAACGAATCAATCACGATGGCCCGGTATAATATTGAGGAAAAAAATCCAAATCTGGCAGACAAAGATGGAGTGGCCAAACAGGTCGGTGTCGGCGCAGTTATTTTTCACGACTTAAAAAACAACCGGATGAACGATATTGAATTCTCCTTAGAGGAAATGCTTCGTTTTGAAGGGGAAACCGGCCCTTATGTTCAGTATACATTTGCGAGAGCTAGCTCAATATTACGAAAAGCTGGATGGAAGGCGGAATCGGCACCGGCGTCCGTCTACCAGACTACATGGGAAAACGAGTGGAAGGTAATCAGCATGTTAATGGATTTCTCCAGCGCCATTAAGCGTGCATGCGAAAATTATGATCCATCCCAAGTCGCAAAATACATTGTCGACCTCGCCCAAGTCTTCAATAAATACTATGCGGAAGTTAAAGTACTCGAGCAGAGCGAGGAACAAAGCGCACGCCTGGCACTTGTTTACTCTGTAACAGTTGTTCTTAAAGAAGGTTTGCGTCTCTTAGGGATTGAAGCTCCTGAAGAAATGTAAAGCATTTTGCTTAACCATTGGTTAAAAATGGGATACAATAAAAGTTAGATTAATGATTGGAGGGCTAAGGGATGAGTGAGGTATTATTAAAAAGTTTTGCAACAGCGAGGAATTACCTGCTAAAAAATGTAGAGGTGCTGGATCAAAACATTGTAGATATCCAGCCGGAAGGATTCAATAATACAAT
The DNA here is from genome assembly GCF_042653105.1 of Neobacillus sp. GCM10023253. Classification (NCBI taxonomy): domain Bacteria; kingdom Bacillati; phylum Bacillota; class Bacilli; order Caryophanales; family Bacillaceae; genus Neobacillus; species Neobacillus sp. GCM10023253. The sequence continues at coordinate 44,946 of NZ_JBHSHV010000004.1, forward strand.
CCACTGGCATGTGGGCCATGTGTTAACTGTTGCCGAACAATTTATGTTTGGCTTTCCGAAAAAGTCAGCTAATTTACCAGCCAATTATTTAGAACTATTTGGCAACGGTACAAAACCGGCTGATTGGAATGGTGAAGTCCCATCTGTCCAGGAATTGACGGTTCAGTTAAAGGAACAATTTGAACGAATTCAAGAAATTCCGGTTGAAAGTTTTGCAGAGAAACTTAAAACACCATTTCTTGGCCAAGAAACGTACGGTGAATTGACGAGCTTTGCCATCTTCCATGAATCTATGCACTTAGGGCAAATTTCAGCAATGAAACGAGTTGTCCAAGCGGCTGCTCAAGTAAAATAAATAAAAAGTGAAATTTCGTTTCTGCTCTAGTAGAAACGATTTTTCGTTATATATAGGGAAACATAGAAAAAAGAGAGGACGTCTAACAATCTTTATGGATAATCAGCAGGAAAGACTGAAAGAAAGAATTTGGACAAAGGATTTTGTCCTTATTATATTCGCTAATTTTTTTATCTTCCTAGGATTTCAAATGACTTTGCCAACAATTCCGCTCTTTGTGGAGAAACTAGGTGGCAATGACCAGTTAATAGGTTTCGTCATTGGTATTTTTACCTTTTCTGCACTGCTTCTCCGCCCTTTTGCGGGGCAAGCACTGGAGACAAAGGGGAGAGGCTTCGTATACTTATTGGGGTTGGCCATTTTTGTCCTATCAGTGGGATCCTTTGGCTTCCTGACAAGCATTGCCTTCCTATTTGTGATGCGTGTTGTCCAAGGGGTGGGCTGGGGCCTTTCCACCACCGCATCAGGAACCATCGCCACCGATTTAATTCCGGCATCCCGGCGCGGAGAGGGGATGGGCTATTATGGGCTGTCGGGGAATCTGGCCCTCGCCTTTGGTCCGGCGCTGGGTTTGGTTTTAGCCGGGGTATTGAAGTTTGAAACATTTTTTCTAATTTGTTCAGTTTTAGGGCTGATTGCCTTATTATTGTCATCAAGAATAACCTATAAAAAGGTGGAGCCAAGACAGGAAAAGCCAAAGGGGAGACTTAATTTTTACGAAAAAAGTGCTCTAAAGCCATCGATGCTGATGTTCTTTTTAACCGTTACCTTTGGCGGTATAGCGTCATTCCTCCCTCTTTATACGGCCCAAAAACAGATTGAAGGAATTGAATGGTATTTTCTGATTTATGCCATTGCCTTAATGATTACGAGAACCTTTGCAGGACAGTTATACGATCGAAAGGGGCATCAGGCAGTCTTTATTCCCGGGACGTTGTTAATTTTAGCGGCGATGCTATTGTTATCATGGCTTCCCAACAGCACTATTCTATTTGCTGCCGCAGGCCTGTATGGCCTTGGCTTTGGCACGGTTCAGCCTGCCCTGCAGGCGTGGTCCATTGAAAAGACCCACATTAACCGCAGAGGGATGGCCAATGCCACCTTTTTCTCCTTTTTTGATTTGGGAATCGGTATAGGAGCAATGGTGTTTGGACAAATCGGCCATCTATTGGGCTATAGCAGCATCTATAAAGCAGCGGCATTCTCTGTATTCGTTTCAATGCTTTTGTATGCCTTTTTCATATATAAGGAAAAAATGAATAAGGAAAAACCGAATCGAAGATTTGCTTAGGCAAGTCTTCTTTATTTTTTGTATAATAAACATAAATACAAAGTCCGGGAGCGATTACGATGAGTTTAGGCTTTGCTGTCTATCAGTCCCCAGTTGGAACATTGCGGATTATTGCAGACGAAACGGGTTTGAAAAGAATTGAATTGTTTGAAGAGGACTGGGTTAAGTTTTTGGAAGAAAATCCTGATTTAAAAGAGGATACAGCCATTTGCCAGGAAGCGGTCCGGCAATTGGATGAATATTTTGGCGGCCAGCGCCGTGATTTTGACTTACCGATTTCCGTCGAGGGGACCGAATTTCGCAGGAAGGTTTGGGATGCGCTGCTTAGGATTCCTTATGGCGAAGTTCGCAGTTATGCGGATGTCGCGGAAACGATTGGAAATCCGAAAGCGGTCAGGGCCGTCGGACAAGCCAACCGGGCGAACCAGCTGCCGATTATTATCCCGTGTCATCGGGTAATTGGAAAAAGCGGAAGCCTAACCGGCTATGCCGGCAGTAATACCCCGATTAAACAGCAGCTGCTTGAACTCGAAGGCCGCAAAATGAAAGAAGAAGCGCCGCATAAGGTGATGCTCTAGTTTGTTTGGTTTGAAATGGTCGAAACTGCTAACCAATTTTATAAATAAATTGTGCTATAATGGCGGTATGAATTAAATAGCTGAAAAGTTTTCTAGGGTTCCGTGGCGCGGGTGCGTGCGCTGGTCTGGTCCGAGAGAAAACGCACAGATATGTCTGTGTACACGGAGGGATAAAAGCCTGGGAGATACTGATAAACAGTTATCTCCGGGCTTTTTTTGTTTGTTCCGGTATTTGGGGAAGGAGTGAATAGAATGAATTTACAGTGGATGAAGGTGTTTTTTGCAGCATTTTTTGAAGTTTTTTGGGTGGTAGGATTAAAGCATGCTGATAATGTTTGGGAATGGGCCGGTACGGGTGTGTCTATAATTATCAGTTTCTATGCTTTAATCGCTGCGGGGAATAAACTCCCTGTAGGTACGGTATATGCAGTTTTTGTAGGATTAGGCACAGCCGGTACGGTTATTTCGGATATTCTCTTTTTTGGGGAACCGTTTGATTTAGTAAAAATTCTTTTAATACTCGTGCTGCTGGCAGGAGTGGTCGGCTTGAAATTAGTAACGACAGATTCTGCTGAGGAAGGGGCTGATTCCTGATGGCTTGGATTTCGCTAATGTTGGCTGGTTTTTTTGAGATGTTTGGTGTGGCGATGATTAACAAAGTGCATAGGGATCGAAACTGGCAATCCTTTGTGTTATTGGTGATTGGCTTCGGCGGCAGTTTCTTATTTCTCGCTAATGCGATGAAAACATTGCCGATGGGCACAGCTTATGCCATTTGGACTGGAATAGGTGCATCAGGCGGGGCTTTATTAGGCATGTTATTTTATGGTGAATCGAGGGAATGGAAGAGACTTCTGTTTATTGCCATGGTTTTGAGTGCGGCGGTTGGGTTGAAGGTGGTTTCGTAGTTTGCCCTTTCATTTAATGAGGTTCACTTGATTTTTTTGAAACATTAGAAGTCTTATCCTTAATGGAGTAACTAGTGATCATAAAATAAGTGAAGATTTTTCCGCTAATAGGAGAATAGGGCTCATTCAAGCGTAAATAAGGGAAGGTTTTCCGCTTAAACAAAGCATAATCCCCAATTCTGGAGTTTTTTTAGTCAATAGGGGAAATTTCTCCGCCTATTTTAGTTATTCTTAATCTTATTTGATAAATAAGGGAAATTTCTCCCCTTATTTATCAAACTCTGTCTAATGAACTTGTACAACTTACGGTTGCTTTGGTCAGATATAGAAAATTTTAAGAAAGGCTTAGAGATATTTTTATCTCAAAGCCTTATAAACTGTGCAATATACTGTAATTTGTGTTGTGAAAGGTTATGTGATTTGCTATGTGGTTAGGGTTGTGATTTACCGTTTTGCACCTCACAAGTAAACCTTTTACAATGTCTAGTCAGTGGTTTTCTTCGTCTTTTTAATTAAAAAGTAGATAACTCCCAGCACAATCGCTGCGATCAGGAGCGGCATGACGTATGGCTGTGCCGCTTCTTTAATATGCGACCAGTTTGCACCCAATGTCTTGCCCAACACAAGAAACAATATGGTCCACGGGATAATCGCTGCCACGGTATAAAGAGTAAACTTAAGACCAGACATTTTGGCAATCCCGGCAGGAATGGAAATCGCATGGCGGACGACAGGGATAAATCTGGCTGTAAAGATGACCCCTACGCCATATTTTTCAAACCAATGCTCCGCTACATCGATATGCTTCTTTTTAATCATGACATACTTTCCGTACTTCTCCAAAAATGGCCGACCGCCATAATAGCCCGCCCAATATAAAAACAACTGAGCAAGTGTTCCGCCGATGGTCCCGGCAATTACGGCCCCGACAAAATTAATTTTTCCGAGCGAAATCATGTAGCCGCCATATCCTAAAACGAGCTCGCTTGGGATGATTTCAATCATTAATCCCAAAGCAATCCCGAAATAACCTAACTGTGATAGAAAATCTAATACCGAAAAAATAAACTCTTTCATAGCACACCTTCACTTATGTAAATAATAGTCACTCTAACCAGTTTATAATAGTTTGTCTCATAAAGAAATATATATGGTCTTTTTCATCCAGACATTCCATTCAAAAAGAAAAAAGCAGCTTAACAGCCGCTGCCTCATAGACAATCAGGAACTTAATGATTTTTCTGTAGAAAACATATAGGTTCGATGATGATAGCGGATGCTGTAGACAAGACCCATTGCAAACATATTCCCCATCAGCGAACTGCCGCCGTAGCTGATAAAGGGCAGGGGAATTCCTGTAATCGGAAGCACTTGAATTGTCATGCCGACATTTTGGAACACATGAAAGGTAATCATGCAGATAATGCCCGTGCAAACATATGTATTGAACGGCTCATTCGTATCCAGCGCCGTTTTAATTAAATGGTAAATAAGCAAAAAGTACAGTCCGATGACAACGCTGCCGCCGACAAAGCCGTATTCCTCGCCGATCACACTAAAAATAAAATCGGTATGGGCTTCGGGGACATAAACCACCCCATTGCTGAAACCTTTGCCAGATATAAGACCTGACCCGATTGCTTTTAATGACTGCAGCAGATGAAAGCTTGATCCGGATGAATGATTAGCCGGGTCAAGCCAGGAATATATTCGATTAAATTGATAGGTTTCCACATGGAGATATTTTTCAAGAATTTCCGGTTTATTTAACACAAGATAAAAGATTAGGGCAACAAACGAAGCGCCAACACTGCAAATGGGCAAGATGATTTTCCACGAAATGCCGGAAACAAGGATAACACCGGTCAAAATCGCCATAATGACCAGGGCTGTCCCTAAGTCTTCCACTACGATTAAACCAAGCGGCACCACGGTAATAAAGCCAAGCTTAAGCAACAGCAGCAGGTCGGTCGTCAGCGTTTTTTCAATATACTTTTCATGATGAGCGGCCACTGCCCGGCTTAAGGCCAAGATTAAAAAGATTTTGACGAACTCTGAAGGCTGGATGGTCCCAATGCCTTTAATCACAAACCAGTTTTTCGAGCCGTTCCTTTCGGGTGCAATACTTGGCGGGGCAACCGCTAACAGGATTAGCAGGAAAATCCCAAAGCCATATAGTACCCAGGCAAGTTTGCGGTACTGATAGCTGTCGAAAAGAATGGATCCCAAAACAATGGCAGCGCCGACCACATACCAAAAGACCTGCATAATCAGGAAATTCCGTTCTCCGTATTGACCGGTCGATTGGGCACTGTAAATTGCTAGGCAGCTGATAAGAAAGAAAAGAAATAATAATAATGTTAATGTCCAATCAAAACGGTCCGCTTTTTTTATCTCTGTATCCATAGACCACACCTTATTTTTAGCAATTATTTATTATCAGACTAACAAAGAAATGGTAAGCCTACAACAACATAGGCAAAATCTGTCATATTATTTAACGATTTTAAGAAGGAAAAGTTTCAGTCTCACATTAAATAATGAAGAAACATCGTCGCAATCCCGAAATAAGTGAGTAAGGAAAAAATATCATTTAAGGTGGTAATCAGCGGCCCTGAGGCCACTGCAGGGTCAATTTTTATACGGTAAAGAATAATCGGAATGATGGTCCCGGCAAGCGTTCCGATGATTAGAGTGAAAAACAGTGAGCTGCCGACTACAAATCCTAACGTCAGGCTTCCCTGCCAAATATACGCAATGATCGATATTAATATCGCACACGTTGCGCCGATCGAAATTCCCACTCCGAGCTCCCTCATGATTAAACGAAAGATAACCTTTTTATCAATATCGTGAGAAATTAGTCCTCTGACAACGACGGCAAGCGATTGCGTTCCGGTGTTACCGGTCATTCCGGCAATCATTGGCATGAAAAAGGTAAGGGCAACCACCTGCTTCAACGTGTCTTCAAAGCTTGAAATAATCCGTCCTGAAATAAGCCCAATGAACAGAAGCAGGATAAGCCAAGGAAGCCTTCGCGCTGCGGCAACGAGCGTTTTTGTATCAAAATCGATTGCTTTACCTGAAGCAGACAGCTTCTCGATATCCTCATTTGCTTCTTTAATCACGACATCGATGACGTCATCAACTGTAATAATCCCGAGCAGCACATGATTCTCATCGACAACCGGTACAGAGATAAAGTCGTAGCGTTCAACGGTCTTGGCGACATCTTCTTGGTCTGTTGTGACGGTAACAGAAATAACCCGTTCAAACATAATGTTGTCAATCCTGTCGCCTTCACCAGCAAGCAGTAAATCGCGGTAGGATACAACTCCCACCAGCTTGCTATCTTCGTCAATGACATATAAATAATTCAGCGTTTCGGCAAACTCAGCAAACGATTTAAGCTTATCAACCGCTTCCCTGACGGTATAATAGTTGCGAATCCAAACAAACCTATTCGTCATAATTCTTCCTGCTGTTTCAGGAGGATAACTCATGATATCTTTGACGGCATTAGATTCCTTTGTATCCATTTCCGAAAGGAGGGAATCTATTTTTTCAGGAGACAATTCATGCAGAAGCGTGGCCAAATCATCATTGTCCATTAAATCTAGGACCTTGCTGGATTTCTCAATCCCCAGCATATTCAACAATTCAAGCTGTTCGGATTTTTCCAGCTCTTCCATCAGGTCGGCAAGAAGATCATATTTTAAATAAAGTAGAAACCTGCTCTTTTGCTTTTCTGGCAACTCTTTGTAAATCGCCGCGACATCGTAGGGCTGAAGTTCATCCAGAGCAGCTTCAAATTCGGCCTTTTTATTTTCAGTTAATGTGTTGATAATATATAAACTTATTTCCTCATGAGTCATATCTTTAACCAAGGTTTATCACTCCTTTCCTAGACCAAATCGCTATAAATTAAATAAGGCGGGAGTACATAGAATAGTCAATATGGTTAATCCATAGTATACGTCATTATAGGTAATACCTTTAGGTTAAATCATTAATCGAATATTATTATTTGTAAAAGAAATGAAATAAGCTATTTTTCCTATTTTTTGATAAAATGAGGAGGTATTGTCTATAAGCATTTGGAAGTTTCATGGAAACTGGAACTGATAAAATATAAAACGTGTTTGAACGGAGGAGTTTGGCGTTGAAAAAGCATCATCATCAAGACATACGGGACCTTATTTATTTACATTTAAATCAATCAGACCAGTATGTTTTATCCTATGGGATTGAATTCGCAGAATTTGCGGCAGCTTTTTCCGGGTCTTTAAATCACCTGCTGTTACTTAAGCACCGCTATGATGATGCTGATTTTAACATGCACACACTGCTCGAGTACTGTCCGGAAGAAGGAATAAACAAATTGGCTGCGGATGATGTTTACGGTTACGGAGATTTCTGCTGGATTGATTTTCTGGAAGAAGATGTTTTAAATGAACTTTCTGGGCAGGAAATGGCGGAATTATTATACTTAGGCCACCATAAACAACACTTGAAAACCCCGTTCTACAATAAATTGGGCAACCGTTTCGTTTACTTAGCTCATGATGACGGCTGGTTTAATAAAACATATTACCGCAGCTTCAAGGACTTTTTCCATTTACTAAGTGAAGTGGTTTCCGATAAGCTGGGGGAAATAAAACCGGAAAAGTCGCTGCTGGGACTTCGTAAAAAACGGACATACACGCCGGTGAATAAGGAAATCCTGCTGTCCTTGACGCCGTTCATCAAGGAAGGAATTTGCATTTCGTTTAGGGATGCGGACGCTCAGCGGACCCGAATTGAAATTCCAATTTGGGTGATTGGCGACTATGCTAATATGGATGATATGTATGAGGAATATCAATATATTAGGACAAAGCCTTATCATGCAAAAATTATTTTTGACAAAAAGACAAAAGAATGGAAACTTAACGTTGTTTAAGGCTGACCTAAAAGTCAGCCTATTTCGTCGTGGAAAAACCAAGAGGAAACAAACAAACTATGGGCTTCATAATATAAATTTGAAAATCAAGTAAACTTAGGTATATCGAATTTCCTTTCTGATTAAAGAAAGTGATAAAATAAAATGTGAATGAAAAGATGGAGGTTTTCAGCATGAAAACAAAATTAGGATTGCTTTACGGAGGAAAATCCGCAGAGCATCAGGTGTCATTACAAACGGCTCTTGCTGTCATGAAAGCATTAGATCTTGAAAAATTTGAAATTCATCCAATTTATATAAATGTAGAAGGCCGCTGGATTAAAGGTCCGCAGCTAATGGAACCGGCTGAAACAGTAAAGGAACTGGCATATTCCGCTGACAGTCAAGTCCCGGCCGCTTTATCGCCTGCTCTATTCCAATCGGAGAACCAAGAGAACGCTGAGCTTGATGTCATTTTTCCACTTTTGCATGGACCGAATGGGGAAGATGGAACCGTTCAAGGATTATTGGAAATCCTAAACCTGCCGTATGTCGGGAACGGTGTTTTGGCTTCAGCAGCCGGCATGGATAAAGTCGTCATGAAAAATATATTTGCACAAGCAGGTCTTGGGCAGGTAAACTATGTTTCTTTTATTAAGAGTGAATGGACGGGTGCCAAAGAAGAAGCTTACGAACAAGTTGAGAAGGAGCTCGGCTATCCATGCTTCGTAAAGCCGGCCAATCTTGGCTCGAGCGTTGGAATCAGCAAATGCCGCAACCGGGCTGAGCTTGATACTGCATTTTCAGAGGCTTTCCAATTTGACCGAAAAGTCATTATTGAAGAGGGCGTCACTGCCCGCGAAATCGAGATTGCTGTTCTTGGCAATGATGCACCAGAATGCTCCGTTGCCGGAGAAATTGTCCCGAAAAAGGATTTTTATGACTATAAGGCGAAATACGAAGATGGGGAAACGGCGTTGATTATTCCTGCGGAGATACCTGAGGATGTATACGCAGTAATGAAGGACATGGCAATTCGTGCCTTTAAATCGCTTGACTGTTCGGGATTGGTCCGGGCTGATTTCTTTTTAACACAAGATGGCAAGGTGTTAATTAATGAGGTGAACACGATGCCTGGTTTCACGCCATTTAGTATGTTCCCGCTGCTCTGGAAGCACACCGGAGTAGAATATCCGCAATTAATTGAGCGGCTTGTGGACCTAGCCAAAGAAAGACACGCCGAAAAGCAACAGATTAAATATACTTTTTAACAACAAAAGCGCAGCTTAGGATAAAAAACAACATTTGACACGGCTGTTTTTGCCGTGTCCATTTTTATAAATAAGACATAAGAGGAGGAGTTAATCATGATTAAACGATCATTAAAGCAGATTGCCGAAATGGTCTCTGCGCAAAATGATATCACGTCATATCTTGACATCGTTATTGCAGGTGTAACGATTGATTCCAGAAAAATTGAACCGGGCAACTTATTTGTTCCATTTAAAGGTGAGAAGGTAGACGGCCATAAATATGTGGAAGAAGCCATCAAGAAAGGGGCCGGCGCGGCGCTCTGGCAAAAGGATGTTCCGAATCCGCCGCAAGGGCTGCCACTGTTGATTGTTGACGACTGCCTCGCGGCTTTGCAGGAATTGGCGCGCAAATATCGGAAGGAATTGTCTGTCAAAGTAGTTGGAATTACCGGGAGTAATGGAAAAACAACAACAAAGGACATGACCTCAAGTTTATTGTCACTTAAATATAAGGTCCAAAAAACCGAGGGTAACTACAACAATCATCTCGGTCTTCCTTTAACAGTGCTTGGCTTAAATGAAGATACGGAGATAGCTGTCCTAGAAATGGGTATGAGCGGCCGCGGCGAAATTGAATTCCTTACCAAACTGGCCTGTCCGGATGCCGTTGTCATTACAAACATCGGTGAATCCCACCTGCTTGACCTTGGCTCAAGAGAAGGGATTGCTGAAGCCAAACTTGAAATTCTTCAGGGACTTCAAAAAGGCGGACTGGCAGTACTCCATGGTGATGAGCCGCTGTTGATGGAGCGTATTCATCAATTTAAAGGAGATGTTCAAGTTCAAACCTTCGGCAGAAGCGATACGAATGATTTATTTCCAACTGAAATTACCCAGCTTGAACAGGGGAATAGCTTCAAGATTAATGCTTCTGATAAAACCTTTGAACTGCCGGTTTTAGGGACACACAATATTTTAAATGCACTTGCGGCGATGCTGATTGCCCGATATTTTTCCGTTTCCTTTGAAGAAATAACTGAAGGATTAAAAACAACCAAACTGACGAATATGCGGATGGAGCTTGTGGAAGGGAAGCGTGGTGAGAAAATCATTAACGATGCTTATAATGCAAGCCCTACGTCCATGATGGCGGCAATTGAATTAGTGTCAAACCTTCAGGGCTATGAGCGGAAAATCCTCGTTCTCGGCGACATGCTCGAGCTTGGGCCGCAGGAGGAGCAGTATCATTTGCAAATAGGTGAAGGTTTAAATGCTGACAAAATTGAGTTCCTGTTCACCTATGGACAACTTGGCAGCCATATCGCTGCGGGGGCAAGAAACGTATTGGGTGATGAAAGAGTTTTTGACTTTCTTGATAAAGAGGAATTAATTCAGTCGTTAAAAAAATATCTAAATGGGCAGACTCTCGTGCTTGTTAAAGCATCAAGAGGGATGAAATTGGAGGAAGTTGTCAAGGCACTGCAAAAATAAGGATTGGCCGAGCGGTTATTTGAGTCTCTTGCAGACCGGATGTTAATGCGCTTTTGGCCATGGGGCAGGTGACAAAGGGATGATAGGCTGCTTGTGCATTCACGGCTTTACGGGCGCCCCATATGAAGTGGAGCCCTTGGTGGAGTATTTAAAGAACCGTACAGATTGGGTTTTTCGTGTTCCTACGCTGCCGGGGCATGGTGAAACCCTCCGTTTAAAAGGGGTTCATTACCAGGAATGGATCCGCCATGCCGAGGAAGAATTAAAGGAACTTCTGGAAATTTGTGATGAGGTGTATGTCGTTGGTTTTTCCATGGGCGGTTTGATTGCCAGCTTTCTTGCAGCACATTATCCTGTGGACAAGCTCATTTTGCTTAGTGCTGCTGCTTACTATATTCATCCCAAACAACTAGCGGCTGATGTAAAGATGTTTATTAAGGATATATTTACCGGCAGCATCCGGAATAATGAGCTGTTCCTGCGTTATAAAAGGAAAATAACTGAGACCCCGCTTGCAGCAACACTGGAATTCCGCCGGCTTGTTACCTATATCAGGCCGATGCTGAATCAGGTAAATGTGCCAACCTTTATCGCCCAAGGAGAATCTGACGGGATTGTTCCGCCGAAAAGTGCGGAATATCTTTATCGGACCATCGGAGCAAAGGAAAAAAAGATTATTTATATAAAGGAATCAAAACATCATATCTGTCACTGTGGAGAGCGTACGGTCCTATTTTCTCAGGTGCTTGATTTTTTGGGTAATTCCTAAATGATAAGGCATGAACCATCCAAACTTTATTTGCATAATACTATTGATAATGTTATCATTAATAGCAATGTGTCTAAAGATTGGTGAAAAATGGGCATACTCCTTGGGAGGAATGTCTTTTTTTTGGTAAAATAAAGATGTTACTTGATGTGTTTCTTGAGAATAGATTTAGCTTTAGATATTAAAAATATTGTTAAATAGATGAAGGAGAATGAATACATTGACGAAGTTTGAAGATTTAGGCATTAGCCAGGCTACGTTGAAAGCTGTCCTAAAGATGGGATTTGAAGAAGCAACTCCTATTCAGTCTGAGACGATTCCATTAAGCTTAGCAAATAAAGACGTAATAGGCCAGGCTCAGACAGGAACAGGTAAAACCGCAGCCTTTGGAATTCCGTTAGTTGAAAAAATTGATACAAAACAAGAAGCAATTCAAGGGATTATTATTGCTCCGACTCGGGAACTTGCTATCCAGGTATCCGAAGAGCTTTATAAAATTGGTGCGGGTAAAAGAGTCCGGGTTCTGCCGATTTATGGCGGACAGGATATTGGACGGCAAATCCGTTCATTAAAGAAAGCGCCGCATATCATTGTCGGTACACCAGGCAGGATTCTTGACCATATTAACAGAAAAACCATGCGTCTTGACCAAATTCAGACAGTAATTCTGGATGAAGCCGATGAAATGTTGAATATGGGATTTATCGAGGATATTGAATCTATCCTTGCAGGAGTTCCGGAAGAAGGGCGCCAAACATTGCTTTTTTCAGCAACCATGCCAGGGCCAATCCAACGAATTGCTGAAAAGTTCATGAAGGACCCGCAGATTGTCCGTGTGAAAACGAAGGAAATGACGGTTCCGTTGATTGAACAATACTATGTTGAAGTGCAGGAAAAAAACAAGTTTGATGTTTTAACCAGACTTCTTGATATCCAATCACCGGAATTAGCGATTGTGTTTGGACGTACGAAGCGCCGTGTCGATGAGTTATCCGAAGCCTTGAACCTTCGCGGCTACACTGCAGAAGGCATCCATGGTGATTTAAGCCAGGCCAAACGCCTTTCTGTGTTACGTAAGTTTAAAGAAGGTAATATCGATGTTCTCGTTGCAACTGACGTAGCGGCACGTGGACTTGATATTTCCGGCGTTACCCATGTTTATAACTTCGATATCCCGCAGGATCCGGAAAGCTATGTACACCGCATCGGACGTACTGGCCGTGCCGGTAAAACGGGTGTAGCCATGACGTTTATTACACCACGTGAAAAGCCATATTTATTTGTGGTGGAAAAAACAACGAAGCGCAAAATGGAACGTATGAAGCCGCCAACCCTTGATGAGGCATTGGAAGGCCAACAGCGGGCAGTTGTTGATAAAATCCTACAGACGATTGAATCCAACAATCTTCATTATTATAAGAATGCAGCCGAAGAATTACTGGAAGCCAATGATGCTTCAACGGTTGTTGCAGCAGTGTTGAAGATGCTGACAAAAGAGCCTGATACAACACCGGTTAAATTGACTGAAGAGGCGCCGCTTCAGTCGAAAAAGGAAAGAAGACCTCATGACCGTGGTGGAGACCGTGGCGGGGATCGCCGCAGAAGAGACGATTCACGGAACTATAATTCTGACCGCAGAAAAAAAGCACCGGTAAAACCTCGCGGTGAAAGAAAAGCCGGCGGCGGCAAACCGAAATCAAAAACATATTAAGATGATGTATTAAAGCATGGATGCTGGCTGTGTCCGTGCTTTTTTATATGTGCAAAAAGGGAAGACTAAATGTTAAATACCTTTTGGAGGATTTAACATGATTATACGTCTCGGATATGTTGCCATGAGTGTGGAACTTCAAAATGCATCCCCATCGCAAACAATGACATTTGCGCAATTCAGCAAAATTAAAGACAGGGATGCAGCTATTCGTAAACTGGAAAGAATTTCCGAATCAAATTTACATAATTGCCTCCGTCTCTTAAAGCATAATGAAGCCAATCAAATTCACTTCTTTCGGTTAAGCTCGCGGCTCATACCACTGGCCAACCATGAGGAATTACTTGACTGGAATTACATGAAACCATTAAAAGAGCCCCTAAAAGAGCTGGCAGACTACATCAAGAAGCACCCAGCAAGAATTGATTTCCATCCTGACCATTTTGTTGTTCTTAATTCACCGGATAAAGAGATTTTAAAAAAATCATTGAGAACACTCGTTATGCATAAAGCCCTGCTGAAGGGTATGGAAGTTGACACGGAACACCGCTGTGTCCTTCATGTCGGAGGCGGCTATGATGATAAGGAAAAAGCTCTCGAATTATTTATTCATAACTGGGCCTATATTTCTCCCTCCATCCAAAGAATGATTATGCTGGAAAACGATGATACGACATTTACCGTTAAAGAGACCTTATATCTTTGTGAAAAACTGGGCATTCCCATGGTGTTTGATTATCATCATCATCTGGCCAATCATGAGGACAAAAATTGGCAGGAGGATTGGGGGCGAGTGGTGGAGACCTGGAAGGATTCTCCCCTGCCGATAAAAATGCATATTTCTAGCCCGCGGTCCGAACGTGACTTTCGTGCTCATGCGGATTATGTGGATGTTGAGATGTTCCTTCGGTTTCTTGCTCAAATCAAGGGGACGGTTCCTGAGATTCATTGCATGATCGAAGCGAAGCAAAAGGATGCCGCACTCTTTCAACTTTCTCGGGACTTGCAAGGTAAGAGCGGAATCAAAATGCTGGATCAGTCAAGTTTTCTGATGGAATAGTAGAGCTTCCATACCTTTCTATGTATACTTATATGTGAAAGTTTGCCATTTTCTCATTTAAAAGGGAGGGGGAAATAGAATGCAGACTGAACCGCAAAAACGCATCTCGGAAAGTGCCCTGAAAGTTTGGCGCATTTTTGGTGTTATAAAAGCGGCGATAGAGTGGGCTATAGCTGTCACGGCCATCATAATAATACATATATTTAACGGCCCAATTTGGGTATCGGTTATCCTTATAGCGCTCGCCATCATATTAACCTACTTACATGTTTTCTTATTCCCATCAATCAGATGGAAACGCTGGCGGTACGAGGTCCGTGAAGAAGAAATTGAACTATTGGAAGGGATTTTTATCATTAGTCGTACGCTCGTGCCGATGGTCCGTGTCCAGCATGTCGATACCGTACAAGGCCCAATTTTAAGAAAATATAAGCTGGCATCGGTCATCGTCCATACGGCGGCCACCGCTCATGAAATCCCTGCCCTGAAGGAGAGCGAAGCGGAAGAATTACGATTCTATATTTCAAAATTGGCGAGGGTGGCTGAAGATGATGTCTGAACCAAAACGGCTTCACCCCATCGCCAGCGTCATTAATACCGGAAAAAGATTAAAAAACCTTTTCATCCCCTTAGCTGCGATATTTTTATCGGGAGGGCGAGAAGGCAAGGAATCTCTTTTCATTACACTTGGTATAGCCTTGGTTGTTGTTATTTTCACTTTTATCTCCGGCCTGATTTCTTGGTTAAAATATACTTATCGTTTTGAATATAATGAGCTTCGAGTCGAATATGGGATTTTCATTCGCAAAAAACGATATATCCCCTTTGAACGAATCCAAAGCATCGATTTGACAGAAGGCATTTTGCAGCAGCTGTTTGGGCTTGTGAAGGTACAGATTGAAACAGCCGGCTCAAGTGGAGACGAGGAAGCGGAGGCCGTTCTTTCGGCCATTACCAAGGAAGAGGCAAAACTCATTCAAGAGTATGTCGCAGCAGCTAAAACGGGTGATTTAGAAACAGCAAGCCACAAAGTGGCCAAGCCGATTTTTAAAATAACCACACCGGAATTATTGCTCTTATCGTTAACATCAGGAGGCATCGGGGTGGTGATATCTGCTTTATTCGCACTGCTTTCCCAGTTTGACGATTTCATCCCTTTTAAAAAGGTCTTTGGCGGGTTGGAAGAATGGGCGGTTCACAATCTTATCCTTATTGCCATCCTTGTCTTTGCCGGCTTTTTCCTGGCATGGCTGATTGCCTTAGTGTTGACGATGCTAAAATATGCGAATTTCACGGTAGTACAAACAGAAAAGGACTTCGTTATTTCACAGGGGCTTCTTGAGAAAAAACAAATTACCATTCCTTTAAACCGGATTCAAGCCATAAGAATCAGTGAGAATCCAATCAGGCAATTGCTTGGTTATGGAACGGTGTATGTGGAAAGTGCCGGGGGATCCATTGAGAACAAGGATGGAGCAAATGTCATTCTACTGCCAATCATGAAGGTAAAGGAATTGTCTGCATTAATTGGTCCTTACCTGCCGGAGTATCATTTCACGGCGTCCTTCACGCCAGTCCCGAAGCGGGCATTAAGGCGTTATATTTTCCGGAGCTGGTTCATTCCGGTTCCAATCGCAGCGGCAGCCATCTTTTTTTTCAAAATATGGGGTCTCTTTTCGCTGCTCCTAATTGGCTTATTTACATTTTGGGCGATACTGAAATATAAAACCGCTGGCTGGAGTTTGGATGGTCAGCAGCTGACCCTTAGATTTCAGACCACCAACCGCACCACTGTCTTTATAAAGAAAAACAAGATTCAAAGCTTGGAAATAAGGGAAAGTTATTTTCAACGAAATAAAGAATTGGGGACAATTGAGGCCTATGTAAAATCGGGACTAGGCGGTGCCGGCGGGACAGTTGTCGACATGGAAAAAAGTGAGGTAGAGAAGATTTTTGGCTGGTACTCTAAGGAACAGAAAAACAGGGAGGGGGCGCACGGTTGAAGCCTCCCTCTATTCTGGGCTTTGTCGTGAAACTGCCCCAAGCAAAAGCCCGCCCAGCAGCCCAAAAAGATGGGCGGTAATATTCACGTTAGGTTCAAGAAATGTCATTACTAAGCTGATAACCGTAAGTGTGATGATTATTTGGGAATTCGCTTTGGAAAGTGTATCTTTTTTAAAAAGAATTAGCGCCAAATAGTAGCCGAACAGCCCGAATATCGCCCCGCTTGATCCGACATGTGTATAGGTGAGCGCCTCAAGCATTAAGGTAGCAACGTTGGCGATCAATCCGGAAACCAGATATACAAGCAAAAATCGTCCGCCGCCGAGCATCCGCTCTAGCCCTGGTCCAAATAATACAAGGGCAAAACTATTAAAAAGCATATGGGAGAAACCGCTGTGCATAAAGATGGGTGTAATCAGCCGCCAATACTCGCCCTCCATAATGTAAAGATTGACCCCGGAGAGGGTTTCAATAAACCAGGAATTAGGGAATATTGGTAAAATGGTGCAGATAAAAAGAATGAGATGAATGGCCACAATAATAGAAACCACCGGGTAATAGCGAAGAAACTCGCGAAGACTTTCTGTTCGAGTAAACATTATTTTCCACCTCTTACTACCATCATAGACTATTATTTTATCTTGTACACTATTATGCTGACAGGAAATGAAATAGAAGGAAGATTAGCGATGATAAAAGGAATTGGTATTGATATTATTGAACTTTCCAGAGTTCACGAAATCATCAGCCGGCAGCCCAAATTTATCGACCGGGTTTTGACGGCCAGCGAAAAACAAAGATTCTCAGAATTGGCAGAGCGTCGAAAGGTCGAATTTTTAGCTGGAAGATTTGCAGCAAAAGAAGCTTTCTCAAAAGCGATTGGAACGGGGATTGGAAAAGAGCTTTCCTTTTTGGACATCGAAATTAGTTCGGATGAGTTGGGTAAACCGGTCATTAAAAAGCCGGAAGTATGTGCCCATTTGTCCATTTCCCATAGTAGGGATTACGCTGTCGCCCAGGTTGTGATTGAAGAGGATCACTAATTTAAAAAAAGCTTGTCAGGCCTGTTAGCATATTCCCCAAGGTTGTCTCATATATTCATAGGGAAAAAGGAGAGACAAGGTCAGCTTGGTCATTTTGGTTATCATGCCTGATCCCTGCCTTTCTCTTCTCAATACACTGAAATGAGACAAGAAGGGGTTGAAGGAATGAGGAAAAAGTTAGTGCTGCTCATCACGGGGCTGATCGCAATCTTCATGCTCGCTGCCTGCGGTTCTAAATCACAGGATGATGTGGTAAAAGATTTAAATGGAAAGCAAAAGGACTTATCAAGCTATAAAGCTGAAGCAAAAATGACCCTCAAAATGGGGTCGGATTCTCAGGTTTACGACGTGGAAATCTGGCATATGGACCCAAACTTTTACCGTGTTAACCTAAAAAATGCGGAAAAAGACCAAAGCCAAATGATTTTAAGAAATAATGAAGGCGTGTTTGTGTTAACACCTGCCCTGAAAAAGAGCTTCCGCTTCCAAAGCGATTGGCCGCAAAACAGCAGCCAGGCTTATCTTTATGAATCATTAATTAAAGACATTGTGGCCGATAAAGACGCCAAATTTTCCGCTACGAAAGAACACTACGTGTTTGAAACAAAAACCCGCTATCAAAATAATAGTATGCTTCCAATCCAGGAAATTAAGCTGAATAAAAAGGATTTGTCACCAGCAGTCGTTAAAGTGATGGACCCTGATCGAAATGCTCTTGTAACAGTAGAATTTACAAAGGTTAAATTCAACGCCAGCTTTGACAAGGACGACTTCGATATGAAGAAGAACATGACCCGTGCAGAGCTAAATATGCCGGCGATGGCAGATGGAGGAGATAAAGCCTTTACGGTTAAATATCCAACCTATGAAATTAAAGGCACAAAACTGATTGAGGAGAAATCTGTCAAGATTGAGGATGGAAAACGGGTTGTCCTTACTTACGACGGTAAAAAATCATTCACCCTTGTTCAGGAAAAGGTGAAATCCAAGGTTGCCTCGACTACTCCGACTTATGTAGAAGGTGACTTGGTTGACCTAGGCATTACGATTGGGGCCGTTACTGATCATTCGATTTCCTGGTCACAGGGCGGAGTCGATTATATGATTGCCTCCAAAAACCTGACGAAGAAAGAGATGGTCGAGATCGCTAAATCCGTCCAAGGGGAAGCAGTAAAATAAATAAAGTTTCAAGCCGCGGAGATGTTGCACCTGCCGCTGATTGGAACCAATAATTTACACCGGCAGGCTCTTAGGGGCCTGTTTTTTTTTATGTTATAATAAACTGACATTAATGTTTTTAGGAAGTGGAATCATGGGAGAACAAGATTCTTTTTATCGGGATACATGGGTAGAAGTAGATTTGGATTGTATTGCGGAGAATGTCACATCTGTCAAAAAACAACTGCCTGAAGGGGTGGACATTTTTGCCGTCGTGAAAGCTAATGCCTATGGCCACGGGGATATCCAAGTGGCTGAAACCGCACTGAATGCAGGGGCGGTGTATCTGGCGGTAGCCTTTATTGATGAAGCGATTGCACTGCGAAAAAAAGAGATAACGGCACCTATACTTGTTTTAGGGGCTTCTCGTCCAGGGGACGCCTTGGTGGCTGTTCAAAATAATATCACCCTAACTGTTTTTCAAAAGGAATGGCTCGAGGAAGCAAAACAGCAGTTGAATACAAATGATCAGCTAAAGGTCCATGTTAAAGTGGATACAGGAATGGGACGGATCGGCGTCCGCACTGTCGAGGAATTAAAAGCTGTTGAACAAACCATTGCAACTGATAGCCGACTTTTGTTTGAAGGGATTTTTACGCATTTCGCAACGGCTGATGAGTTGGAAACTGCCTATTTCAATGAGCAATTAGGCAAATTCGAAGCACTTGTAGGCACACTGGCTGAACGGCCAAAGTATATTCATGCCAGCAACAGTGCAGCGGCTATTCGGTTTCCAAAAGCCTATTTCAATGCTGTCAGGCTTGGAATTGTAATGTACGGGTTAACCCCATCACCGGAAATGGAACAGGAAATTCCTTTTTCCCTAAAAGAGGCTTTTTCGTTAAAGACAAAGCTTGTCCATATTAAGAAGCTGCCAAAAGGCAACAAAGTGAGCTACGGGGCCACATATGAAAGTGAACAGGAAGAATGGATTGGCACTTTGCCAATCGGATATGCTGATGGATGGATTCGCAGGCTGCAGGGGCAGGAGGTCCTAATTGCAGGACTTCGCGCACCAATTGTCGGAAGGGTTTGTATGGACCAATGCATGATCCGTCTTCCTTTTGAGATTCCTGTTGGAACAACCGTCACGTTAATTGGAAGCGAAGGTGACCAGCTGATTTCCGTTAATGAAATTGCCGCCAAGCTTGACACCATTAATTACGAGATACCGTGTATCATTGCGAGCCGGGTACCGCGCATTTATAAAAAAAGTGAAAGAATTGTCGAGATAAAAAATTACCTGGTATAGGTGTAAATCATGCATAGGAAACATATTTATGATATTGCGGTAATTTGTGCATAAAAGCTTGTTTAGTTGGCTTATAATACAGTAGGAATCATATTTAGTCTATGCATGAAGAGCGTTTAGTGTTATTATAAAATATGGTATAGATAAAAAAATGGTGTGTAGTGATGGTGGAGGTGTATGTTGGGTGTCTGAATCCAGCGCAACTACGGAAATCTTGGTAAAATTACCGCAGCATCTATTAACTGAATTAGATGGTTTCGTAAAGCAGGAAAATGTAAACCGCAGTGAGTTTATCTACCAAGCAACAAAAATGTATTTACGCGAACGAAAAACGAGACAAATTCGCGAATCCATGAGACGTGGATACATGGAAATGGCAAAGATTAATCTTAGGATTGCGTCAGAAGCATTTCAAGCAGAATATGAGGCAGAGCATACTGTTGAACGTCTTGTAAGCGGAGGATAATCCCTTGATTGTCAAGCGTGGTGACGTATATTTTGCGGACCTTTCCCCAGTTGTTGGTTCTGAACAAGGCGGCGTCCGCCCTGTACTAGTCATCCAAAACGACATCGGGAATCGGTTTAGTCCCACAGTGATTGTTGCAGCGATTACAGCTCAAATTCAGAAAGCGAAGCTCCCTACTCATGTTGAAATTGATGCGAAGCGCTACGGATTTGAACGCGACTCAGTCATTCTGTTAGAGCAAATTCGCACAATTGATAAGCAGCGGTTAACCGATAAAATTACCCATCTCGATGACGAAATGATGGAAAAAGTGGATGAAGCCTTGCAGGTAAGTCTTGGTCTCATCGAATTTTAACTTAAAACGCTCTTTGTGAAAAGAAGAGCGTTTTTTCGTACATAATTCTGCCCTCATATTGCTAAGGCAAGCTCATGGAAGCTTGCCTCTTTTATTTTTTAAGGGAAACTTGATCTTGGAAGGTAGAGCAAGACGGTTGAAGGACAAAACGGGTTGTGACTAGGGGTGAAATGTCCTTGATGGGCGTGATGAAGGACAAAACGGGTTGTGACTAGGAGTAAAATGTCCTTGATAACCGGTATGAAGGACAAAACAAAAGAAGAAACAGATGAAAATGGTCTTCTGTCAAGAAAGTGGACAGTAAAATTTAAGACTTTTAGAAACCAAACCACTACCGCACTTCGTTTGGTACGGTATT
>NZ_JBHSHV010000005.1:0-1120 GCF_042653105.1 Neobacillus sp. GCM10023253
GTTACGTTGGCTTCGTTTCAAATGAAACGAATATTATTGTTTGTTGACGTTTTTGTTTGTTTAGTTTTCAAAGAACTATTTAATTCGCCTCTCAAAGGCGACCTTTATATATTAACAAAGCAAACTAACAATGTCAATATATTTTTAAAAATAAATGGTGGAGCCTAGCGGGATCGAACCGCTGACCTCCTGCGTGCAAAGCAGGCGCTCTCCCAGCTGAGCTAAGGCCCCGTTAAAATGGTCGGGAAAACAGGATTCGAACCTGCGACCCCTTGGTCCCAAACCAAGTGCTCTACCAAGCTGAGCTATTTCCCGTACTATTAAATTTGATGGCGCGCCCGACAGGAGTCGAACCCATAACCTTCTGATCCGTAGTCAGACGCTCTATCCAATTGAGCTACGGGCGCTTATTTTATAAATGGTGCCGAGGACCGGAATCGAACCGGTACGGTAGTCACCTACCGCAGGATTTTAAGTCCTGTGCGTCTGCCAGTTCCGCCACCCCGGCAATATGGAGCGGAAGACGGGATTCGAACCCGCGACCCCCACCTTGGCAAGGTGGTGTTCTACCACTGAACTACTTCCGCAATATTAAAATGGTGCGGGTGAAGGGAGTCGAACCCCCACGCCTTGCGGCGCCAGATCCTAAGTCTGGTGCGTCTGCCAATTCCGCCACACCCGCATATTAAAATGGTGAGCCATGAAGGACTCGAACCTTCGACCCTCTGATTAAAAGTCAGATGCTCTACCGACTGAGCTAATGGCTCGTACAATAAAAAACGCTAAACTACCTAGTTATTCTGCTTAAAATCCCTTCGGGATTTCTCGCACGCTCCCGATGATGCAATTCAATGAAGTAAGAAGCGTGGTGCCGGCTAAAGGACTTGAACCCTCAACCTACTGATTACAAGTCAGTTGCTCTACCAATTGAGCTAAGCCGGCATAATAATATGGTGGAGGATGACGGGATCGAACCGCCGACCCTCTGCTTGTAAGGCAGATGCTCTCCCAGCTGAGCTAATCCTCCATATATGATGGCCCGGCAGCGTCCTACTCTCACAGGGACTTGCGTCCCAACTACCATCGGCGCTGAGAAGCTTAACTTCCGTGTTCGGGATGG
>NZ_JBHSHV010000006.1:0-575229 GCF_042653105.1 Neobacillus sp. GCM10023253
GTATTAGCTCCGGTTTCCCGAAGTTATCCCAGTCTTACAGGCAGGTTGCCCACGTGTTACTCACCCGTCCGCCGCTAACCACCAGGAGCAAACTCCCAGTGATTCGCTCGACTTGCATGTATTAGGCACGCCGCCAGCGTTCGTCCTGAGCCAGGATCAAACTCTCCAATAAAGTTGAGTTGATTAGCTCAAAAATGTTACGTTGGCTCATGTTTTCT
Organism: Neobacillus sp. GCM10023253; assembly: GCF_042653105.1. Taxonomy (NCBI): domain Bacteria; kingdom Bacillati; phylum Bacillota; class Bacilli; order Caryophanales; family Bacillaceae; genus Neobacillus; species Neobacillus sp. GCM10023253. Next base: position 219 of record NZ_JBHSHV010000006.1, read on the forward strand.
ATATTATATAGAAGAAACATGATTATTATTGTTTGTTGACGTTTTTGTTTGTTTAGTTTTCAAAGAACTATCTTTGTCACTTGTTTAAGCGACAAGAATTTAATTATATCGCATTTCTACTAATCTATCAACCGTCATTTTCTTCCAATTCACGAAGTTAATGATTTATTTCAAAAGCGACATTTAATATATTAACACATACATTTTCACATCGCAAGAAAAAATTTTTAATTTCTTGAAACTATCTAAAAATGTATCATGTCTTCTGTCACTCGTGTAAGTGACGGATTTATAATATATCGCGAATTTCATTTATCATCAACCTGAAATTTTTACCAAATAATGAACGATGTATGTGTTAAGAAATTTAGAAATGAAATGGGCTTATGTTATATAAGAAGACTGTTGTAATTTTTGAGCTGTTCGGTCCAATTCATTTGCTCCCCTATTGGCCCAGTGCTATTATTTTTTCATACAAACATAAAAGGTGTGGTGTCCTTGGTTAATGAAATCATCTTAAATGATAATTCTATACGTATTGAAAAATATAAAGAAGAGCTTGAGAACGGTTTACATAAAATTGTTATTGAATTCAAAGTGACGAGTGAGGACTATCACGACACTACAGTGTTGCTGTATGAAGGGTCCTTTGATGTAAAAGTTCCTGAAACTGGTTTAGCGGTTAGAGGTACCATTCAACAATATTCCACTTCTGTCACGAACTTATATGAAAAAGGACAAGTAGCAATTTTTACATTGACTTTGCTCGAAGTGAAGAATTAAGAAAGAAGGCATGGTGCAGTGAAATTAAGCATATTAGATTTATCTCCCATCTCCTCCAACCAAACAGCAAAAGAGGCATTGGATGAATCATTGAAGCTAGCCCAAGCAGGAGATGAGTTAGGTTACACACGGTATTGGATTTCCGAACATCATGATTTGCCAGGTCTGGCCTGCTCGGCACCTGAAGTGATGATCAGTTATATTGGCGCCAACACCAAACGGATTCGCCTCGGTTCTGGGGCTGTATTATTACCGCATTATAAACCATATAAAGTGGCCGAGGTTTATAATATGCTGGCTACCCTATATCCAAATCGGATTGATATCGGCATTGGGCGTGCACCTGGCGGGTCAGCGGAGGCAACGAATGCTTTATCCGATAATTTTTTACAACAGGTTTGGAAATTGCCTGACTTAGTAAAAGAACTGCTTCACTTTTTAAAAAATGATTTTCCTGAAGATCACGAGTTTTCAAAACTAAAGGCCTCTCCCCTGCCGGAAGTGCCGCCGATGCCGTGGATTCTTGGTACAAGTAAAAAAAGTGCCCACCTTGCTGCTGAACATGGCTTGGCATATGCATTCGGCCAGTTCATGAGCGACAAAGACGGAGCAGACATCATCCAACAATATCTTGATGCCTTTCAACCTAACAAACATGGTCAATCCCCTCAGGTATTGTTAACTGTTTCAGTGGTTTGTGCGGAAACGGCCGAAAAAGCTGAAGAAATCGCATTAAGTAATCTAATCTGGGCATTACAGAAGGAAAAAGGCGAAGGGCAATTTGTGCCCTCTATCCAGGAAGCAAAGCAATACGAACTCAATGAAAAAGAACTAGAAAAATTAGCAGCGATGAAAAAGAGAATGATCATTGGCAATCCACTGGAGGTAAAAAAGAAACTTGAGCAGTTACAAGCTTCATATAATGCGGATGAAATTATGATTTTAACGATTACACATTCTCCGAAGGATCGCATTGAATCCTATAGACTTATCGCTGAAAAGGTGCTTTTATAACTATTTAATACGCATCTATTAAAACTTTGATACAAGAAAAGAGACCATCAATTCTGTGGTCTCTTGAACTTAAGTTACTATTTTTGTGTTTGCCCTGCTATTTTTCGTAATAATTGATTAAGAGAATTCAATTCCTCTTCAATTTCAGATAGTCGTTTTTCCAACGGGGCTATGTTTCCTTTTACATACTCTAATTTTTCAAGATTATGTTGCAGCTGTAAGTATTCGTCTTTCAACTCTAGAATTTTATACTCAATCTGTTTTTTATCCATTATTGGTTTCACTCTCCATAAGTCTTAAATCTTCTTTCTATGATTACAAATCCGATGTGTTTTCGCTACTATTCTGCCCAGTTGCTTTCATCCCCAAAAAAAGAACCGCCCGCAGGCGGCTGTACATGTAATAAACTACCTAGAAGTTGTAGCTAAAGTTGCTTCAGGTGTTGTTACCTTGTCATAGAAGTCAACGAATTGGTCACGCTCGTCACTATTTCGATAAGCCATTGCCACCCGTGGATGCTCATTAAGGACACCAGAGATCATATAAGGAATGATATAGCCCCATTCCCACTTTTCTCTCATTTCTAACATATGCTTTTCGATTACACCAAGTAACGGTTTAAGTTCATAGCTTGGTTTTTTTATGTAGCTGACAAGAAGCTCTGTATTGCAGTTCCCTGCCGCCCGTCCCATGCCGTAAACAGATGAATCCAGGAAGGTAACTCCATTTTGATGTGCTGTCAAGGTATTAGCAAATGCTAACTGCAAATTGTTATGCGTATGAATACCAAGCTGCTTGTTAGGAAGCATCGCTTGAAACTTTTTCACTTGATGTGCAATATCAGCCGGATCTAAGCTTCCAAAAGAATCCACGATATACACAACATCGACTGGACTTTCTTTGACCATTTCCATTGCTTCAATAAGCTTCTGTTCAGGCACACTGGATAAAGCCATAATATTGAGAGATGTCTCATATCCTAAATCATGGAACATTTGGACAAGCTCCAGCCCCTTGTCCACTTCACGGATATAGCAGGCTACCCGGATCATATCCAACACACTTTGCTCGCGAGGCAGGATATCGTTGGGATCGACTCGGCCAATATCTACTAATGCAGATAGCTTCGTAAATTTTTTCTCAGGAATGATTTCTTTCAGAAAATGATCATCTAGAAATCTCCATGGATTAGGTTCAGTTGCGTTCAGAAGCTTTGCGGAGTTTTTGTAGCCAATCTCCATATACTCAACGCCAGCCGCACTTAGTCCATTATACAAGTCCTGGACAAATTCGACACTGAAATCCCAATTGTTAACTAATCCCCCATCACGGATCGTACAATCTAAAATTTTGCTGCGATGTTCCATAATTTTAAATTCCCCCTGTGGTTATGCTCATTCGTCATAATTTGAATATATATACCATGAATCTTTTAAAGGTGTCAAACTTACATGTCAACCGTTTTGAAAATATTTGATAAAATTGGTTAAAGTATTTCTATATTATACTACTATCATTTTATCACTTGGCTCCAATACTTTGACGTCGCATTTGTCTATTTTTTTGTAATTCACTTTGTTTCCAAATGTATTTTTGCATATATAACCTAAGCACATCATTCATTGACTTTCCATTTTTTTCAACAGCATCTCTAAAACTTTGGATTATGTTTTCTGGTATTTCAAAATTTACTTCTACATTTTTGTTTCTGTGTTCCTGGCACATTTTATACCTCCTGACAGACCAATCTATCCATTTTTCCTGGGTAGTCACAAAGGGATGAATATTTAGAATATTTGTATAGAAACTATCATATCAGGTGAAAACGCGTACATTTTTATTAACTTTTCGACAAATTACGACATAATTAATGAATCAATGATGTGTGTAGACGATCTTAAAAGCCTAAATGAGGCATGAGAACCGTCCCCATGCCTCAAATTCTTCCGATATACTTTGGGTCTCTAATGATTCCTGGGTTACCGGGAACCCAGTTAGCTGGGACTCCTTCTCCGGTGCTTCTTCCGTATTGTACCCCTTGTATGATCCTTAGTATTTCGTAAACATTTCGGCCAACTTCTAATGGGTATACCAATTTGGACACAATTATTCCATCTGGGTCGATAATGACGGTTGCTCTTAAGGCTGCCCCAACTTTTTCATTTAGGACTCTGTATGCTTTACTGATTTGGTGTGTTCGGTCACTTAGAAGTGGAAATGATACCTGAGAGGCATTAGGAGATACCTCAGCGAAAACTTTATGGGCATATACACTGTCCGTGCTGATAGCAAGGACATTTGTATTAAGTGTCTTTAGTTGATCCTTAATAGCAGCGACCGCTGCCAATTCTGTCGGTCAAACAAAGGTAAAATCACTTGCATAAAAAAATAAAATAACCCAGCTTCCACGATAGCTTTCTAGACGAAGCTTTTTTATTTTCTTTTCTGCATGATCATAAGCTTCTGCTTCAAATAGGGGGGCCATATCTGTTGTCTGTGCACAAAATGGCTGCAAAGACCCATCAAAATGACCCTCTCGTCTGTTAAATTCCATTTTTTCACCTCAGATCATCACCTGAATCTTAATTTCTTGCTGGAGTTCATTTTTTAATAGCGTTACCATAAATAATATACGTTTAGGTATTTGTCCCATTGAGCCTATTTTGGATAGCCTTTCCATTTAACCACAACAATAATGTTGTAGATTTTTGTTGACAGAAAATCAGAACAAGTGTATCTTTACTTTTAATTAAATATTTTCGAATATTCTTATCAAGAGAGGTGGAGGGACTGGCCCTTTGAAGCCTCGGCAGCAGACACGTTCGTACTGTGCCAATTCCAGAAGCGAGTGCTTAAAGATAAGAAGAGATTAGCAATGGCTATTACCCCCCTCTTCTTATTTTTGAGAAGAGGGTTTTTTATTACACCGAGAAAGAAGGAATAATTAATGACAGCAACACTAGTAAAAACTCCATTCAAGGCTGACCATGTCGGCAGCTTTCTTCGAACAGAACCGGTTAAAGAAGCCAGAAAGGCTTTTGCCAATGGGGAAATTGATGCAGATGCCCTGAAGGCGGTTGAGGATCAAGAAATTGAGAAATTAGTTCAAAACCAAATTGAAGCAGGCTTAAAATCCGTTACAGATGGTGAGTTTAGACGTTCATGGTGGCATTTGGATTTCCTGGCTGGTTTGGAAGGTGTAGCATTTTTCGAAAATGAATATATCAGCAACTTCAAAGGCGCCCAAACAAGAAACAACGCCATTAAAGTAGTGGGCAAAGTTGACTTTAATGATCATTATATGCTGAAGCATTTCAAGTTTTTAAAGCAGGCAGTTGAAAAATATGGAGATGGCAGCCAAGTGGCGAAGTTCTCCATTCCAAGCCCGAATATGTTATTTACGAGAATTCAAGGCGATGAGTATTACAATGGCAACAGCGAACAACTTTATAAAGATACCGTAGCGGCCTATCAAAAAGCCATCCAGGCTTTCTATGATGCTGGCTGCCGTTACTTGCAATTAGACGACACATCTTGGATTGATTTTGTTTCTGAAGAGCGAATCAATGCAGTGGTTGAAAAAGTTGGCTTGGATGTACATGAAATCATCAAAACAAGAGTAAGTGCAATCAATGAAACCATTGCCGATAAGCCGGAAGATTTAACAATTACCATGCATATTTGCCGCGGCAACTTCAGATCCACCTACATCACAAGCGGCGGGTACGATCAAATTTCCGATGCCATTTTCGCTGAGCTAAATGTGGACGGGCTATTCCTAGAGTATGATGATCAGCGTTCTGGTGACTTCGAACCTTTAAAAGGCTTCAAGCGTCCTAACCTAACCGTTGTACTAGGACTATTCACTTCTAAATTCCCAGAACTCGAGGATCCAGAATCCATTAAGGCAAGAATTAAAGAAGCAAGTCAATTTATTCCTTTAGAAAACCTGGCAGTAAGCCCTCAATGCGGCTTTGCCAGCACAGAAGAAGGAAATATTTTAACGGAAGAAGAGCAGTGGAATAAGATTAAACATGTAGTGGCTATTGCTAAGGATGTTTGGGGAACCATTTAAACCGACTAGGAGAGGCCGCCTTCCATTTCTATGATGGAAGGCGGCCTTTTTCAATTTAATCGTTTCTGAAATTGGTTGTATGTTTCTACTTTTAAGAATTCCTAAATATTGAATAATCTGTTAACATAGAATGATAAAATCTTAGGTAACTAGATTGGATTTACATAACTGGAGGAAGGACTTACAATATGGGGGATTTCATACAAAAGGCAGAGGATCATCAAGCAGTGCTTTCTCGTTCTAAACGAGTATGGATGGCGATTGTTCTCGGTTCACTTGCAGCATTTGGCCCTTTATCCATTGATATGTATTTACCGGCCCTGCCAAATATCGCAAAAGATTTCCATACAAACGCATCTTCGGTTCAACTTAGCTTGTCGCTTTTCGTGCTCGGTTTAGCATCCGGACAATTGCTAACTGGGCCTATCAGTGATGTAACTGGCCGCCGAAAACCACTTTTGGTTGGCTTAATGATTTACTTTATCGTGTCCCTTTTATGCGTATTTAGCCCTTCCATTTGGGGGTTAATTATCTTGCGGCTTATCCAGGGGTTTGCTGGATCAGCTGGAATTGTGATTTCGAGGGCGATTGTCAGAGATTTATATTCAGGAACTGAATTAACCAAGTTTTTTGCACTCCTTGCATTGGTGAACGGGCTGGCCCCTATCCTTGCTCCGATTATTGGTGCTCAGCTGCTTAAGGCGTTTCCCTGGCAAGGTGTCTTTATTGTTTTAAGTATCATTGGAATCGTTATGTTTTTTATCATTCTTTTTGGATTGCCGGAAACGCTGCCTAAAGAAAAGCGTTCCGCTGGAGGCATGAAGAATACATTTAGCCCTTTTTTAAAACTAATCGTGGATCGAAGCTTTATGGGCTATGCTTTAGCGCAGGGCTTAGTCTTTGCTGGCATGTTCGCGTACATTTCAGGTTCTCCCTTTGTCGTACAGGATATTTATGGTGCATCCCCGCAAATGTTCAGTCTGATCTTTGCGATCAACGCTATCGGGATCATGATCATGAGTCAAACGACAGGCAGGTTGGCAGGGAGAATCCCTGAAGCTAAACTGTTCAAAGTTGGATTAGGAATGTCCGCAACAGGCGGGATCATTTTATTGCTGCTTTTATTTTTACAAGCAAAGCTAGTCTTCGTTTTGATTCCATTATTTTTCGTTGTATCCAGTGTAGGAATGGTAAATACAGCAGGATTCTCCCTAGCCATGCAAACACAAGGAAAAAATGCGGGTAGTGCTTCTGCCTTACTGGGTGTTACTTCATTTACCTTTGGTGGATTTGTCGCTCCCCTAGTTGGTATAGGCGGCGGGCAGACGGCTATTCCGATGGGCGTAGTGATTGTATGTGCCGGTTGTGGGGCAGTGTTATTGTATTGGATTCTAGTAAAGAGAAACCGAGTAAGTGGTTCAATTTAAACCCTCCTGAAAAATCCACCTTCCATTTGTAACGATGGAAGGTGGATTTTTTTCTATTTCCCCTCAAACCAGCGGCGAGCGTTTTCGACCATCATCAGGTTAATTTGTTCTTCCGTTACTCCACTCGCTTTTAATTCTGGTATAATCTCTTCAAGAACAAATGTCATTGTCCATTTCGGGAGCACATGCTCAATTAGTCCTTCAGGATACCAATCCATCGAGCAGCAATGATCCTGTGATAAAAACATGCGGTCTGCATATCCTAGCTTCGCGAGTTCAATAACGATTGTGTTTCTATTTTCAGTTGTACACTCAGCGGTTAAGCCATAACGGTCCATGCCGATATATACCCCATGGTCGAGCACCTTCAATATGTACTCCATGTTATCGGTATCTCCGGTATGCCCAATCAGAATCCGCTTCGGATCCACTCCCTCTTCAAGAAGGATGTCAATTTGATTTAAGCCGGTTCCGGTTCCCGGATGTGAATGAGTCATAATCGGTACACCTGTCCGCTTTTGAGCACGAGCAACGGCGCGAATAACCTTCTCAACATCAGGGGTGACCCCTTGTGCATCCGTGGCACATTTTAAGAATCCTGCTTTAATGGATGTGTTCTGAATTCCGACTTCAATATCGCGGACAAACAAATCAGCCATATAGTCGATATCACGATTTTGGAAATGAGGTGGGATATAGTGATAGGAGTAGATTCCTGTTGCCGCGATGATTTGAACCCCCGTTTCGCGGGAGACTCTCTCAATAAAGCGGATGTCACGGCCAAGCTCCATGACGGTTGGATCACAGATGGTTGTCACACCGAGTGCTTTCGCTTTGTTTACCTGTACCACTGCTCTAGCGAAGTCTTTCTCCTCATCATACAAATGGGGAAACTGCACGAATACAGACTCAGAGCGAATACGCATGTGCTCATGGATTAGTGTTAAACCCAGTTCGGCAGAATCAACTTGTCCTGTAACAGAATTAATAAGTGTCATTCCATACTCCCCTTTCATCCTCTGACCATTGAAATTTTTCTAAAAAAATAATCCATAACCTAAGTCTCGAGCACTACAAATGGTAACGTTTTCAAATCAGTCCAAAAATTTGCGTATCTGGTACTATAATCTTTGTAAAGATTTTAAAAGATTATGAATTATCTGATAGATATAGTACCAAGCTTCTTCCTACTACGTCAATTATTTTTTGTAAAAAATTCCAGAATCGTTAATAATCTTAAGGTATTATTTTTCTACGAAAAAAATTAACCCAATTACTAGAATATTCTGTTATTAATGTATTATTATTATAATTGTAACCGATTTCAACGGAAGTTTTTAAAAAATCTATTTGGTGGTGATTTGTTTAATGTTTACACGTCATTTTGAATTTTGGCCAGAACGGCTGCCGAAAACCTTACCGATTCCTGAATCAACCATTTACGACAACCTGGAAATGACGACAAAGCGTTATCCGAATAAGACGGCAATTGTTTATTACGGAACAGAAATCACCTATAAACAACTTCACTCAGAAGTAAACAAACTAGCAGGGTATCTGCAAAAGGTACTTGGAGTCGCAAAAGGCGACCGCGTGTTGCTGTACATGCAAAATTCACCACAGTATATCATCGCCTTTTACGCGATTTTACGGGCTGACGCTGTCGTGGTGCCAATTAATCCGATGAATGTGAAGGATGAAGTGGCATTTTATTTATCAGATTGTGATTCCAAAGTGGCGATTGCCGGACAAGAATTAATTCGGGAAATTGAGCCGTGTATTGGGTTCACTCCTCTTGAGCAGATTGTTGTTGCAGCCTATTCGGACTATGCCCAAACCGATTTGGACTATACGGTCCCTCCTGTCGTGGCTGCTCCAAAAGAATCATTTGACTCATTAGCAATAATAGATTGGGATGATGCATTAACAGCAGGCTTAGAAGCAAATCCTAGCCAGGCTGGATGCGATGATTTATGCTGCCTCCCTTATACTTCGGGGACGACTGGCAAACCAAAAGGCTGTATGCACACACATAAAACCTTGCAATCTACTCTTCTCGGTGGAATTGTATGGTCGCAGTCAACTCCTGCTGATATTGGGTTGTCAACGCTTCCCCTTTTCCATGTGACCGGCCTGCAGCATAACATGAATGGACCGATCTCTCTTGGTTCCACGATGGTAATGATGACACGCTGGGACCGGGATGTTGCCTTAAAATTGATCGATCGCTATCGGTGCACAAGATGGACGAACATTTCCACAATGGTCGTTGATTTATTGGCGCACCCAAATCTCAAAGACTATTCAATCGATTCCCTGAAGATGATTAGCGGCGGCGGTGCTCCCCTTCCGGAAGCAGTCGGCCAAAAGCTTTTAGAGCTGACAGGGCTTCGCTATGTAGAAGGCTACGGGCTAACAGAGACCATTTCACAAACGCATCAAAATCCAGTTGAAAGGCCGAAGATGCAGTGCTTAGGAGTGCCACAGTTTGATGTGGATTCTAGGGTGATTGATCCGGTCTCGTTAAAGGAGCAGGGTCCAAATGTACAGGGGGAAATCATTGTCAATGGTCCCCAAGTCTTAAAAGGCTACTGGAACAGACCTGAGGAAACCAAGAATTCCTTTGTAACGATTGAAGGGAAGGAATTTTTCAGAACAGGCGACATCGGCCGCTATGATGAAGAAGGCTATTTCTTCTTGGTTGACCGGGTCAAACGCATGATTAATGCCTCCGGTTTTAAAGTTTGGCCTGCGGAAGTGGAAAATACTTTGTATAAACATCCATCCGTGCAGAACGCCTGCGTCATCGGTGTTCCCGACCCAAGGCGCGGCGAGACCGTAAAGGCGTTTATCGTGCTGAACTCACAAGGAAAAGGAACTTCGGAAGAGGAAATTATCGCATGGTCCAAAGAGCACATGGCCGCCTATAAAGTTCCGAGAATTGTTCAATTTTTAGATGAACTGCCGATGTCAGGCAGCGGGAAAATCCTGTGGAGAAAGCTGCAGGAGATGGAAGAGGAGAAGGTGAAATAAGTTTTCTTGAAGGACTAATTTGCTTAACATGTCCTTAAAATAAGAAATGACGTATGAATTTTGAAGTGCCCCCCGTCAAGTAGACAGCGGAAATAATAAAACGACACTAAGCGGCGTTAGCCCTGTATTCTAAGGGGCTAAGGCCGTTTAATCTTTTTTGTAATCGGTCATTATTATAAAATTGTATGTACTCCTCAATGTCCTTCTTCAACTCTTCAAAGGTACTGTACTTGTTAAGATAATATTTTTCACTTTTCAATGTTCCCCAAAAAGCCTCCATGGGTCCATTATCAATGCACCTTCCGACTCTCGACATACTTTGAACCATTTCTGCTTTCTCTATTTTCCTTTTAAATGAAGGGGAGGTGTATTGAAATCCTCGATCACTATGGAATAGAGGTTTTGCTGCCGGGTTAGCATCCAAAGCCAAATCCAGGGTTCTAAACACCAATGGATTATTGTTGTGATTGCCTAATTACATAGCCTACAATGGACCCATCGTACAAATCTAAAATCGCACTCAAATAAGCCTTATTTGAGGCTCCATACTTCATTTCTGTCACATCAGTTAACCATTTTTCATTTGGCTTCTCTGCGTTAAATTCTCTGTTCAAAATGTTCTCAGCTACATGTTTTGGTGTACTTGGCTTATATTTTTTGCCCTTACGTCGAATGACCGATTGGATACCAGCGATTCTCATCAGTCGATACACTCGTTTATGATTAATAGTCTTCGTTAAGATACGGTTCAGGTTCATCGTCATACGGCGATACCCATATATACCGTCCACCTTATCATATAGACGTCTTATCTCCTCCAGAATTTCCTCATTTAACTTTTCATTCTCAGAGATGGTACGATTAAGCCATTTATAATAAGAAGAACGTTGAATTCTAGCAATCTCGCATAATAGCACAAGGGAAAATTTCTCTTTCTCATGGAGTTCCTGAATGGCTATATATTTATCGGTTAATCGAATTTGGCTTATGGACGTTTCTTTAAACGCCTCCTTTCGAGTTCCTCCAACTTTTTTAAGAATGCATTCTCCGCACGAAGTCGCTCATTTTCCTGCTCCAATCGCTTCATTTCTCGTTGGATCTTCTCTTCAGGGGTTAACTCCGGCTCCGCTTTACGCTTGCCTCGATTATCCTGAAGACCGTCTTCTCCTTCTTTTTCATACTTCTTAACCCATTGATATACCTGTTGATAGGAAACATTGAAGTGTTCCGATGCCTGATGATAATTTTTCTCGTTCTGCAAGCAGTACATAACGATTTCCAAACGTTCTTCTGGTGTGGTGGACCGACCTTTAATCATAGAGTTATTCATCCTTTTCGTATCTTTTAATTCTCTATGATCATTATAATTCCTTATCCATTGTTTCAAAAGGGAACGACTGGACATTTCATACTTCCGAACAACTTCATTCATTGAGTAGCTCCCCGATAGATAATCAAGGACTGCAGCTATTTTGACATTTTTGGAATACCGTTTCCATCCATTAGATCCCTGAAGCCCATCCATTCCATATGTCTGATATAGATAAATCCATTTATTTAATGTATCTTCAGTTATTTTGTGTTGTTGACAGAAAACTTGAACTGATGTTTTTCTGTCTTGATAAGTGATAATTAAATCTAATTTTTCTTGTGCAGAATAAGCACTTTTCGCCATAAAAAAACCCCCAATAAAAGTAAACAGATTTTTTATTATTTCATCTGTCTACTTTATCGGGAGCATATCATTTTGACATACGTCATTTTCTTGTTATATTGAACTGGTTTCTTTCCTCTTTATTAAATCCTTCACTTTCAGTATTGAATTTAATTTTTCAGAACTTAAAAGCATGACTGCAACAAACATAACTATAAAAATTGGGAAGATCCCTATTGTTGAACGAGATGCAATGAAACCAAGAAACGGCGGCACAAAGGTACTGCCTGTATAAGCAACTGCCATTTGATATCCCATAATCGTCTGAGAATGCGTCTTCCCAAAACGTGTTGGTGTTTCATGTAACATACACGGAAAGATTGGCGCCAATCCCAATCCAATCAATATAAAACCTACAAGCGAAAAAATCGTTGGCAATGGCAGGAAAAGAAATGCAGCACCGACTAATGCGATGATTTGCCCTATCCGAATAAGAGTAAGATTACTAATCTTAAAGGTAATAAAGCCTGTTATCAATCTACCAATCGTTATTCCTGCGTAATAGAAGGAAACCCATTGGGCAGCAGTGGCCGCACTTATCCCTTTGACATTTACCAAGTAACTGCTTCCCCAAAGACCCACTGATGCTTCAACCCCACAATAAAACAAAAAGGATGCAAGAGCCAATTTCACTCCTTTAATTTGTAAAGGTATTATATCATTACCATCTTCAGCAAAAGATGCATCTTCGCAATCTTCATTTACTGCAATATTGCTGTTTTTTGTCACTCTATTCCATAAAGGCAATGTTAGGAAAAGGATGATCACTAACGCAAACTGAATAGCAGAAATTGTGAAATATCCGTTTCTCCAAGAATTTTGCCCCGAAATAGACTGAGCCATTATGATTGGGCCAAGAGTGGCTCCGACTCCCCAAAAACAATGCAGCCAACTCATATGGTGTGCCTTATAATGTGTTGCCACATAGTCGTTTAATCCTGCATCAACGGCTCCTGCCCCTAATCCAAGTGGTATGGCACATACCACTATCCAAACAACCGATGGTGCAAAATGAAAACCCAGCAAAGCACAAGCTGTCATGAAAACACTGACAAATGTGACCTTGCCAGTCCCAAACCGTTTCAGTACCTTTCCACTTACTAAACTGGAAATAATCGTACCGCCAGCAATCGTCATAAAAAGAAATCCGGCTGTATCAAGGCGTGCCCCTAAATCTGATTGCATTACTGGCCACGCTGCCCCTAACAATGAGTCAGGTAAACCTAAACTAATAAATGCCAAGTATATAATAATTAAAAGGAATGTTGTCATTTTTAAACCTCTTTTATTGTGTTCAACTGAACTTTAATTGCTTGTCCCATTCAACATGAGATCAAGTCCAAGACTTTGTAATCCAAATAAGTAATCCTGCTTCCAATCACCTATGGTCAGCTCCGGGAGATGTTCTGAAGGGAAATATTTTAAGCTACCGATGGCGATTTTTTTTATTATTTCTTTTTGCATTTCATCACCGCAAAAAATGACGGTATGGGGGTTAATAATAGCTACAAATGATGCCATTAATCTGCAAATCGCATCTATCTTATCATCCTCATAGAATGCTAGTTTCTTAGCCCCACTACCACTTGCCAGTGCTTGTCCGAAATTTCGCTCATCATACAGCGGGACGAATGAAACCTCTCCTGTAAAAAATGTACTTCCCCGCACCACATCTCCATTGATCATAATTCCTGCCCCTGGGCCATTTTGGCCAGAATACAAATAAATAAGCGATTGCTTGGACTTCATTCCTCTAGTATTGTGATAACCGAGAACAGCAGCATTCATATCATTCTCTACTACAACAGGTATAGAAAAATGTTCTTCATAGTATCCTTTTAAATCAAAATTTTGAAACTGCTCGTATCCTGGAATATAAAAGATTCGTCCACGATCAACCGAACCAGGAACGCCAATTGCAAGAGAACTGATTTTGGGATATTTCGTAATAATGTTTTCAATGCGCTCAGTTAATAAATTTAAACCATCGTCTATTAATACACTAGGAGCTTTTCCTTGTTCCTTTACTTCTCCTAAGCAATTAAAAATTGTATAATTCGTTTCTGTTCTCTCTAAAAAGATGGCAAGGCCTAATGTGTACTCAGGATTGTATGTAAATCTCTTTGCCCTTCTCCCCCCGCTAGAATCATCCAAACCGACGGAGAAGAGTTCCCCATCCTTCTCCATCTGCGTTAGAAACTTAGCGATTGTCGGAAGGCTAATATCTAATTTTTGGCTAAGCTCAAGTTTTGTTGCACTTCCAAGTTCTAAAAGAGTTGAACGAATGCCCCGAAAGATAATCTTCTTCATAGATTTCGGAGTAGCTAATAATTCATTCATTGAATTCACCACCTAAGATTACTTTTTAAAATACTTTTTAAAGTTATTTAATAAGTTATGGATACTATATCATATAAGATTTTTGAAAACAATGGAATTTATAAATGCAGGTTTTGCTACTATCGTCCCTTAACAAAATAAAAAACCTTCACGGAATATGAGAAGGTTTTATTAATAAACGGTTGTTATTTTATTATAAGAATCTAGTTTTGTATTATGATTCACTGCTTACAAGCTGTTTCATTTCGTTTAACTTGGCAGACAGCTCCATAAACCACTCTTCATCACCTGTAGACAATGCCAGGTCTATTAGGAATCTAGTTTGCTCCTTATTTGTGGCTGTTGAGACAGGCAGTTTCTTCACCCGCTTGCTTAAAATAGGAATGGTTTTCCCAATGGTCTCCGTATTGTCACTTCTAATGACCGTTACTTTAACCACTCCTTCTAGAATATCCATTGATTCTATAAAACCAAGGATTAATTCACCATCCCATGAAGTTCCCTTAATCCAATCACCTGTTTTTAAACTAGAACGATCGTTCGGTACCATAACTGGTCACCTCCAAATTATTTAGTGTTATTGTATGAAGTTGCACCCATTTAGGATACGTAATCTGTAATATTTTTTATTACATTTAAAACAAAAAGAAGACTTGAGAAAATCAGCAATCGCAGCCTTTGCATTGATTAATAAGATCGACGATTTCCTTTATAGTATAGTCCTTTAAATACTCCCCAAGATGTTCTTCAGCACCTAAAAATATTTTAAAAAGGACGGTATGCATATTAGCACCAACAATACACTTTTCATTGGAATCAGGACACTTTGGCTGCAATGCACCTTCAGAGGTGATCTTATAGATATCCCAGAGAGTAACTTCACTTAATTCCAATGCAAAAATAAATCCGCCGCCAATTCCCTCTTTTGATTTTATAAATCCATTTTTTTTCAACAAACTTAGGACTTTACGAATCCGAACCGGGTGGACACCGGCACTTTCTGAAATGGCTTCACTTGTTGACATTCGGTCAGGCTGTAGTGCGAGATATGTTAGACTGTGTATGGCAAGTGTGAAATCGCTGTTCATAACCTGGCCTCCTCAAAAAAATGCAAATCTTTCTATTTCTATGTCTTATTGTAAATAAATTATTGTACTGTAATAGTAAACGTTACAGATTAGCTTGTCAAATTTAAACATTCCACTGTTTTTTAACTTGTTCTTCTGCTAACTTTTTAATTCTGTCCCATTTCATTTCTTTTTCCACAATAACATTGGTATGATAATTTCTATCTTTATAATGAACTGTTACGAAAACTTCAATCATCTTATTCTTCCTCCATTCTATTGATTTGCCGCTTTTTGCAATTCCATGCTCAAAAATGAACGAACCCTGCGCGGCAGAAAGCTGCGAATTTCTTCCTCGTTATATCCAACCTGTAATCGTTTTTCATCCAATATAATTGGCCGACGCAGCATTTTCGGGTTTTCAATTATTAATTTATAAAATTCATTGAGCGGAAGCGTATCAAGATCTATATTTAACTCCTGGAATATCTTTGAATTAGTTGAAATGATTTCGCTGGTCCCCTCTTCAGTTAAACGAAGAATCGACTTAATTTCATCTACGGAAAGCGGCTGAGCCAATACGTTTCTTTCTTTATATTCAATCTGATGCTCATCAAACCAAGCCTTTGCTTTACGGCAAGAAGTACAACTCGGTGTCGTAAACAATGTCACCATACCACTAATCACTCCTTTAATAAAAAAATGTAATAAAAATCCTTACAGTTTATACTGTAATATTAATATTTACAGTTGATTTTGTCAACCATATTATGATGCATGGGGACGGTTCTTATGCATCATTTTTTTAAGATACAGGGCTAAGCTTCTTATGCATCAGTCATTTTTGAGGCACGAGAACCGTCCCCATGCCTCTAAATACTATAAAATTCTTGTGTGTTTTCCAAAACTCGTTCCGATACTTCTGTTTCCGTGAGTTTTTTGATTTTTGCCAGCATGGAGATTGAATCCTTCATCATGACGGGGTTTGTTATTTTGCCTAAAAAAGGACCTTCGAATGGCCATGGACCGTCTGTTTCGACCATCATTTGCTCTATCGGGTAAACCTGGGCTATCCTTTGAATTTTTTCTTTATAGACGATTTCCGGTGTAACGGAAATAAAATAACCATTTTCAATCATTCTCTCTATCGTTTTATCGTCCCCTTTGAACCAATGAAAATGTGCCTTTTCGACTGAATGTTTTTCTAAAAGATCGCAAACAATTGGAGCATCGCCATAAACGGCATGCAAAACAATCGGTTTTTCCCAATTCTTGGCCAGCTCCACGAAGATTTCAAGGAGCTCAATATATTGACCAGACTGTGCACTGGACACCCTTTGCTCCTGCCTTAAATAGTACGGCAACCCCACCTCGCCGACAGCAATCATTTCCGCCCGATGCAGTGTCATCCAGTCAATCAGGCTGCTAAATTCAGCTTCGCTTGGCAGTCCTTGCTCCGGATGAAATCCAAATACAGGCTTCACTTTTTGATATTTTCTTGATAATTGTAGGTTTCTCTTGCATGATTCAAGATCATATGACACGGCTAGGACGGCTTCAAGCCATTCCGCGCCAGCGAGAATAGAGTCAATTTCATTATTTTTATATTTATCTAAATGGATGTGGGCATCAATCAATTTCATTCGTTATCACACTTCCTGGAAAGGATTTGGCTCATCATAAACTTTCGTCAATTAGGAACAATGTTTTTCCAATCGAATCATGAATGACATATGCTCCCGCTCCACGATCATAAGGTGTACCGCCTTTATTAATAATAATCAGCGGTACGCCCTTTCTCCTGTACTGTGGAAAGGTTGAAAAAGGCGTCACTTGAAGACTTGTGCCCAATACCAAAATGCAATCCGCCTGTTCAATAAGTTGGAGGATAGCATTAAATCCTTCTACTGAAAACCATTCACCTGTATCTCCGAATAAAACAACATCAGGCTTGATATAGCGGTCTTTTTCACTCTTTGTTTCGCAATCGCTGCATACAAAAAAATCCTCCGATGTTTCAAAACGATTAACCATTTCCGAAGAAGGATAGATTTTTCCACAATTCAAACAAGATGCGGTTTTCATCGTACCGTGAAACTCGATGACGTTTTCGCTGCCTGCTTTCTGATGAAGGCCATCGATGTTCTGCGTAATAATGTACTGTACTTTGCCTTGTCCCTCCCATTTTGCCAGTATTTCGTGGCCTTTGTTTGGGATGGCATCCGGATGATATAGATTTTCAAATGCAAACTGATAAAAATCTCTCGGTTTTTTATAAAAATAATCAAGTGAAAGGATATATTCGGGGGCCAGTTGGTAAACGCCTGTTTTGGAGCGAAAATCCTTAATCCCCGATTCCGTGCTGATACCCGCGCCGCTCAGGACGACAATGTTTCGGGCTTCCCTAAGGAGGTTAGTACAGGTTTCTACGGTGCTTTCCATTTCAGTTAAACCTCACTTTCAGTAATTGAGAAAAGTGTTCTTGTAATTATTATCATTATAATACAAAGTTTTCATCTCTTCCTTTCTAATTATCTGAAAATAAACACAATAATCCGCCATATTTCCTATAAAATAAACTTACAAATAAGAAAAGTGAGACTATTTTTCTATTTTCAACACTGTTCACAGATAGTAATTTAGTCACTTTTTTAAATCTAATCTGAATAGTAAAATAAATACCAGAAATAAATGTTAACGTTAACATTTATTGCAATAGAAATTTTAAAAACTATTATTATTACCTCTTGTTATGAAATGTTAACGTTAAAATAATAAAAAGGATGGTGCAGCGAGACTAAAAAAATTAGGATACCAAGGAATGAAAACGTTTTTATCCATCGAACAGTAATACCCAACAATGCAAGTATTTGTGACAGCAAAAAATGTAAGCAGTTTCAATTTAATCTACTAAAAATCAGGAGGGTATTCTATGAAATTTGGTAAAAAAACCTATCTAACTGGCGCACTGGGCCTTGCTCTAGGGTGTTCCGTGATTGCCCCATTTGGTGCATTTGCAGCAACAACTCCAGCAAAATCAAATGCTCAAGTTTCTGTTGACAAACAAGCACCAACAGCTCCTATTAATGTTTATGCGTATGCAACAACCTATAAGTCTGTTAGCCTAATCTGGGATAGATCTACCGACAATACTGGAATAGCAGCTTATGATGTCTATGTAAATGGTAAATTGGCCGGAAGTTCAACACCAAATGAATATGGAATTGCCATGTCAAACTTTACCGTTAAAGACTTGAAACCAGATACAATGTATAGTTTCAAAGTTGTAGCGAGAGATGCTGCAGGTAATCATTCAAACGAAAGCGCTCACGTTAATATTAGAACGGATGTGTTAGGTAAAGTATTCAATGTGAAAGATTTCGGGGCTGTTGGAGACGGTGAAACAAAAGATACCGCAGCCATTCAAGCAGCCATTGATGCAGCTTCCGCAAGTCCTAACAGCGTGGTTATCCTTCCTGCAGGAACCTATTATTCTGCTCCGCTAAGTTTAAAAAGCAATATGACATTTGAAATTCAAAAAGATGCAACGCTTCTTGGAAGTCGTGACAAAGATGACTATCCAGTGATCCAAGACCGCTGGGAAGGGACTACATTCAATTCTTATCAAAGCTTGATTGCATCCCAAGGTGCTAAAAATTTGAAAGTCATCGGTGAAGGAACAGTTGATGGAAATGCAGGTCCTATCAAAGCAATGCCTGCGAACGGAATCGATGAGTTCGGTTTTCCATACAAAAAAGTAACCCTTGATGGAAAATATGACTATAACAACGGAAAATATGACCCGAACGCGGAAGGTAAGGAAACTGTATACTTTAATATGGGATTGTGGTGGGATAATCCAAAAGCGACTAATCCAGCAACGCAAACTGCTCGCCCAAGATTGGTTCAATTCAAAGACTCGGAGAATGTACTTCTTCAAGGTCTAAAGATTACAAATTCCCCATCTTGGACAATCCAGCCTTTATACAGCAACAATGTGGTTATTGATAGTGTATACGTTGAAAATCCAGCTGTCCCAGTTGATGCACCAAACACAGACGGTGTCGACCCAGACTCTGTTGATGGGTTAAAGATTTATGGTTCGACCTTTAATGTTGGTGATGATGCGATTGCGATTAAATCTGGTAAAGATGCTGAAGGCCGACAAATTGGCAGACCAAGTCAAAACATCGAAATCCGTAACAACATCATGAAGCATGGGCATGGCGGCGTTACAATCGGCAGTGAAATGTCCGGCGGCATTAAAAATGTTGTAGCAAGAGATGATATTTTTGACGGAACTGACATTGGTATTCGCATGAAAACTCTTCGCGGACGTGGCGGTACCATTGAAAATCTAACATTTGATAACATCATGATGAAAGATATTGCAGGTGATGTATTTAATATTAACTCTAACTATACATCTAACGGTACTCCACTGCCATTTACTGGTGTAATTGATGAAACAACACCTTACATTAAAAATATTACAATCAAAAATATTATCGCTGAAGGTGCCCAAGAAGCTTCCTTCTTCCAAGGACTATATGAAAGCCCTGTTGATGGCCTAACATTGGAGAACGTCACAGTGCATGCTGACAAACCATTGTATTTCCAATATGTTAGAAATATTACAATGAAAAATGTCAACATCAATGACGGTAATACGTTCCAGGCTGGCAGCATCTATCAAAATCTTATAGTTGATGGGAAGTCACTTCCAGATACTGATTGGCCAGTAGATCTATCAAAAAAATAAGAATTATGTAAAAAACTAGCATCTGTAGCAACTAACTGATGCTAGTTTTTTATTTTAAATTTTTTGATGATAAATCTCCCTCTTCTCCCCTACTATCTTTTTCGAATAATTCATTCCACCTGTTAAGAACCACTTGTATATGCAAAGAATCCTAAACATTTTTGGATAGATATTCCTATGTTTCGAAATATTGGTTCGATTGTGACACTAAAATAGGTATCATGTCATAATTGATTATTTTCTGAAATTTTGTTCATCAAACTAAAAAGAAATGTAACGCTATCGTTCTGTAAATTAAATACCATCCAATGGTAGAGTAATATAAAGCAAAAAATTCAGGAGGTAGCACACATGAAAAAAACATACATAAAAACATTAATTGTAGCTTGTGTAGCTACAAGTTCTTTCATAGGAATAAGTAAAAGTGCCGAGGCTATTACCGAAGACCGTGTCGTAACAGAAAATATACCTATAAGCCTTGAGCAAAAATATGGTGGTATTACCGAGAATGATCAGCAAGACAATACTAGCAATTACAATCAGATTGATACAGAAGAAATTATGCAACAGCCCGAGAAAACAAAAGAAGTAGCCCTCCACTCTACAAAACCCGAAATAGGAATCACTAGGCAAATGCCTGAAAAACAACCAGAACCACCGGCTATTTCCATTTCAAATAATGAGAAAGACCTTTTTGCCAGATTAGTAGAAGCAGAAGCAAAAGGCGAATCCTATCAAGGAAAAGTAGCCGTTGCGACTGTCGTATTAAACCGAGTAGAATCACCTCATTTCCCGAAAACGGTGACAGGCGTTATTAATCAAGTAGTTGGACATGCCTATGCCTTTTCACCCGTTCAAAATGGTGAGATTAAGAAGCCAGCATCAGATGAGTCCAGACAAGCAGTCGAAGAGGCATTGACCAGAAAAGATCGGTTAAACGATTCTGTTTATTTTTATAATCCTGCTATTGCCACGGATAAATGGATTCGTACTCGTCCAGTAGTAATGACAATTGGCCATCACGTATTTGCTAAATAATTTAAAATCGTTAGTCGTTGGAATCCACCAAATCGGTAAACTTTTGGTGGGTTTTCACTATCATGAATACTTGTTACATTCCCACCTTTTATTAAGGGAAGTTAACAGTCTTTTTACAAATTGATTAACCTTCCTAGTTTCGACAAATTTTAAAAAATCACCTGCTATAATGACATTGTATTGAAGAGATTTGAAACCAAAGCCCGAATTAAAGGAGTAGAGTAGGAATCATGGCAGAGATTTTAGTTGGTTTAGGTACATATCTATCAGTTTTTCTTGCACTGGGTTGGCTTATTTCAATCGCTTTTAACCTATTTATTAAATAACAACGGGCTAATAACAGTAATGAATTCTCCAGCTACTGATTTAAAATGTATTTAATAGAGGTGAAATGAATGACGGAAATATATTCACCTAGTGATGTACAGAAATTGCTTGAAATAGATGCTAGTACCTTAAGGAAATACGCCACTCTCCTCGAAGGTAATGGGTATCTTGTTCATCGTAATAATAGAGGTCATCGAATCTATTTTGATAAGGATGTTCATACATTCCGTAAATTAATGGAATTCAGCAAACAAGAGGGTATGACAATGGAACATTCAGCAGAAGCTGTGATGAAATGGGTTTCTGAAGAAAAAAATACAGACATTGTTACGGAAATAGAACCCATACAGAATACTAGCGGCCAAGTTGTTGAGCACAATTGCAACCATGAAGAATTAATGGAACGTATTGAACATTTAGAGCAAATAAACTTGGATTTAATCAAACTCTTGAAGGAAAAGGCTGTACGGGAAGCCTGCCAAGAAGAAAAAATTAATCAAATTTTACGGCATGTAGAATATTTAAATAAACTAGAAGTTGAACGCATTAGAAGCATAGAAAAGGAAATTGCTACTGCCACTCAGAAGAAATGGTGGAATTGGTTTACATGGAAAAAAAGCTAAACCCAATTAATGTTAGGGTTTAGCTTTTTTTGATGTGTCCGTATGTAATAGCCCACACAATTTCACTAATTATGGCTGCTGCGTTCCCGCCCTGACCCTTTCTTAGTTGCCTTGTTGGACTATGACTCCGCAGGTAGGACTCGAACCTACGACCGATCGGTTAACAGCCGATAGCTCTACCACTGAGCTACTGCGGAATAATATTTCTGGTGCGGGTGAAGGGAGTCGAACCCCCACGCCCGAAGGCGCCAGATCCTAAGTCTGGTGCGTCTGCCAATTCCGCCACACCCGCATGATGTTTTAAATAATCTTATTTGAATGGCAGAGAAGAAGGGATTTGAACCCTCGCGCCGGTTACCCGACCTACACCCTTAGCAGGGGCGCCTCTTCAGCCGCTTGAGTACTTCTCTGTAGTAATAACTTACAAAACAAATATATCATCTTTTAAAATTGGGAGCCAGCTGTAAATTTTGGTAATCTAAAACAACTAACTCCCCTGCGATGAAGACATTCTCAAGTAATATTCAATCTGGCTGTCCTCATGACTCCGCAAAAAGAGACTCCATTAAATTTAGTTATTTTAAAATCGATAAAAAATGTTCTTTTATAAGTGGAATGACCTTATCGGGAGTCTGAACATGAATAAAATGCCCTGTTTCAGGAATGATATGTACCCCTGCGTGCGGGAATTGTTGGTCACGGGTCTGATAAGCAAAATCAGTTGAAATGTAAGGATCATTTTCACCCCATAGAATCGTAACAGGATTCTTTATGGCAGCAAGATTCAAATACGGTTCCGTTAATTGTGGATTGGCAGAGCGATATAATTCTAAAATTACGTTCCTTTTCTCAGCCGATTCAAAAATTGCAAAGAAGTCTTCCAATATCCCTTCTTCTACAGACGGAATCTCCTTTTTCATCCCTGCCATCCATGATTCCTTATTGGCCATGGCTTCCATTACTTTTTCACCATAACCAGGCGTTCTCCATTTTTGGGCGAGTGGGTGCCACGTATATCCAGGCAACAAAACTGTGTCGGTTATAATCAAGCTTTCCACTTTATCCGGATTGTCACATGCCCATCTTAATCCAATCATTCCACCCCAGTCATGGACGATAAGATGGATTTTTTCTAATTCTAGTGCTTGCATGAAATCATTGATAAACGTAACATAATTTTCCCAAGTAGACTCGTATGGAAAACGGTCACTCTGACCAAATCCCGGAAGGTCCGGTGCAATCGCCCGAAATCCTAATGCAGCAATTTCAGGGATAATATGTTTCCAGAGCATGCTGGATTCTGGAACGCCGTGAATTAGCAAAACGGGCGGGGCAGTTTTGCCGCCCTCATCAATATAAGAAATCTTTTGATCATTTATGGTTAGTGTCTTTTTCGTAATCATTCTGTACCTCCGATTGTTTCTAATGTAAGGATTTTACATTCTCACAGTAATTCGACAAAAAAAGGTAAAATCCTTTCCTTTTCCGTTAAAAAGAAAAGGATGCCTCAGCTTTATGAGACATCCTTCTCTTCAATGATATAATTGGTCTTTTTCCATGTGATTCCAAAAAATCTATTTCCCACAGCATTTTTTATATTTTTTCCCGCTTCCACAAGGACATGGATCGTTGCGCCCTACCTTCGTTTCGTTCCGAATTGGCTCATGTTTACCCAACGTTCTTTGCTTACTGGCATTTCTAAAGTCCATTTCCCTTTCAAGGGCAACTTTTTTCCAGACTTCTAATTCAGGATGCTTCTCGCCTAAAATAGAATAGTAACTATAAACTGTCTGCTCTATATCCACTAAGTTTGAGGTATACTCGTTTTTCATATGGCGGCTGATTTCAGGAAGTGCCTCTCTAGAGAAATGATGACTAATGGATTCAATAAGAATATCTTGGTCACCGATTTCTTCTGCAGCATCGTAGGCCTCTCGTAAAACCTGAAGGGCGAAGCCAGTTTTAATATTTTCAACAACGGAAGCTGCAAAAATAATCGAATCCTCTCTATATAAATATGGCGCGACTTCCTTCACCACGTCATCCGATTGAAACTGAATTAACGCAGCAGCGACCTCTTCAAGCAACATATCTTCATCGCGTCCCAACAAGCCTGTCAGCAGAGGTATATATTTTTCTATTTTTAACAAGCCAATCATATAAATCGTTAGAATTCCATGAAAAGAAAACCATTGTTCTTCCATTTCCTCGCGAAGTATAATGTCGATTTCCCGTTCCGTCACCCAGCCGTTTTCCACTATACAGGCAGCTAATATTTTGCCCTTTATGTATAAATTGTTCTGATATGGATTTGCTTGGTCAAGATCACTTAAGATGCCTCCATATTCCATATAAACTTCTTCTTCCGTCCCATTTGCAGTTAACTCATAAATGGCCCACATATCCTTGGGGATATATTTTTCCAAGGATTCCCTATATGTAAGAGCAAGTTCAGGTTCAATTTTCAAAAGCAGGTTAATTGCTAAATGAACCTTGGACTTGTCCATGCTGGGAATATTTTCAATCAAGACCTTGACTGCTTCCTCATTAATCGTCTGATTATCTAGATAGATTAAAATCGAGGATTGCTTTTCTTTGTTTCTAAAAGCTTCTTGCAGTAATTGCACCGTCCACTCTTCAGGGACATATGGATAATCGTGCAACGCGTAAACGACCGTTTCCTGAATTAAAATATCGTCACTAGTTAAATGTGGTTTTATTTTTTCTAAAAATGTCATGCTAAACTCCCTCTGAGTTTGTTTTTTTCTAACAACTTGGTAAATGAAAATTACGAAAAGCTTTTCCCATTTAAATAATAATCTGACTCAGAAAACACACTAAAGGCGATTTCTACATCTGGAATTCCCAGACTATGTACATGCCTGGTTGTGATGGTTGCAAATTCATCTTGAACTTTTTGGCCCCGATCGAACCACTTCACTTCAATAAACGGAAAACCTGGCACTTCTTCTCCATTAAATACAAAAATCGAATCCACAATTTCAAAAGTGAAATTATCAGTTTCACACTCGCAGAGTTCAGCCAATTCCTTTACCAAAGGTGAACTAATTTTTTTGACTTGCTCTACACTTACTCCTTTAAAAATTAATTGTGGCACTTTTAATTCCCTCCTCAAAAAGTTAATATCCGGAAGATCTTTCCGATATTTTACCATAAAAAAATCCTCGACGAACCTATTTGATTTTTTCTAAGCGCACCTGCCATCCGCTCGCGAATAAGATAAGTGAAAAAGGGCGGAGAGAAATGCCAATCATATTACCCTTAGATGTCAAACCGTATATATATAGGAGCGGTCCCAAAAAGGAAGTTATTTATCCACAAGTGGTTAACCACCGCAACCAACAGCTGGAAAGATCCATCAATCAGGCCATTGTGCAACAAACCCAAAAGCTGGTTGACACTCAGGTTGGGGATATGCCCTCCACTGTCTGTGAAATGCTAGGAACTTTTGAAATGAAAAACAACCAGCGCAATGTATTGAGCTTAAACCTCACGAATTATACGTATCATGAACATGCTGCACACGGAATGACCTATATCAAATCCCTCACCTTCGACCTTCAAAAAGAAACACTGGTACAACTCAAAGACCTGTTCAAACCTGGAAGTAATTATATCAAAAGGCTCACAACCCTTATTCAGGAGCAAATCAAAAAACGGGATATTTTCCTTCTTGGCGATTTCACCAGCATAAAGCCTGATCAGGACTTTTACATCGCTGACAAAGCACTCGTCATCTACTTCCAGCTTTATGACATTACCCCATATGCTTTTGGATTTCCATTGTTTCCAATATCGGTATATGAGCTTCAGGATATTTTAGATGAAAGCGGCCCGCTTGGACGGATGGCAGAAAATAATTAATACCAATAAAGAAGCCGATTACAGTTGAAGCTGGTGTAATCGGCCAGTGCTGTAACAATACCTGTTTTGTTTATCAACAACAATAATCATACGGATGCAGGGGTAGATTTGCAGGTAAACTCCACTTAGGACGAAACTGCTTATCCCGCCAATGCCAAGCCCCTAATGCCGCGGCGCAGGCATCAATGGAATGACTTTCTTCCTCTATACCAACCGGCAGATCGGTCAATTTTTGCTCCTTAAACCATTTTCTTATGAATGTCCTCGCAGCCAAATCCTGCTTATAGCTCAAAACATACTCAAGATTACTCCGAGAAATTCTTGAACCGATAACGGCACCCGGGTGCACTTCCACCATCGAAATAGGATTCTCAGTTTTCAAATTTCCGATTTCCCTGCTAAGCTTAATCCCTCTTAAGGTAAGATAAACCATTCGATTAAAAGTCGGTGGCATAATGGAACCGGATTTCATCCCTAAGGACACGATGTACTGCCTTAGCTCCTTATCACCCGGCCGGTCCCCGCCGCCATCCTGATATGATAAAGGAGCGTCGATTCCGATTACCACTTCATCATTCTGACTTTGATGCATAACTTCATTTAATATTTCCAGATCACCAATATTACTTAATTGTTTGATAAATTTTAAAGCACCAGCTTGTTTTTCAAATACAGCCAAGACAGTATCTTTACGATTGCTCGGTCCTGATAAATCAATCCCAATGATTTTCATTAAATGCTCCATCACTTTCTATAAATATTATGGAAAATCTTCTTACAAATTTTATGACAATAAGGCCAGTATTCAATTAAAATCCTTAATACTAAGGGGTAAATCACCATAGTTTTATAAAGAAGCGATTATTCTTTTGAAAAGAATAATTAAGTTTAGAAAGGAGAGTTTTTTTATGATGCAACAAACTGTTGAACTTAATAACAAAGATGTTCTGGGCTTAAAACCTATTACTCAATTAGTTCAGGAAGCTTCACGATTTCATTCTGAAATTTCTCTAACGCAGAAAGGCCGAAAAGTGAACTTGAAATCATTGCTTGGTGTAACGACACTCATGTTAGGAAACAAACAACAAGTAACCATAGAAACCTCTGGTCATGATGAAAAGGAAGCACTAGAACACTTATTGAAAAAGCTTGAATCGTTTAGCTGACACATGGGGACTATTCTTCTTCCCCCATGCCTCCGCTTCAACTCACGTTTTTAAAAACAAAAAGACAACCTTATTAGGTCGTCTATGTGTTTAGTTAACTCCAGTTAACCACTCTCATTGTCCAGTTGTTACGTTATGCTTTTCTCCAAGTTTAATCGGCTTGGAAAAGGATAGACTTTGAGGTAAAGTTATCGATGCTAAGCTGGCTAGAAGCGCAAGGATACCCGCAGCACTGAACGAAAATAGATGCGTTCCAAACACTTCGTACCCCCATCCGCCTAAGAAGGAACCAATTGCTGCTCCAATTTGATGCCCTACAAAAAAGGCTAATCCATTTAAAATTCCTAGTAACTTTACACCATATAAATCACCTAAGATTGCTGTAGCCATAGCCACTGAACCGGCCCATACCAATCCCCCGATAATGGAAACAAGAAAGAGCTGCCAAGTGTGGGCTGATAAAACAAGACCAAAAAATCCAAGTCCACGGACAAAAAATACTAAAAATAAAATATTTCTTCTCGGAAAACGGTCGGCGAGCTGTCCCAAAAACAATGTTCCGAAGATCGCGACAATTCCAATCAAACCTACCCCAAAGGAAGCAGTCATTGGCCCAAAATGATGATCCATCAACATAGGAACCCCGTGCGATCCTAATAGATTCATCCCAAATCCACAAGCAAATAACACAAAAACAATTTTCCAATAGGTTGGAGTCTTTAAAGCATCCTTCAATGTGATATTTGTCGGAGCTTCCTGTCTAGTTAATCCGCTGACATTACCCGGACCATCAGCCTCTTCTGGAACATCTTCCCTCATGATAAAGATCGCAGAAGGCAAAATAATACATACAAAGATTCCTCCAAAAAATAAAAGAGTATTCCTCCAGCCAACAAGACCAATCATCCATGTTTCAACGGGTGTCATAATCGCAATACCCGCCATTCCTCCGGTAGTCAAATAAAAAAGTACCTTCCCTCTTTGGCGGACAAACCATTTGCTAACAATCGGCGATAAAGTGATATTGCTTAAAAAGGAAAGCCCAATCGACAGGAACACACCAAAAGAAAGCAAAAAGGAAAGCATTCCATCGGAATAAACCGTCCATATAGTAGAAATACATACAATTGCCAGCCCAATCAACAAAACAACACGGGTATTAAAAGTTTTTAAAAGAATACCTGCAAGTACCATTCCAATTCCGTAAACAATCATTCCTACAGAAACAACGAGCGAAATTTCAGTTCGCGACATTTTTAAATCTTCCATTACCGGATTTATAAAAGGTCCGATTCCCATCCTCATTCCTGTAGTTAGCAAAACGATAATGGATGCGGTAAGGACAATATACCAGCCAAAATAGAGCTGTTTAGATTTATTCATGTTGTACACCTACTTCGATTTTACAAGAGAAACCTTTACAAACACACTTTAACATCATTCAGCATCCTTCCCTCGATAGCAAAAAGACTACAGTGATTCCTCATCACGCTCCATTCTGCTACTGTTTCGATCAATATTTTTCCAGTTCATACTTCCCTTTAAGTAAATATTATAGTTAATTATTTTGAAAATTACAAAATCAAAAATTATCCTCAAACACTAAAGGCTTATTAAAGCAAGGTAGCAAAATTCAAATCAGGCCACTTAAATCAAAATCAATCTCTTTCATAATTTCAAAAATAATATAATTGTCCCATTTCCCAACACACCAGTAGGCATTAATATCTGTATTTAATAATTTCATTTATTTTCAATTGTTATTTATTTTGAATAGTGTTATTATTCAGATAATATAACTTAAAGATGAAACACAGTTGCTTATAACGAAACAAATTAGAATCAAGGGGGAATGTCGAGATATGAAAAAGATTTTTTTGATTCTTGCTTTAGCTGTACTGGTTCTTAGTGGGTTCGAAAGCAGTTCAAATTCTCCGGGAGGAGCAAACAAGATGTCACATAAGAAATTGAGAGTTGCTATGCTGATTCCTGGAAAGATTGATGACCGTGGATTTATGGAGTCGGGGTATAACGGTTTAGTTCGAATTGAGAAGGAATTAGATGCGCAAACCACCTACATTGACCAGATTAAACCGGAATTGAGTGCAATGTCCGAAGCATTAAGAACGTTAGCGAAGAAACAACCGGATCTCATCATTATGCATGGAGGACAAGGTTCGGAAGCTGCCAAAATCGTTTCACAAGAATTTCCTAAGATCCAATTTATCGTAACACAAGGAAATGTTTCGGGGCCCAACCTTTCAAGTTATGAGGTTTTACAAGAAGAATCTGCCTGGCTAGCAGGTGCTGCAGCCGGGTTGTTAACAAAAACAGGAACCGTCGGGCATATGTCCGGAATTAGAGTTGTACCCGGTCTGAAAGGAAGAGCTGCCTACGTTGATGGCGTAAAGTATACAAACCCAGAAGCTAGAATTTTAACGAGTTTCATAGGCGATCAAGATAATAATGAGTTATCGAGAAAATATGCGGAAGCTCAGATCAATGAAGGTGCCGACATCATTTTTACGATGCTGAATTCAGGACGGAACGGGGTAACGGAAACTCTTAAAGAACACGGCCTGCACCATATTGGAAATGTAAGAGATTATGTGGCAGAACAGCCTGATGTTTTTATTGCCTCCGCTGTCGCAGATTCTGGAATGGCCGGGTTTTTAGCAGCAAAAAGCCTCAAAGAAGGAACATATACGCCAAATGTTATCAAAAAAATTGGCTTGGAAAATCTCGAGGCGATTAGGTTAACCCTATCCTCTTCTGTCCCGCAGGAGGTAAAGGATACAATTGCAAATTTATCAGCTAAAATTCAAAATGGGCAAATTGAGGTGGCTACAACTTATGATGGGCCGGAATTTAATTTGGAGGAAAACTAGTTATAAAGTAGTCGCTTCTGCATGATTAGCGAGGTCCCGCAAGATGAAGAGGATATCTCTATCTGAGACATCCTCTTTTTTCATTATAATAGCCGCTACCGTTACTGGATGCACATCTACCATTTATCAGCT
This sequence comes from Neobacillus sp. GCM10023253, assembly GCF_042653105.1. NCBI lineage: Bacteria > Bacillati > Bacillota > Bacilli > Caryophanales > Bacillaceae > Neobacillus > Neobacillus sp. GCM10023253. Next base: position 30,493 of record NZ_JBHSHV010000006.1, read on the forward strand.
TCCACCAACCCATCTGCACGGAGAACTCGTTCTATTTGTAAAAGAATCTGGATGAATTCCTTATAGTCATGATAGATTTTTTCCTGAGAATGGGCTGTATTGTTTCGTAATTCCTCAATTTTTCTGAAAAATTCCTTGCATTGACTATTTGATTCAAAGCCTAGCAGCTCGACTAATTTTGGTGTTTTCCGAATGATCGTGCCTTTATCGGATAACTGTAAATTGTCCACCAAAGTCAGGGCTTCATTTGTTGCTAACCGCTCTTCCAAAAGCTCCTTTGCTTTGGTTAATCTTGACTCTGTTAACTTATCAGACCAGCTGTCATCTGGATAATATTCTTTAATCACTGAAATGATGTACATTTCCAGTAGTGAAACGAAACTGAAGGCTAGCATCCTTATTGGCTGCTTTTGTAAATCGGCCACCGTGACGATCCTGGTAACTTTGTTCTTTTCAAGGATAAAGGTGAATTCTCTCTCCTGAAAAATATCCAGCAAATCAATCAAAGAAGTGGAATCTGAGATAAGGTTATCGGCATGAAAATCCTCAACAAACTCACTTATGATTCCTTCTTTTTTTATATCTTCCCTTTTTACGTATCCAATAAGTTTTCCGCCCTGTTTAACCCCATAAATATCAAAATCGCGATCAAACATTTCCTTTTTAACAGCGGCAGCATCATCTTCCGCTTCACATGTCTTGATCTCTTCTGAAAGCAATTCTACTGTCAGATTATTTTCATAGATATCTCTTAATTTCCGATAACCTTTTAGGGCATTGGATTTCAACCGTGACTCCCCCTTCCTTATAAATCAATCTTTTATTCTGGACGGTCTTTCAGGCTATCGTACTTTACAATCGGTCCAAGGTGACTGAACTGCCTTACTGCCTCCTCCATTAGCAACTCTGCCTCCCCGGATGTCCCAGCAAGAAGAATGTCCAAATGTCTATGCCCCATATTACCATAGCTATAAACAAGCAGAAAATCATCCGTTTCCCAAAGTTCAAATCGATACATAAACCAGTGGTTAGGCACAGCCAAATACTGCCCTGATTTAAATGTTTTCTCTCCTAGTCGGTGAAAGGCAAACTCCGCATGTACCGTGGTATATGATTGGCCAGCCTCTATTATGAGCGGCTGATTTTTCGTATATAGGTGTTCCATCCCTTCCAAAGTGGAAAGTCCTGTTTCTTTTTTTGTCGCTACGATGACAGGAGATTGCTTTTTTGTTCTAAATTCATAATAGTCGATGATCGCACTGTCACTCCATTGTACATGGAGATTGGCTTCTTTTAGCAAATTGGCCCACTTCCCGACATCTGCCGGGCTTTCCAATCGCTCACAAGAGAGATAGGTTCCGTTCGGGGTTAAAAAGAAGTCAACGATTTGTAAATACCAGCTGTCACCAAACGTTGGTTTTTCCTTTAGGTGGTCAGGCAGCGACCAATAGTTTTGAATGAAAATGGGCCCCATAATCTCATGAAAGCTGCGTACCGAAATAATCATATCAAAAGAATGCTTGGAAAAATGGTCGAGGAGCTCCATAAAGCCGATTTGATAAAAACTCACGTTTGAGAGCCCTAGCTGCTTGGCCAACTGCCGGGCACACTGGATTCCGTTTTCCGACTGGTCGACACCGACGATTTCCGCATCAGGAAAAAGCTGTGCATACCAGCATGCCGACAATCCATTATCACACCCGATTTCCAAAATTCTAGTTGGCTTTAATTGTTTTTGCTGGCTGACCCAGGTGAGCAATGACTTGTGAAAGGACATCGTCCACGATTCTGCTGCTAAACTAAATGGCAGAGTTTGATTCTTCACATCATATATGTTCCCTTTCCTTTTGCGGGAAATAAGCGGTTCCAGTTCTTCTGCCAGGACGGAATCTACAGCAGTGACGTGCTTCCAAAAGGCGAGCTTACTTTTGCATTCTTTGATTCCGAGTGAATTAAAATAGTCGTCAATATTGGGTTTCTTTTGTTTCGTCTCAATTGACATGCAAATATCTCCAGTTTATCAAAATTATTACTTATTATTAGGACTTGGTATTAAAAATAGTTAGTATAATATTAATCGTTTTTTATTATTTTTTCAAAAAATTTTATTAATCAATATAGAAAAAATGCCAGGGGCGATCAACATGTTGGTCGTTCCTGGCACTAATTAGGGTAAGCGTTAGCCCTTCTTTTGTTCTTTTTGATAGGCCTTCAACTGCTCGATCATCACGAGAAGCTCCGGTTCACTAATGGTTGGATAGTCGTCAATTTTATCTCTTACGTATTTCAATTGGTCGGGCAGATCCGTTTTTTTATTTGAAAAAAGCGATGCAACCGTTCCTGTTACAACACCTATTAAACCGATTCCGACGAACATAAGTACACTTGCAATTAATCGTCCAACAGTTGTCTCCGGATATAAATCCCCATACCCTACCGTTGTGGTAGTCACAACAGTCCACCACAGGGCATCACCATAACTGTCAAAGCTAGGTTCAATCCAGGCCATTGGGATGGCTGTCAAAAATAACAACGCAATAACGGTTATAAATAATTTATCAAAACGGTATTTTTCAATCAAAAGATCTAGAAGCGAATTATTTCTTTTCACAACGAGGATGAGCCGGACCAAGCGGATTAGGCGGATTAAACGAAGGGTTCTAAATATTTGATCAACGGGTATTAGTGCAAGTAGTTCTATCGGATGATTTTTGACAAATTCCCATTTATTTTTGCTTAACATCAACCGTATCACATAATCGACAGCGAAAAGCCCCCATACAAACCAGCCCAAAACATAATCTTCCCGCTCGGGCAATTCAGCTGCCAAGGAAAAAATAATCAGACCCGCTAACAGACATTCATAAACAAAACCAATCTTCCTTTTCAGCTTACCTCCCCCCTTTCTAAAAAAAATTCCCCATTTACCTAATTAATTTTAAGGGAAAAGCTTTGTAGAATACAAGGTTTAATGATGCATGGGAATGATGCATGGGGACGGTTCTCGTGCATCACTTCCACTTTTGGAAATAAAACATATCCCTATTTATCTTCCTATCTGTTATAATTGCTATGTTTTTTATCGCTTTTTCATTTCAGGAGGTTCTCCTATGAATCAATTATTGCAATTAAACACGATATTTATCAGTATTATAATAGAAGCAATTCCTTTTATTGTGATTGGAGCTTTTGTTGCGGCTTTAATAGAAGTTTTTGTGTCGGAGAATATGATTGTTCGCATCATGCCGAAAAATAAGATTCTTTCGGTGATAACTGCTAGTTTCGTAGGCGCAATATTTCCAGGATGTGAATGCGGGATTGTTCCAATTACGAAAAGGTTAGTCGAAAAAGGTGTGGCCCTTCCTGCCGCGATTTCGTTTATGCTCACGGGACCGATTATCAATCCGATCGTTCTTTTTTCAACGTATATCGCATTTGGTAATAGCTGGACGATGGTTTGGTACCGTGCCGGGTTTGCCATTGTGGTTTCGATTTTAGTCGGGATTGTTCTTTCTTTCGTGATCAAGACAAACCAGTTAAGGCTGAATGCGGATGAACATGTTCATGTCCATGACCATTCGAAACAAAATACGAAGCAAAAATTGGTCAGCGTGATTACTCATACCATCGATGAATTTTTCCACGTCGGGAAGTACTTGGTGATGGGTTCGTTAATCGCTTCAGCGATGCAAACCTTTATCCCGACTTCTACGTTGGCGGCACTTGGACATTCAAAAGTAGCGGGTGTTCTTGTCATGATGGCACTGGCGTTCATTTTGTCGATTTGTTCTGAAGCGGATGCTTTTGTTGCTTCGTCATTCAGAAACACGTTTTCACAAAGTTCCATCGTGACGTTCTTAGTATTCGGTGCGATGGTTGACATCAAGAACCTGCTGATGATGTTTGGTACGTTTAAGCCAAAATTCGTCATCCTGCTTGTTTCGTTAATTTCAGCATTCGTATTTATCGGTTCACTATTACTGTAAAGGAGGGAAGAAAATGTTTCGCGTCGTGATTTTATTATTGTTTACCAACTTGTTTTTCTATTTGCATTTATCAGGAAACATTTCGAAGTATATTAATATGAAGTATTCCTTTCTTTCCTACAGTATGATTTATGCCCTATTCTTCCTAACTATTGTAGAAGGAATCAGATGGTACCTTAAAGAGAAAAAATCAGAGATAGAATTGGAATGTCATGAATGCCATCATGATCATTCACATGACCATAAAAAGCCTTCTTTTGGAAAAAAGCTAAAAAGAACGGTTTCGTATACGATGATTGTTCTTCCCGCTTTGACAGGTGTGTTTTTGCCGGTAGCGACCCTAGATTCACAATTAGTTAATGCCAAAGGATTTAGTTTTCCTACTTTAGAGGACGGGGCCGACCGTTATGGCATGCATCAAATATTAAATCCCGACATGAGTAAATTTATGGGCCAGGATGCATTTACGGATTTAGTCAAAAAGGAATTCAAATCGTATAAAGGAAATGACCATATTACCTTAACAGATGAGGACTATTTAAAAGGCCTGGAAGTCATCTACAATTTTTCCGGGGAATTTGTTGGGAAAACCATGACGATGAAGGGTTTTTCATATAACGGTCCGGGGTTAAATGGCAACCAAATCTTTTTATTCCGATTTGGGATTATTCACTGTATTGCTGACTCTGGTGTGTTCGGAATGATGATTCAATTTCCTGAAAATGTCCACATCCCAAATGATCAGTGGTACGAAGTAACGGGAACGATGGACACGATGTATTATCAACCTTTTAAAATGAAAATCCCTATTTTAAAAGTGACGGATTATAAAATTATTTCACAACCGAAAGATGCGTATGTTTATCGGAATAGTTTTTAATATAAAAAAAAGAAAGCTCCAAGCACTTTAAAAAGTCCTTGGAGCTTTCTTTTTCGAGTGGCTTCTGCGCCTCTAATCAGAAATGCCAGTCTGGAAAAACGTCTTTTTTCTATCATAGCGTTCTAAGGCAACCAAAAATAACCTTCTTTTCAACAATTCTTTTTCTAACAATTTGTAATTTTTGTCGGCCATTTTTAGTAAAGCTGTTATGTACCTCTCTATAATATTTTCATCACTAAGTTCCACCACGTCCATTTCAAGTTCGTTGTCATAAGCAAGTGTAGTCAAATGAAATCCCCCTAAAATATCTACTATTTTAGGCAGCTCAGCCATCCTAGTTTCATCGAACCCTTAGACCTGTAGCTTTGCGTCCCAATCTTTCGAGTGGTTTGCCTTTATCTAAATAAACTAATTATTTATATTATATTACAATTTTTTCAAATATTACATAAAAATATTTTTTATGGTAAACATAAACTAAGAAAAGTGACAATTATAAATTTGATTCCATTGTTAACATCCCTGCCAGCTTTCTTGTTGGCAGGGATGTTAAATAAAACTTTTAATTTTTTAAGCGTCCAGTTTGGGTTTGAATTGATTATGTTATGAAAAAAATAATCAAATTGAATTCAATTCCCATGATTTAATTTCTTACCACTTTTTCATTCTTTTTGCCTTCATCTATTGGCCCAGGTGCAATACTTTGGTCATTGGCTGTCAAATCGATGCCATAATCTTTAGCAAACACCATATGAGTTTCCACTAGTACGTCCTTTGAGTTTTCGTCTAAATTGAAAACCCTGGCACCGCGCAATCTGTTTCGATCAGCCCCCGAAAGGCCGTATGCACCAAAACCAGTGCTGCCGGAATAGCCGAGCAGGATTCCATAATAGTTACCCATATAAGTATTTACGTGGTCATGTCCGCAGAAGACCCCCTTGACATCTCCTCTTTCCAGCATAGCTGAAAACATTCCGCTGTTGATTGGCCCTGGGCATTCCTCTTCATTTCTTTCTCCAACAATATTATGTTTGTTTACAGCATTTGCGTGATCAGCATCTGTTCTTCCGTCCACACTTCCGAACCACATAAATCTATGTTCCCAAAGCGGGATATGAATAAATACAAGCGATGGAACCTTATGCCCCCACTGCTGCTCAAGTTTTTTCGATGTCTCATAATACCAGTTGACCTGGTTCATACGAAGCCAGTCCCATGTCGGGTATCCTTTAAAATCTTGTCCCGCAATCGTTTGAGGGGCATATCTTCCACTGTCAAGCAACCAAAGGTTGAATGCCGCATCTGTACCTTTTGAATTTTTGATAAGAAGATTCATGTTTCCAGTACCCGTTATGTCTTTTACCCCAGGTGTGTTCATATTGTATCGGTAAGACATATAAATGCCCAGCATGTCCTCCTCATTTAGGCCGCTTTTTGGAGTGGAATCCTCATCATGATTTCCGTATGTAATGGCCCACTTAATCCCTCTTTGCTCCATCGGCTGCGCCACATTGTTTATGGCTTGTTTCATTTCGGTAGGAGTGTCACAGCCACCAGTGATGTTGTCTCCGTTTAGGACCACAAAATCCGGTTTCTCTGTATCGAGGACTTTTTCCATCAACTGTATGGTACGGCGGTCAATATTTTCATCATCCTGTGTATCATTAAACTGAACAATCTTGAATTTGCCGTCTGGATTAAATTGAAGTTTCATATCATCATTTAATTCGGCATAGGCTGTCCCAGAAAACAAATCTTTTGGAAGGCCAGCTGCTCCCAATGTTAAGGCAAGTGTGCCTATTCCCCCTATTTTGATAAATTTTCTTCTGTCCATCTCCTTGTGTGACTCCTGATTACTCATTACAAAACCTCCTCAAGTCTTTTTATTAAATATTAAAAAAGTACCTATTAATAAAATAGCAAGGAGATTTTAATTCTCTGTATGGCTTATGTAAATTATTGATTATAAATTGGTAAAGAATGCAAGACATAAATAAATCCACCTGAGCCCAGCTACTCGAAGTGGATTTATTTTTATTAAATTCGCAATCAAGGTCAGTTGTTTCACATAAAAAACATGTGATTGGGTCACCCTGTTTTCATTTCACTATTTATTACTAATGTCATTTTAACAATGGTTTAAAAAAATATATGTCCCGTCCAGTTATGAGTTAGACTCCTAAATCAGCATTCTATCTATATAGTTTTTACAGCACTAAAAGCTTGCTTCAATGCATTGGCTGCCTGGTTGATGGCGTTATGTGCTTCCGTCAGCACTCCCGGCATCCAGAAGAAACCGTGAATCATTCCTTCATAGCGTGTCGCTTCCACCGGTACGCCTGCTGCTTTCAGCCGTTCCGCATAGGCTTCCCCTTCATCGCGCAACGGATCAAAGCCTGCCGTAATCACCAGCGCAGGCGGAAGTCCGCTTAAATCCTCTGCCAATAATGGGGATGCATACGGATTTTGGCCATCCTCTTCATTACGTAGATAATGATTCCAGAACCAGACCATTGTATTTTTTGTTAAAAAGTAACCCTCTGCATTATCACGATAAGAGTCCGTGTCATAAGCGTGATTTGTGACAGGATAGATAAGCATTTGATAGGCAAATGAAGGGCCTCCCTGTTCACGAGCCATTAAGGCCACAACTGCTGCAAGGTTTCCGCCAGCACTATCACCTCCTACTGCAATACGCTCAGGGTCTACTTGGATGGATGCAGCATTTTCCGATAACCACTTTGCTGCGGCATACGAATCCTCAGCGGCAGTCGGGAATTTGTGCTCAGGGGCCAATCGGTAATCGACAGATACGACGACGCAGCCTGCTCTGTTTGCCAACATACGGCAAGGCACGTCAACCGTATCCAGGTTGCCGATAACCCAGCCCCCTCCATGGTAGTAAACCAATGCTGGGAATGGTCCTTCACCCTCCGGCGTGTAAATACGAACAGGGATTTCTCCACCCGGAACCGGAATGGTCCTGTTTTCTACTTTGGCTACCTCTTCAGGCGCGCCCGCTATTAGACTAAAATCACCCATCCTGGCTAGTTCCGGAGTTAGCTGCTCCATAGGCGGAGCACCGGCGGACTCTAATTGTTTTAAAATAAACCATGCTTGAGGATCAATATTTGACACGAAAAATCCCTCCTTCACTTTGCTATCATCTTGGTTATCATGTGCTAGCAGAGAGGTAAACCCTTCATAGCCTCTTGCTGCAATATCATCACAAATTAATCGATATAGCCCAACTCCTCCGGCAAAGGCAAGGAATCCGCGCGGCTTACCGTCGATATTCGCACCCATGTACCAGGAATCTGTTTTAGTTAGCAGAGACATGTCGGCAATAGCGCGGCATTGATGGCTCCAAAATGCTTCCGCCTCTTCAGTGGCCTCAAATGCTTCCAAATGATGCTCACGAAGATAATCAATGCAATCGGCAACCCAATCCACATGCTGCTCAATCGAAACCATCATGTTGCTTAGTACCGATGGGCTTTGCGGACCGGTCAGCATAAACATGTTCGGGAATCCGGAAGTGGATAGTCCAAGATAGGTCTTCAACTCGGCGCCGTCTGCCCACTTATCCTTGAGCGAGACATCGTTTTTTCCACGAATATCAATTTTAAATAAAGGTCCTGTCATGGCATCAAAACCAGTCGCAAACACAAGGACATCTAGTTCATACTCGTTGTCTGTCGTATTGATTCCATCAGGTGTAATTTCCATAATTGGCGCTGTCTTAATATCGACAAGTGAGACATTTTCTCGGTTGTAGGTTTCAAAATAGTTGGTATCTATGATAGGTCGTTTAGTAGCGTAGTAGTAGGTCGGCATTAACTTTTGTGCTACTTCGGGGTCATGAACAATTTGCTTAATCTTGGAGCGGATAAAGGATGCGGCGGTGTCATTCGACTCTGGCACCATAGCTATATCATTGTAGTTGTAGGTAAGTGAAAATAGTCCGCCCTCTTGCCAGGCTTTTTCATATAAACGTTCTCGTTCTTCTGGGGAATCCTCCAGGGCAGACCGCATCCGAGGTCCATATGGTACACCGTGCTGCGAGTATCGCATTTGCTGTTTAGTCTCATCATAATTTTCCCAAGTCTTGCGGATTTCTTCTGCCTCAAGTGAATGATTTTGCGCTGGACAGCTATACTGCGGTGTCCGTTGAAAAACAGTGAGGTGTCCCGCTTCTTTGGCAATAACCGGGATTGCCTGAATTCCACTTGAACCAGTTCCGATCACCCCGACACGCTTGCTGCTAAAATCCACCTTCTTGTGCGGCCATCTTCCTGTGTGGTACATCTCGCCTTTGAAGCTGTCTAATCCCTTAAATTTAGGGATGTTAGAAGAAGAAAGACAGCCTAATGCGGTGATAAAGTATTCAGCTAAGACGAAAGTGCCATCTTCCATGCGAATCTCCCAGTTACGCGATTCTTCATTGTAGCGGGCGGCTGTAATCCTTGTGTTGAACTGAATGTCGCGCCTTAGGTCCAGTTTATCTGCCACAAAATTTATGTAGCTTAAGATTTCCGGCTGCTCGGCATATCTGGATGACCACGTCCACTCGTCCAAAATCTCCTTTGAAAAAGTATAATTGTAGTAAATACTTTCGATGTCACATCTCGCACCCGGGTAGCGATTCCAATACCAGGTGCCCCCAACATCATCCGCCGCCTCATAAACGCGAACCGAATACCCGGCCTCCCGCAGCCGATGAAGCATATACAACCCAGAAAACCCAGCCCCAACCACCACAGCATCAAACACCTGACCACTTTGTTGATTCAATGCCATTTGCAAATTCCTCCTTTGGGAAATGGGGACGATTCTCATACTTTACTATGTATTTTCCCATGACCACCTGAATAAAACGGCATGATGCAACAGAACGTCCCCGCGCCATCTGTAAGCGCTATCAAATATATTCTTTCTGGATGATTAAAAGTCCTTTTAACAGAATAAATTTTTTGGGGATAGGTTCATGGGATGGTCCATAAATTAAATATTTTTAAAATTTTAACCTAAAGACAGTAAAAAAAACGCTATAATTATAACAACATTCATATTTATCACTATTTAATTAGGATTCTTTCTCTATAAAAATAGAATAATACATTAATAGGAGGAGATTACCTTGCTTTTCGCGTCGGTAAACGGAGTCAATCTCTACTATGATCGATTAGGCAACGGCGATCCGCTAGTACTCATTCATGGGTTGGGGGAACGAAAAGAAGGATGGAAATTTCAACATGAGCTGGCAGAACATTTCGATTTAATTATCCCTGATTTACGGGGCTTTGGAAAAACCAGGTGTTCAGAAAGTCAAGAAATAACCATCAACGCCTTTGCAAGAGACATTGTTGAGTTATTGGAACAATTAGGCTTGAACGAAGCGCATATCCTTGGTTTTTCCATGGGAGGAATGGTTGCGCAGGAAATTTATAAGATACGTCCGGAAAAAATAAAGTCACTCATCCTTGCAAACACTCTTTTTTACGTTCCGAAGTGGTTAAAAAAACTATTGCTGCGGACAAACAAAAAATTTACAAGTAACTTGACGATTGAAAAATTCCACACAGGAGCGACTTCGAGATGTTTGCATGATAAAAATGAAGAAGCCGTTCAAAAAGTCATGCCAATTTGGTCCGAACATCTTGACGGATTTCTACCAGGAGTAAACGCATGTTTGGAAATTGATTATCGGCAAACATTGAAAAAAATGAATGTTCCCACTTTGGTCATTTCCTGTCAGAATGATAGAATTTGTCCCCCCTTCAATCAAAAAAGAATGCATAAATTAATACCAAACTCCAAGTTTTATACGATCAAAAAAGCGGGCCATGTGGGGAAAATCGAAAAAACTGATGAATTCAACCATGTGGTATTACACTTTTTAACATCTGTTTCTGCCTGAAGGAATAAATGGATGTGGCGAAACTGCTAGAAATAAATCCAAATTTGAAAGACCGAACATGCATTCACATGTCCGGTCTGATTTCATCTTAGGGGTTAACTTAAAATCCTCGCACTAAGAATGATGCACGAGAACCGTCCCCATGCATCACCCTTTTAAATACTTGTCCAAATTCCTACACTTTTTATTTCCTTATATTCAGGTTCCCACATGGCTTCGGTAACTGCTTGCTCCACATTCTGAATGTCTGCCCTCGCTATTCCTTCGTTTATGGCCCCTTTGGCTACTTCAACGGCAACGTATTCTGAAACTTCGTGCAGGTTTTCAACGGCTGGCAGGAGCGATGCACCTGGTTTACTAGTGTCTGTCATTTTGGCAACGGCATTAGCTGCGGCTGCAAACATTCCTTTTGAGATGATTTCAGCTTTTGCAACAATGGCTCCAAGGCCAAGCCCTGGGAATACAAATGCGTTGTTTGCCTGCCCAATTTCGTAGGAAACTCCATTGTATACAACAGGATCAAACGGGCTGCCAGTTGCTATTAACGCCTTTCCATCAGTCCATTTGATTAGGTTTTCTGGGACTGCTTCCGCCAGTGCAGTCGGGTTGGACATTGGGATAATAATCGGCCGTTCAACATGCTTGACCATTTCTTTTATAATATCTTCAGTAAATGCGCCCGCTTGTCCAGAGGTACCGATCAAGATGGTTGGTTTTACCCTCCCGACTACTTCGATTAATGAAATGATGCCATCCTCATTCCGATCCCAGTCCTTCACTTCTTCTGCTTTCCGCAAATATGGTTTCTGGAAATTCAAGACGTCCCCAGATACGTCAGTCAACAACCCACGGTAATCAATTGCCCAGAAACGGTCATAGGCCTCTTCCCTCGTTAAACCTTCAAGAATCATAGCATCTACCAGTTGGTCAGCGTTTCCAATGCCGGCCGACCCTGGTCCGAACATTACAATCCGCTGATCCTTCAGGGATGTGCCTGTGACTTTCAAGGCAGACATAATTGCAGCAAGGGTAACGGCACCTGTTCCCTGGATGTCATCGTTGAAGGTAAGGATTTTGTCACCATATTTGGCCATGATGTTGCGTGCGTTCACATTTCCAAGATCCTCCCAGTGAAGAAGCACCTCAGGAAAAAACTTTCTGGCAGTCTGGATGAATATATCAATGAAATCCTCATAACGCTTTCCTCTAACACGCGCAAATTTGTTACCGATATAGATAGGATCAGAAATCAACGTCTGGTTGTTTGTACCAACATCTAGGACAACTGGCAGAACGCGGCTTGGATCAATACCAGCAGCTGCTGTATAGACCGCAAGTTTACCGATTGCGATATTAATGCCGCCTACCCCTTGGTCCCCTATCCCGAGAATGCTTTCTGAATCCGTAACAACGATTAAATCAATCCCATTTTTAGGAAGTTCAAGATTATAAAATGCCGTTTCAATGCCATCTAGGTCATCGATGGAAAGATACAGTCCACCTGGGCGACGGTAGGTATGGGAATAGGTCTCTATCGCTTCACCTACAGTCGGAGTATAGATAATCGGAAGCATTTCTGCCAAATGATCCTTCAACAGACGGTAAAACAGAACGACATTGCGGTTATATAAATCATAAAGTACGCCGTTTTTGAACAAATTGGTGGTCCGCATTGAATATTGCTCATAGACTTTTTTTACCTGTTCATCAAGCGTGAGCACCCGAGGCGGCAGCAAACCATCGAGTCCAAGATCCTCCCTCTCTTCTTTCGTAAAAGCCGTTCCTTTATTCAAAAAAGGATTAGAAAGAACTTCTTTACCTCTAAGCGATGTAATAATCACATTTTCCGGAACATTCATGAATTCTCCCCCTTTCTTTTTACTCATAATAATTATCTTTGTTCTTTTTCGATAAGTTGATGCATGGGGACGGTTCTCGTGCATCATTTACGATTAAAAATGATGCAAAAGAACCGTCCCCATGCCTCATTTCACCAAAAATTTGGAATTTTTCCCAATTTTATTGTGTTTCCAAGTTTAGTATAATGGTAATACACCAAGATTTACCTTAGGTCAAAAAAAATAGGCTTAAGGAGAGTGAGAAACAAGTGTTGGATGACATTATTTTCTCTTTAGTAATTGGTGGGACAGTCGGAATTCTTGGACATGTTCGGAAGCATGGCAAAATTGTCATGCCGCGCCGAACAAAAAAATTTCTTTATCTCGGGTTTCTTGAGGAAATGCTTCTAGGTGCCATTGCTGCGCTCCTTCTCGTTTTTTATACCGCTCCTAATTCCTTTATAGAAAATATCTTCTTCTCGCTAATTGCCGGAATTTCAGGTGATGCAGCTCTTACAAGTTATAAAATTATCAGACAGCACAATGAGGAGAAAGCAAAGTCCAACAATCAATAACCGAAAAAGATTAGTTTCAACCCCACAGCATCAGTCTTAACTGATGCTGTTTTTTGTAATTCAATCCATTATAAACACTGGCTTTATCTAAAATTAACATGAGTAATTTTGTAATGAATTGCTCAAGGGAGACAAAAACTAACCAAAAAATATCTCAGTTAAAGGAGTTTGGACATGCAATTAAAAGCACCCGAACCTTTTACATTTGAAGGCGGCGACCGCGCAGTGTTGCTTCTTCATGGTTTTACCGGCAACACAGCAGATGTACGTATGTTAGGCCGTTTTTTAGAAGAAAAAGGCTACTCCTCCCATGCACCCCTATATAAAGGACATGGCAGCGCCCCGCCCGAAGAGCTTATGAACTCCACTCCGGAAGATTGGTGGAAAAGTGTATTGGAGGGTTACCAGCTATTAAAGAAAAAAGGTTACGAAAAAATCGCAGTAATTGGAATCTCCCTTGGGGGAGTTTTTTCCTTAAAGCTGGCAACCGAGGTTCCATTGGCAGGAGTTGTCCCAATGTGTGCACCGATGGGATTTAAAAATAAAGAAACGCTGCCAAAAATGGTACGGGCCTATGCCAAACAGTACAAGGAGTTAGAAGGAAAAACGGAAGAACAAATCACAAGTGATTTGAGTGCATTTCAGGATAACAGTATGCCAGCGGTCGAAGGTTTAAAGAGGCTAGTGTCGGATGTTTCCACTCAGTTACATAAAATAACAGTTCCAACCTGCATCGTTCAAGGACGACTTGATGATGTTATTGATATGGAAAGCCCGCAAATCATATATAACGGAATTAAAACTGCCAATAAAGAAATCAAGTGGTACGAGAACTCAGGTCATATTATTACCCTCGAGGACGAACGAAATAGTGTGGAGGAAGATGTTTTTCAATTTTTGGACCAACTAAATTGGGAAAATGTTGAACAAACAATACCCCCTCTTCAGGAAACGAAAGCACCGCAGATATGGTGGTAATTTTTAAAAGGTGCCGGGCACTACTCTAAAATGGGTGGTGCCCGGCACTTTTTTGCTTTAATAAAGGAAAATGGATTGGGTTTAAAGAAATTGTAGGAAGGACTATTTTTGCAGGGAGGACTGTAGATGAAAATCGCAATTTTGTCAGATATTCATGAAGGCTTGAATCGAAAACGGACTCAGAATGAAATTATGGCGGTGTTAAATAAATGGATGGAAACCAATCGGCCCGATGTGTTTATGATCAGCGGTGATATGACAGCGGGTCCGGATAAAAGCCTTGCTCTTTTGAATAAGCTACAAAATGATTTTGCCAAGACAAAGATCCTATTTGTGCACGGCAACCATGATGTCTATTATGAAGATTCTAAGGTCGCTAATGAAAAATTGCTTCAGTTCCCCGGGAATCTTGGAAATGGCCCGGTTGAATTAAATGAGGACTGGGTCGTAATTGGTGATGGCGGTTGGTATGATTATAGTTTTCAAATCGAAGGTTACACGGAAGAACAATTTAGGATCGGCACGTTCAACGACTTTACATGGCCGGATAAGCAATATGCCCATTGGCCGGGTTCGGATGGCGAAGAAACGGACCGTTACGTTGAAAAGCTCGAGAACTGGTTAAAGGAGTATCACGGTAAAAATATCATCATGGTTACACATGTCGTTCCCTTTAAAAAATATTTACAATTAAAGGGCGATCCATCTTGGGATTTTTTCAATGCCATGATGGGCAGCGAACGTTTTGGTGAATTGGCATTGAAATATGGCGTAAAAAAGTATATTTTCGGTCATATCCATACCAGATACCATGAGCACTATAACGGAATCGAAATCATCTGCAACCCATTAGGATACTATCCACATGAATGGCATCACCAAACAGCGGAAGAAGAGATTTTTTCTGCGATTAAAGTTATTGAGATTTGATGTCCCCTTTAGGTAGAAAAAACGGCTTATATTAATTATCGATTCGGCCCTTATCCACCGGCCTTTTAAATTTGTAATCTGTCCTAAAAAAACTATAAATAGGCCCTGAGGACTTTGAATGCACAACGGTTGTTGCGGACGCGGGATTTTCAATATTTAAGGAGATCGTGACATGATCATCGTTTGGGTAATTAGGATCATATATATTAATGGACAGATCGTTCTTATTCAAGTGATATCCGTATGCAAGAACTTGATGATTTTTTCCAAACTGAAAAGGATTGAGGGATTTTACTCTTACTAAACCAAGCGGCGATAGCTTTCCATGATCAAGATCATTTTTAATTCGTGGCCATTCATTTATTATCATTCTCCAGGACCTTCCGTGCGGTGCAGCCCCTATTTTACTAGCCATTGTTTCATCGTCCGGTAGTACAGGATTCATCAAATACAAATATTTAATAAAACCTAAGGGCAAATTTAAACTATTAATCTGCCGGTTAACGATAAAGTCAAATAACGGACCAGCGGAAGGGGCTGCCTGATTTGACGGGATTGACATGTTTGCTTCAAAGTAGTCCATGACTGCAAAAACCATTCCGCCACAAAGGCCGTAAGATGCATCACCAAATGTAATCTGCCTACCCCAAATATCAAATTTTTTTAAAGGAACACTTGGAAAGCTGTTACCGAATTTAAACCCAGCTGAGCTAGGTCGAAACTCTGATAAGTTTGGCATGATGACTTCCCCCTATTGCATGTAAATAAATAAAAAACATATAGTCGAATCGTCTACAAAATTATGCATTTCTCCTAATCCCATAAATATTTATTAAGAAAGAGCAATCATTTCTAGAAAGGAGTGTGGGAAAATGATTATTTATGAGCAGGAAGGTAGCTTTATTATGATAAAACAGGATGACCACGCCAGGATATCAGGCATATTTGCACAGTCCTGGAAAAATGATTATTTTTACGGAGTGGATTTGAAAGATGAAGTGGTTCTAGCCATAAGTGAACACGATCGTGGCTGGATTGAGGCTGACGAATGGCCTTTATGGAATAACGAAAAAGACAAACCATACTCATTTATCGATCACCCCATGAAGTTAAAGACTGCTATTTATAAAAAAGGAATTGATGAAGTAGAATGTATGAGCAAGTATGCCAGTCTTCTTTGTAGTTTGCATTTTGTTTCATTTCTGCAGAACGAGGTAGATCCACTTGCTAAGGAATTTGTTGCCGATGAACGAAAGAGGCTCCACTACCTATTTGATAATTTGGGAATCAAGGGAAATATAGACATGGAAAACCTGTTCATGTATCACCTCAAGATTCTTAAGTTTTGTGATAACCTCTCCCTCTATATCTGCCTGAACGAACCTGGGGTAGAAAAAGCAGATGAGCACCCCTTTTTCCGAAACGGATTTCCGGAAGCGTTTCCATTCGCAAATAACCAGCCCATCCACGCACATTGGACTGATCTGGAAACAGTTGAACTTTCACATTCTCCCCTCTCCAAGCAATTACAGGTTTATTTACCTTTTAAAGAAGTTAACAAAGAAGAAATAATGATAAAGGGTTTGTTGAAAGCCTATGCTGATACACCAGAAACCATTAGAAAAGTTACGTTCTGATGCATAGGGACGGTTCTCATGCCTCATTTGCGCTAGAATGTGAGGCAAAAGAACCGTCCCCATGTTTCATCCGGATGGTGAAGAAAGCAACCTTTTTTCAGAAAAAGATTTTAGCTTTCTTTAACAATTTTGTCTTTTTGAGGACTTTCAAATGAAATAGTAAAAGTGGTGCCTTGGTTCAAGTTACTATTCACATGAATGGATCCCTTATGGTTTTGAATGATCTTATAGCTCACCATTAGCCCTAAGCCATTCCCATCTTGCTTTGTCGTAAAAAAAGGCTCCCCGAGTTTTTTAATCTGTTCTGTCTCCATTCCTATACCTTCATCCTTTATGGTGATTACTATATTTTGCGTTGACCTTTCAAGCAAAATATATATCTTACCTCCTGAAGGCATAGCCTCGATAGAATTCTTTAGTAAATTTAAAAACACTTGTTTTAATTGATTTCTTTCGCCAGAAATGATGACATCCTCTGTGGGAAGTTCGTATTCAATCTCCACATTTTTAAGATTTGCCTCCGGTTCAAGAAATTTAATCACACTGGTTAAAATACTATTAATATTACATTCATTATATTGAACCTGGTGTGGCTTAGCAAAAATCATCAATTCACTAACAATGTAATTAATACGATCAATTTCATCAATAATGGTGTCCGTATAGTAGTAAGGTTCTATTCCATTTTGATTCATTAGTTGTACAAATCCCCTAATGGTTGTTAACGGATTTCGAATTTCGTGGGCTATGCCAGCAGCCAATTCTCCAATCATCGAAAGTTTCTCGGTATTGCGTAGCGTTTCTTCTGAATTCCTTTTTTCAGTAATATCATATTGAATGGAGATATGTTTATAACGCTCTCCATTTGAATCAACAAACGGAATGATCGTTGTATCTAGCCAATATTTTGTCCCATCCTTCGCTTGATTAAGAATTTCGCCCTTCCATACCTTGCCGCTTTGAATGGTCTCCCATATCTCATTGAAGAAATCTGGAGGATGAAAGTTAGAAGAGAATATATCGTGTGTTTTCCCTATTAATTCTTCTTTAGTATATTGATATAAATTACAAAATTTATCATTTGCGTATAAGATATTATCTTCTTGGTCGGATATAGCAAATATGGTCGCTTCATTTAAGGCTCGCTCTAAATCTGCATGCTCTCGAAGTGTCATTTTTAAATCCTCTTTCGACTCATCCAAGGCTATTTTAATGACTGACATCTCCTCAGAGTAAATATTCAAAAGAGTTTTGGAAATTAGCTGGTATAAATATTCAATTATTTTCATCACTTCAAAGTAGTTTTTTATCGGAATCCTCTCTTGAAGTAATTCTTGTTCTAGCAAATCGATAATTGAACAACGAGTTAAGTACAAGAAATGGATCGATTGATCCAAAGAAGCTCTAGATTTTATTAATTGAAGACCAAAGACTTCCACAAATTTAACTAAGTTCATTTTATGTTCTTCTGTCTGGCTAATTAAGAACTCCCCTATATGAATGAATAAGTCTTCTGCTGAATGCCTCGGAAATACCAATTCCTCATATATAGGGTTGAAGAATTCATCTTTTCCAATAGGTGAATCGGTTCTTTGAAAAATATCCACACTCAATTCCTTTATCTTTGAACCAATATACTCGTAATGTTTGCTCATCTTATCCCTCATAAAAAAATAGTATTTATTACCTAATATTAGACAAGATTTTACTAAATTCCTCTTTTTCGAAAAAATTTCGACGGGTGATGGCATTGCTTTTTTAATTTGTGTTTGGTTTATTTTCTTATAATGTTATGACTTTTTGGAAAAATAACATTGAGGTGATGGAAATGGATCTAAATAGGGTCAAGGAAATATTGGCAGCAGAAAATGAAATAGCAGTTCAGTACCATGGTATTCCAGTTTGGATTGAAAGCATTGAAGACACTTCGAGTATGGCGTTAGTCACTCAAAGAGGGACACATGATGAAAAGCGGCTTGTTTCAATTGATGGTTTGGCGGAAAAATAAAAAGACTGATAAGGAAAAGGCTGAATCGTAATGGCGATACAGCCTTTTTATTAGAGGACGGTTTAACTACTTTCGCAGGCCCACGAATTTTTCATGCTCTTCTTTTACAAGAAGAATGAATTGCTCCCGTTCTGAATCCATACTTGTAATCTTTTTAACATTTGTTTCGTTACTTAAAAAGCGCTTTACTTTTCGGTTGTTATAAATAATATATTGGAATCGATA
Source organism: Neobacillus sp. GCM10023253 (assembly GCF_042653105.1). Taxonomy (NCBI): domain Bacteria; kingdom Bacillati; phylum Bacillota; class Bacilli; order Caryophanales; family Bacillaceae; genus Neobacillus; species Neobacillus sp. GCM10023253. The sequence goes on from NZ_JBHSHV010000006.1 coordinate 49,470, forward strand.
ATCTTTCTCTAGCTCTGAAAACCAAGCCTCGTCTTTTAACCGGATGATGTTCTTTTCAAACTTAGCGGTAGGATTGGGGATTAAATGTTCAATAATTTCGCCTGCAATATCTATTAGAAAGTCAATAACGAGAATAACTCACACCCCCATAGATGTTAAAATGGACCTAGATGACATACAAAAAATTAATCTTCCCAATAAAATAAGGCATCGAAAATCTTATACGGTGGATCGCCTAGGAGCGTAGGGATATCCGCTTCAAAAGGCAGCGGTTGGCTAACATAATTACTGTCTAGATCCTTGAAATGGTACCTTGCTAACACACCCCTGATTCCTGCTGCCATCTCTTCCCAGTCTCCTGATGGTAATACATCGACATTTTGACTTGGCAGGAAATCACTGCTTCCTCCTTTGTCGTGTTTAGTAACTCTCCCCTTCCCAATTACAGCAACTGGAGTAAGGCGGCATATATAAATTCTAATTCCATCAATCTCTAATACACCATTTCGTTCTTCAGAAGAGCTTCCATCTTTTTTATAGCAAAAAACCTCTACATAGGAAGCATATCCGCTCCCATAGTGTTCAAATTCAGCTTTATAATCAAGATTTTTGATTGCTGCCAACGATCCAACAACTTTTGAGATATATTCGTCCGCAGCATCATCATCGTATTCTTTGAGGTTATAAGGATAGAAGCCGCCTACTGGCTTTGTTTCAATGATTCTTTTTAACTCTTCATTTGAAAAATACACAGTATCCCCTCCGAATAACCCGACTACTTCCATCCTTCAATATTTTACCATACAAACCAAAAGACCGTACATGCAGCAACATGTCGGTCTGATATTCGGCACTCCTAAAGGACCTTAAAATGATACATGAGAACCGTCCGAGACCACTGAGAAATATAACTTATTTCTGTTTATCATAGACAAAATCGCCTTTGTGTATGGTAAAAACAGTCTTATAAAAGATTCATAAATCGAAATTGTAGGGTAGCAATGGCAAAAATGGTTTTATAAAAGGTTTATAAGACCGTTATTGTTATGAGTAATGGTGAAAATGGTCTTATAAGAGGTTCATAGGACCGTTATTGCTATGGAGCAATGGTGAAAATGGTCTTATAAAAGGTTCATAAGACCGTTATTGCTATGGAGCAATGGTGAAAACGGTCTTATAAAAGGTTCATAAGACCGTTATTGCTATGGAGCAATGGTGAAAACGGTCTTATAAAAGGTTCATAAGACCGTTATTGCTATGGAGCAATGGTGAAAATGGTCTTATAAAAGGTTCATAAGACCGAAGTTGATATGTAGCATGATTGAAATGGTCTTATAAAAGGTTCATAAGACCGTTATTGCTATGGAGCAATGGTGAAAACGGTCTTATAAAAGGTTCATAAGACCGTAATTGGTGTGGAGAATGGTAAAAATGGAATTATAAAAGGTTTATAAGACCGAAAATGTCTTTTATCCGATGTATCAAAGACAAAATCGCCCTTGCGAAAAGTATAAGTCTTTTATCGACTTTCTCAAAGATAAATCTGCCTTAACAGAAGACAAAAATGTCTTTTATCTGTGTGTTTTTCAGCGGTCTAGAACCGTCCCCATGCCTCAAACTGAATGGATCCAATCGGCGATATCTTTGAAAACTTGGCTTTCTACTTTCTGGGCAACCTTGTACTCTTTTTGGACTTTTAGGATATTCCCATAGATGGCTGGCATAAATAGGTGATTTAGGTTTGGGTATAGTTTAAATGTTACATTCGGCTTTTGATCCAATTGCTTTTTGTAAGCTTCAAAATCATCTTCTACGGTTGATTGAACATCTTTTTCTCCTTGCATGATTAAAACCGGTTTATCTAAATCCTTAAGATAATGAATGGATGGGTGTTCACCCATTTCTTTAAGGTAGTAAGCTTTAACGTGTTTGCCTAAAACGGGGGTTGATTTTGCCTCCTCATCTGTTAGGTTGTAAATGTTATCTAACTTGGATGATAAAGCAGTTACCTGCTTCTTTGCAATGAATCTTATAACCCTGTTCAACGACTTTAATGCGAGGTCATTTTGCGTCATCATGATTTCCTCTAATTTTCGCGGTGAACCAGCCATAATAATAATTCCAGCAAAATTTCCGCCTTCCGCGTCAATTCTTGGAGCTAACATCCCGCCCATACTATGTCCGATAATAAAAATTTTGTTTTGATCAATCCGTGGATCGTTTCGTAACAAGTCAGCTGCAAGGATGGCATCTTCAATAGTTTCTTCTTTAACCGACATTCCAGTATCGTTTCTCATCTCTTTACCATATACGAAGGTCCTCTTGTCATAGCGAATGACCGCGATTCCTCTTTCCGACAAACCTTCGGCAAATTCTTTAAAAATAAAATTATTTCCTACTTTCCCGTCCATATTACTTGGCCCGGAACCGTGAACCAAGATCACCGCTGGAATGGTACCATTCCTCTCTTCAGGAATGCTCAACATCCCATTAAGCGGGTACTTTGTTCCTGCGCCAACCACAATTTTTTCTTCAACCATTTTATGTCCCCCCACTATTTATCTCAATATAATCACTTGGCATTTTTGTTTTAAAAGGTAGTTAGTTTGGCCCACCGTATGATACAGGATTATTTTACCATAAAATTAAGAATTTGTTAGATTGTTAGAAGAAATAAACAAGGACTTGTACGGCATGCGAGGTATTCGAACTTAAGTTGTAATTTGCTGCCAAATTCCTTTATATGTACTTTTTTTATATCCATTTCTCAAAGGTGTGCTTATATAAAAAATATATACAATATTTTCCTAATAATTTATAATTTTCCTAATAGATTTGGAATTTATTTTTTAAAACTAAAAGGAGAATAAAAAACACATGTCTATTTCATTGAGACCAATAACTAACGAAAATTGGGAGGATTCCATTCAATTGCAGGTTGCCCCCCATCAGCAGACTTTTATTGCTTCAAATTTATATTCGCTGGCAGAGTCTAAATTTGAGCAATCCTTTGTTCCGATGGGAATTTATTTAGATGTTAGAATGATAGGATTTCTGATGTACGGCAAGGACCCGGAGGATGGAACCTATTGGATTATTCGCTTTATGATTGACCAGTCCTTCCAAGGAAAGGGCTATGGCCGAGCAGCTTTGTCGCAAGCCATCACCTTTCTGGTAAAGCTCGATGACTGCAGCGACTCCATCATCCTTGGCGTAAAAGAAGAAAATACAGACGCCAATCGATTTTACCAAGCATTCGGATTTCGTGACACTGGGCGTAGGGAACATGGAGAAATATTGTTAGAATTTGTGAGGTGAGGCATGGGGACGGTTCTGCTTGCATATAAAAGCCAGGAGACCTGTCCCCTGGCTTATCCTTCATCCATATGCATTAAAGTCCTAAAGCTGTCCAACCTCCGTCAGCTTTTAAGGTTTCACCTGTAATATAAGATGAAGCATCAGAGGCTAAGAAAATAGCCGAACCTATTAATTCATCAGGCATTCCTAATCGATTTAGTGGTGTTCTTGCCTCAATCCTTTGGGCAAACTCACTTCGTTGCTCCTTAATGGCCTTTACCAAAGGGGTTTCAATATATGCAGGTGCAATCCCATTTACCCTTATGCCATGAGGAGCCCACTCCACCGCCAATACTTTGGTCAGCATATTCACTCCACCCTTACTAGCACAATAAGCTATTGACCCGGTAAGTGCCGTTTCCCCTCCAATGGAAGAAACATTTATGATGGTTCCTTTCTTTTGCTTAATCATTTGACGGCCGACTGCCTGGGCGAATAGAAATACACCCGTTAAGTTAACACCGATCACCTTATTCCAATCATGTAGGTCGTATTCCTCTGCCGGCCTTTTCACCGTTATTCCAGCATTGTTTATGAGAACGTCAATTTGATGGAATTTATTAACTGCATCATCTACTACATTTTGAATGTCATTAGGATTTGAAACATCACACGGAATAACTAAGGCCTCTACTCCTTTTTGTTCAATTTCTTTGGCAACTTCATCCAACTCAACTTTTGTGCGGCTGCAGAGAACAACGTGGCTCCCAGCTTCAGCCAAACCTACAGCTATTGCTTTACCAATCCCTTTACTAGCTCCTGTAACAATACTTACTTTTCCAGTTAAATCAAATAACATGTAAATTTCCTACTTCCGATTTTTTATTAATCTAGTACAACCTGATTGGAAATTATGGTTCTATGAATCTGGTTCCCCTGCATAAAATTTTTAATGTTATTCTTTATTCGACTCATGTTATAGAAATCCTTTTACATTAGGCTATGTTAATATCCGTTTTTAATTTTTTTACTACTTTGAAAAAAATTAAAGATTCCACAGTTTCTAGAAGCCTCCAGAACCTTCCGCCTGACCTATCACGAAGCCATTAGAACTGCTCCCCTGGCTCTGCCACATCAAATCTAAGACCGATTCCTCCTTCACCATGCCCAACGCTTTTGCGGCGTCCAATCCAGAGGTAGGGCTCGCCGTTTATCCATCGGGCATATTGGTATGCCCTACTAACCTTGATTCCTTCTCGTGGAACCTCTTCCTCCTTGATAATCAGCGGATCGGCGGCAAGTATCTTACCGATTGGCTGGATTAGTTGGCCACTTTCGGGATGGAGGACTGTACCGCGCTTAAGGCCAATCGTTCTGGCTTCCTCGGTAGATCCTGGCGGTCGAACTGGAACGAATGGCACCCAATGATCTGGTACAACCGTACTTACCCGATACTCCAACGGACCGGAACGAGTTGCAGTCACACCAGAAGACTTGATCTCCTTTTGCATCTCCTTCCGGCGGAGCACGTCCTGGTAGTCCTCGTGTCGATTAAGCGGCAGACCTGCAGGACTTTCAACGACCATCTCGACTCCCCAAGCCATGTTAGCAGTCTCATCCCTTAACAGATGCACCTCTTCCAACGGGGAACCCTCAAGGCTTGGTCCAAGCACTGGAGGCAGGAAGAATAGATTAAGAGGATCATTAGGAACCGACAAATTGCTGCGAGTATCCTGTGAGAGCTGGAACATGCGCCAAGGCTTGCCAGCAGGTTCGGTTTTGCTGACCGGGTCAATCCGTACCTCTTCACCGAACGTATTCCAAACTCGAAGAGAGGAGATCTGACAGATGGAGCCAACGTCTAAATCCATTGGAATCAAGAAGAAATCGTTACTATAGACCAACATGAACTCCATCATGAGCATCCGCACGAGATCATCAGGAGGACTGTCAATCGCGCCGATATTAACATTGGCATTCTCGAATTCCCACCAACGGGAAGACGGCATCCCAGGGAAGCTTACCTGAGTAGGCAGAACCGACTTATTGATCGTTTTGACGGATGGTGACCATCCTGTGACGGACAAGTATGTTTGATGATCAACGGAGAATGAATACCAGTCAAGGTGCCCTCCCTGGTATTCCGGTGCTACAATAACAAGCTGGCCGTTCGGAACCCCTGGTGAAGCGGATACTGCCGCTGCAGTGGCAAAGTCGTATTCCATTCTCTCCTCTTTCCACGTATCAGCAGGCTGGAATGGATCTGGCCGGCTGACTAAAGATTCATACCAAGAAAGCCATTCCGTTGCCAGCTTTATCACCTGTGCCTGGTCTGCTGGATCGATAAGTGGCTGAGCAGGAAGCTTCTTCAGGATTCCCGTACTGGTATCCATCCCTTTTTTCATATCTGTGTATAACCTGCTGCCGTTGACCGTACGCCTTGCGAACACATCATGATAGCGGATGCTGTCCGCATCCATTTCCTGACGCTGTTCTGTGGTCAAGGGATCGATAGGATATGCATCGAGATACTTCGTTCGGTATTTCATACCCAGTGTAACGCCAAGCAAGCGTATAAAATGAAGGCCTGATTCAACCTGATTTCGGAAGTGATCAGTTGATGCGACAGAGCCCTTCTCTCGCTCCACCATTGTCTCTAGTGGCAGGAGCGTACTGTCGTAAGGACTCGCATCAGTTTTAATTGGAAGCCGCTGCGGTCTTCCTGGAGAAAACAGGCTTAACTGGCTTTGCTCGGCCTGCAACTGAACAGCCACCGGTGAGCCGTTATCCTCACCTTGAAATTCGCCAAACTGCCACTGGCGGGCCAGCATCCACAAGGGATCGTAAACCCTGGCCTGCAAACTTGCCTGTATAGCTTCACTACGGGACCGCGGTTCTAGACGGGTCCAAGTTGTAATTGAAGGCATCTTATTCTCCTCTCACTTCCTTTTTTTGGTAAATACTCAAGACTTTCCTTTTGCCAAATCATACAAATTCATGCCGATCGTCTCGTTCGCGGAGTTAAATGCAAAGTAAAGTGCCGGCAGATATTGTCCTAAATCACCCAAGGCAGCTGAATCCACAGCCCGCAGTTTGCTAAGCTCAAGTGTCTCTAGCAAAATGGCTTCGAGCGTATTTTCATCCCAAGGACGATTCACGTCCGGCGCCACTGCAAGCAGGATGGCCTGGGGTGCAACCGCACCTGGAGCATCATAATGGAAGGCGACCGCCGTTGTTTCCCTTTTATTAGGAAACACTTCAACTATCTCGTCAATCACCAAACCTGATACCCAATCGTTTCTGTTAAATCCACCTGGGCGATGAGCGACAAGGGACAATTGCCCACCACGTTTTTCGCCCTGGGCACTCTTTTCTCCGACCCATTTATCACCGGGCTGATAAGGCAACTGAGCGACATCGAAGGAGATTCCTTCCCTGCCGCCACTAGCAGCTTCCGCATAAAGCAGCAACATCTCCAGATTTCCAACTTCCTTGCGTACCTTGGCAATTCGTTGAAACCATGGGGTTACCTCTTGAATCCCCAATTTGTCATCGAATGATTTTTTGAGAAGGGCAGCGTTTTTTGGCTTTAATTTTGGAAGAACCCGAAAGTCTGCGCCATAAATGGCTTGCAGCCGCTTCCGGTCATGTTCTACTCTTTCGGCCCTCGAGGCCTTATCGCGGTCGAATTCAGCCTCTAGGTTTGTCAACTGATCGATCAGTTGGGACAGACCATTTACGAGCCATGTTGCTTGCTGTTGAAGCTGATTTATCTTTTCATCAACTGTTCCCCTTGCAGACATAGGAACCGCATCCCCTATGCAGTAGGAAAGCTGAATGAGCGCTTGATACAAATCCACAAATAGCGGATGACCCGTGGTCAAATCCCCTAACAGTTGCACGCGATTCTGCAATTCGGTTACAGCTTGGTCCGCTCTTTTCTTTAAATCGGCTAAATCCATTTCATTGGCCTGATCAACATCTGCACGAACCGCTTCAAGAGGTTCAAGCAAATCGCTATGTTCCAGTTCACGGGCCGAGGTAATAACAGCACGGGCTGAACGAACTATCTCGAAGAGCTCAGGGAAACTGAGCTTATCTGCTCCCCAACTGCCGTCACGGTCAAGTAGCAACGTCACAAGCATGCCTGGACGCATCTGTTCTGCTAATAACAGAGTCCGTTGTTCAATCTCCGATGCAGAGGCCCTGTAGTCTTGAGACCCGAAAACCGGTTCAGGCTTCTGAGGAGTAGCGGTATATAGAACATCCAGCGGCGACAAACGCAACTGCTTCAACGTAATGGTAGCTTCCTCAAATGTACCGGTTTTTGGATCCTCAAATAGTACCCTGCAAATCACCTGGGATGGGTCGCCAAATAATCTGGCCGCCCAGGCATTCAAAGCCGGCTCGGCTTTCGCGCGCATCTGTCTATCCTCATCAAAATCCCAACTTTGCAAATACTTATCGTCTGTATGAACGTCGCCCAACATCACCATTACCCGATGCGTAACACCAATCCCGCTACGTGCACTTTGTACCACCTCCGGCTCAGGCGGCAGCAGCTCCCCTCTCGATATGCCCTCAAGACTGGCAGCTGCACGAGTAGGGTTTCCTTGAACAGTTTGGTAAACGCTCTCTGCTAAAGCTAGATCACTTAAAGCGTCTACTAAATCGGCGATTTTTTTAATCTCTTTCTCCAGCGCAGCATGATTGGAAGTTCCACGCGCAGGCAGCATTGTTCCTGGAACATCAAATGGCAGGGTGTCTATGTCCCAAATTCCGTTTTCCATTCCCTTTTGCCAACGCCGCAGCAGTGCAAGACCGTCCACAACACTAGTTGCAGCAGTAACCTCCACATCCCCGGTTTTGGGAATCAGTTTATTAGCTGTCAAAGGAGCAAGATTACGCAAGACCTTAATGTATTTATTCAACTGGCCTGGTGAACACTCCTCCAATCCTCGTTCAAAGCGGTAGCCAAGAAGTGCTCCCATTGGCTGGCCTTGACGGATGCCATCAAGAAGCCATAGTGCTAGCCGTACGCGCTCGGACGAAAGATCTACTGCAAGCAGATCTCCATTTCCTGTGCCGGAGTGGGCAAGATAACCGCTGCGCAGGATGGCCGCTGTGACAGCATGTGCCGGCGATGGAGCATGAATAAAGCCATTGCTGGCCGAACCCTGCGATGGTTGCAAATTCTCAACCCAGCCGTAACCACCTGTATAGATGCCCTGAGGCTTTTTCCTGCGAAGCACGCTAAGACGTTCAGATGCACAAGCTGTTATCCAGGCATCCAACCTATGCGAACTGAGATCGAGACTTTCCTTCAAAAGCTCTTCCAACACGTCCACAGACTGCACGGCCAAATATTGAAGTTTCTTCCGCTGCTCGACAATGGCAGCAATATCCGGATGAGCAGGTTCGTTGTAGCTAAGCTTGTGCAAATAGTCCGCTATCTTTATGCGCGGTTCAGGCGGTGACGGTTTTTGAAGCCAGCGCAGCGGAGTCATCGTGGTCCGTTCAGGGATGTCGATCAACTCAGGTTCCTTCATCTGCTCCTTTTTGACGAAGCCCGCTCTTATTGCAGCGAACGCATACTCCCAAAGCATAGAATGCTTTAATAGTAGATATAACAAGGTACGATGAGGCTTAGAATTATTTAGTGTCAATGGATCGAGTTCGGCAATTTCGGCGATATAATTGGGATTAACTTGGCCTTCCCCCGATATTCCTTCTTGAACAAGGGCTGCTTGAAGCTGTGCGGCCTCGTTTTCTAACACCATTTCCACCAGCCTCGGCTTCCCTTCTAAGCCAACAAGCTTGAGCCCTGTCTCGGCCGCTGCCAGATGGTTCTTCCACCAGACATCGTCAAGAGGCCTCTGCATAAATTTCCACAGTTCATTTGTATAAAGTGGACCCATAACCGGACGGACTGTATAGCTCCCAGAAACTCCGTCCATACCGAGCATCTCTACCAGGTCCTTATTACCGCTTATGTTCCTGCCATAGTAAGGCACGTTCGTCAGCGATCGACGCCAGATGCTGCGCAAACCACTTAGCAGGTTTGCACGTCCGCTTGCCGTACCAAGGTGGACACGGCTGCTTCTGCCCACATCGGCAAGGGCTAAAGCCAAACTGCCCCCTTTTTGGTTGGCCGGCCCGTTAGCCAGAAGGCGAACGGCCCATTCATTAATGGCACCACTCTCCCGGTCAAAACCGCGTAATTGATGAAGATAAGAGACAGTGCTGGCATCGGATTCTGCCAAATAAACGACGTTCACTTCCGGTATGACTCCTGCTTGATTTACGTTGATGCTGAGTCCCTTTACTTGCCCGGTTGGCCAATCAGGGATAATCTGCTGGTTCGTCCACCGGGAAACCACTCCATTGTCCGTTAAATCCCAACCTATTTGGCATTGGGCTGGCCCGCTTCCATCGGCAGGAGCGGTCACGATGATCAGCTCCGGACGACCGTTTTGGTCGAGATCAGCAATAGCTGCAGCAATGTGAACACTATTGCTTGTGATTGGTATCTTGATTGACATCACGTTGCTCCAACTGGCCGGCTTGCCGCTTTGATCCAATTCCCAGCCAATACAGTAAGATGCATTCCTGATTCCTCTCGAAACTGTTACCCGCAAGATAAACAAATCAGGCTGGCCTGTTCCATTTAGATCGGCACATACTACAGCACTGGCAACCACGTCTCCTGCCGGACCGTTTGGTACCGTCAGAGCATTGCTCCAACTTTTTGCAATCCCCTGTTCATTGACCTGCCAGCCAATCTGATATGCTTCATTACGTCCTAGAATTGTTTGAACAGAAGCAAATAGAATAAGATCAGATAGACCGGTTCCCATCACATTGGCTGCCGTAAGTGCCAATACAGGCCTAACATTGCTGTTAAGGGTAGTTCGAGAAAAAATGGAAGACAGATTAACGGGAATTTTATACTGATCCGACCAGTGACTGGCGCCGCGGTCCAGCGTTACATTCCATCCGATGCGAGACAACAGCTGCAGTTGTCCCTCCGGAACGTGAACCATAAGGAGATCCGGCTCAAATAGTGGCCTGTACTTATCAAGCGAGGTGACAGGAAGCAGTCCATAAGGTTGATTCCCTACTCGGAGTGCTGGGAGCGGACCACGCGCCCTGACGTAATCAGCAAACCAGGAGCGCCACCGTTCAAGATCATTCTCCATTTCGATTCCATCCATCATCTGGAACAGAAAATAGCCCCAAGTAGCCGGCCAAAGCACATGATTGATGATTTTTGCGTCAATCTGATCCACTCCGTTTGCATATGGCACATGCTGAAATGTCGCATCCGGAATGCCAAAAGCGGAAGCCGCTAACGAACCATTTGCCTCCGGCACTAACGAGGTGTTGAATTCCACCGCAAAGCTATTCCAATGTCCGGTATCCTGCTCGCCATAACCAGACTGAACCTCTTCTGTATTATTCGATGGGGTGCCAGTCGGAATAAATCCCAAACCGTGGGTGTAATGATGGGCATCCATCAGAGCGGCCAAATCACTTGCAGATTCCTGTTCATTCAGCGAAACCTTTACGCCCAACACTACGAGCCGGTCAATTCCTGACAACAGCTCCGTTGTCAGGCGAATACGCAGCGCCATGCCGATCCTGACGGCTTGCTCAAAGTCTGCCATCCACAAGATGCCTTCGTCCAGAAATAGTCCGCTATTTCCAAGCTGCTTGCCTGAATCCGAGGATGGAGAAGTCGCTATGGTATCGATAATGGGGTTGCTCCGGGCTACCACCGCTTTCTTTTCTCCCTTGTATAAAAATACTGTCCACCTGTCGGGCAATAAAGCAGCTTTGGCAGCAGCACTCCCCCAGGCAGAGGCTGCAGGTTCACCGGGCCCGTTTCCATCTAGTCTGGTTTTCTCTTTAATCCAAGCTGCCCGCTCTCCTCCAAATCGCTGAGCAAGTTCGGCCCATGCCTGCTTTGTCTCTTCCTCGCTTTCGGCTTCGTCTGCCTTTTTCCAAAACGCTTGACCCCAGTTTATTTCAATCGGTGTCAGTTCGCGGCGAAGGCTGTCCTGACCGATATCATCCGGGTAGAGACGCACGAGCAAGTCAGTGCCGTCTACGGTGATGACGAATCGTGTCTCAATCCGTACGGGAAACAATGCGATTGGCAGGTCTGCTTTTAATTGCCGCAACAATTGTTCCAACTTGTCATGATAGCGCTGGATGGCAGCCTTTTCAGCCTCAATGCGTCCCTGTGCATCAGAAAGCTTTTGCTGCAGTTGTTTCAGCTTTAGTGTGGTTGAAGCTTCTGCCATTCGGGTTGCCTTTACCTCTGCTTCAGCAACAGGAATCTGCCCCAAAAGCAGTGAGAGCAAGTCTATTTGCTGTTTAGTATTCGCTGCTTTCTGTGCAGCCGCAGCAGCCTGAGCCTGCAGCTCCTTCAGTTTTTTTTCCAGTTCCATAAGCTGTATTAGCTGTTGCTGGCGAAAAATGGGGGGCAATCTGTTGACAACCGCTCTTCTATTGGCCAGCTCAGCTGTAGCAGCCTTAACGGCTGCAGCCAATCGATCTGCCTCCGCCTGCTCTGCCTGAAAGCGGGTTTGCAAGGAAGGCAGCAAACTTGTTTGTTTTATCAAATCATCAAGACGCAGCTGCTTATCCTCAGCGGCCTTTTTTGCCGCATCAGCTTCCTTTTCCGCAAGCTTGACTGGCTCCTTTAGCTTTGCCACTTCTTCAGCCGCGGCACCCGCGGATTTTCGCGCGAGAAGCAATTCTTCTCGTAAGACTTGTAATTCACTATTCGGCATAAAAACCTCCTGTGGTAAACCATTGGAATAGTTGATTTTTACAGCGAGCCGCTGCTATGTCTCAAAGGAAATAATCAACAGTCAGATTCCTCCTGGCAATATTCTGTACCTCTAAATTGGCAGCAGGTCACTTGCATGTACCGCAATTCGAAAAGGACGCTGCAAGGTAATATAGGCCAGAGCTGCAGAGTTTGAAGCTGTGTTCCAGTCAATGTTTGCAGGCGTTCCTGGCTTTTGAAAACTATTCTTCAAACCGCCTGAAAGCTGGACATAACGCCCTTCTGATAGATGGACGTCATTCCAAGATAAATCCCGCCATGTCAACGGCATTCCGGTTGATGACTGAGACACATCCAAACCGAACCGAGGCTCGGTAGGCTGCTGCTGCAGGATAAAGAACCAGCCGGGGGCGGTTGTGTCATTTCCTTGGGCTGTGCTCGCAGACAAATCAAACCCCAGGAAAGTAATATCTGGTTCCAATTTCCCGGAGAATTGGGGAAACTTTTGTTCATCCGTCGACGGGGAAGACTTCGGCTGGCGTACCTTTTTTCCGTTAACTGTCATCCACTCCCCTTTGATTGCATAAATAGTGGCGTTCGGATAGCGGCGGAGTAGATCTCCCCGTATCAGTAGCACCATTTGTTCTTGGGCTGCCGTACTTGACATATGGTCACCGAGTGCTTTGCCCCACTCGTGAATTGGCGGAATATCCTTCGTCGATGCTTGCCTCGGGATGCGCCCTCTTGCATCCCAAAACTGACGGAAGTAGGTGCCTCGCTGATCGGTTGGATATCTCCGCCAAAGCAATTCACGGCTCATCTCATGGTTAAGTCCAACCATAAAAGCTTCGATAAACCGGGGATTGGTTTCCAATAGCGTAAGGGTATTAGGCGGCACATGCTCAAGCCCTGGTAAAAGCCAGTCCTGTGAGTGATCTGCCAACGCCCGATACATCGGAGTAGGAAATTCGGGCGCTGCCATGATCGGCTCGAGGGGATCCGCGGGCCGCCACATTGGGTCCGGAATGACGATACGCGCCTGCATGCGATTCGTGACCGTCTTTTCTGGGTCAAGCCTATCCAATAAAATTTTCTTGCTATCTTCAATCGGCAATCTTGGCGGATCCTTCGGGTCCCGCAAGAGCGGGTCCACTGTACGGAGGATGGCTTCCTGAATGATAATTGCAGCACCCTTAAACCCTTCTAATGTTTTTTTTGCATCCAATTTACTCAGTGCCTCTTTATTGGCCTGTTCTAATCTTCGCCTAACCCCGCTACTGTCGGTAATACCTTCTAGTACGGCAGCGCCGCGAAGGCTCTTGAGCGGCTGCTTCAGCCTATATTTAAGCGAGTTTATTCCCTTGATCAGATCTAGCTTCTGACTACTCCCGCCACCATTGACCCGTCGGGCTACAGGCCCGTTCGGACGGGTAATCCTGCGGAATGCGGCGGAAGCAGGGACCTCAGTAATTGTAGTCCCCCTTTCTTTGGACACGATCGTCTGCTCCTCCCAAAGAAGGCGCGAATGAGCAGCTCCGGTTAACTGGAGCAGCGATTCTGCGGGCAGATTGCTCATGTGGCTTTTATGAATTGCTGTGCCGACCGCACGGCCAAGCTGCGCCTGGCGGAGGGCTTGGTTGGCTCGGTCTATCTCGCCAATCTGTTCCCAGGCTGAAGCCATTAGCTGATCCTGCTTTTCCTGAACAATCTTGGTACCTACACCTGCGGCAACACGAAGTCTCGGATCCAGATTCAGCTGTTCCAGCCATGGCCTAGAGGTTGAATCGATAGATTTCTTTGCTGCATGCCACCTGCCGTAAATCGGCGGAACGATTACGGAATCGCTCAAGTCTGATATGGTCGTCAATGTTTGTGGCTTGTTCAGCAAATCTTTTAGGGCTTCCCTAAAATTCTCAGGTACACCATTCAAGCCAGGGGAGGTTCCTTCAGAAACACGGAGCGCCCCCTCCAGACCAGGAACTTTACAGGAAGGAAGATTGTAGCCAGGAACGGTGACATTTAGCGGTCTTACCCCGACCAAATCCGGGTCCATCCGACGTGGCTCAAGTGCCCATACAAGGGACTCAAAATCACCGGCTTCTCCAGTCGCAAACTCCCAATGATAGTAGACAGGAAGCCTTAGGTCAGTTGTATCTGAAGCGTTTTTTACATCCCAGGCCGGCAGAAGGCTGCCGTTTTCATCTATCTGCTCGCCTAGTCCTGCTTTCACGCCAATGTCAAAAGCAGGAACAACGCACGCGATATAGGACGTACTCGGAAGCAGATACCGCGGGCAGATGAGTCGTGAAAGGTTCAGCTTTGGATCTCCTTTCAACATGCCCTTCAGCCCTTGATCGCCTGCCGCCTCACCATTCACCTGGGTATGCGCCCAGGCCCAGGATTCGCCCAAATCAGGCAACTTTTCCTGATACGGAGACTTTATAGTAAGAATAGGAAGTGTTTGTGATTTAGGTATTTCCAGCTTCGCTTCTTGTTTGCTTAGAACAACCAGGATAATCCACGGCCGCAGGCGATTGCCTTTGGCGGCAGCCGGTGTAAACATCCAGGGAAAATCAGGACGGTCAAACTCGATCGACGCAAAATAATTCTCCTCAAAACCTGTCGCGAGATGAGGAGGGTCTGTCCGCAGTACCTGGCGCTGGTCGAATCCGGTGACATCACCAGGCCCGTAAAGTCGGACTTGAACTCCCGACGTCACTGTATTGTTTACTTGTAGGCTGACAAGCACTTGCACGCGGCTATCCATCGCACCGATCAACGAATCTTCTTTGGGGATAGAACTTGCCAAGCCTTCCCTCATCCATGGCAAAAAGGTATATCCTGTCATGATTTCACCACCTCATAGCTTCCGACCACCTGAACTCGCCTGCTCTTGCTGGAGCTGGTCGTATTGTATTTAACCCGTGCAGCCTCTGCCTCGGTATATGTGATTTTGCTCGTCGTTCCAAATAATGAACCATTTGGGGCTTTCATATCATCGGCGCTCACTACGCTGTACCCCTGCTCTTTCATCATAATTTTTCGAGCAGGTCCGGCAAACCGTCCCTCACCAGTATGGTTCAATGGCGAGTTCGCGGCAGAGCCAAGCTCAGTGAGAATCGTGAAGGTACCTGCATCCATTGTGTGGCGCCCCAAACTTCGGGCTACCTTTTCCGTTTTATCGATGACAGCTGTTTCATATTCAAAATCGGCGGTCATTGCCGTACCGTACGAGAGATCCTGAAGTGGAGCCCGAATGCCGGAATGAAGCTGCTCGAATGCGGGCCTTGAGAGCTTCTCAGTGTCGCTCATTTCAAAAAACATGGCCGGTGCAAATGCATCCTTGACAGCGGTGAACTGGTTAACTTCGGAATCTCCAAAAGACATCGAGGTTATTGAAAAGGTTTGTCTACCTCCTGCAGGTTTGGAATTGCCAAATTTCGTAATCTCTAGTCCAAGCGGAACCACCTTCTGGCTTACTGACAATTCGCCAAGCGGGTGCACCAGCACTTCCGGTCCTGGCAGAAGCTCCCTCAACGTCACGAGCATTCGGCCATCTTCTTGAAGCCCGGCGCTCCAATTGCGCTGGTCAGCCAAGGCCGTTTGCAAAGCGGCAAGCGCATCAACCGGAGGCAGTGCGGGAGCGTGCTGTGGATCCCCGATTTTTACCTCGAAAGCAATCTCCCGCTTCCCCAGAAAATCGAACAAGGCCTTTCCATGAGCATGAATAGGCTTTGGCCCTGAAAGCGTCATTTCCAGCTGGACCGCGAATAGGCTGTCACCGTTTCGCTTCAGGGCAGCTGCCCCTCCGATATCGACGATGAAGCCAAATGGATCAAATTGAATCAGGGCATCAAAGCCAAGATACGCCTGGACACTGAACCTTCCGGCGAACGTGTCTTCTTCAGCATACAAATCCAGTCGAGCACCGACTTGATAAGTGTTGGAGGTGACGGCCATGTAAGCTTCAAGCCGGAGTCGCGGATTGTCAGAATCGGCTAGCGAGATTGTCATTCTGTTCAGCTTAGGGAAACCTGGAGGCGGCTGGAAACGAGGATTAAATCCTCCTGCCGCGAGCGCAAACGACGGACTGGCGCCAAAGTTCAAGCGCATCGCCATGTCACCGGTAATCACAAAGGCAGCAATGCGGGAATCAAACAGCGTGGCATCTAGAGAGACGTCACCTTTATCGAAATCAATGGCGCCCATGACATCCATCTGAAGCTTGGCAACGGCCGCTTCCTCCTGAGGCAGCACGAGCTTCATCCGCCCAAGCAGCACCAGCCTTACCGGGTTGGGAAGCTCGAGAAGAATACCCAATTCGGCTGTTAGAACAGGCGGTGTTCCCCAGGAAAGCTTCGCCATCGGGCCAAACACGAACCTGCCTTGCGCAGGTGGAAAACTTGATTTCAGATCATTGATAATCTTTGGGGCGTTTTCCACCGGATTACGCGGAAACATGATGGAATCGAGCGCTCGGTTCTTGATTCCTGCCCTTAAGACATCGAGTGACATCGTGCGGTTCGCCCCGAAAAGCCCGCCGAGCCCGTTCAGGGTGAACCCGAATCCAAGCTGGATAGGCGGGAATTCCGCGGCGAGAATGACAAGTAGTGAGAAACCTTTGGAACCATCCGGCAAACGGGTCGTCAGGAGGCCAATCGCCTTGATGGAGATGCCACCCTTGATTTCCAGCTGCAGGATGCCAGCGTACTGCTCAGTTGAATGGTCAAAATATAGATAACCGCCCCCTGCTACTACGCTTGCATCAATTTTCAAGCCAATCCCGGCTGGAGGTTTAAAATCAAACCGCAAATCGAGGTTGCCAAAAGTGCCCGGCGGCTCATCATCTTGAAGAGGAACCATGGACAACTTAGCCCCGACCTCGGCAATGCTCGCCGCAAACGGACCCAATGTGAACTTTCCACTGACTGCCAGGATCAGATCAATGCTTTTTTCAGAAGCGTCGATTCCATAAAGCAGGTCCTGGATTTCTACCAATCCGATTGTCCGGTTTACAGGAAGAGTCCGGATCAGACCGGCACGCCCGCCAAAGGTGAGTCCCGATTTTGAAGACCATGTCAAGGAACCTCCAAACTTGAATCTTTGCGGATCATTGCCCAAAATTTTGGATAGAAAGCCATCGGCATTAGAAAGATCAATAATCAGTTCAACGTTATTGACGTCAATTTCAAAGGCAAAATCGGCATCCGCAGCTGAGCCTTTTGCTAGGAGACGGAGTGTATAGTCAGAGAGCTCAACGCGATGTGACTGCTCCGTCCCAAGCAAGACAATCGGGTTTTCGGGATTGACCTTTAGTGCAACTTCTGCATCCCCCAACGTGCCAGCAGCTGAAAGCCGAGCCTTTACCTTACCCGGGCGAACTTCCAGACGGATCCCTTGATCTGAACTGAATCCCCCAATAAGGCTAAGACTTAGATCGCCAAAATCAAAGGTGGGCAAAGTGCCGCTTATGGCGGGCCCAACAGCCAAACCGACAGGCGCTGCTCCCCGGTTGTCCTCTGGAGTGATCGGGAGAAAAGAAAACCCAAATTCAAACAGCTGCTTGGAAAAATCGGCGCCACCAAGTACGGGCAGGCGAAGTTCCTTCACGGCAGAACGGTAGGCGTTGGAAGCATCATAATACGCATCAAGTAAGGCTGGATTGGGGACATAAAGGTCCGCCGGGTAACCCAAAACCTCCAAGAATCTTTTGAGGCCCAGCAATAATCGTTCCGCGTCAAACACCGGCGTCCCCCACCCATAAACCTCCTCGATTAACTCTGCGGGGCGAGAAACAGCCAGCTGAAGCCGATCCCAGAGGATGACTGACTTTGTATAGTTGATGCGACCAGGGGTAATGCCTACATCAATGATTTGCGATTCAATGATACCCAGTAAGGAGAGTGGTGCGTACAAAGTGGGTCGGTAGGCATGCAGGTAACTGACAAACAAATCTTCGATGAGTTCCCCGGGAAACTCTTCCCAAAATTTAGATTGATTGAAAGGAAAAGCTAGATCCTGCACATTCAGATCAGTGAGGGCACGCACCTTTGACACGATTCCAGGAAGAAGATGAAAAAGCCCCTCAGCCATATCCACAAGAGAGTTTGCATCCCCTGTCAGCACCTGATCCATTAACAATTGGACATCTTCAAAATCCTGTGTCACGGCAAAAAGGTCACGTACATCCTCGATTAGGT
Source organism: Neobacillus sp. GCM10023253 (assembly GCF_042653105.1). Lineage (NCBI taxonomy): Bacteria > Bacillati > Bacillota > Bacilli > Caryophanales > Bacillaceae > Neobacillus > Neobacillus sp. GCM10023253. The sequence continues at coordinate 67,764 of NZ_JBHSHV010000006.1, forward strand.
ACGCACCAGGGGCGGATTGCCAGCCGTGCTTCTCTAGAAGAAGTGTGAAGCTCTCTGCACTTTCCAGACTTTGTCGTAGCGGATCCAATACAAAATTAAGCTCTTCCATCATTGAGAGCAAAAATGAAGGGTTGGTCATGTTTAACCTCCCTATATTATTTTATAGGTTCAAAAATCTCATCTTGAGCACTGCGCGGCTTTAGTTCAAGCGGCTTTGGTGATGCAGGAGAGCTCAGCCAGCTATACACTTCAGATCTCCCCATTACAGGAACGGGCAACTTAATTGGTTTCGAATGCAGGTGTGCATACCTGTGTGTTTTTCCAGGTAATCGTGGCCAACCATGTTCGGAAGTAGTGGTTTTGATAACAGGCGGACTGAAAGTCTGCCCCCCCGGCCAAAGGGCCGAGTAATCTGTGCTGTAATTCACAGGATTGTAATCTGTGCGTGTGCCCATATGTACAGGGTGTGACAACGCCCAAAACTCGACACACCTACGCTGCAGATCTGTCTTCTTAAACAATCCTGCAAACAGATTTTTGCCGGTATCAATACGTGAACCTAGATAAAGAAAGTCATCAACTGTATAGATTAGGAGATTGTCAGCACTTGAATCTGACAGGGAGTTTGCAACTGGGAACAGGAGTTTTGTTTGACCAAATCTGCCCATTAATTCAATGATGCGCTGTGGGCCGAGGACAGTACCAAATTTCCCAATATAACGGTTATGGGGATCATGGACTAGCCGATCTTCAATTTGGTTTTGTTCATTGATAATCAATGCATAACTGTGTGCCTCCACTTCAGGCACAAGCCACCAATTTGGGAACCAGCTATTGGTTTCGGCTTCATGAAAGAACTTTTTCCAACTTTCCCATATAAACTCATCGATATTAAAGGGTTGATCAAGGAGCATATCGAACAATTCATCCACATGATCCGGATATTGTTTCGCCCATTCATAGGCTTCCAACTGAGGGCAAACATCATGGTAAATCAGGAAATTGCCTGTTTCAAGGAAGGCAAAAATCGCTTCAATTTCATTGGTGCTAATATAATCAAACACTTCCTTCAGAATGTTCAGGAAAGGCCCCGTTATAGGGGGCACTGCTGCCCCGCTAATGATTTTCTTCCAGTTTTCAAAACGCTTTAGATCGCTCATCTGATACCCGGCATTTCGTGAAACCAAATGTGCGAGCAGGGACCAGGCCAGTTCCGGATGTTTCTTGTAAACCTTAAGGTAATAGTAGGTCCTCGTAACATTATTTAAGTTTCCTAGATATCGTTTGGAGAGGATTTTTTCCTTTACTGTCTCTATACCAGGCCATGACAAAGGTACCGCCCTCCTTACTAACTCTTTAATCCAAATTGTATAGTGCCTTTGTATTAACCGAAAGGTAATAATTTCCTATTTTTATAATTTTCTGGAAACTTAAGAGACAAAGGGACGGTTCTCGTGCCTCATTTTGGTAGAAGTCATTTTCGGGATTTAAGTGATTACCAAGATTTCTTCCAATATAAAAAGGCAGTTCACAATTCGAAGGGTAGAAATTTGGATTGTGAACTGCCCCCCTATATAAACAGTTCTGACAAAATAATAAAAACAGAGTAGAACTAAGTCGCCTACTCTGTTCTCTAAATTAAGTCTGCTTAATGTTTTATATAGTTAGAAACCTCAATTAGGTTAAGATCCGGGTCCCTGAAATATACTGAATTGATTCTTCCTAATGCACCAGTTCTTTCTATCGGCCCCTCAATAATGGTAATTCTATGCTTTTCTAGGGATTCTATTATTTGTTCTATAGGAGTTTCCGTAATAAAACATAAATCAGCTGAGCCAGGTGTTGGTCTTATTGCTTTTGGCTCGAACTCTTTCCCACTTTGATGCAAATTTATTTTTTGATTTCCAAATTTAATTGCTTTTCTGCCTTCACCAAAGGTTTGAACCTCCATACCCATAACTGAAGAGTAAAATTTACATGTAACTTCAATTTCTTTAACTGTTAAAACTAAATGATCTAACCCCTTAATATTCATCACACACACCTCTTAAAAACAATTCATTTTATTCAAAAACGTACTGAATCTATGCTGATACTTAAAAATCTTTCATGATTAGCTCAAAAATATCACAATTTTTTCCAGCTGCCAATATAGAAATTAATCTTGATTTTTCTTTAATCCCAAAGAGTAAGAGTAAAAGCGCAAAAAAATTTCCATAAAATTTAACAATTTGTTAAGAAATGATAAATTACGATTTCTATATATTAGGAGAAAAGGAGGTGTGTGCAGGAATGTCAGATGAACCACAAGAACTACCTCAGGAAGAACCTCAAGAGCAACCTTTAGAACGGAATCAAGAAAACATCAAAACTCTTAAAGATGAGATTAAAAATGAAATTAGAGAAGAATTAAAAGAAAAATTCATCCATTCTCGCAAGAAAAGAAAGCATCGAATAATTTATTCTGTTTGTGTCTTTGCACTCGGTGTTTTAATTGGCTTTGGCGGCGGAAGGGCAACTCATTCAGAGCATCACTTTGACCAAGTACACAAGGGACACTTTGAACATGGTAAATTTCAAAAATGGCATGATATGCGAAAATAGTTATATAAATAAATACAGCCTGGGAAGAAGTGCTCCCCTTCCTAGGCTGTATTTATTTGTATTTTAGTGTTATTTTAGGTAGCTTTGATATTTTAATTTGCCCATACCACAATTAGAATTAATTAAGTTTTCCTTGAAATTGATCATTTTTTTTCATTTCATGAATCGTCTCTTCAATTTCCCGGACAAAATATTTAAATACCTGATGATTCCCTGAATCACTAAAGTTCTTTTTATCAATTGAATTAAGCAGCCCAATAACTGCTTTAAACTTTATATCATCTAAAAATGGGATGTGGCTTTCCCCGTAGATTTCACCTTCAACTTCCACCTCCCCTTCGTCATTCTCCAGCCTAAATTTGAATTTTTCCGTGTTATCAGCGTTCAATTAAGCTCGCTCCCCTATTTAGATGCATGGGGACGGTTCTCATGTCTCATTAACGCTCGAAAATGAGGCACGAGAACCGTCCCCATGTTTCATTAGCTCTCGAAAATGAAGCACCAGAACCGTCCCCATGTTTCACCCTTATATTTTTTAATTGATTTGCAAAAATATACACAGATAACAATCAATAATTAGGGCAAAATAATATAACTGAATACTGAAGAAAGAGGGGCTTAGGATGTTTTATACCTATAACCTATACAGTTCGGATCAATTGGGATTTACAAACTCTTATCACATCCAAACCGAATTGCCACCGCATAAATTTCGGGCCATTATGATGGAATTTCGGCGTGGAGGAAATAATGATCCGCATGTATTTGTGAACTACATGCGCGAACATTTCCCCGATAGTTTTCGTTTGTTCGAGTATGATGATGTTGTGCAATATGATGCCGACCAAGAAAACTCGGTTATCCTTTCCAACCTTTTAGACCAAAATAATCAAACTATTTAGGGCTGTTGAAAAAATAGGTTCAACAGCCTTTTTACAGCTGCGAGGAAACCATATAGGAGTGGAATTAGAAATGAAAGGAAAAAGTGTCAAGACGATTCATGTTCTGTTATTACTGGTTGTAATCACCGTTTTAATTTGGTCACTTATCAAACCTGCAAGCTTCATGTCATGGACATTGGAAGCCACTCCTGCCATCATCATATTAATAATCGCAATATTAACGTACAAAAGGTTTCGTCTTACTACCCTCTCTTACGTCATTATCGCTATTATGGCGATATTGATGTTTGTCGGCGGCCATTACACCTATTCAAAGGTTCCTCTATTTAATTGGATAAAAGATACTTTTGATTTCAAAAGAAATCACTACGATCGATTTGGACATTTTTTAAAAGGCATGTCGGGCATCGTAATTAGAGAATTATTATTAAGGAAAACCCCATTGAAAAAAGGGAAATGGTTATTTTGGATTGTGACAAGTATTACTCTAGCCATTTCTGCTATGTATGAAATCATTGAATGGATAAGTTTTATTATACTCCAGGGAGGAAAAACAGCTAAAAACTTTCTAGGCAACCAAGGTGATATTTGGGATGCACAATGGGATATGGGATTAACCTTAGCTGGTACCATCATAGCCTTACTACTTCTTTCCAAACTACATAATAAGTTGTTGCAAAAAGAATTAGGAAAGTGATGCATGGGGACGGTTCTCATGCATCACTTTCGCTAGAAAATGAGGCAAAAGAACCGTCCCCGTGTTTCATAGAGAAGCATTTCGCCAGTTAGATGACTGAAGACAAATTTATTTATAAAAAAATATAAGGCCGATCCTATCAGACGGAATGATGATTAAAAAGCCGATTTCCCCAATTTATATGGGAATCACGGCTTCTTATTCATACATCTATACTGCCCTATACTAATCAAGCTGACTTATCATAGTTTTACTGAAGATAAACCTTAACCGTAGAATCAATAACCACATCCAACAAAATCGGCTTTTTCTTTTGAAAGGCTTTTTCAAAAGAAGGTTGAAGTTCCTCTGCCCTTTCAATTCTGATAGAATCAATTCCAAACCCCTTAGCGACACTGACAAAATCTACCGGAGGTTCATTTAAATCCATGCCCGGGAACACGTTATGCTTTGACGATTCTCCTTTGATATTAAGAATTCCGCCTTTCAGAATCATGTAGCTTTGGTTATTCATAATCACAAAGACGACTGGGAGTTGATACTTGGCAGCATTCCATAATGATTGAATATAGTAAAGGGAAGAACCATCCCCAATGATATTGACAACCCTCTTATCAGGACGCCCCAGCTGCGCGCCAAGGGAGGCCGGCATGCCGTATCCCAGACCGCCGCCCTTCAATGCGATAAGGCTACCAGGCTGGTTTAGTTCCAAATAACTGTGGGTATATCTACCGGACGTTACGGATTCGTCAACGACTAAAACATTTTCCGGAAGTGCTTTATTTAATTCATACATGACTTCGGCAGGGGATAAAGGAAACTGGCCTCTAGTATCTTCCAGTTCCTTTAAACGCAGCTCATCACTATGTATTTTCTTCTGTATAGTCTTTTCTTTTAACCTTTCGAATCGGGCTTTATCCTTATCATTTGATTGAGTTTCGATTAATTGTGTAATCTCCTGAATCGCAATCCTTGGGCTGGCGGAAATGGCAATATCTACGTGCATATTCTTGCCAAGCTCCCATTCACCACTGTCAATAGCGATTACCTTTGTTCCCTCTTGGATAATCGGCTGGTCAAAGTAAAGGAGTGGGGCTTGACTTGTGACTCCCACGAAAATCACAACATCCGCTTCCGAAAGAGCTTTCTTGATAAAAGGCCCGTTTGGCAGGCATCTTCCCACGTATTGACGGTGACCATAAGGGAAATTTAATCTGGAGGCCTGATGCTCTACATATACAGGAGCGCCAATCATCTCCGCAAGTCGAACCATTTCTTCCAACCCTTGGCAGCTGGCCAAGTGATCCCCGACTAAAAAGACAGGGCTGCTTGCATGCCGAATCAAATCGGCCGCCTTTTGCACTGCTTCAAGATCTCCCCTGATATTGGAAGAAACAATGGTAAGCGGGATTGTTTCTTCCTCAATCTCCTGCCAAAGCACATCCGAAGGAAGAGAAAGAAAAACAGGACCCATCGGTTCGGTAAGAGCTACTTTAAAGGCCCGATGTAGGACAATAGGTAATTCCTGCGCATTTTTGACTTCCCAGCTCCATTTTGTGTAATTTTGGGCCATACTTACCATATCTCCCCATAATGCAGGTTCCTGGATAGCAAGTCTGGTATCTTGCTGGCCGGCGGTCACAATAAGTGGTACCCCCGCACGATAGGCATTGTAGATGTTCCCCAATCCATGAGCCAAGCCGGGGGCAGCATGAAGATTAACTACGCCTGGCTTACCAGTTGCTTGGGCGTACCCTGCAGCCATCCCAACACAAACATCTTCGTGAAATGAAAGAATATACTTAAGATCCGGATAGTTCACCAGCCCGTCAACCAAAGGCAATTCAGTTGTCCCAGGGTTTCCAAACAAATACTCTACTTCATATTTTTGAAAAGTCTTTAAAATAAAATCTCTAGCAAGCATCTCTCTCACCCTTTACACATTTAGTAGTATTTTCTTTTCAGAATATATTATACTATAATTTTTTGAAATTTTAATATATTCAAAAAGTAAGACATTCAAAAGAGAGTAAAACCATTTCGATTTTACTCTCTGATTGTGCTCTTATTTATCATATTGAACCTTAAAACTTATCCCCGTTGAACTGGGGTTATTAAGATTTTTTAAATTATTTTTTGTTAACTCAAACTGTTTGTTATGCAGCCGGTCTCGATAAATATAGTTGCCTCGGCCCTGCTCCCCGATGAAAATCCCATCCTTTACAATCAACTCGCCACGAGATAAAACATTCGTAATCAAACCTTGAACTTTCATACCTTCATAGGCATTATAATCCAGATTCTGATATTGGGTTTCAGCTGTAATCACTCTTGAACGGTTAGGGTCAAGAATCACTATATCTGCATCCTTACCGACTGAAATGGAGCCTTTTTTCGACATTCCAAACAATTCAGCAGGACCCGTACTGATGATTTCTACAAATTTCTGCAACGAAATCCGTCCTTCGTTTACACCAAAATGATACAAGAGTGAAAAAATATCTTCGAGACCAGGAACACCATTTGGTATTTTTGAAAAATCATCCTTGCCAAGAGTTTTTTGGCCTTCAAATCGAAAAGGACAATGATCCGAGCCGATGACAGATATCAGGCCATTACTAATGCCATTCCATAATACTTCCTGGTTCCATTTCTCTCTAAGTGGCGGAGAACAAACATATTTGGCGCCTTCAAAGTTAGGCAAATCTAAATAGCTGATATCCAGAACCAAATATTGTGGACAAGTTTCGGCAAAGGCTTTGACCCCGCGTTTCTTTGCTTCGTCCACTTTATTTAAAGCATCCGCACAGCTGACGTGGACGATATAGACCGGTGCATCTGCAGCCTCAGCAATGGCAAGCGCTCTGCCTGTAGCTTCAGCCTCCAAAACTGTAGGCCGGGTATATCCATGATAAATGGGAGCTGTTTTTCCTTCAGCGATGGCCTGCCTGACTAGTTCATCAATGACATCCCCATTTTCAGCATGAACATTGGTAATGATTCCAAGTTCACCGGCCTTTTTCATGATCTTATACATTTCAAGATCATTGACCATCATTTCGCCTTTATAAGCCATGAACAGTTTAATCGAACTGACACCGTATTCTTCAGCTAAAATGGGTAATTCCTCTAGAACTCTATCACTATACTCATTGATAATGGCATGCAGCCCATAATCAATTACAGCTTGATTTCCCTTTTCAATCCACTCTTTTTGAGTATCAATTAAAGATGCCCCTCTTTTCGGGTTCGTAAAGTTAATAATACTGGTAATTCCGCCTACTGCTCCCGCCTTGGTTCCAGTTACAAAATCATCTGCAGTACCAGTACTCTGAAACGGCCAAGCGAGATGAGTATGGACATCAATGCCTCCAGGGAAAATATATTGATTACTGGCATCGATAATTCGGTCTCCGATTTCTGGTTTGACTGTCTGTGAAATAGAAGTAATCGACTCTCCTTTTATCTCAACGTCTGCTTTAACAATACCTCCAGAAGTCACAACGGTACCGTTTTGAATAATTGTCCGCATTTTTTTATCCCTCCAAACTCACTATCAACACAGCTGGTGACAGTATTTTCTAGTGTTCCTATGCTTTCAATATAAGCTTCAACTTTATCTCCAATTTGCAAAGGACCAACTCCACCGGGGGTCCCAGTCAAAATAACATCACCCGGGAATAAACTTGTGATTTGCGAGACAAATTCTATCAGTTTGTAACAATCAAAGCTTAGATTTTTAGTGTTAGAGTTTTGCTTTACTTTATCATTTACCTTAAGCACGATTTTTAAGTTGTTTACATCCTGTACATCTGTCTCAATCCACGGGCCTAAGGGGCAGAATGTATCGAACCCTTTTGCTCTCCCCCATTGGCCGTCTATTTCTTGCAGATCCCGTGCAGTAAGATCATTGGCAATAGTATAGCCCAATATATAATTGCTAGCTTCGTGATAAGAGATATTTTTAGCTGTTTTCCCTATAACAATGGCGAGTTCTACTTCGTAATGAAGATTTTGTGTTTGTTTTGGGTAAATAATATTTTCATAATGTCCGATAATACTATTAGGCGGTTTTAGAAAAAACATAGGCTCCTTCGGGAGCGTTTCACCAATTTCTTCCGCATGGTCTTGGTAATTAAGTCCGAAGCCAATTATTTTTGAAGGTTCAACAGGTGCTAATAGTTTTACTTGATCAAAGAAATAGCTTTTAGTGCCGATTTCATAGCTATTGAAAATACTCCCCTTGATACCATGAATTTTTTCTCCATCTACTACACCATATTTAACCACCGTATCCAGGGTTTCAAAACGAACATATTTCATTACAGCATAACATCTCCGGAATTTGGTCCAAGTGTCTGACCTGTATAAATATTTCCGTCAGGATCCGACGCGAGTAATACGGCCGTTGGCGCAACTTCTTCGGGCCTGCCAAATCGTCCTAGAGGGAGTGAACTTTGTTTTCTTTCTTTCCACGCTTCGTCGTAGCCTTCCAACAAGAAAGGAGTAGCGATTGGACCTGGTGCAATACAGTTTGCAGTAATGCCGTATTTGCTCACTTCTCGTGCTACTGATTTTGTAAATCCGATCACTCCTGCTTTAGAAGCCGCATAATGGGCATTTTCTATTCCACCTATTTGACCTAATTGAGAAGCGATATTGATAATTCTCCCAAATTTTCTTTCTAACATATGTGGTAAGACATTTTTTACACAAAGGAATGGTCCACGCATGTTCACCTTAATCATTCGGTCCCATTCTTCAACTGTTAAATCCTGAACATACCCTTGATGGGTAATCCCAGCACTGGTAACGAGAATATCGATAGCTCCCAGACCCTCAAGGGCTGCTTGAACCATATTTTCTACTTGGTCAACTTCACTTACATCTCCTTCAATCAAAATTACTTTTCTTCCATATTGTTCTTCAATTTGTGCCTTTAGGGCATTGGCCTGCTCCTCGGTTTTAAAGTAATTTATAGCAAGGTCTGCACCCTCCCTGGCATATGCAAGGGCGATTTCCTTTCCAATTCCAGTTGATCCACCGGTAATTAACGCCTTTTTCCCTTGTAATTTCATCAATAACCTTCCTCTCTAATTCTAAAAATATGGTAGATTAGTTAGCATTAAAATTTACTGAATCATTTTTTGTGTCGTCAGTAAGTAAAGGATCGTGAATCTCAAATTTCTTTTCGACTCCTGCTTTCTTTAGGATTAAGTAAATAACAAAGGTTGAAGGAAACCCAACCACGCAACATCAAGGTTGTTGAAAGAGATGATGGCTCCAATCAACATTGCCAAGAAAGCTGCCGGACTAAACCCTTTAAAATACCTGTATGCGCGGGTATCTTGGTTATAAAGATAATCAAGGTTAAGTTTGCCTTTTCTTAAAATCCAATAATCGGCAATTAAAATACCCAAAATAGGTCCCAGGAAAGATGAGTAGATATTCTGGAAAGTAAAGAACCATTCACTTGTAAAAAGTACCCAAGGCATCGTGACGGCTGATAAAGAGGCTGAGATAATCGCACCTGTGGACCACTTTACTTTAAATAAATCTTGAAAAGCCAACGCAGCAGGTAAGACACTAGTAGTTAAGTTAGAGGTGATTTGTGCAAGAATAATGAATACCATAAGAATTAATCCAAAGGTTTTATTAGGCGCTAAAGCCATTAACCCTGCAATAGGATCGTCATTTCCATTTGCAATAAAAATGAGCATACCAATTAGCACCATGGAAATCCAAGGCGGGATAATGCCGATAAAGTTACCAATAAACCCGGCTTTGCCAGTCGCCGGTCTAAGCTGGCGTCCTAAATCAGAGTTATTGAGCATAACGGTCGCCCAGTTCGCCGTTGCAGCCGAAATTCCACCAAAGAAAAGGATTCCCCATGATCCTGGTGTGTGAGTATACTTACTAAAATCCAATTGACCTTCGAAAAGAATGATTCCAAAGAAATAGACCAAAATGACACAAATGACGGTGGCAACTGCCGCATTAAACCAAGTAATATCCTTGATCCCTCTATACGATAAAAAGATATGAATCAAAGTTAATATGAAGAAATAAGGAAACTTCATTTCAGGTAAGCTAAAAAGAGTCATCATGACCTGGTTAATCGCTAATGCTCCTAGCCAAGTACCTATTCCGTACCAACAGATAGCCGGAACAATACGAAGGATATAGGCGACTTTTGCTCCTTTATACCCAAAGCTTGAACGGAGTTGAATAATGAACGGTATTCCGTTTTTAATGCCCGCAAATGAGTTTACAGTACAAAAGGTCGCTACAAGCACACCGGATATAACACCGACAGCTAAAACCTGGTATAGGTTGAGTCCGCCCTTTAATAAAAAGGTACCAATCGCCATTACCTGTATAATTATTGCAGTAGACCAGAAAGAAAGTACGTAAGGTGCCAAAGTCAAAGGTCGGTCCTTTTCGGGTATAGGGTTAAGACCATTTAAATCAGTTCCATTTTTGTCCATCATAAATCCCCTTTCAAAGGTACTTTATGTGTTAGTACCCTAATTAATTTACTTACTCGTATTTTTATGTGACAAAGAAGTGACTCCGCTCCCAGAACTAATTACATACTCACTACAACCTTTTTATTGGATTATGTCATTTCATCCCCTTCTATAAACCTCACCTCCTTAAAATTTTAAAAATTTTTCAATTCATCGATTCATGTATTTTAATGATCAAGAAGCTTTTGTTTAAGGTAAGACCAGTCATTTTCAATGTGTATACGTACTAATTTTTCTACCTCTGATTTATTTTTGCTCTTTAATGCATCTAGGATTAATCTATGTTCTTCTAAATAATCTCTAGGTCTGCTGAATTCCTTGAGTTCTGCGTTTCTGAACAATAGAATTAATGAACTGAGGCGATCATTGATTTCTATTAACCTTTTATTACCGGATGCACAAACAATTAAGTCATGAAAATGTGTATTCGACTCTACCACTTCTTCAAATGATTGATTTTGGTATGCTGCCTCAGCTTGTTGAATATATTTTTCCAGCTTTGCTAAATCAGAGTTGGACAGAGTGTCAGCAGCTAAATAAGCAGCGTATGGTTCCGTGGCTATTCTGCATTGATAGACCTCCTCGATATCCTCGAATTGCATTGGAAAGACAATTAAAGCGTTTTCAACATTTATAATGAGACCATCCTGCTCTAACATTCTAAGCGCTTCGCGGACAGGTGTTCTACTTACATTTAATTCCTTTGCAATTTTCGCCTCAAGCAGTCTTTCCTTCGGCTTTCTCTGACCGGAAATAATTTGTTCCCTTATAAGTCGATAGATCTGTAAATGAAAAGGGACACTACGAACTACATTGTTATTCAAAAAGACACCTCCCATACTGTCGACAATATACTATCGACCGTTTACAAAAATTGTAACATAAATATATAAAAATTCAATATTATTTTCTGAAAATTCATTAAATTAGGAAATTTGAATCAAAAAAAAAACAGCCCTGGAGGCTGAGGTGATAACTGTTATTAGCTGAAAAATTCCTTTTTAATATATTCCTCTATTTGTTCTCGATGTTTTAAATCATGTTCTATCATTCCAGCAAAGTATTCTCCTATTGTCATGTGTTCTCTACCTGGGTAAGGTTCGGTGAATGTTTCTTCGGGGACCTTTTGTAAAAAGGATACAAGTTCCTTACGAACAGTGATAAATTCCGTAATAAGTTCCTCTTTGGAAATACCTGATCTAGCATATTGTGATGCATTTTTATTTACAGCTTCTACATCTATAGTTAACGCTGGAAATTCCTCATTAAGATAAATACAGGCTACTCGATTGGTTATTAAAAATTTGTCCCATGAAATAAAATGTGAAATGACATCTGCAATCCCCCATGCCCCTTCTTTAAAAGGCATAAACCAAAGATCATTTGAAATTTCCTTTAAAGAATCAACCCATTCTATTAAACTTATTTTTTCTTTAATAATTTGATCTTTTCTCATTTTTCCTCCTTCTTCTTAACTCTAATTTTCTTGGTTGATAAGTTAAGAATGTTGCGCCTCTAATAAATGGCGAATAAGTCTTTGCTCATTTTCTCTTGCATCATCAAGGTGAAAAGCATGTGAAGATTTCTCAGACCAATATAATGATTTTCCTTTTGGGGCATCAAGTACTTCAAAATAACGAGTGATTAGTTCAGGTAAAACATGTTTTTCTTTGCTACCGTGGATAAACATAACAGGTACATTTAAGGCTGGCACCTCACTGAAAAAATCAAATGTATTGATATCGTGAATCATTTCATCAGTATAGGAAAGCTTAAAACCTCTCACAAGGGAGTTATAAATATCCATAAGAGAATAATCCGGCGAGCGCAGCATGATTTTTAACCCCGAAAAAAAGGTAGCAGACTTTTTGTCACCCGCATCATAAAACATAGTACGATATTTTAACTGCCATTTCCTGATAACAGCCCACTGTTTAAAGTCCTTCGTATAAGGCGGTTCTCCTACCGCCGCGAGCTCCTCTAGCGCCCGTTTGTTGTTTGTCTCAGTGGCCATCTCAATCAGCCACTTATAGCTTAACTTATCATTTTCAACCCAGCTTGTAATCTGGGAAAAACCCGTATAAGAATAGTATTTTTCCGGATATTTGGACGCAAGGCTTAGTCCGATCACACTTCCCCAGGAATGAGCTGCTAGATGCAGTTTGTCTTGCTTAAACCGAGATCTTAAATAATCTGTGACATCTCTCGCATCATTGATAAATTGTTTCAATTGCATGGTTTCTTTCGGTATATCTTTGGAATATGATTTTCCTGTACCGCGTTGGTCCCAAAAAACCACGGTGAAATGTTTAATTAATTCTTTGGTGGTCATGACCAATGTGTAATCAGTACCTCGATTTGATACACCAGGAACAGGCATACTGGGACCTCCATGGATAAATAGAAGGACGGGACTTCCTGTTTTTTCCGTCTGAATAAGAATGCTTTGATTTATACCGCCAATGGGAATAGTTTCAATTTGGCTAATTCCGTTTTCCGAGATCGTATAATCACTTTTTTTTAAAAGTTTCATTCGTGTTTGAACCCTCCATCTTTGCATACATTCAAAATATATGTCTTATAGCCTAATTATAACTTAATTGGGGTTTTCTGGATTAACAATTTTTCCAAAATAGAATTAAATCTCGAACATAAAAAAACTGCCAGAATATTTCTATCAGTTTTGAAACACGGGGACGGTTCTCGTGCTTCATTTTACTAGAAAATGAGGCAGAAGAACCGTCCCCGTGTTTCTTTTTAGGGAAAATTATAGAAAAATAGAGTAGTCCTTTAGGGTGGACTACTCTACTTTGAACGGAATCTCGCTCAATTATTTTTTCTTATGTTCTCTTTCCCTTTTAACATATAACGAATGCCTTTACTCGCTTTAATATTTTTCTTCCCGGGTAAAGATTCATCACTTAGATACTTCACAAATAATAAGAAAAATTCTCATTAGAAAAGGCGATACTACCTTAAAGTATCGCCAGTCTTCATTCTATCAGTTATTATTCCTTAAAAGTTTTCATACTGTGATGACAACTTTTCCTTGAGCATGCCCATGTTCAAAATACCTGAAAGCCTCTTGGACTTCACTCATCTTAAAAGTTTTATCAATAACTGGTTTTATTTTTCCGGTTTCAAGGAGTTCTTTTATATAAATTAAATCATTTTGGTTTTGCCTTTGTAATAAGCTAAACATTTTTTTCCTTCCAGTGAGCGAGATCCAAGGCCCTAAGGTCATTGTTTGAAACAGCTGTGCACCCGAACCTCCGACGTGAACAAAAGTTCCATTAGCATTTAAAGACCGCTTATAAGCTGAAATCGGATGGTGCCCGTTAACACCGAGAATCAAGTCATACTTCTGTACTTTTTCGGTAAAATCCTCTTTTGTATAATCAATGACATGATCAGCCCCAATGGAACGAAGGATTTCTAAATTTCTCGTACTGCAAACACCTGTTACTTCTGCACCAAAAGATTTGGCAAGCTGTACCGCAAAAGTCCCAACACCACCAGAGGCACCATTTATCAAAACCTTCTGTCCCGTCTGAATTTTGCCTTTATCCCTTAGACCTTGTAAGGCTGTAACTGCCGCCATCGGTACCGCAGCAGCTTCCTCAAATGTGATATTTTCTGGTTTTAATGCCAATGCATTCTCAGGAACAGATACATATTCAGCAAAACCACCCCAGCCAGCTCTGGAAAGATCTCCAAATACCTCTTGGCCTGGCTGAAACTGTTTAACATTTTTACCAACTGCTTCGACCCGGCCTGCAATGTCACCTCCGGGTATGGAGTATTTTGGTTTTAGAAGACCGAAGGCAAAACGGGCTAAGAAGGGCTCTCCTTTCAGAAGTACTAGATTACCATAATTTAAGGATGCTGCATGAATCTTTACCAGTACCTGATGGTCCTCAGGAATAGGTTTATCTACTTCTGTCTGATTAAGAACATCGGGTGAACCATATTTGTTATAAACGATGGCTTTCATTAATTTCCCTCCATATCCCTAAGCCTTTATTTTGAGGAACTCGTTATCTTTAGAGGAGCTTCAAATGCTTTTTTTTGTAGTCAAGGCAGCAAGCGCAGATTCATTGAATCCTTTAACGATGAGCCATACGGCTAAAATCATTTCATTAGCAGCTACTGGCAGCGACAATAAAACACCCCAAACCGAAACTTGTTGGATGACTCCGAACATTTCTAACAACGCTGCTATAAAAACAAGCGTTGCCCCTGTCATACCCAAGATGGGTATGACTCTTGGTACGAGCTTTGATTTATAAAATATATAACTGTACATCATCGTATTTATGCCCAGCATGAAATTGGGACCAAGCATAAATGTCCAGTCATGTATTGCTTTTAGTACAGTACCTGAAGCATGAAAAGAGGCAATATCCGGAGCACCCGCCGCTGCAAATTCTCGGCTTAAGGTTAATAGGGACAGGACGCTTATTACACCAACCGTAATGATAATCGCTTCAAGAAATCTGAAACAAACATGCCAAAGAGCAATCGTTTCATTGTACCTTCTTAAAAAAGGAAACATAGTCGTTGCCGTACCAACCGCTGAAACGACAAGAATTAACTCCATAAGCGCTCCCGTTATCACCTGGTTGGAGTGTTCCGAACCTTTAATCAGGTAATCAGGACCCGTTAGGATAGGATTATATAAGTTTAGACCAATTACCGCCGTAACTGCCGCAAGAATAAACAATACTCCCACAATTTTCGCAGCTTTTTTATTTGAATTCATTTACTTATCCCCTTCTCTTAATAAATTCAAAAACGGTAAAGCAAAAAACCATCAAATTTTTTACTTATTTGTGTTTTCCCCATAGAAGAATACCTCTTCCAGCGGTAAGTTAAAGGCGCGAGCAATGCGAAAAGCAAGTTCTAGTGATGGGGAGTAATTTCCCTTTTCGAGTGCCACGATGGTTTGTCTTGTAACGCCTACCTTGTCAGCCAGTTGCTGCTGGGTCATTTCATTATGGTCAAATCGTAATCGTCTGATATGATTGCCGACAAGATGTTTACCCATTATTAGACTCCTTTCCGATAGTGATAAAGTTTCGTAACGGATCCAGTCACATCGGAAATGAACCCCGAAATGATCAGGATCATGAACATGAACTGTGACGGCTGAAAGATAACCAGCGATCCCATTGCAAGTAAAAAGCCGAGTATAAAGACAAAAAAAGAATTTCGGTTCGCTTTCAAGTCAATTAACTTATCCAGTTCATCTGCGAATGTTGGTTCTTTTTCTCCAGTTGTCATTCTAAATAGGATATTGAAAAGAATGCTGATAATAATGTGGGCGACAATTGAAAGCAAAGTCAGGATGAGGACGAATGAACCCCAATAGCGAAAGGTTTCTAGCGACTCCAGCCCCCCTTCAGGGTGACGTGGGTACATGTACAAGCAATAAGTTCCGAAAATGAGTATGGCGCTGATTAACGATACGATGCTTTTCTTTTCTTGATAGGTCATGGTTTCCCCCTTATTTTATTTTCTTCTATATTTAGTAAAATATGTTATACATAATGTAATATAAACTTTACATAAAGTAAACTATAAATTACAAAAAAATACCAGATATTGCTAAATGGGCAATGTTCCGGCATGTGCTCTTACATTTTTCTGTCTTTCTAAAGAGGATTAGGGCAAATTTAATTAAAAATGTCCGCTATGTTCGTATCATCATTTTTTAAAAAATTACACTTAAATTTGTTTTCCAAAAGTAGAACCCTTGATGCACGGAAATGCACGGGGACGGTTCTCGTGCCTCATTTTCGCTAGAAAATGAGGCAAAAGAACCGTCCCCATGCTTCATTCAAAATGAAGAGATTCCGCCCTATTTAATAAAAAGTCCGCCTGGTCTCTCCCATACAGATACAAGCGGTGCATAGGTCTTGTCATTGAGACGTACAACAATTTGATGTCCAGGTCTGCTTGTGAGTATGGTTCTTCCAAGCAGACGAGCAAAACGGCATCAAACTCCAGGCCTTTTGATAAATATGATGGCAAAATCACGATATGCCCCTTCTTCATTTCTTGTTTTTCTTCTAATAACTGAATTGGAAGTTGGCTATTTTCCAAGAGTTGTTGTATTCTCTGGCATTCTTTATCGGTACGTCCAATAATCGCAATGGAGTGCAGCTCTTCCTCTTTGAGTGAGGATATATCGTGTTCCAGCAGCATCCTTACCTGTTCCAGATTCACAGAATCAATTTTTTTATAGCTCGGTTTTTGGCCATGACGAATGACCGGTTCGACCTTCGGCAATTCCTGATCAATCAACATCAGGATATCATTTGCCAAGTTCATGATTTCGACGGTTGTTCGGTAGCTTTTTTGCAAGGCTTGATAATTCGCATTTGGGAAAATCTCCTTCAGTACAGGTGTCCAGCTATTCAAGCCGCGATAGGAATGGATGCCTTGTGCCAAATCCCCCACGATGGTGAACAAGTCTGTTTCAAAGCCTTCTTTTAATGCAGCAAATTGAAAATAGCTGTAATCCTGTGCTTCATCAATGAAAATACTTCGCATTTTATGTTTTTCATCAATGCCTTCTAGCTTTGCCAGCATATAAAATAGCGGGGCTAAATCCTCAAGCTCGTATGCACCCCGTTCAAAGATACGCTGACAATATTTACTTAGAACCTTACATTCTTGATCAGTCAGAGTGGTGGAATGCTTTTGAAGCAAATCTGGAGATGTCATTAGTTCCTTATACAAGGTAAAGATATCTTTCATGTCAAATGCATCCATATATTTTTTTACAGCGGCCTTTGCCTCCTGCTCGATCCTCTTTTTCCGTTGATCTTTCCTCTCCATCAGAGTGACCACTTTTTGCTTTCTTTTTTCTGGATCCTGCCTCCAGTTATAAAGGACTTTTTCAAGTGCTTCTTCATATTTCTTGTTCAATTTCGATAACATAATGGATTTTTTCCTTTTTAGATCATCTTCTAAAAGGTTTTTTATTTTTCCAAGCCTTTTGTAGATTGGTAAGTACGTATATTCTTTTAAAAATAGTCTTTTAAGCTTTTTCCCTTTCATGAGAACGGAAATTTCAATCACAAAATCCTCTTCTGGAGCAAGATTGCTTTCCAATTCCTTGATATATCGGTTGATTAATTCTTTAAATTCAAGTGAGCCTTTATAACTAGATACCCATTGCATCGATTTATTGGATCCGTTATTTTCAAGGAGCTTCATCAGCTTCGAGTTAGGTGAAAAAAGTTTTATTTTCTGTCCCAGACAACTTCTCATAAAATCAATGTAGGTGGTTTGGTTGATTTTGTTGACACCGAGTTCCGGTAAGACGGCAGAAATATAATCAATAAACAGTCGGTTTGGCGCGAGTATCATTAATTTTTCTGGAGGAAATTGAAATCCAAAGGAATAGAGAAAGTAGGATATTCTATGGAGTGCGATCGTTGTTTTCCCGCTTCCGGCCGCTCCTTGAACAATGATGGGGTGCTTCAATGATGCCCGAATCACTTCATTTTGCTCATTTTGGATGGTCGCGACAATTTCTGTTAAGCGATTGTCCGCTTTACCTGACAAAGATTTCTGCAAAAGTTCATCGTGTGTGGTTAAATCGATGTCACTGATTTCTTTTAATAATCCCTCAACAATGTCATATTGCCTCTTTAAGGATAGATACCCTGTTTGGGTCTCACCATATGCTTCATAGGACACCTCTCCGAGCCGACCATCATAGTAGACATTGGCAATCGGCGACCGCCAATCCACAATTATAGGTTGCTGTGTGACCCGGTCAAACAGTGACACCTTGCCGATGTACAAAATTTCCTCTTTTTTCGTACTGTCGCTAGTGAAATCAATCCGTGAAAAATATGGTTTGCCAATCACACTCTCCAGTCTTTTCAATTCACTTTCGGCTAATTCAAGAAAACTTGCATTGGCGAGGAGATCCGTGTAACTCGTACTGCTATCCTTAGAATTCAGTTCAGCAAAGGATTGCCTCATATTTTCAACGAAAAATTCTCTATTCCCCTGCGAAATTTCCAAAACAGTCCGTATATATTCCTTCGTAAACTCTAAGCGCTCCAGTTCTGCTTGATAATCTTTATGGCCACTTACAGAAACTTGATCTTTAGTTCCCATCCTATAATCACCTCACTAAGTGACGCACGGGGACGGTTCTCGTGCATCACTTTCCCTAGAAAATGAGGCATAAGAACCGTCCCCATGCATCAATTTTTAAATTTGAAAATCTCATCCACAGCTTGGTGGTATCCACCCGATTTTTGAAAAGATTCTCCGATGCTTGCAGCAGCTTTTTGGTAAGATGGTTGTTTTAATACTTGATCCACAGCTTCACTGAGTTGATTTGCAGTCAGGTTTTGCATTTGTAGTGTAATACCGGCCCCGAGTTTTGCAACTTGCCCAGCGATGATTGGCTGATCCGCGCTTTGCGGGATGACAATGAGCGGAACCCCGTTATAGAGACCCTCATGAACACTGTTCATTCCGCCATGAGTGATGAAAACCCTCGTGTATTTCAATACTTCTGTTTGTGGAACGTAATTTTTGACAATGAAGTTCCTAGGAATCTCCCCTAAATCGGATAAATGCGTTTTTTCCCCAATAGACATGATAACAGTATGGTCAGTGTTTCCAAATGCCTTAAAACAAAGCTTATAGAAATCTATTGCTTGGTTAAAGACAGTACCGAGTGAAATGTAAATTAGGTTTTTTCCCTGAATTGTAGGTAGGTCGAAGTTTTCTTGCATTGGTCGTAAAGAAATGGATGGACCCACAAATTTGTACGACTGGTCAAATGTTTCTCCAAAGGGTTGAAACTCCCTGGTTGTATAAACGATGGTAAGTGGTGCCGGGTTACAAAAAACTTCGTAAGGAGAATGGATCTCCACATCATATTTTTCTTCCAATTTTTTTGTGAGGTTCTGATACTCATCATGAATTTCCGTTGGGATATTTTTTGAAAGATGGTCCAACGTTTGATCAAATGATGCTTTTGTCTGTGCAAAAGAAGTACAAGAATTAACGGCCGGAAGTTTCAGGATCTGTGCAAGTATACGTCCACAGCCAAACATGGAATCGTGGATGATATAATCAAACTGTTCCCCTTCGATTTGCTCCAGAACACTAGGGATCATGATATCTGCCGTTCGCAAAAGACCGTTGATTCTTTCGAGTAAATACTTTCTTCCACCTGAAATAAAAGCTTTTATAAATTTATCACCATCAAACGTTCTTACGGTAGCTCCCGTCTTCTCAACACGTTCTCGAAAAGCCTCTATCGTAAAGTATACTACCTCTTCTCCACGCGAAACAAGCTCCCGCACAACTCCAAGAGTCGGATTAACATGTCCTTCAGAACCACCATTAATAAACAAAACACGTGCCATTATTAACACTCCTTTACTAATGAGGCATGGGGACGGTTCTCGCGCCTCACTTTATCGACCAAAGTGAGGCAAAAGAACCGTCCCCATGTTTCATTCTCTCCATCTAAATAGAGTTAAATCATAATGTTAATTTTTTGACCATATTGTACCAGATTACTCCGCCATGCTCTGATTTTGAAACGCCCATGTTGTTATAGCCAAATTTTTCATAGAAACCAATTAAGTCTTCTTTACATGTAAGTGTGATGGTCTCACGTTTTTTTGCAGTTGCTGCTTCTTCAATATGAGCAAGTAGCGCTGCCGCTACACCGCGTGTTTGAAAATGCGGAGTAACCGCTATTCCAAGGACACTTTGATGTCCGCCGGTCAGTGGATTAGCCTTAATTTCACGAAATAAGTCATCTGTAATATATGGTGTTTCAATCACAGGTCCATTAACAAAACCCACAATCGCACCTTTCCTTTCAGCCACAAAGAAACTATCTGGTATTACACGAATCCGCATTTCAAACGTTTCTTTCGTCGCAGCCTCTTCTATTGGAAAACACAGGCTTTCAATGATAGTTATCTCAGATAGATCTTCCATTTTAACATTACGGATATTCAACATTTTCAATTTGCCTCCAAATTCCAATAACATCTTGATGCTAATTCCCATTTGCCCCTACAAAATATAAGACTTCCACTTTATAAATTATTATTATCTCCATCTACTACTATAATAGGTTTTTGTTCAGAACAAAAGTAAAGTTTTAGATTTTCGAGGCACACGTGAGGCACGGGGACGGTTCTCGTGCCTCACTTTCTCTGGAAAATGAGGCAAAAGAACCGTCCCTGTGCATTCAAAATTGTACAAGCACTTTTTTAGAATCGGAATATACTGAAACTGAGTTTTAGTGTTTGGGGGTGAGACTATGAAACCATGGTTCAACACTGATGGTATTAGTGAACGGGAAGATCGTTTGAAAAGTTCCATGCGTATGGTTTGGGAACAGCACGTATATTGGACAAGATTGGTCATCAATAGCATAGCTTTTAATTTACCTGATTTAGCCGCGAATACTGCACGACTTCTCCGGAATGCCACAGATATGGGAAATTTATTAAAGCCTTTCTATGGAAATAAAATAGCAGCACAGTTCGCCAACCTAATAAGGGAGCACCTGGTCATTGCTGCGGAACTGGTTACAGCTGCGAAAGCAGGCAATCAAAGAGCTGTGGCAGATGCACGGAAAAGATGGTATGCGAATGGAGCCGAAATTGCCGAATTCTTAAGTAGAATCAATCCATTTATATCAAGAAAAGAATTCCAAGAAATGTTTTTCGAACATTTGGCCCTTACAGAAAGGGAAGCAGTATTAATACTCCAACAAAATTTTAAAGAAAGTATTGCAGTGTTTGACAAAATTGAGTTGGAAGCTTTAGAAATGGCGGACACCATCACCTTTGCCATTGTAAAACAATTCCCTAGAAAGTTTTAAATATACCATGGGGACGGTTCAGCCAGCTCATTTTTAAGAAAGAATAAGCATTGGGAACCGTCCTTCTGGCATTTCCTTGGCTTTTGCTGCAAGAATTATATATATTGAAGTAAAGGATCTTGGCGCTGGAGAGGTAGCAATGGAATTACAGAATATTAATACGATATTCATCGCACTTATTACTGTTTTAAATATATTATTTGCCATCGTGGTGATGTTTGTTGAGAGACGGGATGTCAGTTCTACCTGGGCGTGGCTTTTGGTTTTATTTTTTCTGCCCATTCTAGGGTTTTTGATCTATATCTTTTTGGGCCGCCAGTTAAAGCAAAAGAATTTTTACAAACTATCAGAAGAAGAGAGACGTTTTTTAAATGAAGCCGTAAGTGTGCAGATGGATCACCTAACTCGTTCTGATTTTCTACATAATCCTTTGCTTCAAAGGTATGGGGACCTAATTAAAATGAACATGAAGTCGTCGAACGCCTTACTTTCTAACGATAATGATGTACAAATTTTTCATCACGGAATAGACAAGTTCGATGCGTTGTTTCAAGATATTCAGAATGCAAAAATCGAGATTCATCTGCAATATTACATTATTCAGCGTGATTCCTTGGCTGTAAAGTTACGGGATGAACTGACAAAGAAAGCCAAGGAAGGAGTCCGGGTTCGCGTCCTCTACGATGAAGTGGGTTCACGGCGGATGAATCGTTCTTTTTTCAAGGAACTGATCGAGTGTGGCGGCGAAGTGGAAGTGTTTTTTCCTTCTTTTTTAAAATTAATCAACTTCCGGATTAATACAAGAAACCATCGGAAGATCTGTATTATTGATGGCGAGATTGCTTATATTGGCGGATTCAATATTGGAAATGAATATTTGGGGCTGGATAAAAAGTTCGGAAATTGGCGCGATACTCATCTACGAATACTGGGCGAGGCCGTCAATCATATTCAAGGGAGATTTGTGCTGGATTGGAAGCAGGCAACGGACCAAGAAACAATCAACCACGAAGCCTTTTCTATGAATCTGGAGCGGCATAGCGGAAGCAGTGCCATCCAAATTATCGCCAGTGGTCCAAATTCCACAACCGAACATTTGAAAAATATGTACTTGAAGCTGATCATGTCAGCGCAAAAAAGTGTCTATATCCAAACACCTTATTTTATTCCAGATAGCAGCTTTATGGATGCGTGCAAAATCGCCTTACTTTCCGGAGTAGATGTTCGGATCATGATTCCCAGCAAGCCCGACCATCCCTTTGTGTACTGGGCAAACTTGGCTTATGCCGGTGAGCTTTTGTCATATGGTGCGAAGATTTTGTTATATGAAAATGGGTTTTTACATGCCAAAACGATATTGGTGGACCAAGAGGTAGCCTCTGTCGGGACCACTAACATTGATATGCGCAGCTTCAGGCTAAACTTTGAAGTCAATGCCCTTATCTATGACGAAAAGATTGCTCACGATTTATATGATTTATTCATGGAAGATTCCAATTATTGTTCCGAACTTACCCTTACAAGGTATCAGGGACGATCCGGTTTCGTGCGAATCAAAGAATCCGTATCCCGCCTTCTGTCACCGATTTTATGAATCAGGATGATAAGAAGTGTGTTCTGGGTGATGCACGGGGACGGTTCTCGTGCATCACTTTCACTAGAAAATGAGGCCAAAGAACCGTCCCTTTACATTCTTAAATTAATTGACCTTTTCTATCCCCTCCCTCTTTTGGTTTCTTAACACGAGGATTTGATCCAAATATTTCGTGTACTCCGATTCCCCTGAATAAGACAAGCAAAGATACTCCTTGGCTCTTGTCATCCCAATATAAAGAAGTGATACTTCCCTCTCCTTGTCTTCTTCCAATGGAAATGGCATCGAATCCACATTGACAATAAAGACAGCACGAAAATCCAGGCCCTTACTGCTGTCAATAGTGCTAATTTTAACCTTGCCATCATCTTTTTTATAGGAACGCTTGGAAACATCATTTTCAGTGATCCAGAAAAACGGTAAACCAGCTTCAGATAGAGAACGCTTAATAATATCAATAATCGGATACTGATATGTTCGTTTCACCCTATAAAGGATTAACATTTCATCAAAAGGCACTTTTCGATCTTCATTCAACTTCTTAATCTGGCGGGCAACGAGTCTCATTTCATCAAAGAAGTTGGCCGACTTTAAGATGCCCGGCTCTGGTCCTTTTCTTTTTGTGCTTTGCGGCGCAATGATTTCCCCTTCCAATTACCGATTAACGACTTTATTTTTAAACATGGAATGTTCACGGTAGAAATCCCAAGCAAACTTGACAATCTGCTGGGTGTTTCGATAATTGATCGACAACACCTTTGAACGTCCTTGAAAGCTCAAACCTGTGTCCTGAAGGTAAGATCGTTTTCGTTTATAGATGGTCTGCGCTCTATCTTCCACCAATAAAAGTGATTGGGTATCGGCATTGATAAGCTAACTGACCAAACGAAGCCAATCAGCTTCAAAATCCTGTCCCTCATCAATCAAAACAGCATCATAGGTCGGAAGAATTGCTTCCTTCCTCTCTATTTTCTTAATGATTTCAGGCAGCTGCTGCTCCCTGACTTTTAAATCATTCCTTAACCAAGAATGAAAGTTACGAACAATGATGTTTTGATTTTGCACAGTCTTTACATTTGAATCAAAATCGAACAAATCCTCCGGTTCATTCAGCATGTGGGTAATCATTTGCTGGATGGCATTGGCCAGTGAAATATTATAGCAAAGGATCAGGATTTTCCAATCAGGATTCTGCTTGGACAACATTTTCGCCCGGCTTGCTAAAATAATCGTTTTCCCGCTACCGGCAACCCCGCGAATCAAGCGGTTCTTATCACCAATCTGCTTTGCCAAATTCTCCTGATGAAGATCCATTGTCTTAATATCATGTAAGGATAATAAAAGCTGATCTTGATATGGGACAGGCGCTTTAAATTCAGCACTAATCCGGACTTCAGGGAATAGATGATAACGAATAGCATTAATGTCCTCTAATGAAAGTGGTTCCCTAAGGCGAAACGGGACAACAAACATAATCAGGATCTTTTCCATTAGAATTTCTTCAGAAAATCCTTCCTTCTCCGGGTCAATTTCATCCCTTGTCAAACAAAGGTGTGGTTCAATAACCGTGTAAAGCCCCTCTTGTACAAAATCCTTGGAAAACATCCTCGTAAAAACAACACCATGGCCATACGGGAATTTTAATTGAAATTTATATTTTCCATCCAATTGAATAAGGTTTTTATCTTTTTTCAAGACATCCACAACATGGAACATATTATCCCTGGCCTGCTTCATCGGACTTTTAATAACCGCTTGATCGCCGGAAGTCGACACAATATGCCATTCATCGTGATTAAGTTGAAATAATGTATTTTTTGTATAATCTTTCACTTCCAGCACAACGATACCGAGGTCCGGACCTATAATCACAAAGTCAGGCCTTTTCCCTTGTATCTCAGGCTCGAAGTACACTATGTAATCATCTGGAAGATAAGTTTTTAAAGTTCTAAAAAATAACCGTTCTCCCGTCGTGGCAGATGATCGAATAGTTTCAGGAATCGTAATCGCCATAACAACCGCTCCAAAATTTGCAATTTTCTCCATTATACTACAAATTTTGATGCACAGGGACGGTTCTTGTGCATCAATTTACCTAGAAAACCAGGCAAAAGAACCGTCCCTGCGTTTCAAAAGTATTGTCAATTGTATAGGAATTATTTCATAATAGAATGGAAGATATATCCTAGTAAAATTGATAAATATGAGAACTCTTATGAAAGTGGAGTGGAAATATTGATTAAAGGAATCCTTGATAAATTTTTTAAGACAACACAAACTACACCTCAACCAAAGGAACCGCCCATCAGCCAAGCGGATGTCGAGGCATTAATTAATGCGAAACTGAAAGAACATGCAGCAAGTATTGAAAACGTCGTTGCGGAAAAAGTCATCGAAAAACAAAATGCTGGCGAAGATGATTATAAATTAACTTCTAAACAGGTGGAGTATGCCCTTTCTTTAATCGATAAAGTAAAGGACGAATTCGAATTGGCAATAGCGCCTACTGAATTAACCGTAAAAGATTTGAATAGGCTGATTGCTTATCAGAGGTATAAGAATAAAGGGACGCTAATTAATTTAGTTAAAAAGGGAGTGCTTAGGAAAAAATAATGAAGCACGGGGACGGTTCTCGTGCATCACTTTCACTAGAAAACGAGGCAAAAGAACCGGCCCCATGCATTTCCCATCCATTTTAACCATTTTTCTTTTTTAAAACATCTGTAATATTAATTTATTTCCTTCTTAGAGAATATGATCATTTATAAATATTGCTTTATCATCAGCTTCTTTTTGTGTTTTGGAAAGTACATATTTTAAGTAATTCGCAAATGAAGCATCAACCACTGTTAGCGACATACTCGTCCCTCAATTAGTCGTGAAGTTCTTCTAACAATTGGCTTTCTGCCTTGATAGTTTACTTGATACATGGAAAAAGAGAAAAGGATGGTTACTTTTCTCTTTTTTGGAGACCCCATTTTCTTTTAATGTTCCTTTAGTGAAAGTTTGGATGGGTCAATATCATCCAATAGTTGAGTAATATCCTCCAGTGGAATATAGACTATTGGTGCAGGAATAATTCCACCAAAACCGGGAGCAATAACAGTGAATGTACTAGCCAGTATAAGAAGATCACCCTTAACTTCTACTACTGAGCCAACTGTTAGTACACCAGCTTTTGTAACGACACCAACCATGTGCCCAAGTTTGGTATTTAAAATCTTTCTTAGTCTCTCAATTGCTCCATCATTATGGCTACGACTAGAACTCATATATATTTTCACCCCTTTCAATGATTTAGGAGAGGTTGTCCCCGTACACTATATAAGATGCAATGATGTAAAAACTGAAAGGGCAGGTATCATAACTTATAAGACTGATTTCGTACAGTTTCTCCATTCCCCAGCCATATTGAGCTGATACATAAAAGAAAATGACAGATTGGTCCATGCAACCCCTCACATGTCTTCGATATTTCCGAATTCCAGTCAGCCTTATTTTATTTTTCTATCTCCGCTCTTTTTGTATTTAGCACCTCATTTAGAAACAAAGTTAATGATCAATTCGTCTAACCTGAAAAGGGGTGCTGTCTATGAAAAATTGGGCTATCTTTATTTTGATTATATTTGCCTTAACAGGTTGCCGGTCCACACCATTTGATGGGCATGCGGTAATTGATTGGGTTGATTTTGTAAAATGGGATGGTATTGAGTACGATGGAATTTACTCGGGTGTTTTGGCTGACGAAGAGTACCTTGGAGATAAAATTGGGACAGTGAAGTTCAAGGTAGCGGACAATGTGACGAACCCAAATTATAAAATTCGTAATGGAGATGCATCGTTTCATGAAAAAGGCACAGAAATTTATGCGATTAAAGGTGTTCCACAATTTATTGCCGTCAAATCTAACCGCGAAATTAATGGGTATCGTGTTTATTATTCAAGAGAGGATTTCGATTATAAATGGCATTTTAAAGATATGCCAATCGAGAAAGTGAACCGAATAGAGGTTTATCTCGCTTACCAGCCGGAAGGGCCAAAAAAATTGGTAAACTTAGATAACCCAGATGAGATAAAGAAATTTCTTCAAGTTTTAAATGAAGGTGAGAGTAGTCCAAATTTCCAGGCAAATATGGATAAAGGTGATCCCATTGTTTATGACATGGTCTTTTATACGGATCAGCCTATTGCCTATAAATATGATTTGCAGTTTGATGGTATCACCTATTATTGGCATCCATGGGATACAGCGATATTATCAAATGGAATCGGTGATTTCCTGCCAAAACAATAAAAATATAAATATAACAGATGCACGGGGACGGTTCTCGTGCATCACTTTCATTAGAAAATGAGGCAAAAGAACCGTCCCCGTGCATCATATTGTCGGCCAACTAAAATCATGTCTATAGTAAGTTTGCTTTAGCTTATTTAGGTCATATTCCCATTCCCCTATTGCATATCTAAATTTTGTTTCCCCATCCTTTTGGCCTTTTCTAAGTTTCACATTTTGAGCAATTGTATAGGCTACTTTTTTTAGACCAAGCTGATTCACCGCTGTCTCAAGAATTTTCCAGCGTTTTTCACGCGTCGACCCGGTAATTTGGTAACCTAGCTTCTTTAATTCACTCTCATCTTTAAAAACAGATTTTTCATCCTCGTATTTTCCGCCCTTTAAATCTGTACTTGGCCACGCAAAATGAATCAAAGCTGGATTTAGTGGTGCAATCGATACAGAGTCTGCCTGAGCGGATGAAGGTGTGAAAATTATTGCTTACTCATGAATAAAGCCGACTACCGTGTTTTGGGGATAGTCGGCTCTTATTCTTAAATCAATGAAGCTTCAAACTTAAATAGTCTTTCTTACATCCTTTCAACCATAATCGCCATGCCTTGGCCGCCACCGACACATAGTGTGGCGATTCCGTATCTTTCTTGACGGTCAATCATTTCATGGATGAGCGTTGTCACGATACGGGCACCAGTTGCTCCAACTGGATGTCCAAGCGCAATTGCGCCCCCGTTCAAATTGACCTTATTTACATCTAGCTTTAGTTCACGAATAACAGCCAGTGCCTGAGAAGCAAAAGCCTCATTTAATTCAAAAAGACCGATATCTTCTACTTTTTTCCCAGTCCGTTCTAATAGTTTCGTAACCGCCGGAACAGGACCGATCCCCATTACTTCAGGAGAGACACCTACAGCTGACCAATCCACGATCTTAGCAAGCGGTTTTAGCCCTAAGCGTTCAGCCTCGCTTTCTTTCATTAAAACTAATGCAGAAGCACCGTCATTCCTACCGCAAGCATTGCCTGCCGTAACGGTTCCGTTTGCCTTAAAAGCTGGCTTTAGGCCTGAAAGTTTTTCCAATGTTGTTTCAGGACGCGGGTGCTCATCCGTATCAACGATTCGTGTACCTTTTCTTTCTTTCACTTCGACTGGCACGATTTCTGCCTTAAACTTTTCATCCGCAATTGCTTTTACAGCCCTTCTTTGACTTTCCACTGCGAAAGCATCCTGATCTTCTCTTGAAATTTGATATTTCTCAGCTACATTTTCTGCCGTAATCCCCATTCCTAAGTCTTTTCCATATAGTTCTTGAGGCTGCTGCCCTGCTTCTGTGTTGGAATCTACTAGTATGGTACGATCCCCGCCGAAACGTGCATTTCTGAGATAGATTGGCCCCCTGCTCATATTTTCCGTACCGCCCGCAACGACGATCTTAGCCTGATTTGAGCTGATTTGCTGGACAGCTGAAGCAATTGCCTGCATCCCAGAGGCACACAATCTATTAACAGTAAAAGCAGGGGCAGTTTCAGGAATACCTGAACGGAGGGCTGCAACCCTTGCTACATTTGAGGATTCGGTACTTTGTCTAACCTCTCCAAAAATAACCTCTTCCACTTGTTCAGGCGTTATATTTGCTCTTTTAACGGCTTCCGTAATGGCAATACTCGCCAAATTGCCTGAACTGATTTCTTTAAATGCACCGCCATAACGTCCAATTGGTGTTCGAACAGCACTCACAATCACAATATTTTCACTCATGTTTTTCCTCTCCTCTACACATTACGAAGTTTTCGATTCTAAATAATCCAATCCTTGTTCCTTGTCCTTGCCTTTTAAAATAGAAGGTTTAACAAAAATGGTAAATAGTAACCCGAAAATAAATACGGCTCCAGCCATAAACAAGATAGATAGATTATAGCCTGCCAATTTATCCCCTCCAGCTAAGCTGATAATATACCCGGTTAAAAGCGGGGCAACAATACCAGCGAGATTACCTGACGATGTTAAAATACTTGTCATTAATCCGCCCCGTTCACGCATTTCATTAATCATAATGGTTGGCCCGATTGGTAAAATGGTATAGGCAAGACCTTTTGCTATACACAATGCCGCAATAACCCAGAATGGATTTTGGAAAATCATTATAGACGCAAACAATAATGCACCCACGATCATGGAGCCTCCAACAACGAATACCCTAGATGAACGCCAATTTTGATTTTTCTTAAATAAATAATCTGATAGCATGGAAATACCTGTATAAATGACCACGGAAACAATCCCAATGACCATTACGCCATATCCCATTTGCGCCGGTGACATTTTAATAGATTCTACTAAATAAATAGGCAGCCAAACCGAAAACCAAACAACAAGGATATAAGTTGAAAAATAAGCAAGCGTGGTAAATAAGGCAGTTGGCGACGCCAAAAGTAATAGGAAATCTTTTAATTTGAGTTTCTCAATCTTCGCTTTCTTATTCTTTTGTACTTCCTTATATACCTCAACTGGATTTTCTTTTGTGAAGAATTGAAACAACAAGAACCAGACAAAACTTACTGCACCCAGAATGGCAAATGCGATCTTCCACCCAAAAATGGTAATTAAAGAAACGAGGATTGGCGCAGCAATCATGGCCCCAACAGTACCGCCGCCAACGATCATGGAATTAGCAAAACCTTTTAGTTTCGGCGGGAACCACTTATCTGCATGGTTATAGGCAATCGGACTGTACGGTCCTTCGAATGCCCCTAACAAAACTCGATAAACGATTAAAAGGGGTAATGCAGCAATGGCCAAAACACCAAATTGTAAGGCTGTCCACGACAGCATGACCACTGCAAGTATTTTTTTCGTTCCATATTTATCCGCAAGTGCTGCTCCAAAGATACCTGTTACGGGATAAAGCCAGTAATAACTACTTCCTACCAGCCCCCACTCCACAGGACTAAGCTTAAACTCTTTCATAATAGGTGCAGCTGCAAGTCCAATGATGGATTTATCTGCAAAATTTACGACTGCCCCTAAGAATAAAAGCAGAAGAATAAACCAACGCATCATCAATCTCCTCTTTTCTTTGTTTAAAGGTATTCGTTTTTCAACTGTGCCGCGATAATATTTTTTTGGATTTCGGAGGTTCCTTCATAAATTTTCGTTATTCTAGCATCCCGATAAAAACGTTCCACTGGGAATTCCGCAATATAGCCAAGGCCTCCGTGAATTTGTACTGCTTTATCTGCGGTACGATTATAAACTTCGGAACCAAGAAGTTTTACCATAGCTGCTTCCTTGATGACCTTCATCCCTTGATCCACCATCCAAGCCACACGATAGGTCATGCTCCGTAATGATTCGATATCAAGAGCCATATCAGCCAAATAATGTTGAATGATTTGCTGTTCAAAAATCGGTTTGCCAAATTGGATTCGCGTATTGGCATGTTGGATAGACATTTCCAACAGCTTTTCGCATGAACCTAAGTTACGTGCTGCAAGTCCTGCCCGTCCATTGGCAAGAATTTTTAAAGCGTTTACATATCCTTGA
Source organism: Neobacillus sp. GCM10023253 (assembly GCF_042653105.1). Taxonomy (NCBI): domain Bacteria; kingdom Bacillati; phylum Bacillota; class Bacilli; order Caryophanales; family Bacillaceae; genus Neobacillus; species Neobacillus sp. GCM10023253. The sequence continues at coordinate 98,812 of NZ_JBHSHV010000006.1, forward strand.
CCTTCTTGACCGAGCACATTTTCTGCTGGGACTTCACAATCTTCAAAGAAAATTTCGGCTGAATGGGATCCACGGAGACCCATTTTCTTTTCATTTTTTCCAATTGTAAAGCCTGGAAAGTCTTTTTCAACAATAAAGGACGTAATGCCTTTTGCACCTTTAGAAGGATCGGTCACAGCCATGACGGTAAAGACATCGGCGATCGGGGCATTGGTAATATAATGTTTGCTCCCATTCAGTATGTATTTGTCACCTTTTCTTACAGCAGTTGTTTTCAGATTTGTTGCATTTGAGCCAGCACTTGGTTCCGTTAAAGCAAACGCACCAATCATTTCTCCCCTTGCCATCGGCGGCAAATACTTCCGCTTTTGTTCTTCATTCCCCATTTCGACAATCCCTACGGACCCAATCCCGGTATGAGCACCAATGACAGTGGTATAGCCATTATGGGTTCTTCCTAATTCCTCATAAATCGCACATTTCCCCACCATACCAATACCGATACCGCCATATTCCTCCGGGATACTTAATCCGAACAATCCCATTTCCTTGGACATGTTCATGATTTTTTCAGGAATTTCATTATTCTCTTCAATGTCCATTGCCAATGGATCCACTTCACTATCAATAAAATCACGAATACTTTGCTTTAAAAATTGAATGTCCTCTGAAAATCGAAAATCCATCTTTTTCACTTTCCTTTCTTAATTAAATATCCTTAAAATCCTTTGCCCTGTTGATTTCAACTATTTCATCCGATGGAGAGTTAATTGGATGAATTAGTTCCACATATAATACATTTGTTCCGTATACGGAACATATATCCCAAAAAAATTTCTAATCCCTAAATGGTTAGGTTAATAGCTACTTTAAGAGATTCATATTATAATTTCACACAGGGAATTGCGTACCGCTATTGGAACAATAATACTATTCGTTCAATTAATTCGTCAATAATATTTTTAATTTTTCCAATAAAATAAATCGTTAGACAATTAAGGGTTTACAATTTATAATTTGACACATTATATCTTTTTGTTTTTTCTGAAAATATACATAAGGAATAATTGTACGGTATATTTGCTTTTTCCTTTAACCCTGTATAATTGAGTTACGGGAGATTATTAAAAAGGAGTTTACGTTATGGATACACCCAATGAAAGAGAAAAATCGGAGGTCCCTGCGCTTGAGGCCGCAATTAAGATTTTGGAATATTTAAGTAGATATAAGAGTAAAGAACGCTCGTTGTCGCAAATCTCAAAAAATTTATCAATCAACAAAAGTACTTGCCATAGAATTCTAAAATTACTAAATCACAATCGATTCGTTTCGTATGATGCGGACTCAAAACAGTATAGTCTTGGCTCCTATCTTATCATTTTAGGTTCTCGCGCATCAGAATTTATTGATTACCTCAAACTGGCTCAGCCCCACCTTAAATGGGTGTGTGAGGAAACGCGGATGACAAGTGTTTTACTTGAACCCATCTCCGATAATCGCTTAATGTACGTCGCAAAGGAAGAACTGGATGTTCCAGATTACCATGTTCATGTGTCTGTTAAAATAGGGCAGCATTTCCCAATAACCAGTGCCTCCTTCGGTAAGTGTTACTTGGCCTATTTGGAAGAACATAGAATGGAACAAATTCTTGAAAAAGTAAATTTGAAACAATTTACCGATAAGACAATTACAGACTTAGAAACGTATAAGGAGAGCTTAAAAGAGGTTCGTAGTAAGGGATTTGCAGTAAGTTATGAAGAACATACACCAGGGGTATTCGGTATTGCAGCCCCCATTTTTGATTATAGCGGCCAAATTGCCATGGTTATTGCCTGTCTCGGTTTTGCTACAAATGTAGACGAAGATTATGTTTCAATTTGTGGAGACAAACTTAAAAAAGCAGCAAGAAGTATTACAGAAGCACTGGGAGGAAAAGAACCTATCTTTAAAGTATGATAAATTCCATATTTCATAAACTTCCCTCTGCTTTTTATAGTTGTGTTATTCCAAATATAGATTGAGAATTTCCGACTTATGAATAATGCCAACCTCTCTATTTTTGGGATAGTTGGCTTTTATTCTTTATGTGACGATAATGAAATCACTAGCCTCTTTTTGGTAATATCTATTGGTTTATAGTCTCAAAATCAATCCCATACATAATAAACGGAATAAGCGACCTGATAAATTCTTCCGGTGGTACCTCTCTGTTTCTTCTCCATTCTACAGACGCTCCGTAGATTCCCCAACTTAACATGACAGCTGTCCTCTTTAGCGCATCATTTTCGTCCATTGAATGCCTTTTTAACAACATTTTGTAAAAAATAACTTCTAGTTGACCCCTGATAATGCGGGCGATGGTGTCTTCGTAGCCTCTATGGCAGCGATTGGATAAGGAATTTTGAAAATTTGTAATGGCTACGAAAATACTAACAATGGTATCTTCATTTAGTTCGTTTTGATCAACCTGATCGGAATTCAAATTGATCAATAGGACTTCTGATAGGACCTTTTCTAATAAGTCATATTTATCCTCGAAATGATAATAAAAGGTCGCACGATTGACCATGGCCTCTGTTGTAATATCTTTAATGGTAATATCCTTGAATTCCTTTTTTCCTGAAAGTTCAATAAACGAATCCATGATTAATTTGCGTGTCCGAAGAATTCGGGGGTCCGTTTTTTCCTGATTCATACAAAAGTACCTCCTACTTTTTCGACAATTTTTCAAATGTGTTGTATATACGATAAATCCAATTATCTATTGGTATTGGTGTTTTTCATTATGTACTACAATCCAATTGTACAACAAATATGAAATCAATTCTAAGTAAGCAACTTTTTTAACAAAAACAAAGGAGGAATCTCGAAATGAATGAAAATAATAACATGATTTGTGACTTAGAAACCGGTGTTTGTGGTGTAGTTGAAGAGGAAAATATGGAAATCATTGATTTCAATCAACCAAAGAAAACCGTAAATGTATATTATGTGACGGACCCGATATGCTCCCATTGCTGGGCACTCGAACCAGTTCTTCGCCGTTTTGTAGAGCAGTATGGACAGCATTTTAACTTCCATACGGTTATGGGCGGGTTGCTGGAAAAATGGCATGATGGACCTATCGATCCTGCAAATGGAATCTTTAAACCTGCGGACGTGGCTGGTCACTGGAGAGAAGTTGGTGAAATTTCCCGCATGCCAATTGATGGGTCGCTCATGATTGACAATCCCGTTCAGTCATCCTATCCCCCTTCTCGCGTCTTTAAAGTGATTCAAAAAAATCATAACGACGCATTGGCCTTTGAATATTTACGACGTGCAAGAGAAGCCCTTTTCGCCTTTAATCAAAATATCTCAGATGAATCCATTTTGATAGAGATTGTCAACAAACTTGGACTTGATGGAAAAGCTATTGTAAATGAAGCTGAACAACAAAACGGACAGCAATTATTAAATGAAGATTTCATGTTGGCACGAAACCTCGGTGTTCGTGGGTTCCCAACCATTATCATCGTCAATGAAGAAAATAAAGGAGTAAAAATTGTCGGTGCCCGCTCATTGGAAAACTATGCTGCTGGGTTAGAGCAGGTTCTAAATCTGGAAGAACTGCAGCCAAAACAACAATCACCTCTTTCGACCTTGCTTGAAAAAGAGAAACTTCTGTTTTCAAAAGAAATTGAAGTGATGTATGATGTTGAAAAATCGGAGATTAACAGCTTTATTAGCAAAGAACTTTCACCAAAAAGCTATCAAGTGAAGGAAATATTAGGAGAATTGTATTTTACTTCTACTACTACAAAATAGAGGTGATTAAAGATGGCATACGTATTACAAGTGGATTTCAACATGAATGGTCCATTCGGGGATGAAATGGCGGAGGCATTTTCTGATTTAGCGAAAAGTATCAATGAAGAACCTGGCTTCGTGTGGAAAATCTGGACAGAAAGTCCTGAAACGAATGAAGCAGGCGGAATTTATATTTTCGAAACAAAAGAAACAGCAGAACATTATTTAGATATGCATTCTAAACGGTTAGCCGGATTTGGTATATCTAAAGTGAACGCAAAAATCTTTGCCATCAATTCTAAACTTACAGAGATTAATAGAGGTCCAGTAAAATAAATGAATAAATAAGATGCACGGGAAGATGCACGGGGACGGTTCTCGTGCATCACTTTTGCTATAAGAAATGATGCAAGAACCGCCCTTGTGGATTTTTCACAATTCTAACGCTTTATTTACTGCTTCAATAGCATGTATGACTGTTGTATCGAACAGTGGAATTACAGAATCCTCTGGTTTCACCAGTAAACCAATTTCTGTACAACCTAATATAATCCCTTCGGCTCCCCTGTCCACTAAATTTTTGATCACTTTTTTATAATATTCTTTCGAGGTTTGCTTGATCGTACCTACACATAATTCCTCATAAATCACACTATTGATTCGCTCGATCTCATCTTTATCGGGGATCAATACATTTATCCCATTTGCCTCAATTCTAGATTTGTAGAAGTCTTCTACCATAGTATATTTCGTGCCAAGTAACCCAATTCTATTTAGGTTCATATTCTGTATTTGTTTTACGGTTGCATCTGCTATATGGAGGATCGGTATAGTTATTTTTTCGTAAATATAGTTGATGACCTTGTGCATAGTGTTGGTGCAAATCACAATGAAATCTGCTCCGGCTTTTTCCAAGGACAGAGCGGCTTCAGCCAATGCGAGCCCCGCGGATTCCCATTCTCCACTAGCCTGGTAACGTTCGATTTCATCAAAATCAACACTGTATAAAATGCACTTTGCCGAATGTAATCCTCCCAATTGGCGCTTAACTTCCTCATTGATGATTCGGTAATATTCTATGGAAGACTCCCAGCTCATTCCGCCTATTAAACCGATTGTTTTCAAATGCTTCTCCTCCATTTAATGGATAAGTATTCAAATTGTTTTTTTAAATCTCGCCATTCCGTTAGCTTCTGAGCTATGTTCCATTTTGCTTCTAGTTTTCGAAAGTTTCATGAGTTCCCTTTGGAAGTGCATCTAATTGATACAGCACATTTGCATCTGATAACTCGCACCAAAGCTCTTTAACCTTTTTTCCCTCAAAATAATAGATCATTATGCCAGTTTCCTTAACCCTTTGATTGGTAGAAGGGATATTAAACCAGCCTCCTTTATATGTGCTGAAACCTGTATATCTTACAACCAGCTTATTATCTTGTTCAATTAAATCGTTTATTTCCCATTGATCGTCTTGAAAACAGGTGCGGTACCACCCCATAAAATCCTTTAGCTTCTGACGAGTAGAATCACCACTAGACCCATGATAAATAAAATCTTCTGTGGTTACTTCATCTATAACGCTTAAATCTCCTTTTGTAAAAAATTCAAAAAACCACCGCTCTACTACTTTCTTTTTCTCTGCACTAATCATAATCTGACTCCATTTCTCTCTTTCTAAACTTTAAAAACGCTGAACTAATATTTTCGTTACTAATGAAATAATTTCCTTCTTACCCTCACCAGAAAAAAATTACCGTGGCGGCCCCATCTTACCTAAAAAACGCAAAATTAATATTAATGTAATTTTATTCAATTAAATAGATTTTTTGGTAGAATTTATAATATTAGTAAAAATATAAGACTAATAAGTTTATATTTATATAGAGTAATTGTTAGAATAAAGGAAGCATGATTAAACAAATAAATAGAAGGAAGTGCTCGCCTTGGATCAAGAGTTCGCAGGTCATACATTGTTTCAATCTGTACCATTTGGAAATGAAAAGTTAGCAAGCCGGTTAGTAATGGCCCCAATGACAAGAATGTTTTCGCCCGAAGGTGTCCCAGGGGAAAATGTTGCACAATATTACCGCAAACGTGCAGAGAATGGGATTGGGCTTATCATAACTGAAGGAACAGCGATTAACCACCCAGCTGCAGTAATGAGCCCAGATATTCCCCGTTTTTATGGTGAGGACGCCTTAAATGGCTGGGCAAATGTTGTGCATAAAGTCCACCAGGCAGGTGGCAAAATCATTCCACAAATATGGCATGTAGGTGCAGCAAGAAGAGCAGGCAGCGAACCAAATGTTGACGCCCCTCCTGTCAGTCCGTCTGGATTTACTTTAAAAGGCCAAAGAAATGAGAAAATAAAGGCTTTAACGAAAGATGAAGTCGCTGAAATGATAGACGCCTACGCCGAAGCCGCAGCAAATGCGAAGCGCATCGGCTTTGACGGAATTGAATTGCATGGAGCACATGGATACTTAATCGATCAATTTTTTTGGGAACTAACAAACAAACGTACAGATGAGTATGGCGGGGATATAGGCGAGCGTTCAAAGTTTGCAGCAGATGTTGTTCGTGCTTGCCGGAAAGCAGTCGGTCCTGATTTTCCAATTGTCTTGCGTTTTTCACAATGGAAAGGAACCGATTATCAAGCTAAATTAGCGAATAACTCTACTGAGCTTGAACAATTGCTCACTCCTTTGGTTGAAGCTGGCGTAGACATTTTCCACTGCTCGACAAGACGAATCTGGGAACCTGAATTTAGGGATGAAGATCCATCATTAGGCTTAGCTGGCTGGACGAAACGAATTACTAAAAAACCAACGATTGCGGTCGGTTCTGTTGGAATTAACCGGGCTTATCTGAGCAATCAGGATAATGATAATGTCACAATTGTAGACAATCTTAAAATTATAGATGAAAAAATCAAAGCAGGCGAATTTGACTATGTAGCCGTCGGCCGTGCCGTGCTAGCTGATCCAGAATGGGCAGTAAAACTCAAAAATGGCAACCTTGATCAAGTAGTGCATTATACGAAGGAATCCGAGAAGCAACTGATTTAATTACCGTCAAAAACCGTCCGTTTTATCAACTTGCAAATACACTGTATAAGCCCTTCTTTATTGGAAGGGCTATTTTAAGTCCCCTTTAGCACCACTAGATTAGCAATACATAACCCCAAATCAGGGCTTTCCGATTTAACGATATTCCTATAATTGATAATTTGAGACTATATACTTACTCTTTATTATTAAGATTGATACGTTCGAGGCGTTCGTTATCAGGCAAATCACCTTCGTCTACCCGATCATTCTCTAAATTTTTCCTAACACTTATTTTATACTCTCCTTCTTGATAAGAGTCTACTCTCCATGATTTATCGCTCATATACTATCTATCCTTTCATCTTCAATTTTTTACACATGATATCAGGTTGTACGACATCCACTACGTATTCATTTTGCCCCATTTCTTATTTTTTGCAGGAATATAATTAAAAATTATTGCAAATAGCAAGGTATATGCTGGTAATTACATAAAGAATGAAGAATGGGTGATAATGAGGGGAAGAGATAAACTTTAGTGATAAAAGGAGTTCATATGTCAGAACATAAACCGAATTTTCGTAAAGAACCGATTCAACCATCCCATGAAAATGAACCCGCTTTTAATGTATTTCTAGATGAGAAATTAGTGGCAGAAATACGCGGGCGTGATCCTCAACATCAAACAGTCATCCCCATGAGGGAATTAAGCGATTATGAAGAGGACAAACTTCATGAATTTATTGCTGCAATGTATAGCGAAGACGAATATTGACGCCATATTGAACTGGACTCATGCCTTTTAATATGCCTTAATTAACTTGTAATAAAAGTATATATACTTTTGTAATTCTACTTTAAAAAGCGCTTCCCCGCTCTCCTTTGACTTACAAAAAAATTACGATGCGGGTAAATCTTTTGCATTTCAGATAAATTCAGGAAAACAATAGTGTGATAAAATAGGAGAAAAACCTGCTAACGGAGGATTCTATGATTTGGATTTTGGTTCTAGTCTTTTTGTTCGCTTTTTTGATGGGCTTTTTTCAGGTTCCCATCTGGATCATGTTTGGCGTATTAGCTGTTGCGGTTGTTTTTATCCTTGTTCGAAACCCGCTTATATTTGGTAAAGACGCCGAAAAGATAATGTCGTACTTAAATAAATCGAAATCTCCACATTTGCAATTCCTATACCATAATCTTCACGGGAACCTACCAGCTGCGGAACAAGCCATGGTGAAAATCCGTTCCAAAAAATTAAAACAAAACTCCGAATTGATGCTTTTAATGGAGTATAAACAATACGAAAAAGCAAAAGAACTTCTTTCGAAAATGGCTGGACATAAAACAAAGTGGTACACTTTGGCGGATATCGCTATTAATGAAGGTGACGATGCGTCATTCAAACAATATAAAGATAAGATTGCAGACACCTTTTTCCTAAAGATATTGGAAATCGATCAAGCCGTTTATGATGGGAAAAAGGAAGAGGCGGTTGCGCTGCTGGATAAAATGCTTCCTAACCTTAGAGGTTATAAATTACTAACCGCCTTCCAGTATCGAAAGCAAATACTTGAAGGAAGAGTCTGAACGAATTTACCAAATACGGAAAGCCCGAAAGCATATGATTTCGGGCTTTTATTTATGTAAAATACAAAACCCCTTTTTGTCCTCATTTTCACTGTACAATAGGTGACAATAGCATTCACAGCCCTCTCCCGCATGCTTTGAAAAAAACACCTATTTTTCAGGTAACTATAGAGATGTTTTTTCAACTTATAGTCACAATAAATAATATCTACACTTTTGGTAAATACTTTAAGAAGTTTTAATTAGATGCGATCTGTAAAAGGAGCGGAAATAATGGAAAATATAGCTGATAATGTACATATAGGTGAACTAATAGCCATTTCCAAGGTTTTTCAATTAAATCCGTATCAAATGGTAACATTACTAGAAAACGGTGAAATGGAAGTATTCGAAAATAAGGAAGCTTTTTTTGAAAAATACGGGAATAAGGAAACCTATGAAGAATTATCGGATTGGTGTGAGCTAAACAATGGAAAAATCTTTACTAAAACAAAATAGGACCGGAAAGGAATACAACCTTGCATTTAGCCGTCAATGACCATGGTGGTCCAGAAATTGTCACCCCCTCGATGTGTCCTCCTTGCACAAATCGTGTTCGTTAATCCCAAGCCTGTTATCATTGAAGCACGAGAACCGTCCCCGTGCCTCATGAAAAAAGGCACTAATCCTTTATGGATCAACGCCCTAGTTAGTTTCACAATCTTACCTTACATTGCAGTGATTCCGCCATCAACGATAAATTCGGCACCAGTTGAGTAGCTTGATTCATCAGAAGCTAAATAAAGAACAAGGTTTGTTACTTCTTCTGGCTGCGCAACTCGTTTTAATGGAATATGTTTTGCGAATTCCTCTACCGCCGCTTTTGTATCTTCTTGCACGACCATAGGAGTTGCAATCACACCTGGATGTACGGAATTCACGCGGATGCCATAGTGTGAACATTCCACCGCAGCTGCTTTTGTCATGCCGCGAACAGCGAATTTTGTATCTGTATAACCAACAGCACCGCCAACAATACCATTGATGGAAGAAATGTTCACAATAGACCCACCGCCTGCTTTTTGCATGGATGGAATAACTGTTTTCATTCCTAAGAATACTGAAACTTGGTTAATATCCACGATTCGACGGTATTCTTCTTCTGTCGTTTCTAGAATTGATTTCGCCATTGTAATACCAGCGTTGTTTACTAAGATATTGACTGGTCCAAATTTTTTTTCTGCCTTAGCAACAACATTGGCCCAATCTTCAGCACTCGTAACATTTTGTTTTAAAAACAATGCATTTTCACCTAATTCACTTGCGAACTGGCTGCCTTTTTCTTCATTTAGGTCAGTTAATACAACTTTTGCGCCTTCCTCAACAAAGCGTCTAGCGTGAGCTGCACCCATACCTTGTGCAGCACCAGTGATAATTGCAACTTTTCCTTCTAAACGAGCCATAAAAATTCTCCTTTTCCATTACTATATTTTTGTATATATTTGCTATGTGCAAAATACTTTAAGTATTTAGATTGTCATAAAATTGATGATTAGAGATTAAAATGACAACTTTTTATTATCAGAGATATTAGCTAATAATTTTTTTTGAATTTCAATGTAATTTGTAAGTTCTTCCTCAGAAAGAATACTAAATAATTCCGTATGAATTTTTTCTCCGATAGCTTCAGCTTCTTTTCGAGCTTCGATTCCTTTATTTGTGATTCTTAGATAAACCGTCCTTCGATCACCTTTATCGTAAGTCCTTTCTATTAAATCAAGCTTAACAAGTTTTTCTGCCATATTCGTGATCGTACTTTTCGAATATCCTAGTGCTTCGGTTAAATCAATTTGTTTTAAAGGTCCTCTAGCTTCTATTTTGGCTAAAACAACAATTGTTGATATACCAATGGGATAAGAAAATTCATTTGTAAAACGAACAATATTTTCATTGGTTATCTGTTGAATCATATGGGTAAGATTGAAAATATTATTATAACTGTCCATTTAAAACCCCTTCTAGCTAACGTATTTGAATCGAACCTCTATCAACCATAAGTCTTTGTTGTGTAAGATATTTTTATCTAAAGAAGCTGAGAAGGTTTATCCATAAACATTATAGTATTAAAATGTTTATATGTAAACTAAATTCAAACGCAACCTTGTAACTTTGAGTCTAGTAGGGATTTATGATTTTCAGAAAAATATTAATAAAGCTTCTTCAATTACAGGACCTTTGCACTCGTTACTGAGGTAATAGGTCCGTCCTAGTGTGTTTACCAGCTAGACCACAGCTTTGATTGCAATCGTATTCCACGAGAATTTGTCCAGCTGGTAAGTATATTGAATAAGATTAATTCCTATTTAATTGATAGATGAGTTGCACAACACCAGAGGAAAACGTTCTTGTATTTACCAGTTTTAAATTCAACCTCTGTTTAATATCAATAAACAACGGTTTTCCTTCTCCTAGAATAACAGGGTGAACCGATAATCTAAATTCATCTACAAGCCCTAAATTAATAAAAGTTGTAATAAGACTTGCCCCGCCATATAACCAGATGTCTTTGCAAGGCTTATTCTTTAATTTATTAACTTCTTCTTGAATATGATCGTTGATGAAGATAGCTTTATTACCAGCCTCTTTTTGCGTTCTGGAAAACACGTATTTTTCTTTACTATGAACTAACTCCCAAATTTCTTTATCGGCATCAGAATCTTCAATAGTTGGAGTAAATTGTCCCCATAAATCGTAGCTTTTTCTTCCATACAGAATCGTATCAATTTGATGTAAGAAATCAATAAATCCCATCTCAGAATCCATGATGCACCAATCAATTTCTCCATTTTTCCCTTCAATAAAACCATCTAGAGTAACGGCTAAATCTAAAATTATTTTTCTTTGTCTTACGTTATTAGACATACCTCTTCCTCCCTTTAATCATTTAGATATTGTTTCTACAGTTAACATTTTTATTTTTCAATATTGGCAGCATTTATTTCTAATTATAGTTACTTCTTTATTAAACTGCACCATTATTTAGTTGATATTCTTATTCTCCAGTCTATCCCATCTTCTGGTCGAGCATTGAGGAAGTCAATTTGTTATGCGTTGTCTGCGAAGAAAATCGACCCAGTCCAGATCATTTAATTCTTTGTAATGATAGTCATGAAAACTTAAAACAACGATGACAAGCATTGCTGCATAGAGATAAAAAAAGCAAAAAATCAACTTTTAATTAAAGGAGGTTTTTATGATGGGTATTTTAGCGAAAATCAATTGTAAATTAAAAGGTCACGTTTATGAAGAAACAAATCAGAGACCTGATGGATGGGGGTATATTGCTACTTGGTTTGTATGTAACCGATGTGGTGATGAAAAAGTAGTCACGGAGCGAGAGGAGGAAGTTTAAGGCTAGTCATCAACTGAAGGTGCCTACGGATCCATTTTTAGAAATGTGTTAAAAGAAAACGTTTTGAATAACTGAGGAGGATTTGGGATGTCCCGATCCTCTTTAATCCCCTGTTTGTTTAAGTACATTAATTCCAAAATCTGAGAGCCACATTAATTACATATTACGTATTTTTCATTTATTTTTCATTCTTTTATATACCACAAAAATAAACCGGTATGTTTCGAAAATTATATTAAGATTAGTATAAATCTCGAATGCATCCTCTAATTTTCAAAAAATCTGTTTTAATTGGAGTGGTAAATATGAAAAAAAACGAGTCTGATTTGCCTAAAGAATGGATTGAGTTAGTAAAAGAAGCAATGGAATCTAATATTACTAAAGACGATTTTAAGATTTTTTTAGAAAAAGAAAAAGAGAAAAGGAAAAACCATAAATTATAGAGTTTATAGTTAACTTACATAGAATAAAAATAAGCCTATACATATAAGATTTATCTTAATTCTTTAAATGTATAGGCTAGTTAACATTAAATATCTAGTTTACGAGTACCGATCCATTTCACCATTTCAGGATCCCTGTGAGAAAAGAACAAGCTTTCATTCGTATCTAATGCAGCAATTTTCTCCATATCCTCTTGGGTTATTTCAAAGTCAAAGATATTGAAGTTTTCGATGATTCTTTCCTTACGAACAGACTTTGGAATCGCAACGACACCTCTTTGTGTTAACCAACGTAAAGCCACCTGGGCAACAGATTTATTGTGTTTTTCGGCTATTGATACTAAAACTTCGTTCTGGAACATGTTATTTTTTCCTTCTGCAAACGGACCCCAGGACTCGATTTGAACATTATTCTCTTTCATCAATTTAGCACTTTCTATTTGCTGACAGAAAGGATGTGTTTCAATTTGGTTTACAGCAGGAACCACTTCATTATGAATAAGGAAATCGGTCAGACGATCCGGATAGAAGTTGCTGACTCCAATTGCTCTAATCTTTCCCTCGCGGTACAATTCTTCCATCGCACGCCATGAACCGTAAACATCGCCATATGGCTGATGAATTAAGTACAAATCCAAATAATCCAGTTGCAGTCTGTCCAGCGATTTTTCAAATGCTTTCTTTGTGTGTTCATAGCCTGTATCCTGAACCCATAATTTCGTAGTAATAAACAGTTCCTCTCTTGGCACACCGCTCCGCTTAATAGCTCTGCCAACTGCTTCTTCATTTAGATAAGAGGCAGCGGTATCGATAAGACGATAGCCTGCCATAATAGCGTCATAAACAGCTTGTTCACATTCTTTTTCATCTTGAATTTGAAAAACACCAAAACCGAGTATCGGCATTTCTACACCATTGTTTAAAATAACTTTTTGCATTAAAAATTCCTCCTCTGTCTCTTATTTACCCACTCTATTAGCGAATTCTGCCGGGTAGCGATCTCCCGAAATTTCAATCTTTGATATTGCGTCGTTCAAATCTTTCAGTTCTTCATGAGTCAGCTCAACTTCCGCTGCCCCAAGATTTTCTTCTAGACGTTCCAGTTTCCTTGTGCCTGGAATTGGAACAATCCATGGCTTCTGAGCAAGTACCCATGCTAGAGCGATTTGAGCAGGAGTTGCATCTTTCTCTGCTGCAATCTTCTTTATCAGTTCGACCAATATCTGATTCGCTTCGATATTTTCCGGTTTGAAGCGAGGAACAATACTGCGAAAATCGGAGCTAACGAATGTTGCATTTTTATCAATTTTTCCGGTTAGGAAGCCCTTGCCCAGAGGACTGAACGGCACAAAGCCGATTCCAAGTTCTTCAAGGGCAGGCAGCAGTTGTTCTTCAGGACTTCTCCACATCATGGAGTATTCGCTTTGAATGGCAGCGACTGGCTGAACTGCGTGAGCGCGGCGAATCGTTCCTACACCTGCCTCAGAAAGCCCCCAATGTTTAACCTTACCTTCCTTGATTAGGTCTTGTACTACTCCGGCGACTTCTTCAATTGGGACATTTGGGTCGACACGATGCTGATAGTAGAAGTCAATGGTGTCAACTCTAAGGCGACTTAGCGAACCTTCAACTGATTGCCTGATAGTCTCCGGCTTGCTGTCAAGGACCTGCTTGCCATTTTCCATTTGGATACCGAATTTAGTGGCAATGACCACTTTTCCCTTGAAAGGCTTAAGCGCTTCACCAACCAACTCCTCATTCACATATGGCCCATAAACCTCGGCTGTGTCGAAGAAAGTAACGCCTCGATCAATTGCTGCATGAATCAGCGAAATCATCTCTTTCTTGTCCGATGCCGGACCATAACCATGACTCATTCCCATACAGCCAAGACCTATAGCAGAAACTTCTAAGCCGCTATTTCCTAATTTTCGCTTTTGCATATTTTATCTTCCTTTCTTTTTTGCAAAAAGATAAATTAATGTCTTTTAACCCGCATCCTCATTATGTAACAAATGAAATCACGCCTGGTATCACAATCATGTCAAATGATTGCATAATCCTCTCACAACCATTTACGCAGAACGTAAATTAGCTTTATAATGGGACTATCATGGATGAGGAAAGTAAAGGAGAATTCTATGTTTGAACAATTATATAGACAAAGAGTTGAGCTCACAAAAATCATAGAGGGTCGCACAGGACGGGACGGTACTCAAATGACTGCTATACCGACTTTATTTTTCTCGCGTTACTCTGATGAAACTGGCCCAAACTACGGAGTTTACAAGCCTTCCGTATGCATTATTGTTCAAGGGATGAAGGAAGTTTTGTTGTCACAGGAACGTTTTCAGTACGGGCCTGCTGATTACCTTGTCGCATCCGTTAACCTGCCAATTACCGGACAAGTTACGGAAGCCTCTTGCGAAGTCCCTTATCTGGCACTAAAACTTGAATTTACTCCGAGTGAAATACTAGAGGTGTTACGAGAATTCCAAATGGGAGTTGATAAGAAGGAAAATGCTAGACGAGGTTTGTATGTAAGTAAAATAGAGCCATCTCTGTTAGACGCGGTAACCAGATTAGCTCGACTCCTAGATCATCCAAAGGATATCCCGGTACTTGCTCCTTTAATTAGGAAAGAAATCATCTATAGAGTGCTGCAAGGAGAACATGGAGGAATGCTAAAACAAATAGCCATCGAAGGAAGTTCCACCAATCAAATCAGTGACGTGATTGAACATATCATGAATAACTATGAAAAGTCTTTTAAAATTGAGGAACTTGCGGAACTAGCAAATATGAGTGTTTCTTCACTACATCGGCATTTTAAAGAGGTAACAGCAATGAGCCCGATTCAATTCCAAAAACAACTGAGGCTTCAAGAGGCTCGGAGTTTGTTATTATCCGAATCAGCGGACGCAGCAGATGTTGCATTCCGGGTTGGCTATGAAAGCCCCTCACAATTCAGCCGTGAATATTCACGCATGTTTGGTTTACCACCTAAAGAAGATGTAAAGCGGTTGAGAGATCACCATGACAAAACGATAAACCTATGAATCCCCTTCCTTCTGGTGGGGGTCCTTTTTTTCTTTTCGTGGTGCAAATAAAATTTTCTCCTAATCCTAAAGATCGTAATCTATTCCCAAATTAGTAATCTTTGAAGGTCGAGAACCGTCCGACGCCGCTGAAAAATAATCCCTTTAGAAGCTGAATTACTACTTTACTACGGATCACAGGCAAAATAGGTGGCTTATATTTTACTTGTGCCTCACTTTTCTTGCGCTCACAGGAAAAATAGATGCTTTATTAAAGACATTTTCACCCCAAGCCGGGGTAGTTTTGTCCTTAATAAGGTGAACTAAAGAGTTTTTTCAGTGGTCTCGAACCGTACCCCGCTGCTTCACCATTCTACCAATCTTTGAAGCACGAGAACCGTCCCCATGCTTCAAAGGCACGGGGACCACCCCCCGTGCCTTAATTTTGCTTATTCTTTTACGACTAGCTTGAGTGGTGCAGGGATGTTTTTAGGAACTTTCTTTCCTTTGAGTACGTCTATGCCGGCATCGATTGCAAGCTTTCCGATTAAATCTGGCTGCTGCGCAACGGTTGCTTCCATTTTCCCTGCTTTGATTGCATTTAGGGCATCGTCGTTACCATCAAAACCAATGACCATGATGTCTTTACCAGAACTGTTGATTGCTTCAATAGCCCCTAGTGCCATTTCATCATTATGAGCAAAAACGGCCTTAATATCAGGGTTTGCTTGAAGCAAGTTCTCCATAACGGTTAATCCTTTGGTACGGTCGAAATCAGCAGCTTGTTTTGCCGTTACCTCTAATTTCTGATCCGCGATATTATGGAATCCTTTTCCCCTTTCCCGTGTTGCAGAGGCACCTGGAACACCTTCAAGTTCAGCCACCTGAACATTTTCTCCGAGCTTCTTGACAATATAATCAGCTGCCATTTCCACGCCCTTTATATTATCTGAAGCCACTAATGTTGCCACTTTCCCTTTTTCTGCCGAACGGTCCAGCGTAACCACCGGGATTCCGATCGTGTTAGCTGATTGAACAGCAGTGGAGATGGCTGCGGAATCAGTTGGATTAATTAGCAGAAGGTCCACACCCTGCTGAATTAAATCCTCCACATCATTAATTTGTTTGGCAGAGTCATTTTGAGCATCAACTACTTTTACTTGTACGCCTAATGCCTTTGCCTCTTTTTGAACACCATCTCTTAATGAAACGAAGAATGGGTTATTTAAGGTTGAGACAGATAAACCAATCTTAATATCTTTTAAATTCTCTTTTTTCGCCGGCTTTGCCCATTCAGGAGGCTGCATGGAACAGGCGCCCAGTAACAATAGTGACAGTGATATGAGTAATACAGCTAATTTTTTCATAAAAAATCCGCTCCTTATGCTGACTTCTTCCGGTCAAGTAATACAGCGATGGCAATAACAATCCCTTTTACTACCATTTGGTAGAATGAAGATACACCTAGAAGATTCAAGCCGTTATTTAACGTACCAATAATTAAGGCACCAATCAGCGTTCCAAAAATTCTGCCCTTACCGCCGGATAAGCTTGTCCCGCCTAATACGACCGCAGCAATGGCATCCAGTTCATAAGATGTACCTGCTGTTGGCTGTGCGGAATTTAAACGTGATGTTAAAATGGCCCCTGCTAAGGCAGACAGTAAACCAGACAGACCGTAAATCATCACCTTCACATTTGACACTTTAATACCGGAAATAATAGCCGCCTTTTCATTGCCGCCAATCGCATATGTTTTTCGTCCAAATGGTGTTTTATGGAGAATAACATACAATAATACAAACATGATGATCATCGTTACAGCTGGAACAGGTATTCCCAAGAAATAACCTCGGCCAAATAACTGGAACAAAATATTATCACCAAGCCCCGTGATGGGATTCCCTTTTGTATAGACAAGTGTCAGTCCTCTAAAAACCGTCATCGTTGCCAATGTGGCAATAAATGGAGCCATTTTCCCTTTGGTAATCAGAAGACCATTCACCATTCCCATGATTCCGCCGAGTAAACAGCCGATGATAATCGCTAAGATTGGGTCAAAACCAGAGACAATCATCCCTGCCGTTAAAGCACTACCTAAGGCAAGAATCGACCCTACGGATAAATCAATTCCCCCTGTTAAAATAACAAATGTCATCCCAAAAGCAATCAGAGCATTAATTGCGACTTGGCGCAATAAATTTAATATATTTAAAGGTTCTAGGAAACTTGGGTTTAGCACTGAAACAATCACAAATAAGATTATAAGTCCTAAAAGCGGCCCAAGCTTTTGTGTTACCGTATTCATAAATTTCCCCTTGCCGGCTTTAGCAGTTTCATTGATTGCGTTCATCTCATTGACCTCCCGTTGCCAATGTCATAATTTTTTCCTGGGTTGCTTCATCATTTTTTAATTCACCAGTAATTTTCCCCTCATGAACAACGAGGATCCGATCACTCATTCCCAACACTTCCGGTAACTCTGATGAAACCATAATGATTGCTACCCCTCGGTCCGTCAGTTCATTCATTAGCTGATAGATTTCTCTTTTCGCCCCGACGTCTACCCCTCTTGTCGGTTCATCTAGGATGAGCACTTTCGGACTAATGCCAATCCACTTGGCGATCACAACTTTTTGTTGATTTCCCCCTGAAAGATTACCAACGGCAAGATCGCCAGATTCCGTTTTTACTGTCAGGCGCTTGATCAGCATATTAACAAAATCAGTTTCGCTAGTTTGGTTAATAATGCCCTTCGGCGCAAAGCTAGATAAAGACGGCAATACGATATTGTCCTTGATTGAAAAATCCAGAATCAATCCTTCATCTTTTCGGTCTTCTGTTATAAAACCAATTCCAGCCTTTACGGCCTGGTCAGGTTTTTTGATGACGATTTTCTCACCGTTCAGCCAAATCTCGCCGCTGTCAAATGGATCAAGTCCAAAGATGGCCCGCATAATTTCCGTTCTTCCAGATCCCATTAATCCGGAAAAACCAACAATTTCTCCGGAACGGACTGAAAAATTCACATCCTGGAATACTCCACCTTTTGTTAATCCTTTTACTTCTAGTACCATTTCACCCGGTTTGGAATCCCGTTTAGGGAATCGGTCAGTTAATTCACGGCCTACCATTTTCTTTACTACCTCATCAAAGTTAGTATCGCAAATGGCCTTCGTATCCACCGTTTTCCCATCCCGCATGACCGTAATCCGGTCACATATGGCAAAAATTTCCTCCATCCGGTGTGAAATGTAAACAATTGATACCCCTTCTTTTTTCAATGAAGAAATGATTTCAAAAAGCTTGCTGATCTCTCTTTCAGTCAACGCTGCTGTCGGCTCGTCCATGATAATAACCTTGGCATCCGTCATCAACGCCTTAGCGATCTCAATCATCTGCTGTTCCCCTACAGAACAGCTGCCAGCCTCTTTATCTAGAGGAATCGTAACCATCAACCGGTCAAACTGTTTCTTGGCAAGAGCCTTCATTTCCTTCGTTCTAAGCAGTCCTAGCGGGCTCTTCAATTCTTTTCCGATAAATAAATTTTCTAATACCGTCATATCCGGCCAAATGTTTAATTCCTGATGTATAAAGGTGATTCCATTTTGCTCGGCTTCTTTCGGGTTTTTAAAATAGGTTTCCTTTCCATCAATCATGATGGTGCCTTCATCACGAGAATGAAGCCCTGTCAGTACATTCATCATCGTTGATTTGCCAGCCCCATTTTCCCCCATTAAGGCGTGGACTTCTCCATCCAGCAGTTCAAAATTTACACCCGTTAACACTTGATTGGAACCAAAGGCTTTATGGATATTCTGCATCGTAACTCGCATTTTTTTCACCTCATCTATTAAAAGAACACACCTGATTGTAAAATACAGTTTGCATATGGCGTAATTTCACCTGTGCGAATGACGGCCTTGGCCTTTTTCGTTAGCTGTTTAAAATCCGCATGTGTAACCCGTTCCACATCAATTTCGGCAAATTTGTTTGTTAAATATTGTTCTATTTGCGGATTGCCCGCTTCTATTTCAGAAGCAATAATACACTTTTCAATGACCATATCGTCTGCAACTGCGTCCAACACTTCTTTAAAGGAAGGCGTGCCCGGTTTAAGTGCTAAATCAATTCTAGTAACACCTTCTGGAATCGGTAATCCTGCATCAGCGATAACAATATAATCGGTATGACCAAGGTCGGTTAACACTTTAGTAATGTGGCTGTTTAAAATTCCTTGACGTTTCATGTTACAAACTCTCCTCTACTTCTTCCCGTGTTGGCATCCCGCCCTGTGCACCAAACTTTGTAACCGATAGTGATGCCGCACGATTGGCAAATCGAATACTTTCTTCAAAGCCTTTTCCCTCTGCAAGGGCAACAGCAAAGGCAGCGTTAAAGGTATCTCCTGCACCTGTTGTATCAACAGCCTCAACCGGATACGAAGGAACAAGGACCTCCGTTTTGCCATTATGGAAGCGGACACCGTTTTTTCCTTCAGTGATAAATACTTTGTTTGGATATTCAAGTAACGCATCATGCAAATCTTTATGGTCAAAAAGGACTGATGCTTCATGTTCATTCGGTGTAATATAGGCTGCCTTTTCGATGACTTCCTTGCGAATTGGCCGTGCCGGCGCTGGGTTTAATAATAGTCGCACCCCGAATTCATGGCATTTTTCGCTGACGTATTCCACTGTTTCTTCAGGGATTTCCTGCTGAATAAGGACAATATCAGATTCGCGGATGACATCCAGGGCCTTTTTGACAAATCCTGGTGTTACATAATCATTTGCACCCTTTACCACAATGATGCTGTTATCACCTTCTGCTAGGGTAATATGAGCAGTTCCGCTCTCCACACCTGTAACCGGTTCCACATAAGTCGTAACCACTTGATTCTTTTTAAAATTTTCAAGGATGGCTTTTCCGAATGCATCGTCCCCGATACACCCTACCATATATACCTTCGCACCTAATCTGGCAGCGGCAACAGCCTGGTTGGCTCCTTTGCCGCCAGGAACCGTTTTAAACGATTCTCCCATAATCGTTTCACCTTTACTCGGTCTTTTGGGGGCGGTAACTACTAAATCCATCGATGAACTTCCGATTACCGTTATTTTAGCCATTGTCCTCAACCTTTCTAGTCGTTTGCCTGTCAATAAAGGTAACGGGCAATTGAATATTTTTTTGCTCAATGAGCTCATTATTAATAATTGCAATTAATAGTTTTGCTGCTTCTTTTCCCATATCATACGCCGGCTGCCGAATCGTCGACAACGGCGGGAACAGCAAGCTGCTAAGCGGGATATCATCATAGCCGATGATTTGCAGCTCATCTGGAATGGAAATGCCTCTTCTTAATGCCTCATGCAAAATAGCTGCAGCACCAAGGTCATTGCCGGCAATCACTCCATCTGTTTCAGGAAATTTATCAAATAGTTCCTGCGCTGTTTTTTCAGCATCATCAAAAGTAAACGATGCAGTGGTCATAACATTAAAATTTACATTGGAATGGCAAAGCTCATCGATCGCCCCTTTAAATCGATCCTGGGCTGTCTTCAATTCCATAGGTCCTTTAAGCAGAGTAATCCGCTTACTCCCCCTTTTAACGATTTCTTGTGCCGCCATTTTTCCACCGGCCAATCCATCTGCATAAACAGAGGGATGTTGTCTGGAAGTCCGGTCAAGAAATACGACTGGGAAGCCAAGACTCTCATAGTAGCTTGTTTCAGTTTGATTGGTTGCTGAGATGAGACCGATTACATTATTTTGTTTAAATGTATGGATATAATCAAGTTCTTTTGCTGGGTTCTCATCCGCATTTCCAATGATCAACCGAAAACCGTGCTCCTGCATCGTGTCTTCAACCCCACGAGCTAACTCAGGAAAAAATGGATTTCGAATATCCGGAAGCAATAAACCAATTAACCTTGATTTTTTTTTATATAATGACCTTGCCACTTCATTTGGCTTATAATTTAACTCCTGAATCGCTTTATTGATTAGTTTCCTAGTATCTTCATGAACATATCCTTTATCATTTAAAGCTCTGGAAACTGTTGCTACAGATACTCCAGCTTTTTTGGCAACATCTCGTATTGTAGCCATTTAGTTTCACCTCTTATGTGTAACCGATTACACATAAAGATTAACATATCATATTTTATAATGCAACAAGAATAATGTCGAAATGTCTCGATTTTTTGTTCGGCATATTTATATTATTAGTCCTATCATCATCACCGTTTTTTCTATAAAACAAACTTGATTAGTGCAACTTGCGACCAAAAGACTCTATATGGCAACAGGTCGCCGCGACCGTATTGTTGAACCCTTGCCCCCATTAGCATAAGTACATATCCTCCCATACTTTATGCTATAATTTGGAGGGAAAATAAAGACAGAGGTGACCATTCTTGGCAATTCATGTTGTATTATATCAACCAGAAATTCCGTCTAATACGGCAAATATAGCACGTACTTGTGCTGCAACGGGTACAGCACTGCATTTAATCCGGCCACTTGGTTTTTCAACAGATGAAAAAATGATAAAACAAGCAGGTTTAGATTTCTGGCAGTCTGTAAACATAACGTATTATGACTCATTGGATGACTTTTTTTCAAAAAATCAAGGTGAGTTTTACTATATTGAAACGTTTGGTGAAAAAGCACATTCATCCTTTGATTTCAGTGATGTTTCAAAGGAACATTATTTTATGTTTGGAAAAGAAACAACGGGTTTACCAAAAGATTTACTAAGAACACATAAAGATCACTTTTTGAGAATACCAATGAATGACCATGTTCGTTCACTGAACCTCTCGAATACAGCTGCGATATTGGTGTATGAGGCTTTGCGCCAGCAGGGATTTCCCAAGTTAAAATAAAATCTTCCGTCTTGGAAGATTTTTTTAAAAAACTATAAGATTAAAAGAGGTTCGGATATGGGAAGATACAAAATCGGTTATCGCACGCTAAAGACAGCCATTGGCACGGCAGCAGCGATCATCATAGCTCAATTTTTCGGCTTGAATTTTTTTGCTTCTGCCGGCATTATAACGATTTTATGTATACAGAACTCCAAGAAAAAATCCCTCAAAACTGCGTATGCCCGTTTTGTTGCTTGTATTCTCGGCATCGGCTTCTCCTTTATCTTCTTTGAAGGAATCGCCTACCATCCTCTGGTCATTGGATTATTACTTTTGCTCTTCATACCGGTTACTGTTCTTTTCAAAGTCTCGGAAGGTGTGGTAACGAGCTCCGTCATCATTCTACATATCTACTCAGGGCACCAAATAACGGCGGGAATCGTTCTAAACGAGGTCTCTCTTATTGTGATTGGCATTGGAACTGCCCTTCTGGTCAACTTGTATATGCCCAGCCTAGATTCTAAGCTAAAGCAGTATCAAGTAGATATTGAGAAAAACTTCCGCAAAATCTTTGAGGAAATGGTTTCCTATTTACGAACAAATGAAAGCCGTTGGATGGGGAATGAAATTACGGAGACGGCCGGCTTGCTGGAAGAAGCTAAAAGTTTGGCGTTTAGGAATGTAGAAAATCATTTTTTACGTTCAGAAAATTACTTTTATCATTATTTTCAAATACGTGAAAAACAATTTGAAATTATTGAGCGGGTTTTACCAATCGTGACATCCATTGAGCCGTTAGTCCAACAAAGGTATATGATTGCAGATTTTCTTGAAGTAGTAAGCAGTTCCATTCACCCAGGGAACACGGCACAGCAGTTGTTAATTCGCTTATATGAATTACAAGACCAATTTAAGAATGAACCTCTCCCGGAAACCAGGGAGGAATTTGAGGCCAGGGCTCAATTATTCCAATTGATAAAAGAGATGGAGCAGTATCTATTGATAAAGAAAGCTTTAAAAGTGGAATCGAAAGGAATTTCCAATCCTTCTTTTTGATTCCGAAAGTGCCAATGCTAGTTCCTTTTGGTTACGAGGAACGCAAGTGATTTCACTTGCGTTTTTTGATGTAAAATTATTACCTGAATCCTTGTACCTGAATTTCTAGTCAATAGATAATATTATTATCCTTTTTTACTTTATATTCCACTTGAACGCTTTTTATAGCCCCTTGTTTGTCTATAATCAATTGAAAAGTTAATTTCTTTTTTTGATATTGATATGATTGCCTGATAGGGTCTCTATCTATTAATTTGAATCCCATATCCTCTAAAAGGTTTTGAGCTTTAGTTATATTTTGATTTGGTTTAATCCCTAATATGTCATATTTCGGATTTGTAATTTTTATATCTTTTACATATTGTTTGGTCTCTGAAAGCCGAGCGAATATACCCAAATTCTTATAGTACATATCAGGTCCACATCCCATACAATAAGAGACTTCACTATCCTCTTCTCCAAACAACTCAATAACTTCCTTTTCTTTCATAAATAATTCTAATCCGTTTACATTTATCTTATTTGTCAGATATAGATAATCATATTGCTTTCCTACAACTCCAGCAATAACCACAACTAATAAAAAAAAGTGACAATATAAATTTTCTTCCTCAATTCCCCACCCCCATTACCGAAAAATTCCACCTATTTTCACTTTAAATTTTAAGACGCTATAAAGGACAAAAAGTTACGCTGACTACAATAATAAACACTGATGTCTTTATCTTTATAAGCTGAAAATATGCAAGAAATGAGTAGAGACTTGCATATTTTCGACGCAATTGATCGTCAAAAACTTGTATTAAGTTGCTATTTTTGTAAAGGCTAACATATCTGAATCATTTTAATAAACTTTCTATTCAACAAAAGACAAAATTTAGAATAAAATATGTTACTATTTGACAAGGTTATATTATGCATTTTTTACAATAATGAGGGGGAAACAGTGGTAGGTAATTTGGATAAATGGTTTGTTAATTATATTTTTTATCGTTATGGTTTTTTTGGATTTTTATCATTAAGCATTATAATCTGCCTTGTTTTTCCTCAAAATGATAATTTTTTTGTGTTTTATAATATTACTGTAATTTTTTTAGGTATTGGTTTTTATAATAGACCAATATTTTTAGTTTTTTTTACGGGATTGGTGAGTTTTTGTAGGTTTTATTTTGTTCCGCGACAAGAAGAAAGCTTATTTTTCATTCATTTAGTAAGTTATCTTTTTATAACGTTTATTTCATCGGCTATGATGTTGTATGTTCAAAGAGTTAAAAAAAAGAGCTTAGATTTAACCACCTCCCTTGCGAAAGCCTTGGATTCAAGAGATGCATATACCTTTGACCATTCTGAAAATGTAGCGGAATACGCTGTGCGAATCGCTGAAAAAATGAATCTGTCTAAGGACTTATGTAATCACATTCGCACAGGAGGATTATTACACGATATTGGGAAGATTGGCATCCCTGAAAACATCTTGACGAAGCATGATAAATTAACAACGGATGAATATAAGATTATTAAGCAGCACCCGAAAATTGGATACGAAATCCTAAAACATGTTGACCGTTTTAAGCAAGATGGTATTTTAGACATTGTTTTATATCATCATGAAAGATATGACGGTAAGGGCTATCCAGCAGGTTTAAAGGGCAGTGAAATTCCACTGGGTGCTCGAATCGTTGCTGTTGCTGATACATTTGATGCCATGACTTCCAGGCGCGTATATAGAGAGGAATTAGATTTGGAACACACTCTTAATGTAATTCGTCAAAATAAAGGGACGCAATTCGACCCCGATGTTGCCGATGCGTTTCTTAGCCTATATAAGAATCAAGATTCTGATTCAAAGAGTAATCTTATACCAAAAATAAATCCAGTAGAATCAAAGTAAAGAGTGGGTTGAATAATTACATTGTCAACTAACGAAATATAAGAATAACCGGGCAAAAATGCCCGGTCCTTTTTGTTTAGAAATATACTTGCTTTTTTCTTTCCTTTTTTCGAGGATTCGTTTCACTAAGGAAGATTTATTTGCCACGAAACGCCGAAACGGTCATTTACCCAACCAAACTTTTTACTGAACCCATAATTGTTTTAAGGCATAAGTGCTTGTCCACCTTCAAGGAGTTTCTCATAAAGAAAGTCAAGTTCTTCTTCAGTATTACAAGTAAGAAAGATTGAGAAAGAAGGTGTAAAAGAGAATTGATGTTTGACAAAACTGTCAATACACATAAATTCTTGGCCTTTCAAGGTAAAAGTAGCCTGCATGACGGTGCCTTCTGGACCAGCTTCATTAGCCCCGTATCTAACAATGCTTGTAATTTGAGAATCCTCAATGATAGATGTATAAAAATTCATCGCTTCTTCTGCGTTGCCTTCTTGAAACATTAAAAACGGTGTTGCCTTTTCCATTTTTATCCACCCCCTAATTATATGTACTAGATTATATTATAGTTGATTTTATTATTGAACTAAAGCATCGAGATTGGTTTAATAGCAAATCAAAAACAATATTTAATGAGGACAGTTTTATTTTTTTTAAAAAATAAAACCGCCCTCGTTAAAAACCATTTTTTGTTGTCGTCCCTATTTAATAAATTCCTTTACGGCTTCGATTACTTCATTTGTAGTTCTCATTTGCAAGGCTTTTTCTGCTAAGTTTTTCATTTCTGCTTTAGAAAGACGAAGAATTTGGGAACGTGCTTTCAGGATCGATGTTGCACTCATGGAGAACTCATCGAGTCCAAGGCCTAAGAGAAGTGGAATGGCTGTTTCGTCCCCTGCCATTTCACCGCACATACCTGCCCATTTACCTTCAGCATGAGCAGCATCGATGACCATTTTAACCAATCTTAAGATGGACGGACTGTAAGGTTGATAGAGATAGGAAACACGTTGGTTCATACGATCAGCAGCCATTGTATATTGAATTAAATCATTTGTACCAATGCTGAAAAAATCCACTTCCTTAGCAAACTGATCAGCCAAAACAGCAGTAGATGGAATTTCTACCATGATGCCAAGCTCGATTTTTTCCGCTACCTGCTGGCCTTCAGCCAAAAGCTTTTGCTTCTCTTCTCCTAGAAGTGCCTTTGCCGACCGGAACTCATCAAGTGTAGCAATCATCGGAAACATGATTTTTAAATTTCCATAAATGCTTGCTCGAAGCAAGGCTCGAAGCTGTGTTCGGAACATATCCTGCATTTCTAAGCATAAGCGAATCGCCCTAAATCCAAGGAACGGATTCATTTCTTTTGGCAGTTCTAAATACGGCAGTTCTTTATCGCCGCCGATATCAAGGGTGCGAATCACGACAGGCTTTCCTTCCATTCCCTCTAATACAGTTTTAAACGCAGCAAATTGCTCCTCTTCTGTTGGAAGCTGAGTGCGACCCATATATAAAAACTCCGTTCGGTATAAGCCGACGCCTTCGCCTCCATTTTCGAGAACTCCGGTAAGATCCTCAGGTTTTCCGATATTGGCAGCGAGTTCAACATGCTCGCCATCTTTTGTGATGGTCGGCTCGTTGACCAGCTTGGCCCACTCTGCCTTTTGTGCTTCGTAAGCGGCCTTTTTCCCGTTATATTCTTTGATGACCTCTTCAGTTGGATTGACAATTACCTTTCCATCTAATCCATCAAGAATAACAACATCGCCATTTTTAATGTCTTCCATGACCGTTTTGGTTCCAACAACAGCTGGAATTTCCATAGATCGAGCCATTATAGCCGAATGAGAAGTGCGTCCGCCGATATTGGTTGTAAATCCTTTAACAAACTGACGGTTTAATTGAGCAGTATCAGAAGGTGTTAAATCCTCTGCAATCATAATAACTTCTTCAGAAATCAAGCTTGGGTTAGGGATTGTTACCCCTAAAAGATGGGACAATATCCGCTTAGCCACGTCGCGAATGTCGGCAGCCCGCTCCTTCATATATTCGTTATCTAATGCTTCAAACATCGACACAAACATGTTGACCACTTCTTGTAATGCATACTCTGCATTAACGTGTTCATTTTGTATTTTATCTTTGATTTGAGTAATAAGTTCCGGGTCATTTAGAACAAGCAAGTGGGCTTCAAAAATTTCGGCCTTATCGTCGCCGAGATTCAAAGAGGTATGCTCTTTGATTTTCTTAAGCTCTCCCTTAGATATCTCAAGCGCCTGTTCAAGGCGATTTATTTCGAGATTAACATCTGTAACCGCGTTTTTCTCCACTTTCAAGTCAGGATTTTCTAAGCGGAAGGCTGTTGCAATCACAATCCCGCTTGATGCTGCAATGCCTGAAATCTCTTTTGTAAAAACTTCTTCCGTAATCATTATACGAGACCTCCACTTTTTAGAGTATCTTCTAATAAACTAAGTGCTTCATTTTCATCAGAACCTTCAGCCGATACCTTGATTGTTGCACCTTTTGGAATACCTAAAGACATAACACCCATAATTGATTTTAGGTTTACTGATTTGCCGTTGTATTCTAATGTAATCTCAGCATTAAATTTGCTTGCTGCTGATACTAGTATTGTTGCTGGGCGTGCATGGATCCCTGTTTCATCTATAATTGTGAACGTTTTGCTTACCATAATAAAATCAAGCTCCTCTAGTTTTAAATTATTCTTTAGCTTAGTTCCTAGTAACGACAGTTCAGTCAATTGTGGAGTTTTGGCTAAAGAATGATGTGATGTCGTCAATCGACTCTAATTCTTTTAACATTTCAAGGTTTTTCGTTTCATTGAGCAGTTCTGTCAATTGTGACAGCGCTTTAAGATGGGTCGTATTATCAGTTGCTGCAATGCAGAACAGCAATCGAACTGGAAAATCATTGTTGTTTAAAAAGTAAACCGGTTTTTCAAGCTTTAATAAACTTATCCCAATCCGATTAACTCCCTTTTCCGGACGAGCATGCGGGATTGCTACCTCCGGACCAATGACGACATATGGACCTAATGTATCAATATTTTCAATCATCGCATCAACATAGGATGTTTCAATTGTCCCGTTGATCAGAAGAGGATTTGCCGCTGCTTTTATTGCCTCTTTCCAATCAAAAACCTCTTCCATTACCTGGATCGTTTCTGATTGCAATAAATCTTCTAATGACGGCTGTTTCCCTTTATAAACATTTTCTTTTTTATAAAATATGAAGCGACTTAATTCCTTTTTTAAGCCTTCTTCATCGTAAATTGTAGTGAACTTTCCAATGGTTTGAATTAGTTCTTTCAAGGAAATATCGTGATATTGAGTGCCAAACAGCAGGTGATAAACTTCCTTGACTAAATTATGCTTTTCATTTGGTGTCATAATTGGCTTCACATAAAAACAAGGTAGTTTTGTCTCTAGCTTTACTGTCGAAAAAACTAAATCATAATGGTCAAATTGTCCTTCCTGAAATTCTCGCAATGATAAGGTTTTTTCAACTACAATCTCTGAGAAAAGTGATTCCAGCTGGTGTTTCACCATTAATGACGAACTAATCCCGCTTGGACAAACCACGATGGCTTTCTTCTTTTCCGGCATCTCCTGTTTTGGTCTTTCTAACAAAGCTCCAAAGTGGATTGTGATAAACCCTATTTCCTCCTCAGGGATGGTGATTTTCAATAATGTTCCAATCGGATGCAGTATTTCCTTTACAAGCATGTATAGCTCTTTATGCACATTCTTAATTTGATGAAGCAGTGGATTCTCAACGGGAATCCGATACTTCATACGAAAAAAGGCAGGCTTAAAATGCTGGTATAACGTATGGACCACTTCATCCTTTTTTTCAAAAACTATGCAGGCCTTGGTCTCAAAATCAAAGACAAGCTGTTCGCAAAGTTTAAATAATAAATCCTGTTCACGCTTGGGTGGAGAACTTTTCCTAAAAGATAAACCAAGAAATTGGACCGTTAAGAAACATAACTCTGATTCCTCATTCTCGAGATGGAGAAGTTGACTTAACGTTAAAGCCACTTTATGCATCGGATCTTTTTTTAATAGAGCAACTTCATCCACGTGAAATTGGACAAACTTTTTTTTCTGCAGCCGGTAATAATAAAAAATCAAAAAATTGGCTAATTGATGTAAACGTTCTTCTACAAAATTAAGAGAAAACTGCTTTTCAATTTGTTTAAGAATGGTTAAAACTTCTCGAAAACCAATTTTTTTAGTTTCTTCCTTTAATAGATAATCCAACAGTTCTTCAAAGTAAGGGACCTGGATCAGGCGGGATATGTAGTGCATGGCAAGAGCTCTTTTATCGAACTCTGTTCCAACCAGATGATAGCCATGCTTTCGCGAATAGCGGATTTCCACCAAGAAAGAGCCATTTATTTTATTTGCCTTTTTTATATCGGAAATCACCGTGTTCTTACTGACTTGTAAAAGCTGCGTTAAATGAAAGGATGAAATGGTATCATTTCGCATAAATACATAAAGGTAGATAACCGCCAAGCGTTCTTCTTCGGAAAAAACAAAATTCCGCTCATGATGATTTATTTCCTGATCGCGAAAATATTCCACTACAGCATCAGGCACTACAATATAATGAACACCTTTGAATTGGATGATAG
Organism: Neobacillus sp. GCM10023253; assembly: GCF_042653105.1. Lineage (NCBI taxonomy): Bacteria > Bacillati > Bacillota > Bacilli > Caryophanales > Bacillaceae > Neobacillus > Neobacillus sp. GCM10023253. The sequence goes on from NZ_JBHSHV010000006.1 coordinate 128,589, forward strand.
GGAGGTCTTTCTCCTTTAGCCATTGATTCACTTTATCCAAATCATAGGATATTTGACGTTTCGTTAATTGCGTTGCATCCATAATCTGAGTCATATTGACACTCTTCACTTTTAAAAGATAATCCAATAAAAGCGACGGACGTTTATCAATCATCATTGGCTTGCCCTCCTATTAACATCATAATATCAACCGCTTTCATTTGGTTAACCGATTGGGAACAAATGATGTACGGATCAACTTACAAAATTGCGCTGAACTTCAATTAAGACAAATACTTATTTTAATATGGACAATTCAAACAATAATATGAACTGCAGCAAAAGAGGCACACCGTTGTCGGCATGCCCCTTATATGGTGCTAGCAATACTAGTTATTCATTATTTTTTTAATTTCTCTTGTCCGTTTTTTAAATCCAGGACATCTAATTGCAAATTCTTTTGGCCAACTTCTAAATTCTCCAGGCGGCCATTAATTTTTTGTAATTCATTGAGGATTAGTTTAAAGTTCTGTTCCATTTTAACTCCCCCAGTTAATTTGTTAATTCACTGCCACCCCAAAAACCGAACATACTTTCTTGTGTTTATTATAACAAAAAAGTAGAATTTCTGTCATGTGGAAATAAACATCAATAGCCGATAGTCAGTAAAACTAAGTGCCAGGAACTTGGAATGCTTCTTTAGCATAGCTGGACACACATGCCCGGCTTTTTCGATTCCTCATGAGTTTTTTCGCAAACAACTTCATCGGCATATGATAAAGTAACGATTATTTAAAAAGGACAGGAGGAGTTGGAATGGATGAAGAGAGCAAGGAGAAAAAAAGTAAATCCCTCTGGCGAACGTTATTGGCAGCACCGCTTTTATTTTTTCTCCCCCCGCTTAGCATCGGCTTGTATCTAACCCACCCCTTCCCTGCAAAAACTACGAAAAGCCCGAAGGATTACGGAATGGTTTTCGAGGAAATCGAATTTCACAGCAGAAAAGATAAAGTTAAGCTGGCTGGTGGATTCCTTCAGCTTCAAAGCAAAGCAAAAAAACAGTCATTACTGCACACGGTTATATGAATGAACGTTCCATGGAAGGGATTGGGGGACTCAAGCTTGCTAGAGTTCTTTCGGAACAAGGATATAATGTGTTAATGTTTGATTTTCGAAATGCCGGTAAATCGAAAGGAAGAACTAACGGGGTTAGGATTCTTTGAAAATCACGATTTATATGCAGCCATTGATTATGCCATTCAGAAAAAAAATCAGAAACACATCGCTCTTCTTGGCTGGAGTATGGGTGCTTCCACTGCACTTATTGCCGGATGCGAACATCCTGCAGTGTCTGCCATTATTGCCGATAAGTATACCATTTTAAAACAAAAATCGGAACATTTGGTTTTATTTAGTGAAAACCAAGGTTATAAGTTACTTTATATTTATTAAAGGCTGTGGAACCACTAACATTGGATGTTCCCTTTTGCTTCTATGCTACCGATCCGATGACTTTATCATGCAATCGGTCGTATATAAAGGTTATATGTTACCGAACCGGCATTTTTATCAAGCGTTCAGTCGCATATAAAGGCTATTTGGAATGAACTCCATTCTTTTTACGCCCTTGCGCAGGCTTTCTCATTCGCAGAATCTCTAAAAACCCGTCGGCAAATTAGTTGCCGGCGGGTTTCCCCTTAAATCCTTTCAATTCACAACAATCTTAATGTGAGTAAAGCGGTAATTCTCCTCTTGTTCCATGAATTTCTTCGCGTCTTTTCTTAGTTGCTTTCGAATCTACTTTTCTGCCTATAAGAACTACACCGTAATCCCGATAAGCTGTTTCTCTCGACACAATTCCATCAAGAACATCCTCTAGAACTTGCTCCTCGGGGCGCTCTAATGGGTCCCCATAGCCGCCTGATGACGGAACTAAAATCAAGACAGATTCCCCTGCTCCAAAACGGTAACCATTTAGTTTGGACGTTAGAAATTCCGGGTTTTCACTGTCAGGATTTTTAATTAAGTTTGCCGGTGTCCCTGGCAGCCCGCCTTTATATCCCCACGGACGAACTGTGTGCTTATCCCCTTCCATCGTCATAAAACCGTCAGTTATAAATCGATTCCACCGGACAATGCCGAGTCCTCCGCGGTAACGACCCGCACCGCCTGTATCCTCCCGTAATTCATATTGTTCACATACCATTGGGATATGCATATCAAGATCTTCAATGGGGTTATTCATTGTATTCCATGAACTGAAGTCTACGGCATCTAGTCCATCTTTTCCAGGACGTCCTCCATAGGAACCTTCATTCACTTCAATGTACACCCAATATTCATTGTTTTCATCCAACCCAGCATAAGAAGCAAATTGGATATTGGCAGAGCTGCCCGCACAGGTTTGTTTTGGTGCTACCGGAGCAAGCGCCTTAATGATTAAGTCTGCTACCGTATTTACCTGATTTGCACGGCTGAATGTTGCTGCTGGTTTAATCGGATTAAAGATACATCCTTTTCGTGCTTTAATGGTGATTGGACGGAATGCTCCTTCATTTACCGGCACATCGTCGATCACATCCGTATCCATAAAGATGGAGCGCAATACACTATGAGTACTTACGCATAAAGCACCAGAGTATGCTGAGTTAAACGCCGTGGAGACTTGATCGCTGGACTTGGAAACATCTACTTCTAGCTCTTCTCCCTTAATGGTTACCTGTACGTGAACTGGCAGACGCTTATCCAAATGCCGGCCGTCATCATCCAGCCATGATTCTGCCTCGTAAACGCCATCAGGGATTTTGGCAATCTGACTCCTCATAATGCGTTCTGTATAGTTCATCAATTCCTCATTCGCCAAAAGGACTGTCTCTTTACCGTATTTGTCCATCAATTCAATATAACGGCGAGCCCCTAAGCGGCAGGCAGCAACCTGCGCTTCCAAATCCCCAATTACCTGGAAGGGGGTGCGGACATTCTGACGAATGACTTCAAATAATGTTTCATTTCGAACTCCTTTGTCATATAGCTTAACCCCATTTAAAATTAAACCTTCTGCAAAAACATCGGGAACATCCACCATTAGACCAGGCTGAGCACCGCCCATATCTAAGTGGTGTGCGGTTGCCCCCGAATAACCGACAAGCTCCCCTTGGTAGAAAATAGGCTGGCACAAGGCAACATCCGGAGAATGGGATGCGCCCGCATATGGATCGTTATTCCAAATAATATCTCCGGGATGCTGATTATCGCCAATTACTGCCTGAAATCCACGGATATATCCAGGTAAACAACCTAGCTGCATGGGTGTGGAATCTGCCTCAGCCAACGTATTGCCGGCAGCATCGAAGATCCCTGCGCCAAGATCTTCCGACTCACGAATCAGGGATGAATATGCCATCCGGTACATGACGTGTGCCATCTCCTTGGCAATCGTTTTTAAAGCCCCTCCAATGACTTGCACGGTTACAGGATCAATTTTAGTTTTCGTCAGACTATTATTTGGTGTAGATAACATCTTAAACCCCCACTTTCGCAAATAGTTTTTCAACCAATTTCGCTGGACCGCCTTCAATTACCTTATGGGCTACAAATAATGTTCCGTTTTCGGATACAGCAGCCTGCCATTTTGGCGGTACCGTGGTCGTTGAGTCACGCTGCACGATAATCGCAGGGCCCTCGACTACGTCATTAGCCAATAATTTGCTCCGATCATATCGCGGCGTTGAAACCTTTCTGATTTCACCATCTACTTCAAAAATCGAATCGCGAACGTACATTAATGCCTCATTCGGATTGAGACGCTCACCGCTTGCAATCTTAGGCAGACGTAATGAAGGTGTTTTTCCTGTTGCAACTATACGAAGTGTAATTAATTCAACAATATTATTTGGGAAATGATGATCATATTCTTCCTCATGAGCAGCATGGAAATTTTGAACGATTTCCTTCATGGATTCCTGGGTAACAGGGCCATCCGGAATGGCTGCACGTAATTCAAACCCTTGACCTGCATAGCGGCATTCCGCAATCCGTTCAATTTCAATATTCTCAGGATCTACGCCATCCTGGATTAATTGGGCTTTTGCCGTATTGGTCAGTTCCTCTAGAGCCGCATTAATGGAATCGATCATTTCATCATCCGCTCTATCAAAACGGGTAATTAATGATTTAATATAGTCATATTTAATGTCACCAACCAATAAACCTGTTGCTGCTGTTATTCCAGGGTAGTTAGGGACAATAACCAAATTAGTACCGATTGTTTCTGCAAGATCGACAATATGAAGCGGGCCTGCACCACCGGCGCCAAATAATGCATATTCACGCGGGTCAATTCCTTTACTTACGGATTTAGCACGGATACACAGAGCCATATTATTATTGATGATTTTTAAAATACCTAGCGCAGCTTCCTCTACAGACATATTAAGCTGCGAAGCAATTTTTTCTTCAACGGCTTTATAGCTCAGCTCAGAATGCAATTTTAAATCCCCGCCAAGAAATTGCTCTGGGTCAAGCCTGCCAAGAACGACATTCGCATCAGTTACACATGGATTTTCTCCTCCCTGTCCATAACAAGCTGGACCAGGTGTGGAACCGGCACTTTTCGGACCGACTCTAAATGCTCCGCCGGCATCGATATGGGCAATGGAGCCTCCACCCGCACCGATTGTCTCAACGTCAATCATCGGAACAAGGACCGGATAGCCATTTACTTCACAATCCCTTGGGTTAATAATTTTCGGCGTATTATTTGGGATAACGGAAATATCTGCAGAGGTCCCGCCAATATCAACACTGATGATATTTTCAATGCCTTCCAATTCACCAAACCATGCGGTCGCCAATACAGCGCCGGACGGTCCGGATTTTAACAATGTAACTGGCTTATCCACTGCCATCTCGCTTGTTGCCATACCGCCTGAAGATTGCATAATATGCAGCTCGCCTTTCACTCCGGCATCATCAAGGGCATTGACAAGATGATCGATATAGTTATTAACCCTTGGTGCCACATAGGCATTCATGGCTGCCGTGCTAAATCTTTCGTATTCCCGCATTTGCGGAGCAATTTCACTGGATGTAAAACATAAAACCTCTGGCCACATTTCCTTGACAATTTCCTTCGCTCTATTTTCATGGGCATCGTTTAGGAAGGAAAATAGGAAGGAAACAACGACAACATCTACATTAGCTTCTTTCAGTTGGCTTACAGCCTGCCGTACTTCTTCCTCATTTAAAGGAACCTTAACTTTTCCATCTGGTGCTGCTAGTTTTTCTGTGATGGGGAGACGATTTCTGCGCAATACAAGGGGGTGGGCCTGCCAAGGAAGATCTTGTTGAATGGAGAAATTCTGTGCTTTTTTATGACGGGCAATGTGTAAAATATCACGATAATTTTTTGTTGTCAGCATTCCAACTACAGCGCCATTTCGCTCAATTGTAATGTTAGTGGCAACCGTAGTGCCATGGAGTACATAATCTACCTCTGAAACCGGTACTCCTGCTTTTTCACACAGTTCTTTAATTCCCCTGATAACCCCTTTGGACTGATCATCGAGTGTACTAGGTACTTTGTGGACATGGATTTCATTGTTAAGTTGGTCAACCAATATTAGGTCGGTGAATGTACCGCCTACATCTACACCAATTCGAATCATATTTCACGGCTCCTTTTCAAATAAATAGTTATTGTCATTTACCTCCTCCCCAATGAGGGAGAAAATCGTTTCACCTATTGTCGTTGAAAAAAATTGTAAATTCTTCGATGGTGTCAAAGGCTTTGTGGTAAAAAAAGCTTCATCACTCCCTTCAAGGGCAAAGTGGTTTCTTAACAGGAAAGGATTCCCCGAAATGCTCAGTGTTAGTAGACTGAATATTCTGATATGATTCTACAGAATCCTTCCTTTTCTTCAACCCTATTCAGCTATTATTCTGCGACTTCCTCTAGTTCGTCCATTATTTCTACTTCTCTTTGATCCACAAGGTCTTTTGACACAACTGGAGGATGTATGCGCATCAAGCCGATATACGAGACAAATGATATCGTGACCCCTAAAAACCAGGAAATCTCATATAAAGCTTTTAGTGATGGGACAAAGGCACCGATTAAAGCAATGACTCCGCTAACCAACGTTGCAGCAAATGCGCGGTAATTATATCCCTTATAATACCTGTACTCACCGTTTAACGTATAAATATCAGCAACCGACAGTTTACGTTTGCGAATAATATAGTAATCGGCAATCATAACCCCAGCTATTGGACCAAGTGCACCGCCAATCAAATTAAGCATGGTAAAAATTGTTTCTGCGTTTTCTATTAATTTCCACGGAACGGTGAATAATGCTGCCAGCATGGTGAGGTAAAAGCCCCGTTTAAAGGTAATATATTTTGGAAATAGGTTAGCTAAATCATAAGCTGGTGAAACTAAGTTTGCAATAACATTTACCGTTATTGTAGCAACTGCTAGAATAATAGCCGCAATCGCAATGACGATTGGACGATCAAACTGCTGCAGAAGGACAATGATATCCCCAATCGGCTTACCGAAGACGATGGTGGAAGCAGCTGTTGCCGTTACCGTAACAAACGTAAATATCGTAAAAGTGACCGGAAGTCCATATAATTGGCCTTTAATCTGATCTTTCTGTGATCTTGCAAATCTAGTGAAATCTGGGATGTTGAGAATTAGGGTGGACCAAATTCCAATAATCCCTGCTACCGCGGCAATAAATGGAAATAGTGCAGACCCAAAGGTTTCATATTTTCCCGGTTGAGAGAAAATTACCTTTAATCCTCCGGAGGAGTCAATCGCCCACCAAAGAATTCCGATTAATACAATATAAACAATTGGACCGGCATAAGCCTGAAATTTCTTAAGTGACTCCATCCCGCGTTTTAAAATAAGGAAGTGAATTCCCCAAAAGATCAGGAAGGATAACAAGCCAGGAAGGTTAATCCCGATAAATGACCAATCTCCTCCAAGTTTAGCCCAGCCCGGCCAAAGAAGTGTAAATGCTATATTAAATGCGGCACTCCCTGAATAGGCTTGAATTCCTAACCATACGATCGCCACGATTCCTCGCAGCAAGGCTGGAACGTTTGCACCCAATACCCCAAAAGAGGTTCTTGCAAGAACGGGAAAGGGAATTCCATATTTTGACCCGGCATGCCCATTTAGAGCAAGGGCGCCGTAAAGTATGAGGGAAGCGAGCAAAACAATTCCAATGACTTGCAATGGTGAAAATCCAAGAACAACTAATCCTCCAATTGCCGCATATGTTGGGATGTTATTGATCACTCCCATCCACATTGAGGCAAAGTTCTGCGTTTTCCAAGTCCGTTCTTCCTTTGGGACCGGCAGTAAATCATCGTTACTAAGCGAATTGTTAACCTCTTCCACCTGTTTAGGCTCTATAATGGCCATTTACCAAACCCCTTTAAATTGGTTTTTTTGAATGAATTTACTATTTTTCGCTATTCCATATCCAACAAGAATAAGTATTGCCTTTCTACTTACATGTTCATCTCCTCTTTACCCTGTCATCTATGTTTTTATACCTAACATATTTTTTTGAACATTCGTCAAATCGAGTTAGGTTAACTTACATAGATTTTTTCGGATCATTTGAATCTTTTCATTTGACACTATTATCCGACTTATACATAGATTAGGAGATTTATGGAATTAGTTTTTTCATTCTGCTAATTGTTTAGGAGTTATAAATGAATGGAAGAATTGTTGTTAGCGTTTACAAAATACGGTCGTATATCACATTTCCATCCATCTGATGCGTAAATTTCTTTAACAACAAATGGTGCAAAACCTGTTTCCTGGAATCCTAAATTCCATTTCTTCTTCATAAAGCTTTCTCAAATTACACAACCTATCTTTTTTTGCCAAAAAACATGTTCGCTAATTGCCGGATATTTTCCTGCCTTTTTGCTTATTTCATTAAACTTGTTACTTCTTTCCTATTTACGGAAGATAAACAGAAGATAATTAAACTACTTTATTAAGATCAGAATCATCTTTATCAACATTATCATCATTTAAATCATCTAACATTTTAGCTTTTGTTTCTGTTCCTAAAATGAACGTAGATACCATTCCAATTAATAAAACGCCAGTTGTCATTAAGAATACGCCGATAAATCCGAAGATTGGATACATGTACCCAATATAAATCGGTGCTAGCAATCCTCCAATTCTTCCAAATGCGGAAGCAGAACCTGTACCTGTTGACCGAATGATAGTAGGATATTGTTCAGGTGTATACGTATACATTCCTGCCATTGAACCTACCATAAACAGTGATGTGAAGAAACCTGAGATAAGGATCGTTGATGAAGTATGGGCTTGGCTTAAACAAAAAGCTGAAATGGCCGCTAATCCTAAATAAGTACAAATGAGCTTTTTCCGGCCTAGCACATCATTTAAATAGGCAGCGGAAAAATATCCGGGAATTTGAGCAACGTAGATGAGAATCGAAAACAAGAATGATTTAGAAATTTCAAAACCCTGTTTATATAGTAACGTTGGCAGCCATGTAAAGAAACCGTAATAGGAAAAGATAACCGAGAACCATAGAATATAGATCATAATAGTTCTTTTCACATATTTTTTGTTCCAGAGGGTAAAGAAGCTTCCTTTGGTCACTTGGGGCGGAGCTATTTCGGCGGGCTCCGGAAGTTTCCCTGTATATTTCTCGACGCCTTGTTCTAATTTTCTCATTTCTTGCTCAGCTTGTTCCAATCTGCCGCTAGATTCCAGCCATCTAGGAGATTCAGGCAGCGCCCTTCTCCAGTAAAGAACTAAAAAGATTGGCAATGCTGTTATAATTAGGGCAATCCGCCAGCCATTTTCTGAGGCTGGAACAACAATATAACCAATAATGGCAGCCGCTACATAACCAAATGAGTGAAACCCAGTCAATGCCCCTATATATTTTCCACGATATTTACTTGCTATTAATTCGGCTAAATAGGGAGCAATGATAGCGCTTTCACCTCCGGTCCCAATGATAGCGCTTTCACCTCCGGTCCCAATACCTGCAATGACACGCATCCAAAAGAAATGTTCCCATGCTCCTGAAAATGCACTAACTAAGGTTGCTAGGGAATAAATGATCAGTGTCCACATAATAATCTTTTTTCTGCCTATTTTATCACCCAGCCAGCCGGAGAAAAACGCTCCAAACAGGTAACCAATCAAAACAGAACTTCCTAGTAACCCTGCTTGTTCTGAAGATAAACTCCATAAACCAATAATGGAAGGCAATACGAACGCAACCATTGCGATATCCATGGAATCAAATGTATTACCTATTCCCGTTTTTACCAATAAACCCTTGTTGTATTTGTTATCTGGAATTCTTTCAATTCTAGCTCCGATATTGGCCATAGTCGTCCTCCCCTTAGCTTATCTATCTATTACTGAAAAATTTACACCTACTAGATTTGTTCTCTTATTACGAAATTTTTAGGATTCCGAACACTAAGAACAGACGAAATTCAATCTTAAAGGGATTCATTCGAGCTGAATGCATTCTATTTAAAGGCATTCAGCCCGCTTTATTGTCTAAATCCATTTAGTAAAACCTTGATTTGTTGATTGAAGTGTTATTATTATTTAATTTCTTCAAAACCAGACCATTCCAGAATATTTAGAACGTTCGTTTCAACACAGTCTAGCCAATCTTGAATATTGACCCACTCATCCGCTCCATGGAGGTTGCCTCCTTTTGGTCCATAAATGATGGCCGGCATATTCATGTAAAGCAGCGGGAAGCGGATATCACTAAAGGTAGGCATTCCGTAAATTTCTGTTGTTCTTCCAACCACGTCATCAATATTTTTCTTAACCATTTGAACAAACGGATGGTCCGGGCTGATTTCTGCTGGGCTTGTATGCCATTCATAGCTGATTTCCGGCGGGTTTTGCGATAGCCATTCATCGTTTTCAGCAACCGCTTTAATGGCATTTTCGATTTGTGCCTTCACTTCTTCTACTGTTTCATTTGGGGGATAACCGATTGTTCCAGTCAATTCACATTCGGCTGGAACTTTATAAGCCCATTCCCCTGCATTGATCATCGCAGGTGTTAAGTTACTTGAACGAACTTGCATATCAGAGGCTGCAAAATATCGTTCGAATGGAGCGTAACTGACCGTTTTGACTCGTTCATTGTCTAATTCTACTAAAGCATCATATATTTTCATTGCTTTTCCGATTGCGTTTACACCAACCTGACCATTTAGGTTGTGAGCAGCCAAACCTGTTACTCTTACTTTAAAAATTAAACCGCCGGCACAAGCAATTTGCGGTCCTGCACCCGTTGTCAGCGGATGCGGGTAAATACAGGCATCTGCTGTGAAATTCTGCTCTTCAAGGTATTGAACCATGGCAACGGCGCCGCCGGCTCCCCCTACCTCTTCATCGACAACGGCAATCGTTGTAATATTTCCTTTTGGCTTTAGACCCATTCCTTTGATGACCTCTAATGCTGCGAGGACGGAGCCGTAACCGCCTTTATTATCAGCTGTTCCTCTTCCGTACATGAGACCGTTTTCAATAACGCCTTCAGTTGGAGGGTAACTCCAGTGCACTAAATCACCAATAGGCACTGTATCAATATGGGTAAAAAGTAAAAGCGAACGGGCATCTTCTGATCCGGCCCATTTACCGACAACATTCGGACGGCCCTTAAACCCAACGCGGCGCTCTACTTCAGACTCCGTATATTCAGGGTGCTGCCGAACTTTCACAGGATCTGCTTCAAATGTATCGACCTCAAGGCCCAGGTTTAACATGACCTTTTGAATATGTTCCTGTACAGGACCCTCGTAGCCCGTTTCACTTGGGATTTGGATTAATTTTTGAAGACCTTTAATTAATTCTTCACGATTTTCTTTCATATAACTACTTACTTTTTGACGAATTCCACTTGATAAAACTGTTTGCATTTCAAATTCCTCCATACTATTATTTTGTTTAAATGAACAAGTGCATTCATTTAATAGACACCTTTTATAGTTGCCTATTTAAATGACATTTTGTACAATTACTTAGAAAATTCACATCCTTCCGAATATTTGTTAAACTGATTTTATAATGATTTTCAAAATATTTCTAATACCTATTTATTGATAGGTTAATATGTAAAAAGTATTAAGGTTAGATTTCGAGGTGATGAGATTGGAATTGAGACACTTAAAATATTTTATTGCTGTAGCGGAGGAACTGCATTTTGGCAGGGCTGCTCAGCGTTTACAAATGGCACAGCCGCCGTTAAGCCAGCAGATTAAACAACTGGAAAGTGAATTGGATGCAGTACTTTTTGAACGGACAAAACAGCGGGTTGAATTGACCAATGCGGGAAAAGTTTTTCTCCAAAGAGCATATGAAATTGTCAATCATATCAACTTATCATGTGAGGAAGCCGGGAGAATTCATCGTGGCGAAGCGGGGCAGCTTATTTTAGCTTTTACAGGAGCTTTAGCTTTTGATCTCCTTCCATCATTGGTTCGGAGCTATCGCGCAAAACATCCAAATATAAACATTGTGTTACGTCAATTGACAACAAGTGAACAAGTGGATGCCCTTCATGGAAGGACCATTCATGCGGGCCTATTAATCCCTCCAATTGACAGTGATTCTCTTAATGTGGAAATACTTCGAGAAGAGTCGTATGTTGTTGCCCTTCCGATTACACATCCATTGGCTTCCCTTCAGGGAGCAATTGACCTATCTCTTCTTGCAAATGACCTTTTTGTTATGACTCCAAGGGAAGCGGGTACTAGTTATTACGACTCAATTATCAGTCTTTGCCAGAACGCAGGATTCAGCCCTCAAAAAGCACAGGAAGCATTAGAACTGCCAACCGTCACTTCACTCGTTGCGGCAGGAATGGGCATTGCCATACTACCATCTTCCATTCAATCTTTAAAAAATAACCAAATTGTTTACCTGCCGCTCCAAGAGAGTCTAACAACCTATAAATTTGCCGTCGCATGGCACAAACAAGAAAACTCACCCATCATATCATCCTTTATTTCATTTCTAAGAGAACATTTTAACCTAGAAGTTATTTCGAATTGATGCATGGGGGTTCATGAGGATGGTTTTCGTGTCTGGTGAAGCATGGGGACGGTTCTCGTGCCTCACTATCGTTTGAAAATGAGGCAAAAGAACTGATCGAGACCACTGAAAAAACACCTCTAGAAGGTTAGGACACTTCCGCCTCTTTTTCAGGCAATTTTGTCCGAAGGTTGCATAAGTTCGGGCACTTCTGCCCCTTTTTTCAAGCGATTTTGTCCGAAGGTTGCACAGGTTCAGCCACTTCTGCCTCTTTTCATGTAGCTTTTGTCCGAAGGATTCACAGGTTCGGACAATTCCGCCTCTTTTCAAGTAGTTTTTGTCCGAAGAATGCACAGGTTCAGACGATTCTCGTGCCTCACTTTCACTAGAAAATGAGGCAAAAGAACCGTCCCCATGCTTTACTATTTATTCTCCATTAACCGTTTCAACTTTGTTTCGGTTGCCGTGTTGTCAGCCGGAGTGTAGACACTGCATCGTAAATCATTATTTCCTTGTACTTGTAAAGAAGTTAGATTAAAGACCATTTTCCCGGCTTTGGCATGACGAAAATCAATCTGCATTTCTGGAGCTGTACTTACTTCGCCTTCATTCCATAATAGGCGAAATTCTGGGTAGGTCTGTTCCATATCCTCAATAAATTGTATGTACCATTTGTCAGCTACATATTGTCCGTAATAGGAACGAAAAATGGCGATAAACCCTTTCACGAAATGCTCCCAATTGACAGCTAAACTTTTAAATTCTTTTCTTGAAAATAGTAATTCAATCAGATTCCGATCCTCTTTTGGAATCTGTTCGAAATCTAAAAAAACCTTCGCAGCGGCCAGATTCCACCCTACAATAAATAACCGTCTATCCGTAATAATCGTTGGACAGTATTGAAGTTCCTGGAGAATTCTTTTCAGGGACGGGCTAATGATTGTTTCTTCTATATTAGAGATGACAGGATCCGCTCCTTCTTCCAAAGCCAATGCATATAAATACTTTTTTTCATCTTTATTTAGCTGTAAGGCATCTGAAATGGCATCTAATACGGAAGCCGATACTTTAATATCTCTCCCCTGCTCTAACCATGTATACCAGGTTGTACTTACACCCGCTATTTGAGCAACCTCTTCTCTTCTAAGACCCGGAGTCCTTCTCCGTGAACCTGATGGCAGTCCAACCATTTGCGGAAGCAGTTTTGATCTCTTTGCTTTTAAGAATTCCGATAACGCTTGCAGTCTATTTTCAGGATTCATATAATGTCCCTCCTATTATGGTATTCATTATACTATGATAAACAACAACTTGTAATAGGATAAATATACGGTAATATATAGTAAAAAATGGTTTGTAGGAGGAATGATGATGAACAGAGTAGTGATTACTGGAATGGGGATTATTTCCCCTCTTGGAAATGATCTTGATACATTTTGGCGTAATTTGATTGAGGGAAAATCTGGAATATCCTATATTGATACTATTGATGTTTCCAATTCTAAAACAAAAATTGCTGGCGTTGTACGGAACTTCAATCCAGAAGAGCTCTTGGGACAAAAGGAAGCAAGACGATTGGACCGTTTTGCCCAATTTGCTCTAGCTGCCGCTGATCAAGCTCTGGCGGCTTCTCAATTACAGCTGGATGAGATTGACCATGAACGTTTTGGTGTATATGTTGGATCTGGCATTGGAGGAATCCAGACCTTTGTTGATAATGTGAATGTATTAAACGAACGAGGTCCCGGAAGAGTCAGCCCCAATTTAGTCCCAATGATGATTTCGAATGCAGCAGCTGCTCAAATTAGTATTAAATATGGTGCGCATGGTCCCTCATTGTCACCAGTAACGGCGTGTTCCATTGGTAACACGGCGATTGGCGAAGCATTCAATACCATTCGCTATGGTGATGCAGATGTTATTGTTGCCGGTGGGACGGAAGCAGCGATCACCAATTTATCTTTGGCCAGTTTCGGCAATGCCAAGGCGTTATCAACTAGAAATGAGGAGCCTACACTCGCAAGCCGGCCGTTTGATGCGGATAGAGATGGTTTTGTCATGAGCGAAGGAGCAGGAATTTTAGTATTAGAGTCATTAGAACATGCTCTTGACAGAAATGCCCCGATTTTATGTGAAGTAATTGGATACGGCGCAAGTTCTGATGCCCATCATATGGTCGCTTCCCACCCTGAAGGAAAAGGTGCCTATTTAGCTATGAAAAATGCTTTAAAAAAAGCAAATATATCAATTGAGGAAGTGGACATGATCAGCGCCCATGCAACGAGTACACAGGTCGGCGACATTTCTGAAACAATGGCCATAAAGAGGTTGTTTGGAGATCATGCCTATCAAATACCAGTTACCGCTAATAAATCAATGCTTGGTCACATGCTTGGTGCTGCTGGCGGAGTAGAGGCCATTGCACTGGTGAAAAGCCTGCAGGATGGAATCGTCCCTCCAACTATTAATATAGAAAATCAAGACTCAAATTGTGATTTAGATTATGTAGCAGAGGGAGCAAGGAAGGTTCCATTATCGATTGGCATTTCCAATTCATTTGGATTTGGAGGTCATAATTCGGCCATTGTATTGAAAAGATATGAATAAAATTGATTAGTTGGAAAAAACTGAGTCAGACCCCCTGCGCGTTAAAGCTAGCTTGCTGGGGGTCTGATTCGAAATATTCTTTCAAGAATTCCAAGACTAAACCTGAGTATCTTTAGTACTCATATTGATGCCAAATAACAAAGAGGTATCGCAGAAGACTACTTAACAGTCTTTGTGCAACCTGTATTTATTTGGGTATAAATTTTGTTTATTTAAATGATTGAAAGTAAACAATAACAATGAATAAAGTTTAGAAAATGCTAGTCTTCGTAGATGTCGGGAGCATGTTTGAAGGTTTTCACAAAATCTACCAAACATCTTTCACAAATATCAAATTTCCACCTTTCTTCATCATACATTGATCCATAGCCAAATGTTAAATTAACGGAATGGAATTCATCTTGTTCGAACCCGAAGTCAGTTATTTCTTTAGACTTCCCACATTTGTTCCAAGTGATTGATTTCAGAATTTTTTTGGTTACTTGTATTTCTTCAAATTCTTTCATATAAATCCCCCATACAATGATTCGATTTTTTCAAGCATCAATCTTTCATTCTACTAGAATATAAATCACATCTTTTCAATAAGTAATTGAATTACTAAAAGTTGAGGTTAATTTTCCTTATTTAATTAATTTCGCCAACAAATCAGTATGGTGATAAAAAAGAACAAGCTATACAATATAACGTTAACATTAGGAAGAGAAGTATGATTAAACTTGAAAAATATTCTTCTCAACGCTCCTTTAAGAATTTATAAATAATCAATCCCTTAACAGGGATTCGACCTGATTTAAGCTAGTAAACCGCCGATTACCATAGTATTTTATCCCTTTAACAAAGATGGCAACTTTCTTCAACAAATATAAAAAGGCGAACCATTTGGTACGTCCTTTTGAAGTTCTCGCACTATCCAATTATTATTGTCGCTCCGTCAAATTGGGTCAGGGTGAATCCGTTAAAATGCTCATTATAAGTCTTACCTGACCTTTTGTATCAAAAAACAAGTTAAAAAAAAAATATCTGATTGGAGGATATTCCTATAATTGATAATTAAAAACGATTTACTTACTCTTTGTTATTAAGATTGATACGTTCCGGAAGTTGGTTTTCAGGTATATCCCCTTCGTCCACTCGATCATTTTCTAAATTCTTCCTAACACTTATTTTATATGGTCCTTCTTGATAAGTGTCTACCCTCCATGATTTGTCACTCATACATTCGATCCTTTCATCTTAAAATGTTATACACGCATAACCAGATAGTCCTCTGACTTCATTTGTACAACAACCGCCTTCATTCTTTTGCCATATCGTCCAACTGCTTTTAGCCACCCATTCATAATCCCCCATTTCTTTAATCTTATTTTTGGGAGAAATATCTTTTATAATTAATAAAATAAGGTGTATTATGGTAATTACATAAAGAAGTGAGGGAGTTCCATTATGAATTAGAGTTTACCTTCTGAAACCACCTTCGTAGGACGTGCAGGGTCAATGTTTGAAACAAGTGTAGCTTTTCCCTTTCGCCTGGTACTATCAAATAAAACTCCTAATTCTTAGAGCATCCTAAAAACCCATCAATGATTTAATCAATAGAGTCCGGATATTAGAATAGATGGGTGCAGCAGCTTATTAATTCTTTTTGTCCACTGGTCGTTTGAAGATGCGGGAAGGGGGCTTCAATTTCATCACTTTCCGGTGAATATTATTATGAGTATCTAAATTTTTATATTTCTGTGCTAAAAACATTATTTCTTGGGTAAAAAACAATTCATAGAGGATGCGATATTAATTTTATAAATAGGATTCCTTATTATTAATCTACACTCAGCGTATAACTATTTGAGTCTCTTTGATAATCCATTCCATACAAAATCTACTTCATCTGAACCACTTACTGCATCCTGTGCAATCCCCCTTTTTTCGTTAACTCATAATTTTTTCCGCAAACAATTTCGTCCAAAAAATCCCAATATAACAATTTTGGTTTTTCCGTTTTTTGTTCATCGGCATATGATAAAGTACCGATTACTTAAAATGGACAGGAGGAGTTAGAATGGATGAGGAGAAAAAGGAGAAAAAAAGTAAATCCCTCTGGCGGCCATTATTGGCAGCACCGCTTTTATTTTTTCTCCCCCCTCTTAGCATCGGCTTGTATCTAACCCATCCGTTCCCTGCAAAAACTACGAAAAACCCAAGGGATTACGGTATGGATTTCGAGGAAATTGAATTTCACAGCAGAAAAGACAAAGTTAAGCTAGCTGGCTGGTGGATTCCTTCGGCTTCAAAGCAAAGCAAAAAAACAGTCATTACTGCACACGGTTATATGAATGAACGTTCCATGGAAGGGATTGAAGGACTCAAGCTTGCTAGAGTTCTTTCGGAACAAGGATATAATGTTTTGATGTTTGATTTTCGAAATGCCGGTAAATCAAAAGGAAGAACGACGGGGTTAGGATTCTTTGAAAATCACGATTTATATGCAGCCATTGATTATGCCATTCAGAAAAAAAGTCAGCAACACATCGCTCTTCTTGGCTGGAGTATGGGTGCTTCCACTGCACTTATTGCCGGATGCGAACATTCTGCAGTCTCTGCCATCATTGCCGATAGTCCCTTTAGTGATTTAGAACCCTTTTTAAAAGAAAATCTTTCTTATTGGTCCAAATTACCGAAGAAGCCCTTTACATCAATTATTTATCACTCCATGCGAAAACTCCTTAAAATTGACCCTAATGAGGTTTCCCCAATCAATCATGTAAAGAACGCTAAGGGAAAATCTTTCTTATTCATTCACAGTAAAACAGATAAAGCCATTCCTTATACCGAAAGTAAAAGTTTATTCGATTCAGTCTCATCTGGTAACTATAAAGAATTATGGCTGACGGAGGAAGGTCAACACATTCATTCGTATCCTATGAATAAAAAAGAGTATACGCGCCGTGTTGTCCAGTTTCTTGATAGGTACTTAGGATCTTAGTAAAATTCCCGTGTGTCAAAATATTTCTTTTAAATCAACGGAGAATTCCTGCAGGAATTTGGATGTTATAATTCCGAGATTATCCATCCCGGCCCTCTCCTCAGAACATTCATTTTCTTTATTTTACCATTATTTTTATGGGTATAGCGTCCCTAAATAAAACAAGTGGAGAAAAACGGATTGCTTTTCTCCACTTGGTATTTGAGTTCTAATGTATAGATTTTCAGGGTCAGAACTTTTCTATTGAGTCGAGTTCATCGAGTTTATCTCTTCTAAAATATGATTAGAATAGGCTTGGCAATAGTTCATAACGGCATCCACGACTACTTGAGAAGAATATTCCAAGTAATTCTCCATATAATTTCTATTATTCGGTTCCAGGAAGATCCCGATAAATCCAATCAATAAATCGTTTACTAGCTTGGTTTGGAAGTAAACACTTTCGGCATGTGGTACTTGCTCTTCAATGGTTGAGCCTTGATATACTAACTCCTTAAACCTAGGCATGTTTTCGGCAATGAAATTCGATTCTTTCACTTGATTAGGAACATTCACCAAAGTCGATTGGAAGCTTTCATGAGAGAGAAACTTCTCTTCTTCAATACACTCCATTAGAAAAGCTATGGCAGTATTGGTATATGCATATTGAAGTGTAACATTTACCAATAGTGACTCCAGGTACTCTTCAGGAGAACCCACACTGTCTCTTGCTTGTAAAAAAATCTTCCTAATCCCTTCTTGCAACTCCACTTTATCCCAATTGGGTTCCCTAATAATCGCACTAAAAATGTCCGCTGTGTTTTTCGATAGCACCTCTATTGACAATGCAGCCATCTCCTCGAAGTAGTTTATTTTCGTTAATATGTATAAGCCTAAGATTAGGCTCATCTTTTACATATATGTATTAGCTTAAGAACATTTCTGTCAATCTTACAAAAATGATGACAACATACTTAATTATAACGCAGACATCAAATGACATAAACTTGAATTTAAAAATAAGTGTGTGGAGTAATAACTTTTTTATGAAAGTTAACAAGAAGACAGTACCCATTCATCAGATTTTTGTGGATGTAGAACCGTCCCCACGTTTCATGTAAATGAAAGACAAGGGATTGATAAAGTGAGGAGCCAATGGAATTAAACAGAATACAGCTTCTACCTTACATAAAGTGGCTATTGGCTGTTAGGGGTACGCCACCCAATTTTTAAAGCTTCAGCTTTAAACCTTCATGTGTTGCTTTAAAACCTAACCGTTCATAAAACCTTAACGCATCTGGTCTTTTTTTATCAGTTGTCAGTTGTACTAAATGACAACCACGTGCTTCTGCACGTTGAATTGCCCATTTTATAAGTTCAGTGCCTACACCCTTACCTCTTACAGAAGCGGATGTTCTTACTCCTTCGATAGTAGCTCGCCAACCGCCTTGATGTGTGATATAAGGTGTAAAAGTAATTTGTTGTACCCCAATCACTTCATCACCGTCACAAGCCACTACTAACTCGTTATTAGGGTCAGATGTAATAGCCTCAAATGCTTTTATGTAACTATTAGGAAGTGGATGCTCATAACGCTCACGTTTACTTCCCAAAACATCATCAGCAAGCATTGCAACAATACTTTCTAAATCTTTTTCAGTCGCCATTCTAAACCTTATTTCTGTCTTCAATCAAATCCCCCCTCTTATTCGTAAACCTTTTATTAACTTCTATGCTAACTGATTTGACTCCATAAGTTAATTGCTATTATTTTATTGTATTTAATAAGTTTTACTTATTGATAGATTTTCTTATTCAAATTCTGACCCGTTAGTCGAATAAGAGACAACCACCAATATGGTAGCTTCGATCTTTAACTCTTGCAGCTGTTACTTGAACAAGAACCAACCGAGTTATTGAACAATTTATCCGAACTACGAAATAGCTTTTCATCCTCGTGTACATAATTTTTTATCAAAATAAAGCCTTTGAATTTCTTAATTATCCATGTAAAGTTACAGTCATATCATTTTTAAGGAGTGTTCTTATGTTTATTAAGCTTTCAAAAGAGCAACAGCAATTTATGATTTCCGATATTAAATATTTCTTTTCTCAAGAAAGAGATGAAGATATAACTGAATTTGCTGCAGAAAGGGTATTAGATTTCATTAAGGAGAAGCTTGCTCCTCACTTTTATAACGCTGCTGTCTTGGATGTTAAACATGTAGTTGAACAGCAATTTTCTTCTCTTGAAGATGAAATCTTAACGCTTGAACGTCCGATTAAAAGATAAATAATTATACAGAGTGGAATATTTCCTTTTCCACTCTTTTATGTCGCGGTTCGGGTCTAATGAGACATAAATAAGAGATTGATTTTCATATTTCTTCTCCCACTAACTTCACTTCTTTTAGTGGGTGCATCTTCGATTGCTTGGCCCGCCCCTTGGCCAATGTTGGGGGTAGTCGCGTGTACAGCATCACCTAAAAGCAGAATCTTATTGAAAGCAAAACGATTCATAGGCTTTAAACAATGATGTCATTCCATATTAGGTCTTTTTCACTTGTCCATTTGATTATTTATGGTATAGGGTAATGATAAGTTTGAAAAAGATGATACAAATCATCCGTAGAAAAACTAATAAATACTTTTCTTTAGGTACATTAACAACAGCACCCCAACACATATAGCCTGAATACTGTGGCTTTATGTTCGGGAGACAAATTTTCCGTACGGTGGAATGGATACCGTCTGCTGCTATGAGCGCATCTCCTTCTATGGTATCCCCATTTTCCGGATAAACTGTAACTCCAGTTTCACTTTGTTCAAAATGGATGATCTTTTTTCCAAGTTCAAGTGTACCAGGTTGAAGGTGTTGGACGAGGGCCTTTTGCAATTCCGCACGATGGACAGTAAAATAAGCGACACCGTATTTCTGGTTAAGGCGTTCAATATCCATTTCACTTATCAGATTACCTTCCTGATCTAGGAATTTCGTACTTTTTATTAGATTGCATTTCGCTTCTAAGTCATTAGTGATCTCCAAACGAGCAAGTCCTTTCCAAGCGTTAGCCCCAAGACCCAGCCCTGCCCCAACCTCTTTTAATTCTTTGGTACGTTCAAGAACTTTAACCCGAAATCCTTCTTTTTGTAATGCAATTGCTGAAGTTAATCCAGCTATCCCGCCTCCTGCAATAATGAAGTCATATTTCATTTTAATATCCTCCATTTTACTTACCAATTTTCAATACCAGTTGTAGTGATCGCAGCTATAAAATGATAAAAAAAAAGACCCATCTTAAATAGACCTGAATTTATTTGTTTAAAAATTTTACTATCATTTACCCAAAGGCAAATAAACAGTAAATGTCGTACCTTGATCAGGCTCACTCACGACGCCGATGAACCCGCCGTGGGCTCTGACAAAATGATGAGCGATCGATAATCCGAGCCCCGTTCCGCCTGTATGCCGCGAACGGGCCTTTTCCACACGATAAAATCGATCGAATAGGTGGTCCAGCTCTTCGGCTGGAATTCCGATGCCAGTATCTATCACTGAGACACTTGTATAGACTCCATTCCGATCCAAGACCTTGTCTTCAATTACAACCGAAATTTTTCCTCCTTCCGGCGTGTAGCGGATTGCATTTGACAACAAATTGATGAACACCTGCGTAATCCGTCTTGCGTCGGCCATCACCGTTACCGGCCTCTTGTTCGAATAGAAGCGCAATTCCAGTTCGTTCTCTTCAGCCTCCATTTTCACATCTTCAACGACTTGTTCAAGTCTTGCCGACAGATCTAGCGGTTTGCAGTCCAACGCCAACCGGCCCGCCTCAGCCAACGACAAGACATGAAGATCTTCCACAAGCAGGCCTAAGCGGATCACTTCGTCATGGAGTCTAAGCAGCATTTCCGGAGGGACGTATTGACCTGCCTGTTGAGCATTTTCTAATTTTAGTTGCATGATAGACAGCGGAGTTCGAAGCTCATGAGCGATATCGGCTACTAACCGCCTGCGGGCATCCTCAGCTTCCCGGAGGCGAAGTGTCATGTCGTTGAATGTCTGGATTACTTTACCGTATTCGTCTTTTGATTGTACAGGAACGTTCACGTCAAGATCCCCCTTTGCAACGCGTTCGATAGCGCCAACGAGCTTTCTAAGCGGGATTGTCAGCATCCCCGAAATCCATAAACTGAATAACAGCCCGGTTGCTACAAATAATACCCATTTTCCAAGCCAAAATTGCTGCATCTCACCTAAAACGTAAGTCTTCAAGATCTCGATTTGTTCCCAAGGCGGTGCGTTCAAATAGGATAATCCCATTTCTTCCTTACGAAATTGATCAAACAAAAAATCAATGTAAAAGTGATTGGTAAGGATATGAAAGGCGCCGAGGATAACAACGAGCACTCCCATGCAGACAAATATTTTTTGGCGTACCGTCAACGTCATGATTGTTCACCGAATCGGTAACCGAAACCGTATACCGTTTGAATATAACGAGGATTGGCCGGATCGTCTCCCAGCTTGCGGCGAAGATTCCGGATATGGGAATCCATAGTCCTTTCGTATCCCATATATTCGTCCGACAGTGCAGTTTTTAATAATTGCAAGCGGCTGAAAACCATTCCGGGTCTCGCAGCCAATGTGTATAAAATTTTGAATTCCGTTGGTGTCAGTTGGATCTCCTGGCCGTCCTTGAATACCTGACATTTGGCCTCGGAAATGATCAGGTTGTCTCTTTCTAAGAACATCATCCTGTCTTCAGGTCCGCGCAAACGGCGAAGCAAAGCACGAATGCGCGATGCAAGCTCGCGTAGGCTGAACGGCTTCGTCAAATAATCGTCTGCCCCAATTTCCAGTCCGACGATTTTATCCGATTCATCCGATCGGGCCGTGACCATAATAATACCGCAATTTGATGTATGCCTAATTTCGCGGCATACCTCGATGCCGCTTTTTTCAGGGAGCATCCAATCAAGCACGATGATTTCAGGCCGTTCAGACCGGGCAATCCTGAGCGCTTCCTTGCCAGTACAGGCGGTCAATACTCGAAAACCTTCACGTTGCAGATAGGTGTACATTTCCTCAAGCATGCCCGGTTCGTCCTCCACAAGCAACAATTTCGTTTCCATTCCAATCACCTCTTTCCACTTTTGTCTGCATCCAGTGCTGGAGTACACCACTTACCGAAAATTATACCGTGATTTAACATGTTCTGGAAGAAATCCACAGAAAAAGAGGAAGATCTGCATAAGTTCTCGACATTCATTGTTTAAACTGACTGTGAAACAAGAGTAATAGCAATATTCAGTTTGCAAGAACAACAAAGAGGAGGAATTAATAAATGAAAATGAAGCTAGTTACATTCGTAATACTTTGTACATTTCTACTTGTGCCGACACTGGCCTCTGCTGAAGTGGCCAACGGTAATATCGGATACGGATTTACCCCCGGGAGACTCTGGGCCACGATGGACGCGGTGGTAGGGCTGATCGGCACAATCCTCGCTGGGCTGTCACTGGCCCGGTCCAACGGTCGTTTCGGTACCGGCAGCGGGCGACGTGGGGCCATCGTCGCCATGGTGGTGGGGTTAATTGTCACAGCTTACGCTGGGGTTCACGTGACCATATTCCCTGGTGGTCCTGGCACCGGTGACGGGCGAGTCGGGGCCATCATTGCCATAGTGATGGGGCTGACTAGCATGATCCTCGCTGGGTTGACTTTGGCCCGCTCCCGTCGCACCAACTGACCGGACCTATAATTGTATGTATATACTAATATATTAATCTATATGGAATGTCCAGTATCCTTGTTCTCTTTATTTTTATTCCAAGACAGTAACACCATAGACAGCAAAGAATTCTTGATTTAGCTGAATTCAAAACACCTGTACATCCGTAACATTTAAACCTTAAACATGCACCGATTACGTCAAACAGGTTTACAGAAAAATAACTAGGGATGGAATGTAAATGAAAATAAGAATAATAGCAATAATCTTGTGTGGTTTTATCATCTTTCCCCTATTCAGTTCAGCGAGAAGTGATGAAAGCATGCAAGAAGAGCGATCTGGAACTTCAGTCTACTCCGAAATAGATGCGTATATTGCCCGTGAAATGAAACGACAACGTCTTCCGGGGCTTGCTCTCGGGATTGTACAGGGTAATCGCATTCTCTACCTTAAGGGATATGGTCAAGCCGATTCATCGGGTCGCCCTGTAACACCTGAAACACCTTTCGGATTAGGTTCGATTGGCAAGTCGATTACCGCTATTGCCGTTCTGCAACTTGCCGAATCAGGAAAAATTGACTTAGATGCGCCTATACAGCGCTATCTCCCCGCCATGTTTATAGGAGCAGAGTTCATTACTGTACGTCAGTTGCTTAATCAAACAAGCGGGTTCACCCAAATCTCAACTTTTAGCAACACACTGTCAAGTGCCAACGATCAATATCAAGATGCCATAGAGAAAAACGCCTTGTCTTATGCGGAAAAGTTTTTAAAGCAAACCAAGCAAACCGAACATCCCTACACTTATTCGAACGCAAATTATGTACTTCTTGGCTATATTGTACAACGAGTATCCGGCCAATCCTATGGAGATTATGTAAAAGAAAATATTTTCGAGCCCCTGTCTATGCAAGACAGCTACGTTACGCTTGATGAAGCGGCCACACACGGACTGGCTACGCCCTACCGTCGGATATTTGGATACAACGTTGCCTACGATGGCCCCTTTGTTTATATTGCAGGGGATTCGCCGGCGGGCTATATGTATACCAGCGCGAAGGACATGAGCCATTACTTGATTGCCCAGATGAATGGAGGCCGATTTGAAGATGATTCCGTGCTCACTTCGGAAAGCATACGTCTAATGCAGACCGAACCTGTTCCAGGAACGTACGCCATGGGATGGTCGTCAGATGATATTAACGGTTTACGGGTTATCGGTTCGCCCGGTGGCTCATTAGGCTTCCAAGCCCAAACTTTTATGGTTTCGGAACAACAGCTAGGAGTTATTGTATTCGCTAACGTCCTAGACGCAATCGATGCCGAATGGCCCGATACACATGTTATTACGACTACCCACATTGCCTCCGGGGTCATAAATTTGCTGAATGAACAGCCGATTGGAGAATCAGGTCTAAGCATTTCACAGAAATACATGCTTATAAATGGATTACTATTCATACTAAGCGCATGGCTATTATATACGACCGCTCGAACTGCGAAGTGCTGCCTTGGGCCGTGGAGTCCTGACAATTCTAACCATACTAAAATATCTATCAAAGTATTATCAAGAATTGTTCTAAATTTTGCAGGTCTGTTTATGATCCTGGTGTTGAGTATGACTCAAGTGGTACCGGTATGGCATATGGCAACCATCTTTCAGCCGGACGTATTCCTATGGCTGAAAATAGTGACTGGACTTATGGCACTGAAGGGAAGTATGGAAATTATTCGGTTGGTTCGTTCGATTTGGCATAAAAAACATCTGAGTTGAAGAATAAAGTGGAATTGTTTCCTGTTCACCACCTTATTCCCTAGTCAAGTAATGGCGGGAAGGTGCGCGTGAGAGATTAAAAGATTGAAGTTTGAACTAAACTGGACATTGTAGATTTGGAGGTTGACATTTAACTGACTAGTTCAACGAATACCCTTGACGTGGCGAATAAGATTATTTGAGAAAATCCCGGGGTTTGATTTAGATCCCGGGATTTTTACCTTAGCTCAAATTTAAACAAACTCACCTGTGGTATCTAGTCAAAAGCTTTGAGTGAATAATATTTTCTGAATGGATACTATCTCTTAATCTAAGTTTTGGCTAATCTTTAAAACCTCGTTACTAACGGAATAATCTCTTGAAATAAGAGTAAAGAGATTCTCAGTCTCCATAATCAAAAGAAAATCCTGGTTCCAAGGGAGCCAGCCTTTTTCTGTACTGTGAACAGTCGTACCTTGTGCAAAAATACAGCACTGAATGAGTTGTAAAGGTTGGAGTGCGTTTTATGGATAACCAAATATTTTTTACAACGGGATATTCCCATGCTTCTTCGCTGGTCTTGTTTCTTTCTTTGTCCGGAGCATTTCCAGCGACTCTTTCAGCTTCTTGCGTGTTTCGCGCGGATCAATGACATCATCAACCATCCCACGTGAAGCCGCTACATATGGATTCGAAAACTTCTCACGGTATTCGGCAATCTTTTGCGCCCTAGTTGCAACAGGGTCTTCACTTTGTTCAATCTCTTTTGCAAAGATAATATTAGCAGCACCCTCCGGTCCCATCACGGCAACCTCCGCATTCGGCCATGCGTAAACCATATCTGCCCCAATTGCTTTCGAGTTCAACGCAACATAAGCACCGCCAAAAGCTTTTCTTAGAATAACGGTAATCTTCGGAACGGTCGCTTCCGAATAAGCGTAAAGGATTTTTGCCCCGTGACGGATAATCCCGCCATGCTCCTGATTGATCCCAGGGAAAAATCCCGTTACATCTTCAAACGTGATTAACGGAATATTAAAAGAATCACAGAAACGGATAAACCTGGACAATTTATCAGAAGAGTTGATATCCAAACCGCCTGCCATTACTTTGGGCTGATTGGCAATAATTCCTACACTATGGCCATCAATCCGTCCGAAACCAACTACAATATTTTTTGCATAGTTTGCTTGGACTTGAAAAAAGTCTCCATCATCCACTACCTGCTCAATCACCTTGAGCACATCATAAACTTTGGTCCCTTCAATAGGAACAAGATCGATCAAATCATCGTTCCAGCCATCGTCTTTTTCCGCCTCGAGCACTGGCGGTTTTTCCATGTTATTTTGCGGCAAATAGCTCATTAATTTCCTAACCTGATCTAATACCTCTGGCTCAGACTCTGCGGTGAAATGAGCAACTCCGCTAATACTGGAGTGAACCTTTGCACCGCCCAGATTCTCAGCCGAAATTTTTTCACCGGTTACTGCTTCAATTACCTTAGGACCGGTAATGAACATCTTACTCGTCTTCTCCACCATAAAGATAAAATCTGTAATCGCCGGGGAATAGACGGCGCCGCCGGCACATGGGCCAAGAATGACAGATATTTGCGGAATCACCCCGGAATAAATGGAATTGCGATAAAAAATATCTCCGTAACCATCAAGGGAGACAACCCCTTCTTGAATCCGGGCACCGCCAGAATCGTTCAAACCAATGACTGGTGCACCGTTTTTGGCTGCCAAGTCCATAATTCGCGCGATTTTAAGGGCATGCATTTCCCCGAGTGCACCGCCGAACACGGTGAAATCCTGGGAAAATACATAAACAAGACGGTCATCAATTTTGCCAAATCCAGTGACAACCCCTTCCCCTGGAGCTTCGATTTTATCCATTCCGAAGTTCGTGGCACGATGTTGGATAAAAGGATTTAATTCGACGAAGGTATCCTCATCAAGCAACAGGTCAATCCGTTCTCTGGCTGTCAGCTTACCGCTGTTATGCTGGGCATCAATCCGGTCGTCCCCGCCGCCAAGTTCTACCTTACGCTTTCGATCCATTAGTTCATCTATTTTTTCATAAAGGGTGCTCATCGCCGTTACTCACCTGACTTTCTATTAATTTCCTCAAAATAAATACAGTAATCCAATATGCTCCATTCATTTTGGAAGTTTTATCGGAATAATCCTTCGTCATCCCTATTTTTCAAACTGGCTTCCTCAAACGTTTTTAACAATTGTTTTGCAGCCATTGTTGCTGACATTTCCCCAGTTACCAAAGCGGTTTCAATGACGGGAATTAGTCTGTTCACTTCCGGGTGATTAAAAAAGCTTGACCTTAGGTAATCCTCAACCATTGTATAAGTCCAATTAATTGTCTGCTTCTGGCGCCGCTGTTTGAACACACCTGATTGAGATGTATTGCTTTGGAATTCTTGAATCACTTCCCAGATTTCAGCCATCCCTTCACCTGTCAGGGCAGAACATGTAAAGGCCTTTGGAAACCATCCTTCTGTTACCGGCTGTAAATAATGCAAAATTCGGTTAAATTCAGCCTTTGCCGCCAATGCCCGCTGTTTGTTTGAACCGTCCGCTTTATTTACAAGAATGGCATCAGCCAGTTCAATGACCCCTTTTTTGATTCCTTGAAGCTCGTCGCCTCCGCCCGTCAACATGACTAATAAAAAGAAATCGACCATCGAACGGACAGTCACTTCACTTTGCCCGACCCCAACCGTTTCAACAAGAATGACATCAAATCCGGCTGCTTCACAAATAAGCATAGTCTCCCTGCTCTTGCGATTTACGCCGCCAAGCGTTCCTCCTGAAGCAGATGGGCGGATAAACGCATTAGGGTTACGGGAAAGCATTTCCATTCTTGTTTTATCCCCAAGAATGCTCCCTCCAGTAACCGTACTGCTTGGATCAACGGCCAAAACGGCAACGTGTTTCCCTTTATCACAAAGCATGGTTCCCAATGCTTCGATTAATGTACTCTTGCCTGCACCGGGAACACCTGTTATGCCAACCCGTATTGAATTTCCGGTATACGGAAGCAGCTGCTTCAACACTTCTTGGGCCATTTCCATGTGTGCTGCCTGATTGCTTTCAATTAGAGTAATCGTTTGCGCCAGGATCGTTCGGTTTCTCGAAAGAACACCTTGAACATAGTCATTCACTTTTAACCTGCGCCTCCGCGGTGGAAGTGAAGGTGTTAAATTGTTCGTATTGCCGGCCGTTTCAGAGTGAACCTTTGTAACACCTTCCAGTACATGGGAAGCGAATGCAGCACCCCCGCCTTTAGGAACCCATTCCGGTTTCTTCTCTTTTCGATCCATGATTAGTAGTCATCCTCAAGCCGGCAGTTGATCTCTTCAATCACTTTTTGGGCGGCAACCGGTATGACTGTCCCAGGGCCAAAAATCGCTGCAGCTCCGTTTTGCAAAAGGAATTCATAATCCTGTGCCGGAATAACCCCGCCGACAACGACGACGATATCTTCACGGCCCAGTTTTGCTAATTCATCTATTAATTGTGGTAATAAGGTTTTATGGCCTGCAGCTAAGGAACTCATCCCGACAATATGGACATCATTTTCCACGGCCTGCCTGGCAGTTTCCTCCGGTGTTTGGAACAGCGGTCCAATATCGACATCAAAGCCCAAATCAGCAAATGCAGTAGCAATGACCTTTGCCCCGCGGTCATGCCCGTCCTGCCCCATTTTGGCAATCATAATCCTTGGACGTCTGCCTTCCTGTTTTTCAAATTCATCAGCCATTTTCCTTACCTGTGCTACCTGTTCATCTTCACCAAACTCTGCACTGTACACGCCGGAAATGGAGCGAATAACCGCCTTATGGCGTCCGGCTGCCTTTTCATAGGCATCTGATATTTCCCCAAGGCTCGCTCTTGCTCTAGCTGCTTCTATCGCTAATGCCAACAGATTTCCTTCCCCTGTTTCTGCAGCCTTTGTAATGGCATCGAGTGTTGATTTCACCTGTGCTTCATCACGGTTCTCCCGCAATTCTCTTAATCTCTGAATCTGGGCTTCACGAACGGCGGTATTGTCTACTTCTAGTATTTCCAGCGGGTCTTCCTTATCTAAACGATAATGGTTGACACCGATGATGGTTTCCTTTCCCGAATCAATGTGAGCCTGGCGCCGGGCAGCTGCTTCTTCAATCCTCATTTTCGGCAGGCCTGTTTCGATCGCCTTCGCCATACCGCCAAGTGCTTCAATTTCCTGGATATGTGCCCACGCGCGATTTACTAAATCCTGGGTCAGCGATTCCACATAATAAGACCCGCCCCATGGATCTACTACCTTGCAAATCCCTGTTTCATCCTGCAAAAACAATTGGGTATTACGGGCAATCCGGGCTGAAAAATCAATTGGAAGTGCGATTGCTTCGTCCAGTGCATTCGTATGAAGCGACTGGGTATGACCTAATGCGGCCGCCATCGCTTCGATGCAGGTTCTTGTTACATTATTAAACGGATCCTGCTCCGTAAGACTCCAGCCCGAGGTTTGACTATGTGTCCTTAACGCCATCGATTTTTCATTTTTCGGATTAAACTGCTTGATGAGCTTTGCCCAAATCATCCGGGCTGCACGCATTTTTGCTACTTCCATAAAGTAATTCATCCCGATTGCCCAGAAGAAGGATAAACGCGGGGCAAATGAATCGATATCGATGCCGGCTTTTAGTCCGGTCCTTACATATTCCAATCCATCCGCAAGTGTATAGCCTAATTCAATATCCGCCGTTGCTCCCGCTTCCTGCATGTGATAACCGGAAATACTAATACTGTTGAACTTTGGCATATGCTGTGATGTATAAGAAAAAATATCCGCAATAATCCGCATCGATGCTTCAGGCGGATAAATATACGTATTCCGTACCATGTATTCTTTTAAAATATCATTTTGAATGGTGCCGGTCAGTTGTGACTGATGAACCCCCTGTTCCTCTGCGGCCACGATGTAGAAAGCCATAATCGGAAGAACCGCACCATTCATGGTCATCGAAACAGACATTTTATCGAGCGGAATACCGTCAAACAGAATCTTCATATCCAAGATCGAATCTACTGCGACCCCAGCTTTTCCGACATCCCCGACTACTCTTGGATGATCGGAATCATAACCGCGATGTGTAGCAAGGTCAAAGGCAATCGAAAGCCCCTTCTGACCTGCAGCCAGGTTACGGCGGTAGAACGCATTGCTTTCCTCCGCTGTAGAAAACCCGGCATATTGACGAACCGTCCAGGGCTTTGTTACATACATGGTCGGATAAGGTCCTCGTAAAAATGGGGCGACTCCAGCAACATAGCCTAAGTGTTCCATGCCGGTCATGTCGTTTTGCTCGTACAAAGGCTTTACATCAATTTGCTCCATTGTCTGCCATTTAAATTCGTCTAAAGCAGTCCTTTCCATAGGCTCCTTAATAGCAGATGGAGATTTTTCCATATAATCAATCGTAGTAAAATCCGGATTCGTCCTCATCGTCCAATTCCTTTCTGCTGTTGAAGGTCTAACAGCATGTTATAACAATTCGAGCCCAGATGGACAAATTGATCCACTCCGGCCTGTTTGAATAATTCCGCTGTTTCTGAATCCGGAAGACCTGCCAGGAAGAGGGTGATTTCCGGATTTTCCTGCTTGAGTTCGCGAGCCAATTGTGGGACTGACTCGGAATATATAGCGTCACTAGAGCAAATCACAACGGTCGAAGCTCCTGTCTCGAGTGTAGCCTTTACAGCTTGATCGACGGTTTCAAAACCTTTATTTGAAACCACCTCAAACCCGCCAACCTCAAAGAAACCTTTGGCAAAATCGGCACGCGCTTTGTGCTGTGAAATGGCACCCAGATTGGCAAGGAATACCTTTGGATACGAACCGTTTTTTTCTTTATAAGTGTCTGCCTTTTTCCGTAAAGCTTCAAAACTTTCAGCTCCACGATGCAGATGTAACGCTTGTATTTCTGGAGGAATTTCGCTAGATTCTCTGACAGCTTGAACCCATTCCCCTACTGTTACACCCGCTTGAATCGCATTCATGGTAGTATCCACAATTCCATCTTGAGCTGTTCCCAATCGTTGAAGTAGTGTTTCCTTTTCGGCTCCACCGCTATCTCTTCGATGGGAACCAACCGCTGCACAACGGGATTTATATACAGAATCCCAGTCCAAGTTACTCTCTGATAGCTTTTGTTCCATTAAGTTCGGATACATATTGGTTCCTACAAATCTATCTTTGCGCCGTCCAATATTGTTGAATCTTCTGTCAGCGATTTCTTTGATTTGCTCCTGAACATACCCTTTCTCAACAGCTTTGAACATCCCGCCCTTCTCTTCGACAAGCTGGAATTGTTTCCAAGCTTGTTTCGCGAGTGAATCAGTAAGGGATTCGATGTACCACGAGCCTCCGGCAGGATCCGCTACTTTCGCTAGATGTGCTTCCTTTTCCAAGATAATTTGTGTATTTCTAGCGATTCGGCGTGAGAATTCATCGGCAGGACGAACGGCTTCATCAAAAGGTGAGACATGAAGACTGTCAACTCCCGCAATAATGGCTGCAAAAGCCTCCGCCGTTCCACGCAGCATATTGACATAAGGATCATACACAGTTTTGTTCCAGGAAGAGGTCCTCGCATGAATGTTCATTTTCTGCGATTCTTCATTGCCTCCAAACGCATCGATGATAGTAGACCAAAGTAAACGAGCTGCCCGAAGCTTGGCGATTTCCATAAAGAAATTAGAACCTATCGAAAAAGAAAAGAGCATTCTTGGCGCAATCTCTTCGATTGACAGCCCTCTTTGCTGCAGTTCACGGATATATTCCACACCAGAAGCTAACGCAAATGCCAACTCTTGGACAGCATTGGCTCCGGCATTATGGAAAGATTCTCCCTGAACCTGAATCGTCTTCATTTCCGGGGTTTCCTTTTTTGCCCAGAATGTAAGCTCCGCCATTAAGTCATATGCCTGTCTTAAGGAAAAGGGAATCGTCCCTTCTTTTACCAGCGTTCCTAATGGATCCATGCCTACACAACCGTGCAGCCGGCTACTATCCATTCCCATGTTTCGAGCATGTGCGACAAGCATACAATAGACCGGAAATCCTGCACTGCCCGCTTGAATAAACAGTGGAGTTTGTTCAAGATTAATCCCCTCCAGGGCTTGATTAACATCTTGAAGGGTACTGATGGATACTCCGTCCCTGCCTACATTTTCGGGTAAGGCTTGGTCAGGATCTTTTCCTAAGGCAGAGGCATGATCAAGGACAAGATTTACCATCGTCTGACCGCGGTTCAAGTCATGTTTGGCAGCCTCATTAAACTCTGATGGCGTGCTATAGACATGCTCTTGAGCAACCTCCCAAGGTTTTTCCTGATAACCTAATGCCCGCGTTCCACGTACATATGGAGCAGATCCAGGTCTGGAAGACAGATAGGAAAGATCCCTAATATCCTCTTGAAAATACATGGGTTGCAGCTCAATACCCTCATAGGTTTGCGAGATTAGTTTCTGTTCAAATGAGGCACCTTTTAATGTCTTTTCCGCCGCTTGCCGCCACTCCTGATAGGAAGCAGCGGGAAACTCACTGAAAAGCTGGTTTTCTTCATTTAATTCTTGCTTTTGAATAACTTTAGACATCCATGATCCCCCTCTAAATTCAAAGTCTGCATGCTATTCCGTTTTTACCAGGAAGAGGGGCTGACCATGCTCCACTAATTGGCCATTCTTAACAAGGATTTCAACGATCTCCCCAGTAACTTCCGCTTCAATTTCATTAAATAATTTCATTGCTTCGAGTATACAAACAATGGTCGATTTCTCGACTTTATCGCCAATTTTTACAAACGGAGCTGCATCTTCACCTGGAGCTTGATAGAATGTTCCCACCATTGGAGAAATAATTTTATAGATACTTGGATCATTCGCATCGATTGATCTTGTGCTCTTTTCCTGGACAATTTCCGCTTCGACCGCTACTGATTGAACAACAGGTCTTGGGATCTCCTTTTTCACCGGAACAGGGGTTTCCTTAACGGCAAGAGAAACAACCTGAGCTTTTGGCGGTTCGATTCTTACATAATTGTCTAGTGCGTTTTCCTGTTTCTTTAAAGAGATTTTTGAACCAGCATCCTCCAAATCCACTTCTATTTCCTGAAGGGATGATTCTTCAAAAAGCTTGATCATTTCTCTGATTTCATGCATTTTCCACATGTTCATTCTCTCCTCGCTCGTTCATGTTTTAGTCTTCAATTTTAATAGAATACAATTCTAAAAATTTCGTATTGAATTCACCCTTCACAAAAGCTTCGTGCTCTAATAATTCAAGGTGAAAAGGGATGGTCGTTTTAATTCCACTTATCACAAATTCGGATAAAGCCCGCTTCATCCGGTCAATAGCCTCATTCCTGTCCTTTCCCCAGGTAATGATTTTTGCCACCATCGAATCATAAAATGGTGAAATTTGATAACCGGGATAAACCGCACTATCTACTCTTACCCCATAGCCTCCCGGCGGAAGGTACATTTCCACCTTGCCCGGAGATGGCATAAAATTCTTTGCCGGGTTTTCTGCATTAATCCGGCATTCGATTGCCCATCCGTTTATCTTTATATCGCTTTGCTTGAATGAAAGAGGATAACCCGCAGCTACCGATATCTGCTCCTTAATCAGATCGAATCCGGTGATCATTTCCGTTACAGGATGCTCGACCTGAATGCGGGTATTCATCTCCATAAAGTAAAATTTTCCATGTTTATCCAATAGGAATTCAACGGTTCCTGCACCATGATAGTTAACGGACTTTGCCGCAGCTACAGCTGCATTCCCCATTCGTTCACGGAGCTCCTGGTCAAGTGCCGGTGATGGCGCTTCTTCTACCAGTTTTTGATGGCGCCGCTGGATCGAGCAATCCCGTTCCCCAAGGTAAACCACATTCCCTTTTTTATCCGCCATAATCTGGATTTCAACATGACGCGGTTCCTCTAAATACTTCTCTATGTAGACCCCCGGATTACCAAAAGCTGTTTCTGCCTCTTTTTGCGCCTGCCGGATAGCCTTTCTTAAATCGTTTTCATCGTTAGCCACTCGCATTCCCTTTCCGCCGCCTCCAGCTGTGGCCTTCACGATAACAGGATAGCCGATCGCATTTGCTACCTTGACTGCTTCATCCAGGTCCTCGACTAAACCTTCTGTGCCGGGAACCGTAGGTACACCTGCACGCTTCATCGTATCTCTAGCAACGGCTTTTGCCCCCATCTTATTGATGGCGTCAGCATCAGGACCAATAAAGGTTATATTGCACTCACTGCAAAGCTCTGCAAAATCTGCATTTTCCGCTAAGAACCCATAACCAGGGTGAATCGCATCGGCATTCGAAAGGACCGCAGCGCTGATTAAATTTGTCTTATTTAAATAGCTGTCTTTTGACGCTGTCGGCCCAATACAATAGGCTTCATCCGCCATTTTTACATGCAGTGCCTCTTTGTCTGCTTCAGAATAAACGGCAACAGTTTGAATTCCCATTTCCTTGCAGGCACGAATCACTCGAACCGCAATTTCTCCTCGATTGGCAATAAGTACTTTTTTAAACATCAATATTTCCTCCTTCTTATTCTGGCTTAACAATAAATAACGGCTCTCCGTAATCCACCACTTGACCTTCTTGTACAAGAACCTCAACGATAGTGCCATTTACATCCGAGGTTATCTCTTGGAATAGCTTTAATGCTTCCACCTTACAAATGCCGACAACACTGTTTGATCGTATCTTGTCTCCTGCCTTTACGGGTTCAGTTCCTGAAAAAGAAAACACTCCAAGACAAGAAGAAACAATCGTGTGTAATGAAGAATTCTTTTCTTCATCTTTTTCGGCCGGTTCTGCGGGCATGAATGGAGAATCTGCAGCTTCTACAGCTGCTGCCGCTTCGTTTAAGGCTGTTTGCACCTCCTGAGGATATTCAGCCACTTTAGGGAGAGGCTTTTTCATTGAGATCCTTACTCCCCCATTCGTTAAGGTGAATTCCTGAGTGGAGGATCGATCGATCAATTTAATCAATTCTCTTAATTCAAGCATTTTTAACATCGATTTACGCTCCTTTAGCTTTTGGTTTCGTTAGCTTTTGGTTTCGTTAGCTTTCATAACAGTTGAATAAAACTCTCATTCTCTTAATCAATTTAAATTTTTCCCCATAAATGCAGTTCTTTTCGCTCAAACCGACTAGTTGGTCTCAAAACTTTATAAAAGACCACCCCATATTCCGGGATCTCCTTTTTGTAATGCATACCGACGGACTAGTTGGTCTGTCGAGGTTAAAAAAATAATCACGTGCCAATGGAAAATTGCATCAGTGAACAAATATAGGCTTTTAATTGTTATGTTGGAACCGACTAGTTGGTTTCTATTTTCAAATATTCTGAATAAAATGTCAATAACCTTCTTCAAAAAAAGACTGACTAGTTGGTCTGCCTAAATCGCAAATAATAGCAAAATTTTAGACAAACCAACTATTTTCACTTAAAAAAGTTATCTCCTAATCGTAATTCTTCGGGATAGGAGTTTAGGAAGAACTTAGAAAACTTAGGATTCTCACTCGCCGTTTTTGTTAAGATGGAATGTAGGATAATATCCGAATATATATCCGCAATTTCCTCTATTGTGTATCGTCCGTTTTTTTGATACCACTTATAAATCCAGTTGATCATTCCAAATATCGCCATAGAAATGATGGGTACCGGCAGTTCTTTACGAAACTCCCCACACTTGATACCATCGTGAATAACTTGAAACATTAAATTTTTATACTGATCTCTTTTAATCTCAATGTTATTAAAGTATTCCGGAGGCAGATACGAACTTTCCTGATAGAAGATCGTCACTTCATTTTTGTACAGATCAATCATCGTAACAAAGGATTTAATGATATTATGAAGCCTCTCGGTTGGGGTATTCCACTGCTCGCAAGCGGCTTGTCCCTTTTCCAATACGTAGGAAATAAATTGATTGTGGATAATATAAAGCAGTTCATCCTTGGATTTAAAATTATGATAAAATCCTCCTTTTGAGGCACCGCACTCTTTTACAATCATATCAACCGTGACTCTGTGAAAGCCGTGTGCTTCAAACAATTGAAGCGATGTTTCGATAATTCGTTCTCTTAAAGACTTTTTCGTCATTCATCATCACCCTATTTTATTTTACCATTCCTTCTAGTAATTCAGTAATAACTGATTTCAAAATTTCAAGTATCGACAAAAATATTAGCAAGATGTAAAAAACAAAAAATCTATATTGTAAAACTTCTCTACCACAATAAATACTGAATAATGAAAAAAGACCGAACATGCTGTAACATGTCCGGTGGTGCATGGGGACGGTTCTCGTGCTTCATTTTCACTAGAAATTTGTGAGGTTTGCTTTAAAACACACCTTATCTTCATATACATATTATTTGGCCTACATAAAACATTCATCGACGATAAGATTTATAAAATCCCAC
This sequence comes from Neobacillus sp. GCM10023253, assembly GCF_042653105.1. Taxonomy (NCBI): domain Bacteria; kingdom Bacillati; phylum Bacillota; class Bacilli; order Caryophanales; family Bacillaceae; genus Neobacillus; species Neobacillus sp. GCM10023253. The sequence goes on from NZ_JBHSHV010000006.1 coordinate 165,235, forward strand.
CAACAATGTCAACCAAGTTGACATTTTATTATATTTAAATTAAAATATAATTAGTGAACTTGATTAACAATTAGAGGAATAAGAAAAGCGATCATGTTTTATATAGTAGAAATAGTCACCTATGCTGCACATGGTTTCTACAAGATATAATACCTTAGAACAATAGATTAACAGCTTAGAGGTTTGATCAAACCAAAAATAATGGTATGAAGAAACATGAGTCAATTGTTTTGGAGTGGGGATTTGATGTAATCATGAAGTCCATTAAACCCATTTAAAATCATGTATCTTAAGAATGGAGAATATAGCATGTATGAAAAACTTTATTTTATTTATAATCCGTTAACTGGCTGTAAAGATTGGGTATCTGAAAGAGAATTTAATGTTGGCTCACTAAAACTGAAAAGTATATTCGGTGTTCTTTATTTTAGCGATTTAAAAATCATGTTACATTTTAATGCCCCTTTCAAGACTGCGATTGTAAAAGAATATAGGTTAGCCAATGAACAATCGATTGCCCTACATCATGTATGCCGATTGATAAGTCAAGCAGAATTGATGGAATTTCTAAACCTGGAAGCGAAAAACAAAGCTCAAAATGATAACAACGATGTTCCTTATCCATCTAGTGTAGAATTGAGAGATGGTTATTTTATTTGGAATGAGCATTTAGGTTGTTATGAAAAGGAAGCAGTTTTAACGACGGTCTGATGATACCTAATAAATAATTCAAACACACCAGGAAATTTAATTAAATAGTTGTTAGTAGTAATTTATTTTGATTTTTATTATTTTAATAAACACAAAATAATTAAAAAAGGACCGAACATGCTGTAACATGTCCGGTCTGGCAAAAGACGATTCCCTTAGCGGGGGATCGGCTGAGAGTCGAAATAATCCACCTCAAGGGTGGATTATTTTTTTTCGGTTAAATGACAGAATGATTACGATTAAACCCATTTAATATCCATCCCAACAATGTTCTGGTGCACGGGGACGGTTCTCATGATCTAAAAGTTGACTCATGTTATAAATCAACCAACCTTCCTCTCGTACAAGCAGACAAAAAGTGAAGCAAAAGAACCGTCCCCATGCCTCATAATCAAATAAACTGTTTAAAGCATGTACGAATATCCAAACAGATTTATTGGACATACATAGGATAAACAATGAATCTGTTTTTGAAAGGAGCAGCTAAATATTGTCGTTTTTAAAGAAGTTTGTTGATGCTTTGCCTCTGCCTTCCGTGATACAACCTGTTGGTCATCGAGACGGAATTCCCTTCTATGAGGTAACGATGAAGCAGGTTAGACAAAAGTTACACAGAGACTTACCGCCTACTACAGTTTGGGGTTATAACGGAATGTATCCTGGTCCTACATTTGAAGTTCTCAGGAATCAGCCTATTTTTGTCAAGTGGGAAAACGAATTGCCATTTGAACATCTTCTGCCCGTGGATAGAACGGTTCATGGTGCAGAACCCAGCGAACCCTCTGTTAGAACGGTTGTACATTTACACGGAGGTCGTGTACGACCGGAAAACGACGGATATCCAGAAGCCTGGTTTACGCGAAATTTCAAGAATTTTGGCACTAAATTCTTGCATGAAGTTTACTACTATCCTAATTGTCAGCGTCCCACAACGCTCTGGTATCACGACCATGCAATTGGGATTACCAGATTAAATGTATATGCAGGGCTTGCCGGCTTTTATTTGATTCGGGATCCGAAAGAGGAGAAACTGAATCTTCCTCGGGGAAAATATGAAATTCCGTTAGTGATACAAGATCGGTCATTCTATCCTAATGGTGAATTATTCTATCCATCGCAGCCAGGCCAGCAACCACCTCCAGCACAACAGCCGCCTCCACCAATTTTCCCAGCTCCGGCGCCACCTCCACCATTTGATGAAAGAGCACTGCCCAATCCATCTGTCGTTCCTGAGTTTTTCGGTAATACGGCTTTAGTTAATGGAAAAGTATGGCCCTTTCTTGAAGTCGAACCACGAAAATACCGTTTCCGTATCTTGAACGGCTCTAATGCCCGGTTTTACCGATTACGTCTAAGCTCCGGCCAAGATTTTATTCAAATAGGAACGGATGGCGGCTTTCTAGAGAAACCTGTTAAAGTTTCCAATGCCACAGGGCTATTACTTGCTCCAGGAGAACGTGCAGATGTTATTGTCGATTTTTCAAAACATCGAGGTCAAAAAATCATCCTAACAAACGACGCACCAGCACCATTTCCTAATGGCTCACCTGATACCCCTCCCCTTCCGCAAATTATGGAATTTCGAGTTCGTAAAAAACGCTCAAAATCAGATAAAAGTCAAATTCCTAAAAAACTAAGCTGCTTAGAAAGACTCGAACCAAATGGTGTGACGGTTAGACAGAACTTCTTAATGGAAATTGATGATCCAGAATTTCCTGCCCGCTTGAAACTTTTACTGAACGGTATGGAGTGGAATGAATTACCGATTACTGAAACCCCTTATAATGGTACCGTGGAAGTATGGGAGCTGTACAACCTGACGGGTGACACACATCCCATTCACTTGCACCTCGTCCAATTCCAAATCCTTAATCGTGAACCCATTACAGTAGATGAAAATGGAAATATCGCTATTGTAGGTCCTGCACGTGAGCCAGATCCTAATGAAAGAGGTTGGAAAGATATCGTTCGTGCCAATCCTGAAGAAGTCACTCGTATTATTGCCCGCTTTGGACCATTTACTGGAATCTATCCTTGGCATTGTCATATCCTTGAACACGAGGATCACGAAATGATGCGTCCGTATGAAGTACTCCAAAATCCAAATTTCGACCCGTGCATTCCGATTCCAGAAATGTGTCCGGATGATTCGTTTACTCAATGCTGTCAAGAGGAATACGAACAATGTGGATGTAAAGAAGACCATGATGAGTCCAGTTCCCATGATGAATCGAGTTCCTATGATGAGTCCAGTTCCCATGATGAATCGAGTTCCTATGATGAGTCCAGTTCCTATGATGAATCCAGTTCCTAGCACCACGTTAATAATATTAAGGAAATAGGAAAAAGAAAGACTAGCTTAAAAATCGGAGCTAGTCTTTTCATATTTCTTCATTACAGGAATGCTGCCCTTTAATTTGCCGACAAAACCTCTCTTTATAATTCACAATAAGTGACTAAAAATTTTATAGTTTTTTATTTGTATAAAAGAATCTAGGGTTTCAACTACAGTATGAAGGTAGACCTTGAACATCTGAGAATATGAAACTAAAAAACAAGACGGTACCCCTTGCCTCAGTTTTTGAGGCAAAAGAACCGTCCCCGTGCATCATTACCTAGACTCTAACAACTTTTTAAACTCAATAAAGTAATCCAACGTTTCTGGATTGTTCAGGGAACCCAAGTTAACAGCTTGCTCAATTGGTACTCCCATTAATATTTTTTTAATCGGCACCTCTATTTTCTTGCCGTTTAGTGTTTTTGGTAGTTCATTGACACTAATAATTTCATTTGGTACGTGCCTTGGAGAACAGTTTTGCCTAATAGATTGATTAATCCTCGTTTTCAATTCATCTGTAATACTGAAGCCTTCCTTTAAAACGATAAATAAAGGCATGTAGGATTGTTCGGCACTTATTGGAATATCTACAATCAAACTATCGATTACTTCTGGAATACTTTCAAGGGCACTATATATTTCACTTGTTCCCATTCGAATACCTCCACGGTTAATCGTTGCATCTGACCGGCCGTAAATGATCGCTGAACCTCTATCAGTAATCTCGATAAAATCCCCATGTCGCCAAATATCAGGGTAAACACTAAAGTAGCTCTCTTTATAACGTACTCCATTCTCATCATTCCAAAAATAAATCGGCATCGACGGCATCGGTTCGGTAACAACAAGTTCACCGATTTCATTGATTACTTCTTCTCCCGCATCATTAAATGCCTTTACCGCAGACCCCAAAACACGAGCTTGTATTTCCCCGGAATAAACTGGCAGGGTCGGACTTCCCCCTACAAACCCGGAACAAATATCGGTTCCACCACTAGTAGAAGTCAGCCATATATCTTCTTTTACCTGCTCATAAACCCAGTCAAATCCGCTTTCAGGCAGTGGTGAACCTGTGGAGCCAATGCTTCTTAAATGAGAAAGGTCAAATTGTTCTTTTGGTTTAATTCCTGCTTTCAAACTAGCCATTAAAAAGCTGGCACTGGTGCCAAAGGTTGTCATTTTTGTAGATTCGGCAAGACTCCACAATGTTTCATCATTTGGATAGTTTGGATTGCCATCATATAAAACAATAGCCGCACCTGTCAGTAACCCGCTAACGGTTACGTTCCACATCATCCAGCCTGTTGTGGTGTACCAAAAAAATCGATCGCCCTTCTTAAGATCCACTTGAAGACCAAGGAATTTTAGATGCTCAAGGAGGATTCCCCCTTGACTTTGCACAATCCCTTTAGGTTTTCCGGTGGTACCGGATGAATATAGGATCCAGAGTGGATGATTAAAAGGAACGGGCTCAAATGTTAAAATGGCATCATCATTTTCAGAAATAACTTGGTCCCAGAGGACTGTATTATTCAACTCGGATATTTCCGGCTGCGTTTCTAGATAGGGAACTAGAATTGTCTCTTTTAGTGATGGAAGTTCAGCTTGTATCTTTTTTACAAGCTCCATTCGGTCATATCTCTTTCCCCCATACTGATAGCCATCAACAGCAATCATGACAGTTGGTTCAATTTGCTTAAATCGGTCAATGACGCTTTGGATGCCAAATTCAGGTGCACAGCTCGACCAAACCGCTCCAATACTAGCACATGCCAGAAAGGAAGTTAACGTTTCAGGAATGTTGGGTGCATAGCCTACAACCCGATCTCCACTTTTGACCCCTATTGACTTTAAATATGCAGCCATTGCTGCTGTTTTCTTTCTTAGTTCAGCCCAGGTAACTTCCTGTACTGGTCGAATTTCGGATTTATGAATGACAGCCGCTTTTTCTGGATCTTCATTCCTGAATACATGCTCTGCATAGTTTAAAGTGGCTCCCTCAAACCATTTTACGTTCGGCATTTTATTTCCAGATAAAACAGCCGTGTAATCTGTTTCTGATTTTATATTAAAAAACTCCCAAATAGCTGTCCAAAAATGTTCAATTTCTGTTACAGACCAATCCCACAACTGATTGTAATCTTCAAATGTGAGCCCTCTATTTTCCTCCAGCCACATCATAAATTTCTTTATATTCGACTGGTTTATCGTTTGTTGTGAGGGCTCCCAAAGTAACTTCCCTTTCAGCATTTCAGCTTCCAAACCTATCCCTCCAATTAAAGATCAAGCTATGAATCAATAAAAAATTCACTATTTTACTAGGAATACAATCCTAACCCTTTAAAAAATCAGCTTTGCGCTTTTCAAGAAAGGCAGCGATCCCTTCTTTTCCCTCTTCACTGCTTGCTCTTGAAGCGAGCAGCAGGGATTCCTTGCTCATTTGTGATTCCAATGTTTCTTGGAGCGAATGATAGAATAATTTTTTCGTTTCACCGTATGCATTCATCGGTCCTTTTGCCAAGCTTTCTGCAACGCCCAGGACGACCTCCCATAATTGGTTATCCGGAACGACTTGATTGACAATTCCCCAGTCACATGCTTCTTCTGCAGTTAACTGTCGATTCGTATACATTAACTCAAGGGCACGACGCATCCCGACAAGACGAGGTAAAAAATAGCTGCCTGATCCATCTGGTGTTAATCCAATTCGGTTATACGCCATCACAAATTTTGATTTCTCCGATGCATAGACTAAATCACATGCGCATGCAAGACTCATTCCGGCACCTGCTGCTACTCCATTCACCGCCCCAATGAACGGTTTATTCATTCTTGCAAAAAAGGAAATCGCTTGATGTAAGTATGCCGTTACCGATTTCAGATGAGAACTTATCTCGTCCCCTTCCTTTGCGAAACTTTTTAAATCACCGCCAACTGAAAACTTATTACCCGCTCCAGTGATCACGACTACTCTAATGGCATCACGCTCGGAACAAACAATCGCTGCATCCATCAGTTCCTTGGCCATTTGCAAATCCAGTGCATTTCCTACTTCCGGACGGTTTAACGTGACAATTCCAACATGGTTTTCAACGGATAAACTAATCACTTTATTTTCCAAATCGATTCCTCCTTAAGTTTAATAGATTATTTTTTTTCAAAATCAGACTCTCTCAATAATCATGGCGATTCCTTGACCGCCGCCAATGCAAAGCGCAGCTAAGCCATATTTTAAATTCCTTTTCTTCAATTCAAGGGCTAATGAATATGTAATTCTCGCTCCACTTGCACCAAGCGGGTGCCCCAAAGCGATCGCTCCCCCGTTCACATTTACTTTTTCCTGGTTAATTCCCAATTCCTTGATGACGGCTAATGATTGTGCCGCAAAAGCCTCATTCAATTCAAATAAATCAATATCAGCCAAGGTTAAGCCTGCTTTTTCTAATGCCCTTTTGCTTGCCGGTACAGGTCCAATCCCCATGATTTTTGGATCAACTCCTGCTACTGCCCAGGAAACAATCTTCGCTAACGGTGTTAAACTATTTTCAATTACGTAGTCTTCTGAAGCTAATACGACCGCTGCAGCACCATCATTAATTCCACTGGCATTACCTGGTGTTACTGTACCGTCTTTCTTAAAAGCCGGTTTTAATTTTGCTAAACCTTCTAAACTGACACTCTCTCTAATGTGTTCATCCACTTTAATAATCGTTTCTTTCCCTTTTTTATCACGGATGATAATTGGGACTATTTCATCTGCGAAGCGTCCGTTATCTCTTGCTTTTCCTGCTTTTTGCTGTGAGTTTACCGCAAACTGGTCCTGTTCTTCTCGTGAAATGTTATACTTTTCTGATAGATTCTCTGCGGTCATCCCCATTCCGCAGCCAACATATTGATCAATTAACGTTTCCCATAGCATATCCACCACCACTGGTGCCTTGCCAGGGGAGCCGAACCGCGTTCCCTTTAAGATTTGCGGAGCTAAACTCATACTCTCGGTGCCTCCAGCCACAATGACCTTTGCTTCCCCTAATGCAATGGACTTTGCCCCTGTTACCATAGCCTGTAATCCTGAACCGCAGAGCCGATTCAAGGTAAGGGCGGATGATGAATCTATTAAGCCGCTTTTTAAGCCAATATGTCTGGCCAAATAGGCGGAATGGGCTCCAGTCTGGACGACATTTCCAAATACTATTTCATCAACATCGGAAGCAGGTATGCCACTTCTTTCAAGTGCCCCTTTAGTTGCTGCCACGCCTAATTCCAAATCACTAATATCCTTTAATGAGCCTCCATACGTTCCAAAAGCTGTTCTTGCTCCATCAACAATATAAGTTGTCATGGTATCTCCCCCTGTGTATTCATTTTTTCTTTTATTTCTTCTTTCTATATGTAGAATCCTGCAATTTCATTAAGAAAAAAGGGGACGAAAAAGTCATCTTATCTTGACCTATGTCCCCTGCGTTAATAAAAATTCATCTAAATAACCGTATTATTCTCAGTCTACTTTTTCATAGTGCCCTGCATGTGGAACGTGTAAATAATAAGGGCCAATTAGAGACTTCATTTCCTGATAATCTGTTGAATTTTTAAATCCCGTTACGTGGTCTTCTACTGTTTCCCATTTAATGAAAACCAAATATTTATTTTCTTGCTCCATGCATCGATGTAGTTCATATCCTAAGCAACCCTTGGCAGACGATACGATAACAGCTGCCTTTTTAAAAGCGTTCTCAAATTCCTGCTCCGTTCCCGGTTTCACATCAATCAACATGATTTCCTGTACCATAGAGTCGAATCCCCTTACAGTAACTTCTTATACTTTAGCCAAATCCAGTTCAAACTCTGTTCCCCAAGCACTCAATGCTTCCCAAACCTTTGGTTTGAGCGGAAGTACCTCATGCCATGGACGTGGCTCGAATATCCCAAGCTCTGGAACAAATACATCCATATCAATATACAACTCCACAACATTTTCTTCCGGATCATGATGGTAAGTCGCAATATTATGTCCTGCAGTATGGCGGGAAGGGCCCCAAAGAGTTGGACGACCATGCTTGGCCAATAAATCTGAGCTGGCATACTGATGACTTGCATCCTTTAATTGAAAAGCAATATGGTGTAAACGCGTCTCATCTGAAGCAACAACATTTAAAACATGATGATCTGTATTGCATGTTAAGAAATTAGCGAATCCTACTCCAATTTGGTCAGTAAATGAGAAGCCTAATGCATCCCGATAAAATTCAATGGTCTCCTGAAAGTTTTTCGCATAAAATGCCACATGCCCTAATTTAAGAGGAACAATGCCTGAAGAACCAAAGCCAACAGCCGATTGCTCCATCTCTGTAAATAATTCAATGACATTACCGGCTGGATCCTGTAATTCTAGTAATCTTGAAACACCCGGCTTGGCATCTATTTTCAAGCTAGAAGCAATTCCTTTTGCATGTAATTGTTCCTGTACCTCTTCTAAAGTGAGATTCCCGTCTAATTGATAGCCATATCTGCGAACCGCCTTTTCTTCTGCTGGCGTGATCACAATATTATGATGGTCGAAACCGTTACTTAAATAGGTAACTCCGTCCTTCTCCTCTGTAATCCGATATCCCATTGTATTGGTATAATAGTCGACCATGGTTTCACTGTTTTTTGCAAAAAAATCCAAGTACACTAAACGAAATATTTTTACGTTTGACATTGCATATTCCCCCATAAGGTTTATTTTTAAAAAGTTTATAATCCCAAAATTATTATTTTTTTAAAAAAATATTGTATAATGTACTTCTAGACTTTCCCAAGTCTACCAACTGTTTCTGGTTTGCCCCAAACAAATCAGAAACGAATCATAAAGGATTCCCGTCCTTTATGATCCTTCGGCAGCTGTCTTAGAAGCATATCGTTATCTAACAGCTGCCTTATTGATGAACTGCCCCATTTGTTTAATTAAATCTTCAACAAGCAAGGATAATTCAGCCAATTTTGCAGCGCCCCCAAACATATAATAATCAGGGCGAACCACAACAGCCTCTAAGCCAGTTGTATGAAAATACTGTTTGTATTTCCCCTCAATATCTACTACCTGATTAGCTGATTCTATTTGTGGATCGTAAGCTTCCGAAACTTTTATAAATTTCGCACCTAAATTCTCAAGGAAGGTTACCTGTTCCTTCTGTAAAACGTTCCTAGGGTCATCGACTGGACTCATAATCAGCCACCCGTCTCCAACGACATCGTCAAACAATCCATTCTTGTCTTGATAGTTTACCTGACTCTGGAAAGATAGTTTCCCCGTGTAATTCCCTGGTTCCCCAAGAAGGCCATCGGTTAAAAATGGAAATTCTGGCATTGGCGGTACCTTGCCGGTAAAGAATGCCTCATCCCGAAGTGCAGCTGCCTCTGGATCGGTTACACAAATCACTTTTCCTAAAAACAAGGCTGCTTCGACCACATCACGATTATGTGGTTTCCGTTCTTTCGTATACATATCAAGGAAGTTGTCATCCACTTTTCCACTTAAGACCAAATCTAGCTTCCAAGCTAAATTCTTGGCATCACGAAGTCCTGCACACATCCCTTGACCCATGAATGGCGGTGTTAAGTGCGCCGCATCGCCAGCCAATACCAGCCTGCCTTTTCTCCATTCATCCACCCATAAGGCTTTAAATGTATAAATCGCTTGCCGTTCTAACACAGCATTCGCAGGAGTAATATCCCAAGGCTCCAATAACTTCCATGCCACTTCTTCCCTGTTCAAATCTTCTTTTGTTTCTCCAGGAAGGGCCATGAATTCCCAGCGTCTTCTTCCGGGACCACCTGAAACAACTGTAGTGGGACGAGCTGGATCACATAGTTGTAAATTCATGGGTGTCCATTCCCGCTCAGTTTGAGGAATGATATCTACCACAAGCCAATCTGCTACAAATCCAAGATCGGTAATTGTATGTTCCATATTTCTTCGGACAAAGCTATTCGCCCCATCACAGCCAACTACATATTTGGCATGTACTTTGGTTTCTACTCCCTGTAAATCCTTTACAACTAACTCTACATGGTCATCAAATTCGTTTAATGCAACAGCTTCTTTTCCCATATTCACGTCCACTGTTGCCTGTTGGCGGCATGCTTTGTCTAATAATCCTTCGAGCTGCGGCTGATTAAAGAATAAATGACCCGGCCATCCCGAAACCCCAAATTCAGAAAAGTTCAATTCTAAAAGAGTTTTCCGATCTGCATTACACCAGGTGTATAAATCGTTGGCAACCTCTGTGATTCTCTCAACTTCACTAGCAGGAATAACCGATTGTAGAATCCGAGCAATTTCATCATCAAAATGAACGGCTCTCGGCAGCGGATATTCGTGAGGAAATCTTTCATATATGCCAACCTTCCATCCCTTTTGTCCAAGCAAGGTGGCTAAAAGCTTTGATACAGGACCATAACCGACAATAGCAACATCATGAATTTCTTGATTCATCTACCAAACCCCTTTTCAACTATTATTAATAGAACAAACCCTCGTTTGTAAGCGGATACATTTAAAACAAGTCTGTTATAACTGAATGTTGATTTTACTGAGTTTGAAAAATAAACGGAAGAATTTCGTTTATTTTAGGAAATACTTATTTTTACTTAAAAATAAAGGAAGTTTTTCCGGTTATACCATCTAAATCTTTGGATTTTGGGCTATTTCGAGCAGTTAACCGAAATATATTCGCTTATCTCTGCTTTTTAAGCTTCCTTTTTATAAATAGCCGTAAATACTTCGCCTATGAATTTTCATACCTACGCGAAAATCAACAATCAATAATAACAGAGCCAACAACTAAACACTTATGATCCATTTCAAAATGTAATGCTAATTGGGTTTCAATAAAAGGAGGCTGGGATCTGGATGATTTAGAACGGCTTATGTAGTTCCCAGCAATATGTGATAAGTAAATTAGGAAATGGCAACTTTACTTGGTACTACTTTGTTCACTTGCTCACCAAGGTCGATGGTTCCATCTGCACTTCTGATTTGGCAGCGAATCACGTCACCATCTTCAAGATATTTACCATTGTTTATTTGGCTTTCCACAAGTAAGTCTAATTTCTGTTGGTATGGGAGTGCTAGGCTTGAAATTTGACCAAGTACATCTGGAGAAAGATTTAAGGCGACACCACCTGTTGTGCCCGTGATAATTAAATCTCCTTTTGATAGATTCATGATTTCTGATAGTTCAGTAAGTGTCTCTGCTGGTTTGAAAAGCAGTTGGTTCGTGTTGGCCGATTGGCGAAGCTCATCATTGACAAAACATTTTAATTCAAGGTCATGAATGAGAGCGATTTCATTTTTGTCTAATAAGTATAGGTACGGCCCTGTAGGTCCAAATGTTCGGTAGCTTTTCCCTTTTAACCATTGACCTTCACAAAGTTGGACATCCCTTGCGGATACATCGTTCATAATGACAAGACCGGCAACATATTGATGAAGGGTTTCATCTGTCACTTCTACGGCTTGAGAAATCTCAGTTCCGATTACTAATCCCAATTCAATTTCATAGTCTAATAGCTGCACATGGGAAGGTCGGATAATTTCCGAATAGGCTCCGCAAAGAGAGCTATCTGCCTTGCTAAAAATCAGGTTAAACGGCGGGCGCGTTGCTTCCAAGCCAGCTTCAGCACGGTGAGATGAGTAATTAGCCCCTTGGCAGACAATTCTTGCCGGTTGGGTTACCGGGCTTAGGACAGTCACTTCATCTAGTGAAATAGTCTCCCCAATTCCACTTTCTTTCACTTTTCTAGCCTCTTCTGCACCTTCTTCTAAAAATTGCGCTAAAGTGCTATAAGTATTTTTTAGGGCAATTATTTGATTGTTTGAAACAACACCCCAATACTCTTTACCTTGCTTTTCGAATCTTACAACTTGTAATCCCATTTTTTTGCTCCTCTCTATGTCGAACTATTTTTAGTAAAAAGTTAGCTTTAAAACCCGTATATTTTATCTAAAATTCTTTTCACACGTAAGATTAAATCCGTCATTTTTTGCCGGGCCAACTCTTCATCCCTTGCCATGACGGCGTCGTAGATAGCACGGTGTCGATCCAGCACTTCTTTTGTTGGCGTATCATATGGTGATTCCGGAAAATCCTTGGCAGCCTTTATCGTTTTTTCACGGCTTTTCACTAGCGCTTTTCGAAGTGTTTTAACCGTGTTTATAATGAGATCGTTGTAGGAAGCCTGCAGGATTCTTTCATGGAAATCATAATCCGCACTTGCCCAGGCCTTTTCATCCCCAAGCGATTGCTCCAGACGCTCAAAAGCATCTGTTATTTTTAGCATGTCTTGATCAGTTGCTCGTTTAGCTGCCAATGCTGCCGCCATCGGCTCAAGACCCAATCTCACTTCTGTCAAATGCACTAAAAAGTCGGTATTATTCTCGTCCTCTATGACCCAAGTTAATACATCAAGATTCCACCATTGCCACTCAGAACGAGGAAGGACAATCGTCCCAGCTTTTTGATTTGACCGAACAAGCCCAAGTGTGGTTAATCCTTTAAAGGCTTCTCGCACTACGGTTCGACTTACCTCATATCTTTCACTTATATCTTCTGCCTTTGGTAATATCTCACCTTGAGCGAATTCCCCTGTTACGATTTTCTTGCCAAGCTCATGGACTAACTGATCACTTCTATTTTTCATTTTGTAACTTCCTCCTCCCCTGGCATGGCTTTTTACCTTCTAAATAGATACATGATATGAAATTGGTTTGGAGGTTATTTTGCAGAATAAACCATGTCGGTGCTATTAAACTTGAATTTTAACACCTGCCTTTTTAAAGGGTATGCCTGAAACCGAAAATATTAAATATTACTTATCTGAATATTATAATAAGTAATATTTATTATCTCGTCAATATATTTTCTGAATTTTTATTTTTAAATTTGAACAAATGAAGTATTAAGAGGAAGCAAAAGAACCCACCGAGACCGATTAAGAACACTCCTAAGTTTAGGTTCAAATAAAAAAACAGCTTCTGTGAATGTAAAATGGCTTTAATACACCTTCTATTCTGCCCGTGAGCGCTAGAAAAATAGCAAATCGGTAAAATAAGCAGCTTATTCTGCCCGTGAGCGCTAGAAAAGTAACGCACTGGTTAAAATAGGCGGCTTATTTTGCTCGTGCAGCCCAAGAAAAGTATCGCTCCAGCTTGATAGGATCTCAGCGGATAACTATTTGACTCTCTTCACTAATCCATTCCATACAAAATCCACATCATCTGAAACACTTGCTGCATCCTGTGCAATCCACCCAGCCAGATCCCTAAGTCTTCTTTCATCCTTTTGCAAAGGAACAATTCCCTTCCCAACCTCTAACATGATAAGGACTATTTTGTTTTTTCTATTTCTCTCCTCCTGAAGGAGGGTCTTAAATATGGTTTTAAATTCCCTTCGAATCTCGTCATTGTTTTCACGATTCTGAAGCTCAGACTCAATCCATTTTTCCCAGCCCTCCATTACTAACGTTGAACCATTCTCCCATTTTGCCTCCCAATCTCCCACACTATCTCCCTCATAAGCAGATACCCAACTGCATGGTCCATTATTTGCTTTTACTACGTTTCTTTTTCCTGAAAAGGCACCGCCGATAACGAGCTGCATACCCATTCCCCCTTCTGCTGCTCAAATGTTAAGCGAATACCCTGTCCATGTGAAATGGTAAGATCCCAAAAAGACCTGGAGGATACATATTTGGAAACAAGATAGCGGATGACACCTCCATGGGTCATAACAAGTATTTTCGCAGGGCTAGTTTCCATCGCTTGTTGAAATAACTCATTAAAAAAGGAATCAATTCTAGATTTAAATGTATCAGCTGACTCTCCATTCGGTATGGAATAAGCCTCCCAATTCTCTAACCAGTTCCGATAAGCGATCTGATTCTTTAGCTCGTCATACGTCTTTCCTTCCCAGTCACCAAAATTAATTTCTCTTAATCTACAATCAATGGAAACCTGTGACGGGATGCTTAAATAGGCTAAAGTTTCCTGACAGCGTTGTAAATCACTAGTAAATACATGATCAAAATTTAATCCTGATAACACTGTTTGCAGATTATTCAACTGTGATAGTTCGCTTCTTATTACTCCAATGTCAGAATGGCCTAAATACCTTTTCTCCTTATTCCAATTTGTTAACCCATGACGAACGAGATATAGATCCATGTGATTGCTAGTCCCCATAATTCGCCTCCTTCAATCGCTGTACCTAATAAATCTCCATTCGTCCCTTTAAAGGTATGTTTAATCCAAGCTCCAAATAAGCCAATAAATACAATGTATGCTGGCAGTAAATATAGGAAGTCATGAAAGAAGATTAATAGTACACATACAGGGATTGCTGCATACAAACAGTCAAGCCGATTTACGTTTTTCTTCCACTCCCATGCTAAGCCATGTTGTTTAGCAGTAGGCAGGTAAATCATTAAAACAACGGCTCCTAACCGTGAAAAAGCCATGATAAAAAGAAAAGAATACAGGAGGAAACCAGATTCAATCACCGAATATATCAAAAATGTTTTCCATGTTAATAAAAAAAGAAGTGAAATGATACCAAAGCTTCCGACATGTGCGTCTTTCATAATCTCCCACCTTCTCTCAAGAGGAGCATTTGAACCTACCGCATCTGCTACATCCATCCACCCATCTAAGTGTAATCCTCCAGTGAGATATACCCATAAAGAAATGATGAGCAATGTCATGAAATGTAAAGGAAGATAAGACTGAAATATGTAAAAAATGATCGTGATTATAGACCCCAGCACTATACCGACAAGCGGATAACTCCTTAATGCCCATCTGCTTGTCCGTTTGGTCCATGGACATTTAAAGGAAAGAGGAATTCGTGTTAGAAATTGAACCGCAAGTATAAATCCAAAGAAGATTTGCTTCATCAAATTTCTCCCTTCCAATACATCGGAATCCCTGCCTGGACCTGTGCAGCATGGTCTGATTGCTGAACAATCGATTGATGGAGACGCTGTAAGGTATACATATATCTTTGTACACCTTCATCGCTGGAAGGAATCCCTTCATTTACATCATTCGAAACAATTAGAAGGTGAAATTGCTTTTCACGTGCAAGACATAACCAGCGATTCACACTGTTTTCTATCATTTCCATTCTATGTTCAAGCTCGAACATGACATTACTTAACCATATGGTCAAACAGTCCATTAAAATAACATCACCTTTTTTAAATTGAGACAGAATCGGTTCAAGGTGAAAGGACTCTTCAACCGTTTGCCACTTCTTCTCTCGATCTTGCTGATGAATTCGAATCCTTTCTTCCATTTCATCATCACTTTTTTTAGCTGTCGCTATGTAATAAAGAGAACCCCTTTGATTTTCCTCCTTCATTTTATGAAAAAACGAAAGAGCCGTTTGCTCTGCTAAATGACTTTTCCCCGACCTAGCACCACCTGAAATAAAGAGGATCATGACTCATTTCTCCACTTTTGAAGTGCGGTTAGTAACTGTTCATTTTCTAAGTTTGACCTTATGGCAATTCGTAAGAACTCACCATTTAGTCCTTTAAAGTTATGAGTGTGCCGCGTAAGTATTCCGTGCTCTAATAAAAAGGAATAAAGCTCGTCAGTTCGTTGCGGCTGTTTCTTATCCCGCAAAAGATAAAAGTTTACTTGTGACGGGGAAAGGTAAAATCCTAATGAAGTTAATCTCTTAAACACATTTCGAGATTCCTCATGCAGCCATGCTCTTGTTTCATCAACAAAACTACGATCTTCAAGTAATCTAGGAATTAACGCATCTACTAAAGAGTTAATACTCCATGGAATTTGTTCGTTTTTCAATACACTTATGATAGTTGGATGGGCCATTATATATCCGATTCTCAGCCCAGGGATTGTATACATTTTTGTTAAAGAACGTAATAATATTAAATGTGGGTAAGACGATAACCACGGAGTAAGTGTAGGAATGGATGTCGGTAGAAAATCGACAAAGGCTTCATCCACTACTACATATGTACCAGTTTTTTTACCCACTTCTAACAAAAGCTGCAATTCTTCTTCCGCTATTACCGTTCCAGTTGGGTTATTAGGGCGGCAAAGAAACAGAACATCTTTTTCGATAAACTTTTGTTGAATCAATTGGACTGGTAATGTAAATCCACTTTCATGACCCACTAAAATATCTTCCACATCAATATGGTAATGATGACAGGCTCGTTCATATTCCAGGAAGGTAGGGTGAGCAATGAGCGCTTTCCCTCTTTCGAAATATTTTGCTACTAAAAAAATGGCCTCTGCTCCCCCATTTGTTAATAGGACCTGGTCTTGGTCTATACCTTCATGCTCTGCTACCGAAGCGCTACTATTCGAATAAGTTGGCTCTGGATAACGTGTGATCGTCCTATAATGTTCATGTAATGCATCTTGCATCCAAGAAGGAGGTCCTAAAGGGTTTAAGTTTGCGCTAAAATCTAGCAAAGCTTTATCGCCTTCTATATGGAAGAGTTTTTTTATTGTTTCAGGTTGTCCGCCATGATTTGGCCATTTCATCATTTTCACCTCATTTTCACGATCTAACTAACAGGAGCAAGCTTACACCGATCAGAAAAAATACAATCCAACCTCCATGCATAATTCGAATCGCTTGTTCGATATCGGAGCGCACCAAATTCCTTAAAGGATCTCCCATTTGTGCACGAACTGACTTTTTTCCCCGATAGTAATTGATTCCACCTAGCTGAATTCCGATTAACCCCGCTGCCATTGCCTCTGACCAGCCACTATTTGGACTGGGGTGTTTTCTTGCATCCCTCCACGTTATGTTCCATCCATTGCTCTTTTTAGATCCTTTTATAAAAAAAGCTGCAAGCCACATCGAAAGGGCTGTTAGCCTCGCGGGAATCCAGTTTACTAGATCGTCAAGCTTGGCTGATGCCCATCCAAATTGCATGAATCGCTCATCTTTATGTCCCACCATAGAATCTAATGTATTGATTGCACGGTACACCATCGCAAGTGGTGCTCCTCCAATGATGGCCCAAAATAATGGCGCTGTTATGCCATCGACCGTATTCTCGGCAACAGTCTCAACAGTTCCTCTAACAATTTCACTCTCCGGTAAGATGTCCGTGTCACGACCTACGATCATACTAAGCTTTAATCTTGCTTCAACTAAATTCCCATTCACTAAAGGAACTAGGACTTCTTTTGCAGCAGACGAAAGACCTTTTATCGCAATCGTAGTGGAAATAAGATAGATCTGTGCAAAAACACCAACAAATGGATGTAATTGATAGGCGACAAAGACGAGAAATAAGGAAACGAAAAAAACGAGCAGAACAACTGTTGCGGTAAGGCAAATCCCTTTCCAGACTCTGCCTTCTCCTCTATTCCAGCTCTTTTCTAAAAATGTGATTAATTTTCCTATTAGTACGACAGGATGCGGAAGCCACCTAGGATCACCAATCAACAAATCTAATACAATCGCTGAAGATAAAATCGTGCAGAATATAATAGTTGGCTCATATACCATTACCATCATTTCGATTCCTTTTGAAAGTCCGTTATTAGCTTATTAATTCGGTCTAACTGGATATTTTCTCTCACAACCTTGGCTAATACATCGAATCCTTCTTCTCTTTTTTGGGAAAAAGAGACTCGGTTCTTGATCGGCTCTAATCCTTTCTTTAACCTTATCTCATTTAGAAAAACCTCACGGAATAGATCATTATGGAAAATACCATGAAAGTACGTCCCAATCATTCGTTTGTCCTTTGTTATCGTTCCTTCCCTTCTGTCAGCTAACTGAACAAAATGGTCACATTCTTCTTCAAAGTACGATTCACCCATATGAATCTCATAACCCGCAACTGGAATGCTTTCCTCGCCAAAACTGGCCATTCCTTCAGAATGAACGGTTGTCTTATGGGTGGTCATGGAGGTTTGCATCGGAAGGAGCCCTAGTCCTTCTACACTTTTATGTGATGATTCAACTCCGTATGGATCTTCGATTCGATTTCCTAACATTTGATACCCGGCACAAATGCCAATAATCATCGTATTCTTTTGTGCTAAATCCAAGATCCGATTGGCTAGTCCTGTGCTGTGTAAAATCATCATATCCTCAATGGTATTTTTACTCCCAGGTAAAATCAGTAAATCCGGTTCTCCTAAGTCTTCTACAGCTTTTACAAAGCGAACATGACAATCCTTTTCCTCAAAAAAAGGATCGATATCAGTGAAATTAGATATCATGGGATGCCGTATAACCGCAATATCAATTTCCTTTGTAGCATCGAGTTTAGAAGTATAGTTGTTTAACACAACTGAATCCTCTGCTTCAATTAGTAAGTTCTCGATATACGGAACAACACCTAAAATCGGAACGTCAGTATATTCTTCAAACCAGGTTAATCCCGGCTGTAGTAATGATACATCACCTCTGAATTTATTGATGATGACACCAATTACTCTTTTTCGATCTTCCGGTTCTAGCAGCTGCAAGGTTCCTACTAAACTGGCAAATACTCCACCCTTTTCAATATCTCCAACTATAATCACGGGTGCGTTAGCGAGTTGGGCCACCCGCATATTAACAAGCTCCCGATCATTTAAATTAATCTCAGCCGGACTGCCTGCTCCCTCAATAACGATCCGGTCATAACAAACAGACAATTTCTCATATGAATCTCGAATTAATGCTAAGCCTTGTTGAAAAAAGTCCTGGCGGTACTCTCCTGCCTTCATATTTTTAAATGGCTTTCCATGAACGACAATTTGCGATTCGCAGTTACTGCTTGGTTTAATCAAAATCGGATTCATATCCGTTGTTGCAAGAATCCCAGCTGCTTCTGCTTGCACACCCTGTGCACGACCGATTTCTTTCCCATCAAAGGTAATATAAGAATTTAAAGCCATATTCTGTGATTTATAAGGGGCTGTTTTAAAGCCATCCTGAACAAATATCCGGCATAAAGCGGTAACAAGCGCACTTTTTCCAGCATCAGAATGAGTACCTTGAATCATTAAAGGAACAGCTTTCCCCATAAGCATTCACTCCTTCATTTTGGGTTTTGCACCTTAAAATTCAATTCCTTTTACAGCTGGTATGCCCTCATCGTAGTAATGCTTTTCCACTTCAATAACAGATACTAGATCCGCAATCTCTCTAATTTCCCGCTTGGCATCTCTTCCTGTCAAAACGAGATGAACATGGGACGGTCTATTTATTATTAGATCCATCACTTCATTTAGTGGTAAAACATCTTCAATTGGAAATGTATCAATTGCTAAGGCATTGTTTAATTCATCTAAAATCACTAAATCATATTCTCCGCTCATTACTGTTTCCTTTGCCTTTGCCCAACCTGTCCTTAACGCTTCTCTGTGCTCATCAGGGGTTTTTGTCCATGTGAATCCTCTTCCTAGCTGTTCCATCTCAACCCCAAGCTTACGTAAGGCAATTTGTTCCCCGTACGAACGCTCTGGTGATTTTATAAATTGATAAATCTTTACTTTTAACCCTCTACCAACTGCTCGTACGGTTAAACCTATTGCTGCTGTCGTTTTTCCTTTACCGTGACCTGTGTACACAAGTGTTAAGCCTTGTTTCTTTTTGTTAACTTGTTCCATGTGTGAGCCTCCTCGTTTTGTGAAGTTTTCATTCGTCATTTTTTGAAATTCCTGCTGAGTGAAAGGTTGCCATTTCTTTTAGCATTAATGTAGCCGATTGGATAATAGAATGGGAAATGGCTGCACCTGTTCCTTCTCCAAGTCTTAGTCCTAAATCAATAATCGGCTTCTTCCCTAATAGTGAAAGGGCTGTTTTGTGACCAGGTTCAATCGATTGATGCGTGACAATCATATAGTCATCAACACCAGGAGAGATTGATTTGGCAATTAAAGCTGCAACGGTACATATAAATCCATCTACTAGAATCGGTACTCTTTTGTTCGCCGCAGCAAGCATTGCACCTGCTATTCCGGCTATCTCTAGTCCTCCCACTTTTGCAAGGATATCAATTGGATCAGTTGGATTAGGGTTTCTCCTTTCAAGTGCCTGTTTAATAATTTCGGCTTTATGTAATAAGGTTTCATCCGAAATTCCAGTCCCTTTACCTACTAGTAAAGAAATATCTCTACCGCTAAGAACAGCTAAGATGGCACTGCTTGAAGACGTATTTCCAATCCCCATCTCGCCGAGGATGAGACACTGTGCTCCTTTTTTGATGATTTGTAAGCCCTGCTGGTAACCTACTTCAATCGCTTGTTCAGCTTCTTCCCGGCTCATCGCATCCTCACGATAAAAATTGCCAGTACCATAACGAATCTTTTTATTTATTAGACTCTCATGTTCAATATCGTTTACTACGCCGATGTCGATTACCTCAAGTAAGGCACCTATTTGTCTACTAAAGACATTGATCGCAGCACCACCATTTAAAAAATTCCGAACCATTTGCTCTGTCACGGCTTGCGGATAGGCAGAAACACCTTCGTCGGTAATTCCATGATCCGCTGCAAAAACGAGGACTCCAGGTGGTGTTACACTTGGAAATGCTTCGTTTTTCATTTCTGCTAGTTCAATTGCCAATTCCTCCAGCCTCCCAAGGCTTCCGATTGGCTTTGTCAACGTATTAATATAGTCACTAACCTGTCTTCCCATTTCCTTGTTAATTTTTGGAATCGATTCGAAAAGTTTCTTCATCCTATTCTCCTCTTACTAGCTTTAAACTCTAAACATTTTTCAATCCAATTCTCAACCAGCGCTGGATTGGAGCCAAAGTGAAAATGGGTGTAGCCAGCTGCTAAGTTGTGTTGTAGATATCCTTCCTTGCTTACACCCCGCATCCCTTTCGTTTCATAGGCATGTGGCAGCTTCTCTTCGTTAGGCAAAAAGGAGGAATAATGAAATTCATGCCCTCTTGCTTTTTGGTTTTTTAGAATAAAATTGTCATTCAGACCACTAATCTCTCTGTACCCTAGAGCTTGCAAAGATGTTTTCATTTGTACCTCGCCTGGGATTACCCCAATCATTTGATACCTCTTCTTTTCCGTTGTTTCGATTGACTCGGTTAAATACATGAACCCGCCACATTCAGCAAGAGTAGGTAATCCAGCTTCAATTTCATTTTTGATAGAATCCTTTGTCATTTCATTACATTCAAGGACATGAGCGAATTCCTCTGGGAAGCCTCCTCCTATATAAAGGCCATCAACATCTTTTGGCAGTTCTTCATTAGCCAAAGGAGAAAAATAAACAATCTCTACACCATTCGCTTCCAACATTTCTAGATTCTCAGGATAATAGAAATTAAAGGCTTCATCCTTTGCAACTGCCATTTTCATGATCTTTTCTTTCTTCTGTTCAAACATGGAGGTTTTTTCACTTACAGGTAGCGGCTCAGCAACAGCTAATTCAAGCAGCTTGTCCATATCAATCGTCTCTAAAACCAAGTCTCCTAATTGATCGAAAAATGGAATAAGTTCTCCTCGTTCAATAGAAGGAATAAGTCCAAGATGTCTTTCTGGGATTTCAATGTCTAGCTCGCGTTTCAAATAGCCGATCACAGGAACATGACATTCCTGTTCAATCGCTTTTTTGACAAGCTGAAAATGTCCTTCGCTCCCAACTTTGTTGGCAATTACTGCTGCAATCTTGGGCCCTTCTGCAAACATTTGAAACCCCTTCACGATCGCCGCTGCACTTCGGGCCATACTTTCACAATTGACAACGAGCAATACAGGACTTTTGGTTATGATACTGATCTCTGCCGTACTGCCTTCATTCGTTTCCGGACTTTTCCCATCAAAAAATCCCATCACTCCTTCTATAATCGAAATATCAGCTCCACGACTTCCATGCGTGAAAATATCCAAAACTCGATCATGTGTAAGCATCCAACTGTCTAAATTACGAGAAACTCGATTGGTGACAGATTTATGATAAGAAGGGTCAATATAGTCAGGACCGCATTTAAAGCCTTGAACCGTTAAACCGCGCTTTCTTAACGCTGCCATTAAACCAATTGTCAGTGTTGTTTTTCCAACACCGCTTCCCGTACCTGCAACTACTATTCTATTGATGGACATAGCTATTCCTCCGCTTTCTGATGATTCCTTCTTTACCTCTCTTCATAGGAATTGTACGCTCCGCTATACTTTCTCCTTGAAGGATGATTTGTGGTACACCACAAACGGGGTGCACCATTACAATTGGTGTAGTACCGTAGACTTGTTGAATCAAATCTGCTCGAATGATATGCTTGGGAGCTCCAGCCGCTACTACTCTCCCATTATGTAACAGCAGCAATCGATCACAATACAGGGCTGCTATATTTAAATCATGCAGAACCGCGATAACGGTCATATCATCTTCTTGCTGCCATTCTCGAATCCGATCCATCAAAAGTACTTGATGACCAAT
This sequence comes from Neobacillus sp. GCM10023253, assembly GCF_042653105.1. Taxonomy (NCBI): domain Bacteria; kingdom Bacillati; phylum Bacillota; class Bacilli; order Caryophanales; family Bacillaceae; genus Neobacillus; species Neobacillus sp. GCM10023253. The sequence continues at coordinate 187,723 of NZ_JBHSHV010000006.1, forward strand.
ATCGAGATAGGTGGTCGGTTCATCAAGCATTAGAAGCTTTGGCTGTTGTGCCATCGTCTTTCCAAGAGCTACTCGCTGCCGCTCCCCCCCGCTTAGGCTTTCGAGCAGGCGATCACTCAACTCAGATAACTCCATTTTCTCGATAATGGAATCGATAAGTGGTTCAATTTCTGTTTTTTCTTCACCGAGCCAATTTTGAAAAGGAAACCTCCCCATTTCGATAACCTCTCTTACCGTAAATCCAATTGGAGGTAGAGATTCCTGCTGCAATACTGCCAGCCACTTTGCTAATTCCTTGCGGGTATAAAGTTCAATCTGTTTCCCATTTAATTCAATTCTTCCGGTCGTCGCACGATCCACTCCCGACAATAGCTTTAGCAATGTAGACTTGCCGCTTCCGTTTGGTCCAATGATCCCCAAGCATTCTCCACGTTTGACAGAAAAACTAATTTCATCAAGCACAGACTGGTTATCAAACCGTTTACTTAAGCTTTCCACTTCAATAAGCATCCATCAACTTCCCCCTGTCATTTGCTTGCTTCTACGAAGTAAGTACGCAAAGAATGGAGCGCCAAGAAATGCGGTCACAACCCCGAGCGGAATCTCCGTTGGGCTAAGTAAGGTACGGGCAATCGTATCTGCCCAAAGGACATATATGGCACCGAATATCACGGACAATGGCAGTAATAATCGGTAATCCGGCCCAACTATAAGCCTCACTAAGTGTGGAACGACAAGTCCGACAAAACCAATCGTTCCTACGATTGATACTGCGGCAGCGGTGATTAGGGTGGAAACGACCAACACCACTAGCCGTGTACGTTTAATGTTGACACCTAAATGTGCTGCCTGCCGCTCTCCTAATGCAAACAAATTTAATGTACGTCCATATGACAGCAACACCACGATTCCAATTGCTAAATAAGGCATGAGTACAAAGGTAAATGACCAACCTCTTAGGGCTAAACTCCCCATCAGCCAAAAGACGATTTCATTCACCACTTGATCGGACATTGACACCATAAAGGAAACAAGTGACCCTAGAAAAGCAGAAACGACAACCCCAGATAAAATGATGGTTTCTAGTTTAAATTTGCCATGTACATTTGCTAAACGGAGTACAACAAGTAAACTAATCAGCCCTGTCACAAATGCAACCAGTGGTATCGTCCAATTACCAAATAAACTAGTATGATACCCGAATAAAATGATGAAAGCAGCACCTACCGCTGACCCAGATGCTACCCCTAATGTATACGGATCTGCTAACGGGTTGCGTAACACTCCTTGAAAGCCAGCACCAGCAAGTGATAAGCACGCCCCAACAAGAATGGCAAGAAAAACCCGTGGCAAACGAACTTTTAAAATGATTTGCTCAGCTGATTCAGGCCAGTTGGAATCTATGAGACTATGTAAAAAAGGCAGCTGGTGTAAGAGAATTCCCCAAACTTGCGAAAGCGGCAGATTAGCAGAACCAAGCGATAAACTAATGACCCCTGAGAAAAGAAGGAGAACGAAACCCGCTCCCCCCCATATTGCTAATCTTCTTTTCATTTCTTAAACGATTCCGGATAAATGGCTTCAGCGATTTGCTTCAGTGCATCTGTTATTCTCGGTCCAGGTCTGGACATAATATTTCCTTCGATCCCCGTCAGTCGACCTTCTTGAATAGCTGTAATCTTATCCCAGCCGCTTCTAGATTTAATTAATTCCTCTAGCGGTTTGCCAGACTTATCATCAACAACATTTGCGGAGTAGAGAATGACATCCGGGTTGTCCTGAATGATCTTCTCTTCATTGATGGCATTCCAGCCTTTCATATCTGAGGCAATATTAACGCCGCCAGCCATCGTAATCAGTTCATCCATAAATTCACCCTTGCCAACCGTCCAACCTGGAGAAAATTCAATATAGACTTTTTTCTTATCTTCTTCCTTAATTTTTGCAGCAGCTTCTGTTACTGTGCGAATATCCACCTTCATTTGTGCCACGAGTTCTTCTGCTTTTTCCTGAGTATCTGTAATGATACCAATTTGGATAATATTATTTAAAATATCCTCCATCTTTTTAGGCTCAGTTTTATATAACTTAAGGTCTAAACCACGAAATTTTTCAGCAATATCATCCTTCATTGAAATGCCACCGATTACTAAATCCGGATTAGCCGCTATAATGGCTTCCTCATTTGGCTTTGTCACCCCGCCTACTTTTGGCTTTGCCACTGCTTCTTTAGGGTAATCATCAAAATCAGATACACCGTAAATTTTATCGCCTAGGCCTAGAGCGAAAAGAATTTCTGTCTCCGATGGAGAGGTAGATACAATACGTTCCGGCGCCTTATCAAAAGTTATTTCAGTACCCGTCGCATCCTTCACTGTAAGCGGGTAAACGGTTGCTTTGTCCGTTACCTCTTTCGTTGCTGTTTCGGATTTTTGGTTTTTATCTGCACCTGAAGAATCTTTTGTTGTCCCACATGCGCTGATCGTCACCATCATTACTACAGTCAAAATTAATGCCAAAAACTTTCTCATTACTCAATTCTCTTCCCTTCGTTTATAGTTCGAGATGAGCTTGATATCTTGAAGTCTTTCCCATAACAACGAAAAAGCCCTGCTTCCATTCGGAAACAGGGCGCGCGAAAATCAGAAAAAATAAACATATTTATACTGATTATGCCGATCCTTTTCCGCGAAGGATTTCGTTGGCAAGCTTAATAGGCAGGTTTCCTGGCTTACGGGTAACATGACTTCCTCTCCTTCCCATTCCTTAGCTGGAACAGTGGTATTGCGAGGTTATCCCCGAATAACAGTGGCGGGACCGCGCCGGATTCACACCGGCTTCCCTTTTAACCTTATCCAATGATAAGGCACCTACTAGCTATGTCAGATTCAATTGGTCAAGCAAATTACTCAACTAGTATTATAGCAAATACTTCATGAGAAGCAAATATTTGGTTTAGGGATCAAGGAAAAGACCATGCTTACTAATTAAGAAAGGGGGCACATTTACTTCCTTCTATCATCGATTTGGGGAAAGATATTCCTAATTAAATTAACATAATATAATTATTGATTTAAGAAATAACGACTAACTGAGTCCAGTAAGCTGAACTCAGTTTGTAGTAACTATCTAATGATTAGTTTGTGAGGACATAATCGTTAAATTCTTTAACTTCTTCCGTTAACACGTCTTGTTGCAGCAAGGTGCCGCAGGAAGGACAAATTGCTTCGTGTAGTTCAGCCTTCCCAGATTCCCGGGGCTGGACATAAATCCCCAGTTCAGACATCGTTTCCACTAAATCAGCTTTTCGCTGTACGGCTCCTTCCTTCCAGTTCATATTGCTTTCGGACAGTTCATGATCGCAGAAGTTACAAGAAACTAATTTTTTGCCTGCTTTATGGACAAATTTTAACGGAACCTTTAATTTCTCCTGTTCAGAGACCTCAACTTCAGGATTCCGGCCGATCCGGTCACGACGAATGGAGCGGCGTTTTTCATGGCTTGCCTCTAAGTCAACTCTTCGTTCAGATGCATTCCAGATTACTCCATACGCTTTTTCAGCCAGATCAGGGGTAATATATTCATCCTGTAAATCTTTTTCCACTATCGCAATCGGACGCAATAACGGATCTCCGATTCCGGCCCCACCGCCTGTCACTTGCTTAAACACTGCCTTTGGTCCAAGAGGCATTCCGGCAATATGGTTGGGAAGGGTCGTATAATTGGTAAGCTCATTAGGAATTGGCAGACGTCCATGTTCAGCAATGAACTGGTTGATATCAAATTCATCAATCTTATTAAAAGAACTCGTTCCACCCGGGTATCCGCCCAGAGTGCCATGTGCAGGCATTTCGGCACAGGCGTTTTCAATGGTACCGAGTAATCCTTGATTGTTGTACGGCATCCAGGCATAATCCATTCCCTGACCGCCGCGATGATATCCGGGACCTCCGGAATTCACGTTAATTTTTCGGTAAAAATAAAACATCGGGTACAGCCCTTCATTTGTTTCCACATCAGGAATTCCATTATTCTGCTGCATTTCAAATGCGCCAATATCCAGTCCATCGCAGGTAGCCTGGGCACCCACACCGCCAGAACCGCAATCAAATGCAGGAAACGCTGTATACTGGCCATATTGATCCAACCCGACCCAAGAATTCCCCGGCCAATTGTTGTGACCAATCGCAGCAACCCGGTTCCTAAGCCAAGGATTTTCGCTGAGCTGCAACGCTTTAAAAATTCCCTCGTAAAAAGCTTTACCCGCTTTTCCTGTTGTTTCCATGTGCCCGCACGAAACAGGAGCCGGGATCACAGGGTTTACAATCGTTCCAGGCGGTCCGAGTTCAATTGTGAGCGGTCGCAGCATTCCTGCATTGACCGGGATATCACAGCCAATGGTCATCGCAATGACGCCATACAATCCTCCATAAATAGCACCTGGTCCCGCATTGATAAACCCATCTGCCTGTGGGGAGGATCCACTTAAATCAACATGGAGGTGATCTTCTTCCACTGTTAATTTACATTCCACCGGATAGAGATTATCTGCTCCATGACCATCGTACTCCACCCATTCTTTTGTGTGATAAACTCCATTTGGAATATCCCGGATGCGTTTGCGAATCGTTTGTTCAGCTAAATCCTTGTTAATTTCACAATACCGCTTGTAATCCTCTAAACCGTATTTATCTATCAGCGCATTAACCCTTCGTTCGGCGGTAATATTGGCGGCGATTAAACTTTTCACATCATTAATGACAGGGATTGGAAGGCGAACATTGTTCATCAGGATCCTTTGGATATCCCGATTCATTCTTCCTCTTTCCATAATCCGAACAGCAGGGAAGCTGATTGCTTCACTATATACATCATAAGCTGCAGGCGCCCATCCACCTGGCGACATTCCGCCAACATCGAGAACGTGAGCGTTAGAAAATGACCATCCGACCAATTCATCCTGATAAAAAATCGGTGAGATAATCCCAACATCCCCTTGGTGAATAGCCCCGGCGGAATAAACATCATTACAAATAAAGGCGTCCCCCGGATGAATATCCTCGAGCTCATATTCCCGTAAGACAGCTTGTACGCCAATTAACGAAGAGCCAATATGGGCTACAACGTAACCGGAAAAAGCAATATGTTCACCATTCACATCAAAGACAGCTGTGGAAAAATCCTGCGCCTCCGTTAAGACTGGAGAACCGGAAGTCCGCAATAGTGTGGTAGCCATCTCTTCCACAACACTTTTCAACCGTGATTGAATCACCTGGGCGGTAAATGCATCAAACTCTTTTTGTGGTTGGACTTTTTCCATTGCCATATTATTTGCCTCCTTGACCTTCGGTAACTAACGTTTTTTGTTCGTTCTCCACAGTTTCAAGTGTCAGACAATAGTTGCCATATTGATCCACCCTGATGTAGGCATCCTCAGGTATATAAATGGTGGTATCTTTTGCTTCAATGACGGCGGGGCCATTGACCTCCATTCCAGTATTTAAAAGTTCAGCCTTATAGATAGACACTACTTTTGTCTGCCGTTCCTGAGGCAAGTAAACTTCCCTTTCGGCTGTCTTGGCAGAACCTGTGATGGAATGGCTTCGGCTAAAAGTTTGTAACGATGGCTTTTGAATGGTTCCGATTCCGGTAACCCTAACATTTAATAGAATCGTTAAGTGATCGGCCCCATCCCATGATGTTCCAGTACCGTACAATCTTTCGTATTCTTCGGAGAAGGCTTTTGCCAATACAGCGCGATCGTCTTCGGTCAAGGACCGTTTTGGAAGCGGAATCGTCAACTCAAAGGCTTGAGTTCCAAATTTAAAGTCGCCTTCCCAAACAATCCTGATATCATTTTCATTAAAACCATTATCCGCCAAATCCTTCTGGGCAAGGGCGGTTAATTCAGCTAATTTATCGTTCAACGCATTGACATCACCATTTGCCAAATTCCAATTCACGGTTTGGACGTAGCTTCTGCTATAATCAGACCAAAGTAAGCCGTATGCCGAGAAAACCGAAGCATTATTTGGGATAATCACATTTTTGATGCCAAGCTCCTGAGCAATGGCCGCAATATACAAGGCCGATGCCCCGCCGTAAGAAATCATTGTAAATTCACGAGGGTCATGGCCTTTTTCAATGGAAACGGCCCGAACCGCATTGCTCATGTTCGCGATGACCAGATCAAATAGACCAGCGGCAGCTTCTACGGTTGGAATACCAAGCGGCTGGGCGATTTTTTCATCAATCGCTTTAATGGCTGCCTCTTTATTTAATTTAACGGACCCGCCAAGGAAATAGTCGGGGTCAATAAAATTGAGGGCAACCGCAATATCCGTTACAGTTGGTTCTGTTCCGCCGCGGTTATAACACGCTGGTCCCGGTTGTGAGCCTGCACTCTTTGGCCCAACTTGCGGGAGTCCCTGCTCATTCAGCCAAGCAACGCTTCCCCCGCCAGCCCCGATCGCATTGATATCAACAAGCGATAGGCCTGTATCAAGACGATTGACACGGGCACGGTGAATATGGGTGATTTCATTGTTTACAATAACCGAAGTATCAAAGCTTGTACCGCCCATATCGGCCGTAATGATGTTTTTCAATTGAAGTGCTTTTCCAAGACTGTTGGCTGCAACCACTCCGCCAACAGGGCCGGAATTTAAAAGGCTGATAGGCTTTTCACTGGCTTCGCTTGTTGTGGTAATTCCTCCGGTAGATTGAATCATTCCTACAGGAACTCTCAATCCCCTTTCTGCTAGCCGTTTTTCTAAGCTTGTCAGATATTCACGGGCCCCTCTTGATGTAAACGCATTCAAAGTAGTGGTTACCATTCGTTCATATTCCCGGGACACAGGGTAAATATCGGAAGAAACCGAAACAAATAAATCCGGGTACATCTCATGAATGATTGATTTCACCCGTTGTTCATGACTTGGATTGCGGAAAGACCATAAGAAACAAACCGCAATGGCTTCAACGCCTTTTTCCTCAACCAAATAACGGATTTGCTGCCGTGCCTGATCCTCGTTCAATGGGACAACCGCTTTACCTGAGTAATCAACCCTCTCCCAAACCTCCGCAATACAATCTCTTTGAACAAGCTCGGGAGGCGGCACTTGTGTTTGTAAATCGAATTCATTCGTCCGTGCAGAACGGGCGATGCGCAATGTATCTTTAAATCCTTGTGTCGTAAGCAGGCCTACCTTCATGCCCTTTAATTCGGCAAGCGCATTTGTCACAATGGTCGTCCCATTCACAAACACTTTCGTTTGCCGGAGGAGCTCGGAAACACTTATGTGCAATTCTTCATTGCATATGCGTTCTAATGCATGAATGATTCCTTCAGGGTAATCGTCCGGTGTGGTAAATGCTTTTGATCGAAAAACTTTCCCCTCTTCGTTCACAACAACTAAATCGGTAAATGTTCCCCCAATATCGACGCCGATACTAAATTGATGGTTAGCCATTAGTGATTCTCCTTTGCACATTTTTAGGACTGCTTTTTACAAAGATTTTAAATAAACATAAAAGATATATTCCGCTAGATTGAAACTCCCGCTCCCACCTCCTTAAATGTCCAACTCTCATAATTGCCCCCTCATTTATAACCAGTATTGATTTAATAGATTATGGTACAAAGTCAATCTAAATCCTTGTCTACCCTTCCTTAGGTCAGTGGATTTTTCGTTATCAAAAAGAGGGACGGCAGATTGAGACAGCATTAAAAACCGCACATGATGCAGAACTTTAATTTCCGCCAGTTTTCGGTCGATAAACCTATTCCCATCAATTGGAACGTCAAATACACGATCAATTCTACTTCTTTAAAAATCAGGTTATGTAAGGATATTAAATGATCCACAAATTGCTTTGGAATTTTTTTCTATTGCCGGTTGAAATATGCTTTTGCTTTTCTGAAGGTGGGAATTTTTGAAATGCTTAGAGGTTAAAGAGGTTGTATTTTTAAATGAACGTTCATTTTTTTAACTTTCACTCACTTTATCATTTTAATTACAATATTCTGAAAAGTCAATATTTTATAGGGTCATTTCACTGAAAACTTTTCTACAAAATTACTTAATTTATTTAATATTAGACCAATCAAAATTCTTCCAAACTTTTATTAAAGAATCCTAGCGAAATAGAGTAGGCGCATGAAGAATTTCATGCGCCTCTCACAGATCCGTACGTGCATAAATGAACGGCTTATCCAAGTTTTGCAACATATCCTGGATATAAAGCCCTAGTTTAGAGTGCATGATAGCATCAAAAAATACTTAAATCCCATTCTCTTGCTATGTGCTTTAACAACATCTTCCCTGCAACGCTATTTCCACATTCATCTATTGCTGGACTATATATTCCAATACCAAATCCATCCGGAAAAGGAGACTTCTGAGTACTGGCATGGGCCGGAACGGCAACCATGATACCTCCTGAAACTCCGCTCTTGGCGGGTAAACCGATATGAGCTGCAAATTTACCAGAAGCGTTATACATTCCGCAGGTAACCATCAATGCTTTTGTTAATTTGGCAACTTCTTTTGGAAAAATCTGTTCCCGTCGAATTGGATGGAATCCATCGTAAGCAAGAACTAAACCAATCATAGCTATATCCTGGGTATTTACCTCCACAGAACACTGCTTTAAATAGACCTCTAAAGCTTCCTCAACAGTTGATTCTAAAAATCCTGTCTCTTTCAAGTAATAAGCCAAGGCTCGATTACGATGAGCCGTTTGCCATTCCGACTGAAATACTTCCTCATTGATGGACGGGCGTTTTCCTACCATCTTCTCAAATAATGTCAAAAACGATTCGATTTTTTCAAGTGGTGATCTTCCTCCAAGCAAAGAAGCTACAGTAAGCGCACCCGCATTAATCATAGGATTAAAAGGTCTTCCCGGCTTGTGAACTTCCAACCGAATAATCGAATTAAACGCATCTCCAGTTGGTTCTACATCTACTCTATCTAGGACATATTTAGTACCGAAGTCTAAACAGGCAGCAATAAAGCTAATAACCTTCGAAATACTTTGTAAGGTAAAAGTGGCTTCACACTCTCCGGACTTTAAGACCATTCCATCCGGTCCTGCCATCGCAATTCCTAATTGAAATGGATTCACCTTGTCTAAGGCAGGAATATAGGAAGCACATCGACCACCATTGGCATAGGAACGAAAGTCCTCAACCCATTTATCTAAATTGACCATATTCCTTTGTATTTCAAATGTTTTATCTTGATCATACGGAATTGCAACAGCCATGGTCCATCTTTCCTTTCTTTAGATGCGAAATTAAGGGCAACCACAATAAGCGGGGGTTGTTTTCATCCCCCACTTATTGTTAGTTGAACATATTTTTATAACCTTACTTTTGTACACAGACCGCCTTTTGAGGTCGTACCACATCTTCAGGAATGAGAGAAACATATGGTTCCCCTTCCAAGCGTTCTTTCCATTCTGCTTTCGCCTGATCAATAATATCTTGATTCTGCATAGCTTCGATGGCTGTGCATGCAATCACTTTTCCCGCTTGAAGCATGCCTTTGTGGCCAATAGGCATTGCTCCTTGGGACACTACTTGCCAGGTATGAAGCGGCGTTCCAATTGCGAAACAGGTTGTCAAACATTGCATCGTTGGAACAACCCAACTAACATCGCCAACATCTGTCGACCCCGATAAGGCAGCCTCATCGCCAAGAGGTGGGATGAGATCTGCAATCTCTTTATCTTTTAATTTCTTTGCTGTTTCTTTATCTAATCCAGCTAGATCTGCACGAATGTCTTCCGGAGAAAGAGTCGCATGGATTTCTTTTGCGAACTTCCGGTCAAATTCATCATAAGAAGGAACACCGACAGCCATTAAATTTTTGTACATAATCTCTGCTAAGGCTGTATTTGGAATTAAATCTGATGCAGTACCTTCAAACTCCACTTCCATCGTTGTACCAGTCATTAAAGCCGCACCTTTTGCAATATTGCATACACGTTCGTATAAATCGATTACTTGCTGCTTTTTCGGGGCACGGATAAAATAAACAACTTCAGCATGTGGTTGAACGACATTTGGAGAAGTTCCGCCTGTATCTGTAATCGCATAATGCACTCTCGCTTCCGGAATCATATGCTCTCTTAAATAATTGACTCCGATGTTCATCAATTCCACCGCATCTAATGCACTTCGGCCAAGGTGAGGGGCAGCTGCAGCGTGCGCACTCTTTCCATTAAACTTAAACGTCGCAGAGTAGTTTGCTAGGGTGCTCACATTCCATATACCAGCTACGGACGACGGATGCCAGGAAAGCGCCAGATCAACATCATCAAACAATCCCGCACGTGCCATAAACGCTTTACCAGAGCCCGCCTCTTCAGCCGGACAACCATAATAACGGACCGTCCCCTTTAAACCTGTTTGCTCCATATATTCTTTAACGGCAACTGCAGCAGCAAATGAACCGGTTCCCAGCAAGTTATGGCCGCATCCATGCCCATGACCGCCTGAAACCAACGGGGCATGCTCGGCAAGGCCTTTTTGCTGGCTCAGACCTGATAAAGCATCGAATTCTCCTAAAATAGCTATGATGGGTTTACCAGTTCCATAGCTTCCAATAAACCCGGTTTGCAGTCCGGCAACCTCTCTTTCAACCTGAAACCCTTCCTCTTCCAATGCTTGACAAATATATTTGGAAGATTGATGTTCTTCAAAATAGATTTCCGGGCAGCTCCAAATTTGATCACTCAGCTCAATCATTTTATCTCTCTTTTTTTCGATTAGTTTAGAAATATGTTCATGCAAATTCATTTACAAGACCTCCCTCAAAGTTGTTTACGGATGATGCATTTAGGCTGTAGCTTCTTCGTTTGGCTGGAGGAGATCTGCTTTTTTACCATTTATACTTAATATCGCTCCAATACAGATGATGGCGAACACAATTAACATCCAAAAAGCAGCATTAAAGGAACCATGAAATGCATCGACGATAAATCCTATAGCCATCGGAGTAATGAAGCCGGCCAATTGTCCGCCAGTATTGGCAATTCCCATCGCCGTACCAGTGACGGAGGACGGCAATTGTTTAAGTATGATAGCTGGTAATAGAATAATGACAAAGGCAATAAATAGGTTAACAATCGTTTGATACGTGATAAAAGAGGTAACACTTGTAGCAGTAAACATTAAGTACAGCAATATGCCAATAACGGCACAAGAAAGGCCTCCTGCCAATCTTTCTCGTCCCGCTGGCAGCTTATCGATGATATACCCACCAAAAAAGATCCCAGCTAGCATCGTTATACCAGGAATCGTCTGAACCCAGCCAAGGGAAATTAAATCAAGACCGCGTGTTTTCACTAGATAGGTTGGGATCCATGTCGCCAGTCCCCAGTTAACGGCATAAATACAGAAATAAGCAATAACTAAACTCCATATCATAGGCATTTTAAACAACGAACGGAAAATTCCCTTTTGATTCGATGCAACAGTTTGAGTCGCGTGATCTCCCAAATTGCTTTTTGGAAGTTTAATGAAGTACCAGTAAAGAACTGTGATAATAACACCGGAGATTCCCATGATGACAAATGTGGTTCGCCAGCCGATCGTTGTAAGCAGCGCTGCAGATGCGATCGGGATAATAAGAGTCATAATCCCGCTTGATGACAGCATGACCGACATGGCCCGGGCACGTTCCTCTTTAGGAAACGTAAGCGATATGATTTTGGAAGCGGAAGGCTGAAAACCACCCTCTCCAATACCGAATAGAAAGCGGATTATAGCCATAGAGGCAAGGGACCAAGCAGCACCGGTCAATCCTGTAAAAATTGACCACATGATAACTGCGACAAGGAGGACTTTTCTAGGGCCGAATCGGTCTGCCAGCCATCCTCCAGGCATTTGCATAATCGCATATCCGGCAAAAAAACTGCTGAGTAAGAGTCCGGTAGAGGATGCACTCAAATGTAAATCTTCCGTAATGGACAATACAGCAAAATTCATTAAATAGCGATCTACATTACCTAATGACCACCCCAGAAAAAGTAACGCTAGAATCCAATTTCTTGTGCGTTTTGATATCATATTTCCAATTCCCCCTCTTAAAAATGCAAATAATTTTTGAAGTTGTTAATGATACGCTCTTTCCATTCCAAAATGGGGAATAGCTAAAATCATTTTTTTGAAATACCAAATTTTAGTAGCGTTTTCATTTTTGAATCCAACTAAAAGTAATAAATGGGACTTGCTGATCCTTGTGATTTCCTCCTTTTACCAACATAAGAGTAACAGTTATTTTCTATTTACGACAATATAACGAAAATTTCGTTATATTTATTTTATGAGAAAATTTCGTTTCCTTCAATAGTTTTTTACAAAAAAAAATAAGCATCCTTCTAGGAATGCTTATTTTAACCGGTAAATTTTAATTGGCCTTCCACGATTATGTTGCGACTCTTCACCAATACACTCGGCCAAGCCGATGTCGCACAGTTCAGCCACAATCCGCTGAGCATTTCTTTCACCCATCTGAAGATTTGCAGCTAATTCCTTCGTCGTAAAATCACTCCAACTCATTTTTTTAATCAAAGCGTCTATTTTCTTGAAAGTTTTAACACTGATGTTTCCATTCTTTAATTTCTCCAATAAATTTTTATCATCCGTACGGTAAGAATAAGTCAGTTCCTCCTCCTGACCTGCTGACTCAACGACCATTCCATCATCTTGAATAATAACAATCCCATGTTCCACTTTTTTCTTAGACTGTTGAAGTGCACGGTGGGCATGTATTTCTGCCGTTAATACCGTCTTACCAAATCCAATCCCAACGGAAACAGCTGTATTAGCTTCAAGAGACAAGAATTGGGTCTTTTCCTTTAATGCCTGAATCTCCCTTTCAATTGCACCCCGAGAACTAAAAATGGTATACCGTCCATTTCCTTCCTCAAAGAGAGAACCGTCTATTTTTTCACAAAGCTGGATTAGTGTCTCCTTCATCCTTAGCTCTAAATATTGGACTTGATAGGTTTTCTCCATTTTCTCTTTAATAGAGTCGAAATCTTCTACCTCGATTTTTACAACACCAATTTGAGTATCTTTATAGTATGAAGTCTTGATCTTCTCGAAAAAAATCCTCATGGTTTGAAAAATTTCAATTTGAGTTGGTGACATTACGTTTGCCGGAACACCAGCTTTACTTAAAGCCTCATGAACAGTGGGGTAACATGTCAAAGCACCATCAGTTTTCTTTTGTTCCCATAAATCATAATGGAATTGAAACAATTCCTCGGTATCAATGTCAACGTCAAACGTTTTCAAGTAAAGATCAGTTATCGTCTTTTGTAACTGCTTCACACTTTCTCCTTCGGCTACATTCGTGGGAGCAAATATATCGATGCTGACTCGATCTAGTAATCTCCCTTGAGAATAAACCAGTTCCATGAAACTTTTATAGGTACTGGATTCCGTTGAGTATATATAAACAGACTTTTCGTCCAATGATATTGTTTTTGTAGCAACCCTGTATGGGATATATCCTGAAAAAAGCCAAAAATCAACTTGTTTATCATGTTCTGTAATGATTTTTTCCACTTCCTTCGCCTCTGTATAGGTGAAAGGGATAAATACCATTTCTTGTTCCATTTCATTCGCCACATTGAGAATTCGCTGTACGGACGAACTAGGGCCAACTACGCCAATTCTATACATTTTCATTTTTCCTACTTTCTTCACTCTATATAATAATATTTTAGCTTCAGCTTATCATTAAATCCATTCCTTTGTCCGTTAGTTTAACCTTTCTAATTATCCCTTTTCGAAATCTGTCTGATTCGAAAAGCCTTGTTCGGTTATTAGCCGTAAAACAAAAAAACCAACCTCATTATTGGTTGGTTATATAAGCAAACCTTTTTTTCTCCTAATTCCCTTAATTGTTTCAATAAGTACCATTATTGAATAACCAAAGAGGAAAATTAAAAATAAAACAATACCGTAAAAATAGAAAGTAGCCTTATAACCAATTGGGGCAACTAATTGAAGTGAGGTAAACAGAAAAATAATCAAATATACTTCAAATAAAATAAGAAAACATAAAAACAGAAGATACGGTATAACTATTTTTTTATGGAAAATCTGTTTTAAAGTAAAACCTTCCCACATTAAATCAGCTATTCGTCTCAAATATACCCCTTCTTATATCCTTTTGTATATTATATTCTGAATTTTTTGTAAATATCCTTTAGACTTATTGCATTTTCGGCCATAAATTTTAAGTATTTTTCAATCCTCTCACCTTATATTCTTGTATTAATAATTCCATCCAATAGAAATTAGGTCAGTTAATTCTATATGGTTATAAAATATCAACTTTCTTTCAAAGCAAAACAAAAGGCTGTCTAATGTTTCTAGACAGCCTTAAGACATTCCTTAGTACATCCCTTTATCCTTATTATGAAGCTGGTTCAACTTTTGTTGCTTGGTAGCCTGAGCCATTCCATTGCAGATACACACGATATTTTGGCGAGCCTTGCTCCTTTGCTGATATCGTCCCGACTGAGCCGCCTGGGTTGCTTTTGTCGCTCCCTAAAAACCACACAGTCATATTGCTTTGATCGATTCCAGTAGCAGAAGAGATTGTTTGCAGCATTTGCTGCCAATCTTGAGAACTTGAATCATAGTTTGTAACATGCTGCTGATCCGTTTGTGCCGGTGTTTCCGGTGCAGGTGATGTTGGTGAACTTACCTGTGAACTATCCGAAGAAGATGAGGATGCATTGCCTGCTGCTGGATCACTATTCGTTTGATCACTTTGAGTTTGATCTTCAGACGATGATTCGTCATTTGTTTGATCACTTGATGAACTCTCTTTCGCAGCCGGCTTCTCCTTCTCTATATTATTCTGAACAGATTTTTTTTCGGCTGAAGCTGGAACACTTTTTTGAGATGCTGCCTTGTCATCTCCTCCCGAAAAAATCGAATAAGATACAAAAGCAATGAGTATAAGGACAATTACAATTGATCCGTTTAAAATGATATTAATTTTTTTCTTCTTTGCTCTGTGCGTTGCACGTGAGTTGTCTAGAAAATTTTTCAAAATAACCACTCTCCCAAAACTGAGACTCACAACATTCTACCATGTGTGGGGAATAACTTGAAGTATTCTATCACCATATTCCACATTTTGGTACCTTTTCTCTATTTTCTGATACCTTACATGAAGCTTTTTAACTATTTCGGAAGACAACTATATGCCCCTTTTTCGTTACCAGTTACATTTTAACTTTATTGTTTCCTAACTTTTAAGTACTATGATTCTATCCAATCCTAATGGGAGCCTCCACCCCCCATTTAAAACAATTGGAGTAATTCCAAGCTCCTCTGCTTTAAAAGAGCTTCGAAATTAATTATTATATCAAAATAAGATATAATGAAAAAAAAATACTTGAGGTGATTTTCATTGGATTATGATTCACAGTCAGATCAACAAGTAGAAAAAGAGAATGAAGAAGAAAATATAGAAAGAGATTACCCGACGAGGCAAGCTGTCAAAAGGGAACGAGAAAATAATAAATTGCCTATGGGGAAGAACAAGAAAGCCGATGATCATGGCTTTGCAGGAGTATCCTCGATATTCAAGTTCTTTTCGACAAATAAGAAAAAGAAAGTAAAAATGTTCTGGATAAAACTAGTCTTTAAGATTTTAGTTGTAGCGGCTGTTTTTTTCGACATCAACTTCATTCTGAACTTTATGAAAGATCCTATTAGTACTTTTCCGCATACGTTATTTGTAGTTGGAGTGTGTGCAGGAATTAACTTTATTGCCGTTTGGATTCTGTTTTATAAAAATTCATTGATAAGGTTTTATCTCTCTCTATTTGCAATAGTAGGATCATTTGCGTATTACATCTATGTAAATTATACGAATCTTTCCTTTTTGGGTAAAAACACCATAGCTTCAGTACTTGTTATTATTTCGGTATTCATGGTCATAAATCCTAAACTAAATTATTATGTAAAAAGCATATTGTTACTGGTGATACCTGTCTCTGGGGTATATTTTAGTGGTAATAAATACGCCCTTGTATGGACTCTTATGATTAATGCCGGATTGATATTATTATTTAGAATGCCTAAATCATCTAAAAAAGAAGAAGAACGAATAAAAAGAAACATAAAGCAATCAGCTTAATAGAAAAATATTTGTTTTGAATGAAAATAGGCCGAAAATATACATTTGTTTAAAACACTTGTATATTTTCGGCCTATTAAAAATTTCAAATATGTAAGACATATGTTTAGTCAAAAACAACCTTCTTAAGTATTTTTATAATAGAATCAATTTTTCACACCTTTAACAGTTGTTTATCCAATTCACGTACTTGATCATATGCTTTTAATAGATCTACTGGTACTAGTGTTCTTCCATGTTCCCAAGCATTCTCTTCGACTTCTGCTAAAAGCTGTTTCTTTTCTTCTTCTTTGCCATAATAGAGAGTCTTTAAAACTCGAGGATTTTTCCTGAATTCCAAATAATAACCTAGCTGATGATAAAGAATAATTTTCGTAAAGTTTTCATCTGATTCTCTAACTTTAAAGTTAATTTTAGCGTTATATCCGTTAATTTGTAGGTAGTTAAACTTTATTGTATTTGTGGATACGTTATAACTCATTGGTGCAGCGAGTTTGTTGGTGAATTCAACATTTATTTTTAGTTTAAGCTCTTTTAATGTATTTGTAATGATCTTCTCAATATCCCACATATAAAGCATATGATTTTTCCTTTCCTAAGAAAACATTTTCAACTCTATTAGTCTTCGTAATTAATAAACAAAGCAAATATTAAATTGGCATGTTGAAGTTGTTTTAACAATATAATACGCCTGCATAATGTAACAAGAGTCATTTTTCATAATTTTTGTTATGGACTATACTCCCTTTTATTAATAAGGTACATAAAAAAAAGACCGTTCTTCATGTTAACGGGTTCTCTTCAGGGGGGCAAAATAGGCAAATCATATAGTAAATCGCACACCTGATTACGGTCATCGAAAAGAGCCATTATTGCCATATTTCAGAGCCACTTAAGACAAAAATAGAGGCACCCTTGCCATGTAGAGAGCCGAGCGTCGGCTCTTTTTTCAGCAAAAAGGAAAAAGAAAATTAACCCTTATATGTGTGAGATGGAGCTGACGAGATAAATACAGTTTAACCCGCTGAGGCAGGGATGGTTGCGAAGCTTGCGGATTACCGATAGAGTAGCTGCCGGGCTTATGTTGGGATTGAGTATCATCGATTGGGACTCTATCCAGAATCCTCTTCGAGTTTCCCCTTCCAGTAACCAATGTGCGTTATCTTTCATCTATCAATTTGAATACAACTTCCCTGAACGTAAGTGGATCACGTTTATGCAGGATTTGGAGTGAATGCTTGAGTATTATTATAAGGACAATGGATTGAAGGGAATGGAATAATATCTTTATTTCTGGCATAGCCATTATTCATTCAAGAATTACACTGGGTATACCGAATGATACAATTACCAAATTTTTTAAAAGGTAATAGTTTTGGGTATTCACTAATGTATAATAAGGTTATCGTAGTCTTGTTCTCAAATTTAACTCTTAAAGTTAAGGTAGGTGGAAAAAATGAGTAAAAATTCATCTAAAGAAAGTCTAGAGATTATTAATTTTGATGTGAAAGACATGGAAATAATAGATACCAAGAAAATAAATTCGTTTGGAAAAACACTGGTAAAAGAAACAGCAAAGGCAGTGATTCCTGTTATTGCTGACTATACGAGGCAAAGATTAGCTTCCGATTTAGAAAACCAGAAGCAGATTAGAAATAATATAAGTTCACAATTACATAAACGTGCTGAATCATTATTAGCATTAATTGATAAAGAAGAGGCAAAGGAAAATTTTGACCAACAAAGAATTGACAGATGGTGTAAAGAATTAGAAGAAATATGGAAAAAACAGGATGCACTAGATGCAAAGAGTGATGGATTTCTAAAAGTAATGCTAAAGAAATTTTTAAATTGGTAACTTCCAAGGCAGCAAAATAAAGTAATTCCAATCATTCGTTAAAGTGCCGTCACAACCCTAGTTTTTCTGTTTCATGAGATAGTTGCACATATTAATGGATTGCCCGCTGAGATACCTATGCCTATCACTCCCCGATACGGTGTCCAGTGTCGATTGCTCAATTTTTAACAGCATGTTTGCTCGATGAATTAATGGATGGCCTGCCTAGACTTGGTTCTAGCAGGCTTTTTTATTTGGCTTATAGCGGGTGTTTGTAAGGTTTCTGAGATTGATTAAGGCTAAAAGATTTTACTACTAAGTTAGGGTTGTATCCGTCAAGTAGTTTTGAACACTTTTTGCTAATTAATTTTGAACAGTTTTATTAATCATTTAAATTTCCCTGCCTAATACTCGTTTAGGCAGGGGAAGTGTATTTTTGCCAGTGTGTTACTAACTCTTTGCCAAATTTAGATGTAATTCTCTATTTTAATTCTCTAATTGTTCTATTCTTTTCCTATAATCCCTAATCTTTTATTAGTGAAACATTTCTGTGAAACAAGATTTTTCGAGTGGTGACAGGCACGGAAAATTCACTTTTTTGCACTCTAACTCTTAATCCTAGCTGCTAACAATCCACTGATGAACAGACTCTTTAATTTGCATATAAAGGGTTGTAAAATCTTTTTCTTGAATATTTCGTTCGCTTTTTCCTTTGTGACTAGGCTGATTTCCAAGTAAACGTACTTTATTTAATTGATAGTGTTTTTCTACTGAAATGATGGATTGATTCAATAGATACTGCAACCTTTTTTGTTGGTCGGGAAAGGCTCGAGCGATGTTGGCCTGTTTGGCTAATTCCTTTGTAAAAAGTTCCCCACATGTTCGAAGGGCACGAACAGCAGAGTCAAATTTTTTATACTGGATTAGATCTTCGACTTCATTTAACTCCCACAAAATATCTTTAACTTGTACGTTTAGAATCTTCTCCTCATCTACTAAATGCATTTCATTTTTTCTCAAATAGCTTCGGACGAACGGTTTATAATCACCATCTTTGTTATAGCCTTGAATATCGTATCCATCTTTATTGAAGCCGAGGATATCGTAACCTTTTTGATCAAATCCCTTACGATTAAAACCATTCGTATCATACCCATCAAGATTATAACCTTCGCGGTCATAGCCAAAAGGATTGAAGCCGTTCTTGTCGTACCCTTCCCGGTCAAGTCCAGATTGATTATAACCTTCTCGGTCATAGCCATCCGCGTCAAAACCGTTTTTATCAAAACCACCTCTGTTATAACCAAAGCGATTAAAGCCTTCACGATTAAATCCATTTGCTGCAAATCCGCCATAATCAAATAAGGTCCCATTTTGATGCACGCCTTGCCCATTAAAGCCATTTCGGTTGAATCCATTGATAGTCCTTCCCTCACGGTCATAGCCCATAAAATCATAACCATCTTCACCATATCCACCCAATGGAACACCCTGTTTGTCATAACCTCTACAATCATATCCATGCTTATCGTATCCTTCACGATCATAACCATTCTCATCCAAGCCATCTTTATTATAGCCATTTCGATGGATTCGATTTCGGTCATAGCCATATCGATCTACACCGTGACCATTAAGGGCCAATCGATTATAGCCATTGACATCATAACCTTCATCGTTGTAACCATCTTTATGAAATCCATTTCGATCATAGCCATCGTTACTCAAACCAAGCTGATTGAACCCGGCACGGTCATATCCATTAATATCAAAACCCGCATCATTATACCCAGCTTTATGATGATGCCATTTGCCATCATAGCCTTCTCGATCATAGCCCTCGCGACTATAACCGTCTTGATTAAACCCATCCTGATCATAGCCTTCATAATCAAAGCCTTCTTTGTTAAATCCAAAACCATTATAACCAGATTGATTAAACCCTTGCTTATTATAGCCTTCTCGGTTTAATCCAGCACGATTAAAACCTGAACGGCTATAGCCTTCACGGTCATAACCGCTTCGATTATAACCAGATTGATTAAACCCTTGTTTATTATAACCTTCGCGGTTAAAACCATCATGATTATAGCCCGAACGGTCATAGCCCCTTCGATCAAAACCTTCCTTATTATAGCCGTCCTTGTCAAACGTTACGTAATCATACTGAATATCATAGTGACCATGCTTGTTACGTCCATTTAGGTTAAATCCTGCTTTATTATAGCCATCCCGGTCATAGCCTTCTTTATTAAAACCTTGACGGTCATATCCGTTAGAACCATATTTTGTACCATTCCTATGCATGCTTTGCTTATTAAAACCCTTTTTATTAAAACCATCACGGTCATAACCCGAACTATTAAATCCAGCTTCGTCATAGCCTTCTCTATTAAAACCAAATCGATTAAATCCTTTGATATTATAGCCCGATTTATCATACCCATTCTTGTCATACCCCGCTCGGTTATAACCTTCACGATTGTATCCTGCAGTGTTATAGCCATCTCTGTTATATTCATCCTTGTTATATCCGTTTTGATTATACCCTGCCTCGTTATAACCTTCTGCAACATACACTTCTCGATTAAAATGATCTTTGTTATAACCACTGCGGTTATACCCTTCCCGGTCAAATCGGTTTTTATCATAACCATCTATATCGTAGCCGTCATAATCATATTTCGTTCCATTTAAATGGATTCCATTTTTATTGAAGCCATTCTTATTAAACCCTTTGCAATCGTAACCATCATAATCATACTTCGTTCCGTTTCTATGGATTCCATTTTTATTGAAATTATTCTTATTAAAACCAACCCGGTTATAGCCTGCTTGGTCATAGCCATCTTTATCGTAACCATCATTGTTGAATTTTTTACCG
The DNA here is from genome assembly GCF_042653105.1 of Neobacillus sp. GCM10023253. Classification (NCBI taxonomy): domain Bacteria; kingdom Bacillati; phylum Bacillota; class Bacilli; order Caryophanales; family Bacillaceae; genus Neobacillus; species Neobacillus sp. GCM10023253. The sequence continues at coordinate 208,625 of NZ_JBHSHV010000006.1, forward strand.
TTCATATGTAAACCCTGTTTATTGAATCCATATCGATCATATCCGTCTCTGTTGTATCCTTCTTGATCATACCCACGGCTATCATACTTTGGTGCTATACTTTTTAAAACATCAAAAAGTCCCATACCTGCCTCCATTAACGTTACGTACCAATTTAATTCTGCAAATATTTATCTTCTATTTCTAACGCATCTAATGTATTTGATTTCAAAAATGGAAAAAATGATTACAGAGTCCCCTTCTGATAACTTGGCAAATTTGCCAATTCCTTTACTAACTTCTACCTGATTCTTTTTCGGTGTAATCCTTAATCTATATTCAATTGCCTTTGCATTTGGATTGTCAAAGTAAAAGGTATAATCAGTTCCATTTCAGCTTTTGAATTTTCCCACTTAGCATTTTTAAGGGCTTTTTTGACATCTTTAATTTTATCGTCACTATTAATAGTTTTATAATGGTGCTCTTTACCATCATCTTCATATTTATTGATAACAAGTGGTGGTTAGTTTGGATTTAGAACACAGCCATCAAGTAGTGTAAGAAACAAAGAAAATATGATACTAAACTTGATGAAATAAAGATATTTCCTTTTAGCTGACAGCATTTAATTAAACCCTTTTTTATATAGACAATATTCTCTATTAGAGGTCACGAATCCTTTATTGTACACGATAGTGTTAGAAACCATATTTACGAAAACTGCATATAAAAAAAGAAGTGCATCCAACACTTCTCCCTGTATTTTGGCAATTGCCGATATCTTAAACCCCTGCCTTTTTAATTGATTAATCTCGATATACAAAAGTAATTTTTCCACCTTTCCTGTCCTCCAGTTAAGTTGATAATAGTACCCATAGATTAACTTGGAATATTTTTGAATAAAGTGTTCATTCTTATTTAGCGAAAACTGTTAATAATAGATTAGAAGTTACAAGGGTGCCTTTCACTACTCGATATTTGTAAAATTTCATATAATACAACCATAACTTAGTGCTACTTGTGCCTTAGTGAGATCTACCCCGAAAAAATAGAATGCCACCCGTAAAAAAGTTTCTTATGGTGATTAGAGGAAGGACTTTATCACTTTCCAGGGAGCCTCTACGGGCATGAGTTTCCAGCAAAAAAAATCAGCAAGCATAGGGAGGGCTTGCAAAGCACCCAAGCCTATCGTGCACGTCTCGTCCATCTTGCTTTTTTAGGTGGCTCTCTCGTTGGCAGAGGTGGTGGCGAAGTGATTCGATATTTAACACGTCATGGCAACGATCGGGTTGACCGTGCAGTGCTTGTCGCTGCCATTGTGCCATTTTTGATAAAGGTTAGAGCTTACTTGAAAATTCCACCAAATAAAAAACCCCCTAAGTGGATTGTTATATCCAACTTAGGGGGTCACTTCAAATCGTGGCTTTTTGTATGCGATTTTGTTACTGTTTCGGTCTTTTATTCCTCTCATTTTCCACATTGAACAAATTAATATATGCATTAAACTAAACACAGTCAAAATTTTCTTATCTATAAAAAAGGCTTGCCCATTATTGCATGGTGCACGAGAACCGTCCCCATGTTTCACTGTCAAAATAGATTACGTTTGTTGTTTTGGTAACCAAAGAGAGAGTTCTGGCCACGCCATGACGATCACCATGTAGATGACCATGAGGACGATAAACGGTACACAGCCCCTAAATACTTCACCTAATTTTGACTTTGCTATGCCACCAATGACGAATAAGTTCAAACCAACTGGCGGCGTAATTTGTGCGATTTCCATATTGATAATCATCACAATTGCAAAATGTATTGGATTAATCCCTAGTGATAACATGATTGGCAATAATAACGGGAGTGTGATCAGCATAATAGAAGAAGACTCTAAGAACATACCTAAAATAAAGAATAGGATTGCTGTTAGAACAAAAAATAATAAGACATCTAAAGACTCTAAACCCATCATTTTTTCAGCAAGTGCTTGTGGAATTTGTTCCTGTGTCATAAACAGTGAAAACGTCATTGCACCTGCAATAATCAGCATAATCATAGCCGTTATGCCAATACTTTCATTAATGATTTCCTTCCATTTCTTAAGCGATGTCTCTTTATACACCAGAAGTGAAACAATTACAGCATATACTGCTGATACAATGGATGCTTCAGTCGGTGTAGTTGTACCAGTATAAATACATCCTAATATCAAAACAGGTAGAAAAGCACCCCATATGGCTTTCCTTGAAGCTTGAATTCTTTCCCGCCAACTTGCTTTTTCTAATTTTCCATAGCCTTTAATACGAGCATAAATAATGGAATAAATAACAAGACATAATGTTAATCCAACTCCTGGAATGACACCTGCCATAAACAACGCACCAATGGATTGTTCTGTTACAACACCGTATACAATTAACGGGATACTTGGTGGAATAAGAATGCCCAATGTGCCGGAAGCTGCAACTAATCCCATCGCATATCGTTTACTATACCCAGCGTTAACCATCGCAGGAACCATGATGGATCCAATAGCAGCAGCGGTAGCAGGACTTGACCCGCTTATCGCAGCAAAGAATGCACAAGCTACAATCGTAACCACTGATAATCCGCCAGATATATGACCAATCCAAGCTCTTAATGAATCAATTAAATATTTGGCTATTCCCCCCTTAGCGATAATCGTACCAGCCAAGACAAAACCGGGAATGGCCATTAACGTAACAGAATTCATGCTAGTGAAAATCTTTTGTGGAATAGTCCACATATTAAAACTCCCATCCAGCCAAAACATAAATGTTGTTGCAGCTATTAAAGCTACAGCAATCGGAATCCTAAGAAGAAGGAGTATAGCAAATGTACTAAAAAGCAGTATGGTTTCCATCTAGGTTCTCCCCCTTTCCATCATTCTTGATTATCCTTATGGTCTTATCAATAAAGCGGATCATAAACATCAGCCCAGAAATAGGGATAACAAGATAGTAAATCCAATACGGTGTCCTTGTGTCCATTGTAACTTGACCGCTATTAAAAGAATGCTCCACTAACACGAATCCGTTATAAGTCAGGAACATACAGAAGCCAATACCAACCAGATTGGCGAAAATATCAATGAATCTCTGTATTTTTCTTGGAAATAATGTATAAAAAATATCTACGCTAATATGGTGGTTATCACGAAGCCCGACAGATAACCCAAATAGAATGCCCCATACTACTAGAATACTAGCTGTTTCATTAATCCAGATTGTCGGAGAATTAAACACGTAGCGCATAATTACCTCATAAAACATAAGACCTAAACCTGCTATAAGAAAAAGAGCTGAGGAAAAGTCCTCAAAAAACAAATATATTTTTTTAATCATACCCAAGGCCCCTGCCTCCTTATATAAAAGCTGATAGTAAGATTTGAATTGTTTTACTAAAAAGAGAGAGTAAGATCCCTCTTTTTAGTTTCCAGCTTCAATAGCTTTAGTTAAAATTTCTTGATTCATCTTTTTTGCCCACTTATCAAAAACAGGTTTTGTCGCCTGCTTAAACTTCTCTTTGTCTTGGTCGGACAATTCAACGATCTTAATTTTCTTTTCATTTTTGATTTTTTCCATTGATTCTGTCTCGAGCTTTTCTACTTGATTTCTTCCTTCTTCAGTCGCTGCTTTCATTGCATCTGTTAATAGATTTTGTGTTTGTTTATTTAATCCATCCCACCATTGTTTATTAGTAACAACAGCATATTCTGATCTAGCGTGACCGGTAATGGTCAGATTATTTTGCACTTCACCATATTTTTGTGTTTCAATATTGACAATACTATTTTCCTGACCATCAATTGTACCTAATTGAAGGGCTTGATATGTTTCATTGAAGGATATTTTCGTGGAAGAAGCACCTAACGCATCATAAAACTCATTTATTATTTGGCCGCCATGTGTACGTATTTTTAAAGATTTCAGATCTTTTGGCTCGTTAATAGCTACTTTATTATTTGTAATATGCTTAAAACCATTTGGCCAAAATGCCAGACCCTTCATTCCATGGTTATCCAATGTTGCCAGAAGTTGTTCACCTGCCTCACCATCTTCAAAAGCACGAAGATGTTCTTCATTTTTAAACATAAAAGGCAAATCAAATATCTCGAATGTTTCTTCAAAACCACTTAGTTTAGCTGCTGCAGGTATGATTATTTGCACGTTCCCCGCTTGGACTGCTTCAATCTCATCATTATCACCGTAAAGCTGGCCTGATGGAAAAACCTTAACATTTATTTTGCCGGCGCTTTTTTCTTCAACTATTTCTTTAAATTTAAGTGCCGCTAAGCCCTTTGGCGTGTTATCCGATGCAACATGTGATAGTTTAATTTCTAGTTTTTGAATACCTGAGTCTTTATTTCCTTCCTTTGAAGCACCGCCTGAACTAGCATTGCTTCCACAACCTGCCAATGGAAGCAGTAATGCTAAGGATAGCAAAGACATTTTTGCTAAATTAATAAGTTTATTTTTCCTATTCCCCACACTCGACTCATTGTAATCCCTTTCATTTCTGTTCATCATAGAATCTCTCCTTATTTTTTTAGAGTATTGCTTGTCACAGCCTATAGCTCAGCTCTCATTTATTAAGCAAGTTCACCCCTTTTTTAACCTTCCAATAGTGTGAATTATTAGATTACATTAATCGTAGTTTAATTTTCTGAATAAATAAAATATCGTTTTTTTCGTTTTACTATAAAAATAATTTATTATTCTCCTAAATTTTCTTTCCTGGCTTTTAAAAAAAGAAAAGAAGAAATCACTCGATTTCTTCTTTTCTTTGAACTCCATGAACATTTATGATTTGTTGTTTTTTTCTAATGCTTAATTTTAATACCAATCTTAATAAAGGAGGAACAGCAATATAGATATAAAGCATTCGAAAAAGTTGATAGCTAGTCACCGTTGATAAATCCGCATTGACTTCATGAGCAATTATTCCCATTTGGTCCATGCCGCCAGGGGCTAGACTTAGAAATCCGGTTATAGTCGATAAATGATATGTATTTGTTAACAACAGGCTAAAAGCCATTGTTATCCCCACCATAATGATCCCGCTGATTAGAGCAAAGGATATAATTTTCTTTTTACTTTCCATTTTTTCGGGTTTTAATAGCAAACCTATATAACCGCCAACCATAAATTGAGCGAAGTTAAGGAAAGTAGGAGGAAGAGGTAATCCCTTTAAAACAAAAAGGTTAAGTAAGGCAGCAACCATGACGGGTGCTAAAAAATATGGTGCCGGCAATTTAATTTTTTTCCCGATTATAGCTGCAAACAAGCAAATGACGGCGAAAAGTAAGATATCCGGAAAAAACTGATTCCATGGCGTACTGTTGTTCACTATTTCTGCTGAGCCTATTGTTCTTTCTTTTAAAAAGATAGGACTGAAAACGACAAACGGAAGTAAAAAAACAACGACCAGAACTCTAGTTACATGGAAAAAGGTAACGATTGTAAGATCAATCCCCTTCATTTCTTCAGCAAAGATAACAATTTGTGATAACCCGCCTGGAATACTGCTCGTTAAAGCTGTTGGATAATCAATTCCGGACCATTTAGAGATGACAAACGCCATACCTGCACAAGCTAGGACGATTAAAGTTGTCAGGATCAACATGGAAGGGAGATGACTAATAATGTCTGAAAGTGAACTTTTTGTAAAAGAAATTCCTATTGAATACCCTACAATTATTAATCCCGTATCTCTCATGGCAACTGGCCAATAAAATGTAACATTTTTGAATCGTGATGCAATTAAAAGGGCTGCCATTGGCCCAAGAAGCCAGGGAATTGGCACCTTTATTAGATGAAAGAGCCATCCTCCAAAACAAGCGGTTATAATAGCAGCTATAAATTGTATCGTTCTGCTTTGGTTAGATAAATCCCACTTTTTCAACATGTTCCCTCCCCTTATGAAAGCTCCCCTTTTGGCTGTTTACTTTCAATTAAAAAATCTATAAAAGCTTTAATCTGTGATAATTCCAACGTAACATCCCTGTAAAAAATCCAAGTTTCTCGCTGCAAAAAACTATTATTATTTAAAACAATCGGTTCTTTATAAAGGGGGTCATCTTCTTTAATACAGATTTCCGGTAAAATAGCGTAACCTAAACCGTTAAGAACTAATTCTTTACAGGTTTCAATTCGGTCAACCTCCATTGACACATTAGGAGGAACGGTAAACGTTTCCTGCCACCAGTTTTCAATGACATCTCGTAAAGACTGGTCCGTCATATAATTGACTCTTGGGTGAAATGGAAGATCCTTAACATCTATTTTTTTGCTGGACACGATAAATATTTTTTCCTTTTGAATTAATACTTTATTTTCGTTCCAATTATATGGTCCTCTGACAATGCCAACATGTGCTTCTTCCTTTTGAAGCATTTGGAGAATATTAGAACTCCACCCTGTTTTAAGGGTAATATCAACATCGGGGTATAAGTGGAGGAAGTTCTTTAATAAAACGGGTAATTGATAGCGGGCAAACAAGCCAGATGCCCCTAATCGTAACGTTCCTTTCACCTCTTTATCCAAACTAGAAACATGTTCTTTTGCTTTTCTTAATTGGTTAAGCATATCTTTTGAATATTGAACAAGATATTCTCCTTTGAATGTAAACTCGACCCCTTTTTTTCCTCTAGCAATCAAGTTTGTTTTAAACTCAGTTTCTAATTGTTTTATACGATAGGTTAATGCTGGCTGTGAAATAAATAATCTTTGTGCAGCCTTCGTTATATTTCGCTCTTCATAGAGAGTGACCAACATGCTCCAGTCTTTTTCATCCATAACTTTTTTCTCCCTTTACCATAAATATTTTTTATGGTTATTTAAATTCAACCAAAAATTATCTTATTTTTAAAATTATATTACAACATATTATAGAAATCTATCTTTCTATAGGAGGATTTATTGATAAAAAAATCTATAAATAAATTTTATGGAATCTAATAAAAAAACAATATTTTTTTTATTCAAAATATTACCTTATTATCAACATAAAAGGAGTGATTATATTGGAAAATAGACAAAATTATAATGTAGTAGTTGTTGGGGCAGGAAACGCCGCTTTATGTGCAGCAATCTCTGCAAAAGAAAATGGTGCAAGCGTTCTCGTATTGGAGCGGGGACCGATTGAAAAACGGGGTGGAAACTCATTTTTTACCGATGGAGCCATTCGGGTTGCATACAATAATTTAGAGGCTATTAAAAAGGTCATTCCTCAGTTAACAGATGAAGAAGCAGAAATGATTGTTTTACCGGAATATGATGAATCAGATTTTTATAATGATTTAATGCGTGTAACAAATGGAAAAAGCAACCCCGAGCTGGCAAAACAATTGGTCTCAAAATCTTACGAAACTATTTGCTGGATGCGAGACCACGGAATTAAGTTTGAATTAAATTATGATAATCAGTCCTTTATTCAAGACGGTAAACGTCATTTTTGGGGCGGATTACCCCTTAAAACTGAAGATAAAGGCGTTGGCTTAATGAAGAGGCTCTTTGAACGGGCAGAAGAACTTGGCATTGATATTTGGTATAATTCTCGTGCTGTGAAATTAGAAACAGAAGATAACCAAATTACTGGGGTAGTGGTTGAAAAAGAAGGTACTATTGTTTCTGTGAGTACATTGGGTGTTATTTTGGCTTGCGGCAGCTTTGAAGCCAATAAGCAGATGAGAACGGAAAACCTTGGTACGGAATGGGAAGCTGCCATCGTCCGCGGAACTGAGTTTAACACTGGAGACGGTATTAAAATGGCTCTTGAAGTAGGCGCTCAAAAATTTGGAGAGTGGTCTGGGTGTCATTCAATCGGAACAGATTATAATGCTCCAAAAGTTGGTGACTTTACAAAGCCAGGAGATATCTTCAAAAAACATTCCTATCCATACAGCGTTATGTTAAATAATCAAGGTAAACGTTTTGTAGATGAAGGCGCAGATCTTAGAAACTACACCTATGCCAAATATGGCCACGAGGTGTTAAAACAGCCTGGTCATGTAGCCTATCAAATTTATGATGCACAGGTCCGCCCGATGCTTCGGAAAGAATACGACCTGAATGAAGCAACCTTTTATAAAGCAGATACCCTAGAAGAGCTTGCTGATTTGCTGCCAGTTAATAAATCGCAATTCCTTAAAACAATTGAAGAGTACAACAATGCTGTCCAGGAAGGTGAATATCGGCCTGCAGAGAAAGATGGCAAATGTACTAAGGGAATTACTCCGCCTAAATCGAACTGGACGCTTCGTATTGAACAATCCCCTTTCTATGCATACCCTGTAACATGTGGAATTACATTCGCATTTGGGGGCTTGCACGTAGATCCATTAGGCCACGTGTTAGACAAGGAAGAACAACCTATAGAGGGTTTATTTGCTGCTGGGGAAATGATCGGTGGAATTTTTTACGGTAACTATCCTGGCGGATCAGGTTTGATGTCGGGCGCAGTATTTGGAAAAATAGCCGGGGCCACCGCAGCCAGTTATACTAACGAAAAGCCAAAACAATTAATAAATCAGTGATTGCTTCCGTAATCATGGCACAACATTCTACCTGTGAACGTCGTGCCGTGATTATTTTTTTATTTCTATCATTATTGATGTTTAATGTATGAGAATTAATAGGCGGAGAATTTCCGGCTAATGTATAAAGAGGGAGCTTAAGAAGCAGATATAAGCGGAGAAATTCCGATTAAATTTTTTAAATAAGACATAATCCAAAGATTTGGATGATATAAACGGAAAAACTTCCTTTATTTTAAGGGAAATATGGGTATTTCCCAATTTAAGCGGAATTTTACGTTTATTTTTCAAACACTGTGATATACATACAGGAATAACACTGCCATATTTTAAAAGATGGACCAATGCCTTAAAATTTGTCACGCCGTTACAAAAATATTTGATCATAATAAAATGGCTTCCGGTAAACAACCGAAAGCCATTTTATTAATATATGTGATTACTAAACCCTGGCATTGCTTTTTTTTTTCATAATTATAACATACTGCAATCAATGTTTGCCCGCAACTTTTGTACCTGTATTAACAGGCTGCGTTCCCACTTTCACTTCAACAGGCTGATGTGCAATGCGCTCTTCTTGTGCATAACGGATAAGAGCTAAATAACGATAGACAAAGTGGGCAAATTTAGTATATGGCGCTGTGAAGAATAGTGCTGCAACACTTCCTAAATGGATTGCCAACAAAATTCCCATGGCTGCAGTTTCACGAGCCAGCAACAAAATCATTCCTGTCACTGCAACAACTAGTAATGCAACTATAAATGAAGTTCCCGACTTTGCTGCTTTTTCGTCGCTGATTTCAGGATCGCTTTTTGCTTTAAGCACCAACAGTCCAATCGTTCCAATAATAATTCCAATGCCGCCTAAGGTTCCTAGAATGACTACTGGATGGTACACAGGATATGGCGCAGGAATGTTTAATATATGTGCGTAGAATGCACCTAATGCTGTTGAAGCAAGATCCAGCATAAAACCATAGGATACTAAATGGTGAAACTTACGGCGAATAGTAGAAGGCTCCTCTGTTGGATAATTGCAGCCTGCCCCTTCTCCTCCCAGATAACGAAGGCTTAGCGCATATTTTGTACCAGTTACAATATCTTTTCCAATGATTTTTTCAGACTTAGCTGACTTAATGTCCTTCCAGAATCTGCTCATTCCAGTCAACCAGCCGCCAACCATCCAAATTCCTAAAGCCAAGAAAACAATAATCATGACAGCTTCTGACATGGACTTATAAAATGCTCCTGATCCTGCTTGCGCTTCTAAAAGTCCAGAAGTTCCGTTCGTTCCCAAAATTAAAGCTACCATTAAAATGATTCCAAAGAAAAATGTAATCCAAAAACCGCTGCGTTTTTCTCCGAGTGCCTTAGCAAATATTCTCGGACTTGCATACTTTCGATAGGTACCTTCTCGCAATTCTGCAAACAGTTTTGGCGGATTAATGCCAAATTCATGTGGTGTTGTAAATGGACATGCATGATAGCAGTCCCGGCAGTCATGGCACAAATTGGCCAAATACGTCATATCATTATCAGTGAAATCCCGGCGCCACTCAATAGATTGCCATACGGCACAGTATCCTTCACAGTAGCGGCATGCATTACATAATCTCATTTGTCGTTTTCCATCATCTAGTAGCTCTTGTGATTCCATTTGCTGCTTCCTCCCCTGCAATTCTTCCTAAAACCGCGCCCATTGTGAGTCCAAACCCAGCCAGATATCCACGGCGCAGTACATTACCTGCTGCCATTTCTCCTGCTGCAAACATATTGTCACAGAGGCTTCCATCCTTCCACTTGATCCTTGCCTGTTCATTTACTTCTACTGAAAGGTATGTGAAGGTAATTCCAGCCTTCAGTGGATAAGCATAAAATGGAGGCTTATCGATCCGTACCGCCCAATGGCTTTTTACAGGTTTTAATCCTTCTGTTTTACAGTCGTCTAATTCACCTGGATTAAACGTTCCTGGACGAACGGCATAGTTAAAGTCCTCAACCGTCTTAGCAACCACTGTAGGATTAAGGCCCAGTTTTTCCGCCAATTCCTCGATTGTTCCTGCAGATACTGGTTCGAATACCGATGGCATAAATTTTCCAAGTGTCTGACTATCAATAATCGAGTAAGCAACTTGATCTGGCTGCCTGGCAATCAGTCCTCCCCAAATGGCATAGCGTTTCGGCCAGAAATCTTCTCCTTCGTCGTAGAACCGCTCACCATTCTTATTTACCACAATCCCAAATGGAACACTGTCAAGCCGGGTAACAATTCCTCCGTCAAACTTTGGTGCCCTGCCATCAACCGCAACGGCGTGAAACGCATCGGGTTCTCCAATCTGGGATGCACCTTTATTTAGGAGCATCTCAAGAACATTCCCCTGATTATATGGGGTACCACGGATAATAAAATTCTCAGCAGCGTCTCCCCAGTAACGTTTGTGCCATTCTATATTTGCTTCAAAACCGCCAGCGGCAAATATGACCGCTTTTGCTTTAATTGTCTCGATCCGGTTATTCCTGCGAACTTTAGCAGCCTTGAACTTCGTGCCGCTCATTTCAATATCTTCAAGCTTTGAATCGTACCAGACTTCTACCCCTTTTGCTTTAGCAGTTTGATAGTACGAATTCATTACAGCCTTACCGCCGCCAAGCTGGAAGATATTAGTTCTTCCTAAATGAAGGGTCCCAGATAGTGCCGGCTGCCATTGAATCCCCTGTTTGTTAAGCCAGTCCGGAAGTTCCTCGGATTTACGCACAACTAATCGTGCAATAGGTTCATTTATTTCCCCACCAGCAACACGCCTTAAATCCTCCATGAATTCTTCCTCATGATACATGCCAGTCATATACTTATTCTCACGTGTATTCATGACCCTATAGTCCCGGGTAAGTCTGCTATTTCCGCCGCGATAAAATTTAGGAGCCCTTTCAATTACCAGCACCTGTACCCCTTGATCGCGAGCTGATAGTGCAGCAGCAAGAGCAGCGTTCCCGCCACCGACAACTAAAACATCCGTCTCCATGATTAAATCCCCTTTCATGATGTATCAACCTTTAATATAACTTTAATATAGTATTTGGAATAAAAAAAATATTAAAAATTTATGCAAGTGCATAAAATTATTTTATGATAGATTATTAGGAAAATAAAAAAGGTTAAGACTAGAAAGAAGCTAAAACTAGTTTAGCTTCTCCAACCCGGATTCGAGAATCCAGAAAAAACCTCTATTTATATCTGTAAATGAAAACAACACCCCTTAGGGTGCCATTTTTTCAATCTATAAATTAGATGATCGTGGGAATTCTTTATTCACTTGTGTCCCGTTGATTTCTTCAAGACTTCTCTTAGAAGTACGCGGACCAAAGAATATAGCTGCAGCTGTTAAAACCCAAACAAGTGATATTAGAATAAATACATTTAAGTATCCAAATCCGGTGTATACAAAACTAATAATAAATGGTCCGATAATATTGGATGCACGGCCGATACCATATGTCAATCCTTGTCCAAAAGAACGCACTTCTGTTCCATAAAGTTCTGATGTATACGTATATAGATTGGATGAGAAGGTTCTTTCGATATAGTTAATAAGGAAACCGAAGATAACGAGCATTACAGGATTTAATGTGGCCCCGAATAAAAACACAGCAATGGCAAGGAAGAAACAAGCAGCAATAATATTTGTTTTTCTCTCAAAGCGGTCCGAAATCATTGCACCCGTAAATGCGCCTAATGGAGCACCCAAGGTAATTAATGTGCTATAAAGTAAGGTACGCGAGATATCAATTCCTTGATTTACCAATAGGGTTGGAACCCATGATCCAAATCCATAGAAAGCGATTGTTTGAAGAATCCACACTGCAATTAAAATCGTTGTACGTTTACGGTAAATTCCCTTGAAAACATCGGACATTTTACCTGTAGTTACTCGAGCAACTGAAACTTCAGGATCTGGCTTAGCTAATGGACCTTTTTCGCTTGCAACGATTTTTTCAATTTGGTCAATGGTTGCTTTCGCTTTACTTACTTGTCCCTTCATTTCATACCAACGTGGTATTTCAAACAATTTTACGATACCGAATAAAGCGAAGATTCCCAACGCTCCCCATACAAATACAAGTCTCCAGCCAAAGTCCGCCATAGGAACTACCAAACTAGCAACATAACCCGTAATTGGGATACCTGTAATACCAATTCCTACTGCTAATGCTTGATACTTACCACGAACAGCTTTTGGGAAGAATTCAATTATGTAAGTATTCGCATTCACCAATAATGCTGAAGCAGCCATCCCTGTTACAAATCTGAAAATGGAGAGTGACCAAACATCCCAAGCCAGCGCATTCAACCCTGAAAATACAGATAATAGGACTAGTCCAATCATAATAGCTTTCTTTCTTCCAGCTTTATCGCCAAGCCATCCGCCTAAGGTTGCCCCCAAAAACATTCCGAAGAAGGCACTGGCGTTAATGGTTGCGATCACATTCATTGGCAAATTCCACTGTTTCATTAATGCAGGTGCTGCGTATGAAAACGTATTCAAATCGGCAAATTCAAAAAAATAAGCAACTGCTAAAGCAAAAATAACTCTCTTGTGAATCGAAGAAATAGGTAAACGGTCCATACGATTTGCAATGTTAAGCCCCGTAGTTCTACTCATGACAATTCCCTCCCACTTTTCATCTTCTATCCCCGTCTCCTCTTTGTCTCTTTTTCTCAACTTAATAAGCTTATTAAATGCGTTATATAAAAATTATCATAATTTATCAAATAAAAAAAATATTGATTATTTATACACTACCATAAAATTTTTTTATCCTTAGAAAAGTGAGGTTCTAATACGTTTAAATTACAGCCTAATAATTAGAAATGCTTTATATTTTTGTTTAAAATAAAAAGGATATTTCATAACAATAATAATACAATAAATAACGATAATATTTTATTGTAAATCAATAAATTACGTGTTAAAGTCATTTTATAATTAAATTAGTGAGGTGTTTATTTTGAGAGAAGTCACAACATTGTTTTTAAAAATAGCTGTTTTTATAATAGGACTACCAGTTCTTGCTTTATGTATATTTTTAGTGCCCCCTATGGCGCATTTCGCAGCAAAAATGTATCCAAATATTGCCCAGATGAAATATCTCGTTTTCATCGTGATGTATGGAGCAGCTGTGCCTTTTTACTTTGCTCTCTATCAGGCTTTCAATCTTTTACGGTACATTGACAAGAACACAGCGTTCTCGGAATTATCTGTAAAGGCGTTAAGGAACATAAAGTACTGTGCGATTACAATCAGTGGTTTGTATGTATTAGGTTTGCCACTCTTTCATTTTATAGCGAAGAAAGTTGACCCTCCTATTGGATTCCTGGGAATATTCATCATTTTTGCTTCGTTGGTTATCGCCGTTTTTGCGGCTATCCTCCAACGGCTTCTACAAGAGGCGATTAACATAAAATCAGAAAATGATTTGACAATCTGAGGTGTTTGATATGGCAATTATTATTAATATTGATGTGATGTTAGCAAAACGAAAAATGAGCGTAACGGAGCTTTCGGAGAGGGTTGGAATTACGATGGAGAATCTTTCCATTCTGAAAAATGGGAAAGCAAAAGCGGTTCGCTTTTCAACATTAGAAGCGATATGTAAGACTTTGGATTGTCAGCCAGGTGATATTTTGGAGTACAAAAGCGACGAAAACATTCGATAAAAACAAACAACAAATTTATTTAACGGGAGTCGATAGAGAAATTAAGGGATAGCGATTAAGCTATCCCTTCTTTATTAATGCATCGAGAATATCCTTCCCGTATTCATTTATTATGCTTTCTTTTTTCGAGAGGACATGGAAGTTTTCTTACGATTGCTATTTCCCCCTTTCCCCCTAAATTCCATATTCCCTTTAGAGTTTTTCCTTGATTTCTCTTGGACTTTTGTTTTAGGCTTACTGGCATATCGGGGTGTCTCGGAAGTTAACTGAACAGGAACATCACTCTGTTCCTTTGACAACAATTTCAAGGCAACTGAAACTAACGCGATAGAATCGTACTGATCGAGTAATTCGCCTGCTGCGCGTTTAAACTGCGTGTACTGCTCCTCTTCAACCAATTGAATCATCTTTTCTACTGCGGCTTGCTGTATTGACTCCCTTGCCTCTGCTACCGTCGGTATTGATTTGCGCTGGATATGTCCTTTAGAAGCTTTTTCAATACTGCGAATTTGTCCAGTTTCCCTCGGTGTAGCAAATGTGATAGCTAACCCCGTCTTCCCAGCTCTCCCCGTTCTGCCGATTCGGTGAACATAACTTTCCGGGTCTTGAGGAATGTCAAAATTGTAGACGTGGGTAACCCCTGAAACATCAATTCCCCTCGCAGCCACATCGGTCGCAACTAATATATCAATGTTACCCTCACGAAATTTATTCATCACAACATCTCGTTGTCGTTGATTTAAATCACCGTGCAATCCATCAGCAAGATATCCTCTTTTATTCAATGCATCACTTAATTCATCCACGCGTCTTTTTGTTCTTCCAAAAATAACCGCTAATTCAGGGTTATCCACGTCTAGCAGACGGCAAAGAACATCAAATTTATCCCGTTCATTAACCTCATAATAAATTTGCTTAACAGTTGGAGCGGTAACTTCCTTGGCTTTCATCTTTATAAGCTCTGGATCCCTCATAAACCTTTCCGCAAGATTTTGAATCGGTTTTGGCATGGTTGCGGAGAACAGCAAGGTTTGTTTTTCTTCAGGGGTCTCTTTGAGAATTCGTTCGATATCCTCAAGAAAGCCCATATCTAACATTTCATCAGCTTCATCCAATACCACCATAGAGATACGGTCTAACTTTAACGTCTTCCGTTGAATATGGTCCAAAAGTCTTCCGGGTGTTCCCGTAATAATGTGGGGTCCCTTCTTTAATGCCTTAATTTGGCGATCTATCGACTGCCCTCCATAAATTGGGAGAGAGGTTATGCCCATGTATTTCGCCAGTCGATTGATCTCTTCTGAAACCTGAATAGCTAATTCTCTTGTAGGTGCAATGGCAATCGCCTGAACATATTTTTTACTCGTATCCACTTTCTCCAAGATCGGTATGGCGAAGGCAGCCGTCTTTCCGGTACCTGTTTGCGCTTGTCCAATAATGTCCTTACCCGTCAAAGCTATGGGAATGGCTTTCTCTTGAATAGGAGATGCTTCTTCGAATCCCATATCTGTAATCGCTCTTTGAATGGGCTCACGAATACCCATTTCCTGAAATGTTGTCATATCAAAACTCCTTTGAAAAATAAATAACAGACTCATAAAGAGACTGTTATTTATTCGTTTTTCTTATTATTAAGCTTTGTGAACGTTTGAAGCTTGTGGTCCACGTTGACCTTGCTCTACGTCAAATGTAACTTCTTGACCTTCTTCTAATGATTTATAGCCTTCACCTTGGATAGCTGAGAAATGAACGAATACGTCTTCTCCACCTTCACGTTCGATGAATCCAAAACCTTTTTCGCTGTTAAACCATTTTACTTTACCTTTTTCCAATATTGCTGCCTCCTATTGTGTGAATATGATTATATTATTCCCTAGATAGATGAAAGTTTATTCAGTTTATTTAATATGAAGCCACAGACCGATGCTGATTTTCGTAACAACATGGCACACATCTTAAATTGGGATAACCCTTAAACCTATATTTGCTGTATTAATGACTTACTTGCCCGGAAAATCGGAACTTTGCCAGCTTGAATGATCGATTCTTCCCCCGTTTTTGGGTCGATACGAGTACGGGCTTCACGTTGACAAACTTCAAATTTACCAAACCCTGAAAGCGCAAAAGAATCTCCGCTAACTAGTGATTGTGTGATTATATCGAATACAGCCTCCACAGCTATTTCTGCATCTTTCCTAGACAGCTCTGACTTTGCTGAAACTTCATTTATTAATTTTGTTATGTTCAAAAGTAATCCCTCCAATTTGTCAAAAAACTGCTTTCCTGACCCTAAAACAATGAAAGCCCTACCTCTCTTTCATCCTTACGGCTCCTTGACCGTGCCAGTATAAATCAGAATTGTAAACTCTAAAAATTACTTTAATTAACTCATTCAGAAAATATCGATTTGTGCGGTGAAAAAATAAGAAATAATCGATTATGAGGAAATAAAGAGGCGCATTAAAAATATGAGCAACTGGATAACGATGGAAAAACAAACTTAAGAAACTAATCATTCAATATTTGTTACCTTTATTAGGATACCACATTCTGTCTTATTTATCAAAATTTTTATTTTATCATTAGTTTTCTCTTTGTGTCAATAATTTTTCCCCAGTATGCTTTAAGTTATTTGGTGTGAAAACTTATGCAAAAGAAACAGTTGTAAATGGTAACGCTTAATCTAATTAGATTTTATTTACTCATAGCTAAATGTAATATAATGAGCATCCTAAATGAATGGACACCTTTGGCTGCTGGATATAAAAGAAGAATTTCATCCACTTTACTCACATATGATGAATAGGTAATTTTACATAACAAAAATATGGGGGAATAGGATGAAAGTATTCAATAAAGTGATTGTCGTAACAGGTGCTGGTGGTGGGATTGGGAAAGAGCTTGTCCGCCAACTCCTGGGAAAAGGAGCTAAAGTCGCTGCCATCATTCACAAAAACGGGCTAGAGGAAATAAAATCATTCGCTACTGTATACGGCGATAAGATTTCGATACACATGGCTAATGTAGCTAACAGAGAAGATGTAGAAAAGCTTCCAGAAGAGATCATCGCGGCTCACGGCTGCATAGATGGAATCATTAATAATGCCGGAGTTCTTCAACAGTTTCAAACCGTTAACGATCTTGATTATGAACTAATTCAAAAAGTCATGGATGTCAACTTTTATGGAACGCTCTATATGTGCAAATCGTTCTTACCATACCTTTTAATTCGACCAGAAGCATACATTACCAATGTATCGAGCATGGGTGGATTTCTTCCGGTGCCGCTTCAATCGATTTACTCCGCTTCAAAAGCAGCTGTCAAAATGTTAACGGAAGGCCTGCATTTAGAGCTTAGAGATACCAATGTAGGCGTAACCATCGTCTTTCCGGGTGCAGTCGACACCAACCTAGTCCAAAATGCGAAAATAGAATTCGAAGGGGCTGACAACCATTCCTATAAGATGCTCAGTCCAAAAGAAGCGGCTGCGATCATTATTAAAGGGATGGAAAACAATAAATACCGAGTATTAGCAGGAAACGATGCAAAAATCATGGACTTCCTATATCGTTTACATCCCAAAAAAGCAACGGACCTTATTTTGAAAAAAATCAAAACACCTGGCAAAAAAGAATGAACTCTTAATTCCATTTCAATCCCCTTCCTATTAGCCCCAAAAAAGCGTCTGCCAATCAATATTTCTATGTAACTAAAGAAATGCGGGAAGAAGAGAATGTAACTATTTAAAGGCCCAGAGTCTTATGCTCTGAGCCTTCATATATTACGCTTTTTTATTTGGCTCTGTTATTATTCATTGTTGATTTTCGTGTAGGCATGAGAATTCATAGGCGGAGGATTTCCGGCTAATGTATATAGATGGAGATTAAGAAGCAGAAATAAGCGGAGAATTTCCGGCTAATGTATATAGATGAAGATTAAGAAGCAGATATAAGCGGAGAATTTCCGATTAACCGCTCAAAATTAGACAAAATCCAAAGATTTGGATCAAATAAACGGAAAAACCTCCTTTATATTTAAGGAAATAAGGGTATTTCCCAATTTAAACGAAATTTTTACGTTTATTTCAAATACATTGAAATCAACATTAAGCTATAACAGAGCTTTTTATTTAAAAAGCTTGTTATGCTTGAGCAGTCATCCATGCTACCTACAAAGAGTGTATTCCCTCCACTCCACTAAAGAAATTAAGATTCCCTAATATGTTCATCACAATAATTTTCATCAGGCTCAGGAATACCATCGCAGCCCTCCACCCGACATCGTCTTCTAGCTTTAGGAACAGCCGGAACCCAGCCACCATCATCAAAAGATAGTTTTTCATAATTCTCTTCCCATTTTTCCTCTGTCCATTGGTCCAATTCCCTTGCACATGGAGATTGTGGAGGTTTCACTTAAACCAGGTTTGTTAAAGAAGGAATATAAATGAAATCGGTAGAATAAGTAAATTTGATATAAATCTTAACATCTAAATATTAATAAGAGGAAAAAGTCTATGGGAACTAACGAAGTAAAAAGTTTAAACTAAAATAAGTGCGGGGGTTTAAAAAATATGAAACAATTGGGGACGCTATACTTTTTCTGCGGAAAAATGGGAGCTGGAAAATCAACTAAATCAAAACAATTGGCGATAGATAAACATGCGGTACTGTTGTCTGAGGATGAATGGCTTTCATCTCTTTATCCCAATCAGATTGCATCATTTGATGATTATCTAAAATTCTCAGCGCAGCTCAAGCCATTGGTGAAAAAGCATGTCCAAAACATATTAAGTGTCGGTACAGATGTAGTGATGGATTTTCCAGCTAACACTCAAAAACTGCGAAAATGGTTTTTGGATATGGTGTCAGAGGTCAATGCAAGCCATCAACTAATTTTCCTTAATCTAAATAACGAGCAATGCTTACGTCAAATTGCACAAAGGCGTAACGAACAACCCGAAAGAGCAACTTTTGACACGGAAGCGGTGTTTATTCATGTTACTAAATTTTTTGAAGCACCAGAGGCATCTGAGGGTTTAAATATTTTAGAGTTTAGCGGAAAAGAATAACAAAGAGTTCAAAGATTCGTGTGTATAGAGTACCTTTTGTTCTGGGAGGTGCTCTATATGATATTAATGAAATGTGAGTAAGAAAAGTTTCAATGAGCTAAAATCGATAGTTAAACAACGATTGATTAATTGGGAGTTAGAAGATGAAAAATAAAAAAAGAAGTAGAGACGGCTTTTTTAAAGATACCCTAATTGAGTTTATATTTGAAGTGATTTGGAACATCTTAATGTTTATACCAAGAATGATAATTCGCTTAATAGGGAACATTTGGTGAAGTTAGTCAAAATAGAGTTAACGAGGGCGATTGAAAATAATCATTCTCTTTAATGTCTCTGATTTAAATTACTCGAAAAAATATCCACCAGAGTTTCTAACTCAAGGGTGGATTGTTTTTTCTAGCAAAATAAATATTGTCAAAAAAAAAGGACTTGAATTACCCCAGAGTTGTGGATTTCTGGCAGTTAAAAGACAAACTTTGATTCTCTTAGAATCGCTTTCGCCAAAAATAATCCAGCAGCAACGTTCCCCTGGTCCTTGAAACACAAATTAGAATAGGAGCAGTTCGTCCAAGTCGATGATTTCAATTTTTTTATGAGGCTTTTGTTTAATTAGACCTGCTGCTTCAAAATCTGATAGCTTGCGGCTAACCGTTTCCGGGGTGGTTCCCAAATAGGACGCCAAGTCTTTTTTGCTCATCGGTAGGGTAAATTCAACTTCGCGACTATCTGGATCCAAACATTCCGCCAAAAACAGGGCCAGCCTTGTTTCCACCTTTTCAGTGGCAAAGCGTGCGGTTTGTTTTTCAGATTGTTCCAATCGCTTGGAAAACTCAGTTAAAATTTTTAAGGAGATGGATGGGAATTTCAACAGAAGTGCCTGTAAGTCTGCGCGTCTAATCATACACACTTGCGTGTCTGCCATAGCCTCGGCAAATGCTTCGTGGATACCTTCGTTAAATAAGGCTAATTCACCGGTAAATTCTCCCGGAGTCAGAATCCGTAATAGCTGCTCTTTTCCTGATTCTGAAAGGCGATAGATTTTAATTTTCCCTTTATTAACGATATAAAGGGCGTTTGATTGATCGCCTGCCTGATAAATGATCTCCCCTTTTTTGTATGAAACCGACCTGGCCGCCACCATAATTTCTTCCATTTGTTCCTGTTCCAAATGATTAAAAATTGGAACTATAGAAACACATGCGTTATGAGTTCCTGTACATACATGTTGGTTATACTCCATTTCTACCACTCCCGATAATCCATTGCTTCTATTTTCTTCTTTATTGGAAATATAGTCCAGCGTTATTTTAATAAACCTGGTGCAAGCTGAGTCATGCTATTCACTTTTATCTTACCTGGATTAAATTTGACTAATCTCATCGCATTTAAAATAACGAGGAGAACGCTAGCTTCGTGGATAAACATACCGGATGCCAAATGAACTGAACCAAACAAAACACCGACTAACAAGAGAAAAACAATCGTAACCGCAAAGTACGTATTTTGTTTGATATTTCGAATCGTTGCTTTTGCCAGCAAGTGGGCGTGTGCCAATTGCATTAACCGATCAGCCATTAATACTACATCCGCTGTTTCCATGGATACATCAGTCCCGCCTTCGCCCATAGCAAACCCGATGTCGGCTGTCGCGATAGCTGGTGCATCATTGATTCCATCACCTGCCATAGCAACAACATAACCCTCTTGCTTTAACTTTTTTACGTAATCAACTTTATCTTCCGGGAGAAGTTCAGCCAAATACTCATCTACACCTAGTTTGTTGGCCACAATTGCAGCCGTATAGCGGTTATCTCCAGTTAACATAACAATTTTATCGATACCGTTTTTTCTCAGTTCTGACAAGGCAGTTTTTGCGTCATCACGAATTTGGTCAGCAATGGAAAGGATTCCAGAAATTTCACCATCTATTGCAGCAAATATAGCCGTATTTCCAGCCTTTTCCCGGTCAACTGCATATGCTTCAACCTCTTCTGAAATGTTAATGGTTTCTAAGGACATGACCTGTCGGTTCCCAACAACCAAATCACGCTCTTCTAGGTTCACTCGAATGCCTTTCCCTTTAATGACCTCTCCCTCCACTGCGCCCTTATTAATGGATAAATCTCTTGCCAGAGCTTCCTTAACAATGGTTTTACCCAAATGATGCTCAGAAATGGTTTCAGCTTGGGCCACCAACTGAAGCAACTCATTCTCCTCCAGTTGACTAAATACCTTGATATCGGTCACTTCTGGTTTTCCTCTCGTTAATGTTCCCGTTTTATCAAACACAATGGCATTTACCTTGGATAATCGGTCCATCACTTCACCACCTTTAACAAGGGCGCCGTTCTTCGCACCGTTTCCAATCCCGGCGACACTTGAAACAGGAGCCCCTATGACCAAAGCCCCCGGGCAAGCAATCACTAAGAAAGTTATCGCCAATTTCAAATCTTTAGTAATTACAAAAGCAAGGATGGCCAGCAGCGCGATGACCGGTGTGTAAATATTGCCAAACTTATCAAGAAATTTCTCAGCCTTCGTTTTTGATTCTTGCGCTTCTTCAATAAGCTCCATTATCTTTGCAAAGGTAGTGTCATCCCCTACTTTTTCTGCCATCATTTCAATATAGCCAGTGTCAACAATTGTGCCGGTATACACAGCATCCGATAATTTCTTCGTTACTGGCACCGATTCACCTGTTAGAGCCGCTTCGTTTAAAGAAGCGTGACCAAATACGATACTTCCATCCACTGGTATCCTTCCTCCAGAACGAATGATCACCCGATCGCCCGTGACGACCTCTTCGATCGGGACGATATTCGTATCTCCGCCTCGAATTACCGTAGCCTCCTGTGGAGCCATGTCGATCAATTCTTTTAATGATGACCGCGTTTTTTCTAATGTTCGTGCCTCCAAATAAGCGCCAAACAGGAATAGAAAGGTAACGACTGCAGATTCTGTATATTCTTTCAGGTAAAGAGCGCCCAAAACTGCGAGACTTACCAATAATTCAATGCTAAACACTTTCATCCGCAAACTCTGCAAGGCTTTAAGAAAAATTGGGATACTTGCGATAACGGTTGCGAGTAAAAATGCAATTTTTCTAAACTCAATATCTCCAGGCAATCCTGTCAAAAATCCAACAACAATTAAAACGAATGAACATGCGGTAATTTTGTTTTTATTTTTGTTTATAAGCGTAACCATTTTCACGCCTCCTTCCTGACCTTTAAGAGATTAAGAGACTTTGGTTGAAATTACTTCGTATCCCAATTTATGAAACTTTTCCTCCAATTGGTTTGCATTTACCTCGGATTCATTAAATTCTGCTTTTACCTTGCTCATATTAAATATAACCTTGGCCATTCTGACACCGGGCGTTTTCTGAAGTGTGGTTTCGATTTTTTTAATACATGATGGACAAGTTAATGGTTCTAATTGGAATACCGCCTTTTTCATTTTCTTTTCCTCCTCGAATTGGTTATGCCTTTATTTTACTTAAGTTTTAAAGAAAAAAATTGATTAGGGACAAGTTTGGTTTTATATTTGCGAACAAACTCAGAGCCTTGAGTCAATGACTTTGAATGAGCTTTTCAGAAAATATTGCACACGCAGCCTCTAGTTCTTCGGTATACCAGCGGTCAATTTTCAAACCTTCAACTACTATTTCCCCACCTTGCGCTTGTATCGCTTCTTCCCAAATATCGACTGCTCTGGCAAAGTGAGGATAGGTGGAATCACCCGGGCCAAAAACTGCCGCCTGTTTACCATTTAAATCAAGCTTAGATAACTCTTCATAAAAATCGACCATTTCATCAGGCAGGTCACCATCTCCCCATGTATAACTGCCAATTAAAACTCTGTCGTACGATTGCAGGTCATGTGCGTAAGCTTCAAGGGCATCTTTAATTACTACTCTCTCCCCTGCCTCAGTGAGTTTTCCCCCAATCATCTCCGCCATTAATTCCGTTGTCCCTGCCATACTTGTATAAATGATAATTGTATCCATACACTCACCCCCAACATGAGTATTTGTCAAAATGAGTATATCTTTTAACGTATAAAAAGAAATTGACCACCATCAAATTCCACAAGAAAAAAGCTGCGAAAAGCCAAGGGGCCCATTCTAATGGTAAAAAAAGTCACCGAAACGATCTCCATGGTCCTGACCTAAACGGATGATGGTATGAAGCTTGTTTCCGTCATCTTCAATAAAGCCAACTACCCTGTTATTAGGATAGTTGGCTTCTTTAAGGGACGATGTCTAGTGTAAGTTTAACGAGTTTATTAAGAGAGTTGTTTGTAGTAATTTATTTTTATTTTTAAAAATATCAGTTATAATATGATTAAATATGGAATAATTTAAAAAAGACCGAACATGCAGTAACATGTCCGGTCCAGCAATAGACGGTTCCCTTTGCGGGGGTCGGCTTATTGGCGGGATAATCCACCTGAGCGCCTAACTCAAGGGTGGATTATTTTTTTCGGTTAAATGACAGAATGGTTACGATTAAACCTGCAAAACCAATCGCAAACATGAATGATTCATAAACTGTCATCCAGCACCACCCCCCTTTCTGTTTGGGAGTGTGCCGACCACCCTTGAAAAAACCTATTCTATTGTATCTAAATTATACCATTACCACACACCGATAGGAACATATGTTCACTTCGGATTCCACTAATATTTTTCAAAGTTCCCTATTTAATTTCCAATCTAGACAACTGCCTAACACTCCCGACAATCTTCGAATGAAAATATTCATCTTCAGCCCCTGGCACCACCCTAATCGCTCCCATGCCAAATTGCTCTTGGAATTCCAATTGAAAATACCTCATCTCCTCGGCCACTTCATCCGTTGTCGGTGTAAGAATATAAACCTCCTGAACGGCCCGTTCACCTGAGTCCCGCTTGAGAATACCATCGCGATATTTATGCATTTCACCCAGTGCCGTACCCAGATTATCCGGAACCCGATATTTCGGGTCAAACACGATCATGCCGTTTTCCCCTTCCAGAACAATATCTGGAATCATTTTTTGAGTAAATGTATGAAAAGTTGGTGAGTTGAATTGATAGGCCCGTTGGTAGTACAGGCTCACACCGCCCTGCAACTGAATTTTGCTTTCCTTATTCTCGGCCAGATTCAGAAAAATGCCATCCTTCGTCATCTGGTACAATCCACCCGTATCACGCACAAAATCCCCTTCCCTCAGAATCCTGACAACCTTCATAAAGCACCACATTTCATACAATTGAAACGTGTCTTTTAATGAAATCGGGTAATCAAAGCCAATGCCCTCACGGTTATGCTTATAAAGCTGATCAAACCATTGATACCACAAACGGTAAACGGGATGCTTACGAAATTTTTGCGTAATCGTATAAGGACCTTTGTTTGCTGTGACTTCATTCATAAAAGAACTGTTCAGCCAGCGCTGGACAATCCCTTTATACTTCAACGCTTTGCCCGCAATCTCTTCATGTTCAACCATTTCATACTTACGGAGGAGCCGATACAAATCCTGCAACTGCTGCTTTAGCACTTGATTTTCGTATAGATTTCGCGTTTCTAACGTCTTTACGTTCTGGACAGTACCCGGAATTTCATTACCTTGCCCCTGCAGATCCAACCACCTTAAAGTAACCTGCTCTGAATGCTGGACCTTTTCCCGTTTCATCATCATCGTATACTTGTCCAAACGGCGAAGCGGCTGCTTTTCAATTTTTGAAAAAATGTGCTTCAACTGATGAAAGGATTGATTCAGATAACTCCATTGTGTCCAAGTGATATCACGGTTTCGGCCTGATGTATTGACATGAGTCGCCAACCCGCTGAGCTGGAAGCAGCTATTCGCCTCCGACAGGATTTCTTCCAGCATCAGGTTGAACTGATCTTCCGTCAGTTTCCGAGCGTCTGGATAAACAAAGGTCTCAAATTCCTGACCGTTTAGACAAACATGAACGGAACCAGATTGAAATGGCGTTATAAATGTGGCAAAGCCTTTCCCCTCTTTTTGAAAAAATGGAACTGGAATACCCTGAAACCTCACATCGACTTGCGTACTATGAAAACGCAGCTTATATTCTGTCGCTTCTCTAAGATACGCACCGAAAAACGGAATCCAGCCTTGCTGTTTATCAAAAAGCTCAAGAAGATTAGCGCCAGAATTGGGTTGCACCATAATACTCTAACTCCTCTTTCATCCGTTTCACGTGCTGAAGTGAGATAGAAGCAGCACCTAGATTCATGGTCAGCCATACCTCCAAATTCACCAGCATATCAGAAATCCGCTCATCCCCTCGGACCTTTGTTAAAACTTTTTCAGAAATCACCCGATCCAATGCTTCCATTGCATCCAATTGATACTCTTCAGGAAGCTGACGATTGGCATATAGCTTTTGCAGCATTTCCCCCATCGAACGATAGCCAAAATGCAGCTCATAAAAGGATAACGTGCGATGCAATTCCCGTAAAATCGTAAACTCGTTCGCAAGCGCAACTTTCAGATCCTGGTCGACCCGTTCCCAATACGAATCAAAATCAACATCGGAAAGTGTCATGACAAAGGCTCGGTCCAAGACTTTATCTGAGATGGAATGGGTGGTTTCGTCGACATTAATGGTTCCCAACACATAGACATTCGGCGGAATCACCATTTTCTTCGGAATATCGGTAATCTGATCATCCTGATGCAGCGGAATTTCTTTTCTGGATTCAACCGCACTTAGGTAATCACTCAGATAATATTCCACACGAGCCAAGTTCATTTCATCTAATAAAATAAAATGAGGCTTATCCCTCTCTTTTAACGCATGCAGAAGAACCTGCAGAAACTCCGTTTTGACATAGCGTTTTTCAAAGGAACTATAATAACCGAACAGAGCAGTCGCATCAGTCCAGTCCGGACGTACCGGAATAATCGTAAAATACGGATTCTCACTCTCATATTCCAGACCATAAACGGCATTAGCATATAAGCGGCAAAGCTGGGTTTTCCCTGTTCCGGAAATCCCGCTTAACAGAACAAAATGCTTATCATCCAAAGCGGTCAGATTCAAATGTAAGTCACGAATAATGTCATTGGAAAACGTAAATTGACTGTTGGTAATCATGTTGATGATTTCGCTGAACGTAAAGTTCGGTTCCAAACCTGGTTCCGTATCGGGGTCGTCCTCTTCTCCATTCCCTCCAGTATCGGTATCAGACGGCAATTCCAGTTTTTCTTTAGCATGATGAAAGATTAGGGCAGCATCGATAAACGTTTTCTTGACCTTTTCGGTCCCTTCCACAAATGACTGCGTTTCATTATTGAAGCTTCCCACATAATAGGAACTTCCTTTAACCTCTATATGATGTTCACCTAACAATCGCATTGCATTGGCCATCACTTTCGTGTTCTCCTGGCTCTGTGACGCGAATACCTTGGTAATCCACCATTCTTTTGTGCCGTCCCCAATTATTTCTCTGGCACTTGTGAAAATATGATTATGGCCCTCCAGCTGGACGATAATCGTCTGAAGTGGCGAGTTCTTATCATGATAGTCAAGATAGCTGATATACCCCTTTGTTAGCATTTGCTCGCCATCATAAATATAAAAAGCCTGGCGTTTTCCCTGTTTTTGCTCCTCCAATGGCCCGATATCGACAGTATAAGGACGGCCCAGCAAACTGGTTTCCTTAATGTTTCGGGTTGCAGCCAAGAGCATTAGGGCATCATATGCTCTGTTTGAAACATCAATTTCTTCGTTATAAAAACTCCGGAATGGGCCAAGCTTTTCCCAAGCCGACACAAGCTGGGCAATCAGGGATTCCTCTTCCAAGTTCCCTTCCAACGGCAGGCTTGTTCCAATTTCAAAGTTAGGTCGTTTCCGTGGTTTAATGCAGCTTTTTACAAAAGGAACAAACTCCTCTTTTGGAATCACCGACTTTTCCTTCCAGCCCGTAAAAATAGAATAATCGGACGGAATCGCCTCCAGGACACCATGAATTTTATCGTTCCGAACCCACGCCCAAAACGGGATGAAATTCAGTTCAGAATGAATCATCAACATTCTACTGATCCCATCAAGTTCAAGGGTGAGGAAATTATACTCCTTGTCATCCACTTTCCGATTCAGTTTAATATAGTGTTTCCGGCCAATATCAGATTCCTTTTTCTTCTCGGCATACGTTGGATTACGGGCATCATGATAGGTAGTAGTAAGTGTCGTATCATAGCTTCTGATTATGTATTCATTCCCGAGCTGTATCCCGATTCTTTCAACAAATTGTTGAAAAATTGCTTTCACAACTGGTGAAATTTCGTCCAGCACCTTTCGGCAGCGAATTTCTGTGTTATCCTCGTTAAATAGTGATTGAAAGTATGTAAGGTTTAGCATTATTAGTTTCACCCGCTTAAAATAATTCATTGATAGTAATCTTAAACTTGTTCCGGCCTTTATGACAGGTGTCGAGGCGCTTTAAAAGAGCGCATTAGAAATAATTAAGATTTATTTATATTCTAGCAGAATTAGGAAAATTACATATACCAAATTTGGTGTAACTGAAGGAGAAGCTCTACCAAGTAGACACAATTTAGGGTCAGACCTGTAGCACGTTAAAACTTTTGTATGCTGAGAGGCTGACCCGCCGGCCTTTTATTCTAGTGCAACGTGTGAACTAGTAAATATATTTACTTTTACAATCATAAACGAATTACCGAATTTAGCTTAATTCGGTAATGCAGTCTAAGAATTCCGAAAAATATGATATTATTAATAGGGAGAAATTTTAACAATGGGGGAATTATCGGTGAACAAGCAAAAATTTATGGCACATATGGAGCAGGCTTATGATACAAGCGCCATCAAACCGGAAAGTATATTTATGTTCAATATGTTGCAGTTTGAGTTTGATTATGATGATGAGGCAAAAACATGTACCATTACGTGTCCGGTTACTGACATTATGTATAACCCGGCTGGGATCGTGCACGGCGGCATCTTTACCTTTCTCGCTGACACAGCGATGGGTCATTTAAACTTTCGGCTGAAGGACGTACCTTATGTATCGCTAGAATTGAAGACCTCTTTTTTTAAAGCAACGAAATCCGGAAAATTGATTGCAACGTCTCGTTATAAGAAGGATGGCTATAAAATTTCATTCATGGAAGCGGACGTCCGCAATGAAGAAGGCGAGTTATTGTGCACGACCTCGGGCACATTTTATCGATACGACAAGTAACCGAGGGTGACCAGGGGGATGGTTCTCTACTTTATTTTATTATTACTTCCTACATAACTACTTCAATCTACCATTTATTATTATCTTAGGCACCATCCAATAATTGGGTGGTGCCTATCTCACGATTAATTCCTTTTTGTTAAAATAAAAATAGAATGATTTTGCTTAAGCTATAGTGTCATCAGGCATCTAATTGCATAGCTTTTTTTATCGAAAGTAACAATACTTGTTTAATGGTTACAGCTTTATGCCATGCCACTTTTTCAAATGCTCAGCATGGGTGGATAAGTAAGAATGCGGGTCAAATAGTTTGTCATAATACTCCAAATCTAGATGATGCGACTGTAAGTACATTAATGAATAGACAGAAGGCACGGTTGCCGGAAATTTCCCGAATGTATCATACATGTATTGAGCCTGCAGGGCAATAATTTCTTTAAATTCTTCATCATGAACTTGTGCGTTGCTGCGCACGAACGACGGATTCTTCCAAATTCCCTTTGTTTCAGGATGAAATGGACCGTCCTTCCCAAATTTGCGTTCCACTAATGCTTCAACTGCATCTCTCATGGTCGGATAATGTGGAGGTGTATACGAAGTAAATACTCCTTCAAGTCCTGTTGGGTTAGGTATTGCCCAACGTTCATCTGTATCATAGCGGAAACCAAGACCGGGAACATCCGGATCACCACTGGCTCCTAAAACGGTTAAGCGATCAATTCCATCAAACATCCAACCGCCGAGCCCGATTGCTTGCTGCAATAACATTCCTGAGTATGTTGCTGTAGCCAATTCTGCAGATAGTTCAGCAAGCGAATATTGATCAAGGAAGCTAAGGGGAACCGGATTATCGACATCCACAATATGTCTGTATTTCTCTAAACCTGGGATTTTCCGTTTATTAATATCGTCATAGATCACTAGCCCATTCTGAACGTAGAAGCATAAATTTAACAGTGTATGCTGAGCTAAATCCCCTACTGGGAACACTAAGAAAGTACCAGGTTTATTGGCCACCCAAGAATTATGCCCCTCCATATAGGGCTCATAATTAGGAATATACAGGCGATCATCGGATAATTTCTCAATTCTTTTTTGATGTGATTGCAGTAATTCTTTTGTAGAAAGTTTTCCATTGTCTGAGCGTCCCACTTCTGGTGCAAAATCACGGGTACGGAAAATGTAGGTCCCTGTGTCATCCGTAAAAAATACTTCCGAAGTATGAAAGCCTGCTGCAGATGGATGGGTTCTGCCCGACGCTGATCCAGAATAATTGGATAGATACGGTTTATAACGATCATGTCTAGTAACTGAATGATGCCAACCCGTTACACCACTGACCCCCAATAATATTAGTAGTTTTTCTAAATTATTTAGCGGTACTGGTTCGTGTCTTGATTTATATGCAAGCGGTCCGTCAGGTATTTCTGCTCCAAGAAAAAATCGGCGGGAACGCCGTCCAAAAAGTGCTTCAAGAAGTGGGAATTCTGATAATTCTCTTAGTAAATCTTCATTTATGTCCGCCTCAGAAAGATCAAAACCACTTTGCTTTATTTTTGTCATCGTTACATATTCCTCCCTCATAATAAATTATTTTCTAATCATAATTTCTTCTTCTACCATCGTGTTGAAAAATGGGGTTTGTGTATGACACTTTTTCTTTTTTACCTTTGTCAGCACGGTTTCATTCTCTTTCCATCTGAAATAAATAATATAAAATGTGATTTTGTCTATTTCTCTATTATTCTGTCTATTTGAATTATAATTGAGATATACGTTGATTTAGAATTAACAATATTTAATATGGGGTATAAGTACCACTTATACCCTAAACTTTTCGCTGCTTTTATGTAACATCCCCCATCGGCAACCTGATTCCCTTAAATGATACGAAATTATTTCTCCTGCTTCCTTTATATCCTTACAAGGTTCTATATCCATATACTTCGTTACATTTATATCCGTGAAATGCCTAAAAACCTCTTCTGCATTTTCAAGGTTTAAAATTTTTAATTTAATTCTCTCCGTTTACAATGGAGGGAACTCAACAATTTTTGTATTCATGTCGATTGAACTAGCTCATTGTAATAGCTTCTCTAGCAAGATTGGATTCTGTAACAAAAATTACCTTTTAAGAACCTTCCCTAAATCAATTTATATAGTTTTGGTCGAAACTTCTTAAAATCTGCTCCAAATTAGAAATAAGACAGTAGATTTTGCCATTTTCCGGGGTTAATTTGGCACCAAATTAGAAATGAGTGGATTCGCTCAAATTAAAGAATCCCGCTATGGTAGAGATACCCGGGAATACAATGGCATAAGCGCGCTTTCCTGAAAGGACCTAGCGTTGGAAAGCTTTGAACAGTTAGCAGAACAATATCAGCCGATGATCCACAAGATCATTCACTCTCTTCATCTTTATACAGACCTGGAGGAATTTTACCAGCTTGGCCTCATTTCCTTATGGGAGGCCAGCCAACGATTCAATCCGGAAAAAGGGAATTTTACAAACTATGCATATTCATATATTAGAGGCAAGCTGCTTATGGAACTCAATAAAATGGCAAAAAGCAAGGAAAGAGATTTTTGTCCAGAGGAGGAATTTTGGGAGATGGCAGCTGACTGCCGGAAAGACTCCTCTTTAGAAAGAGAAATCTTGTTATCCTGTTTGGAAATGTTAACTCCGAATCAAGGGAAATGGCTTCAGTACACTCTCATTAATGACCTATCCGTCAGGGAAATGGCCGAACGGGAAAGTGTTACGGTATCGGCTGTAAAGCAATGGCGGGAAGGAGCGCGTAGGAGATTGAAGGGTTTAATCAGAAACTGAGCTGCATGGAAATGCCATAATAAAAAATCGTATAGAGAGAATCATCTTATCCATTATTGATATCCATTTATGTTCCACAAAATGGGTGATATTGAACTACTTTTGGATAAATAAAAGGGGACAATTTGTCCAAAATTACTTCCGTTTTGAAAAAAGAGGATAACATAACAAAAATTAATTAAAAAAAAATCCTCAAATCACTATTGGATTGGATCTGAGGATTTTTTCCCTTACGTTCAAAATGATAATGAAGCTGGTATTCACAAATAAAAAATTTCTTCATCTTCCTTTGCGATGTCAAAAGTAAACCTAAAGATATTATCATTGAAAGCCAATGGTATTCCTATTTCCAACGGTTGCCGATATCTATTGCAAAATCCTCATAGGGACGAATAGGAAGCATTTCCTCAATTTCAACATACTCTGATAATGGGAGCCCAGCCATAAAGGTTCGATCCAGTTCATCATGAGAGGAAGCATCATAAATAAGCACGACTTTTCTTTGTCCAGATATCTTATAGGCCCCGACGATTTTCTTTCGCTCAACTGCTTTAAGACAAAGTTTCGCTTCAGCCTCCCATTTCTCCCATAACTCATCCATAGAGAGATCCTTTTGAATAACAGCAGCTTTGATTAAAGATAACAAGATAAACGCCTCCTTTGCTTCACTTCAATTTTTTAAAATTATACTCTTTCTATGATCAGCGCCGTGCCTACTCCTGCTCCTCCGCTTATGGCAACAAGTCCGCGCTTCTGATTGCGTCTTTCCAATTCGTCCAACAGCGTACAAATGAGCATACCTCCCGTTGCCCCAAGCGCATGTCCCATTGCAATCACACCGCCGTTCGGGTTCAGCTGATCCCGGTCAAGACCAAAATCACGTTGAAACTTTAGTACCGTCGCAGCAAAAGCTTCATTAAACTCAAACAAATCAATATCCCCGATTGTTAATCCCGATTTCTTCAGAACCACTTCAGCTGCCTTTTGCCCGCCGCCTAATAAGAAAGGGTCATCCGCAACGCTAGCGGAAGCCACAATTCTGGCTCGCGGTGTTAAGCCCAGCTTTTTCCCTTTTTCTTCCGAACCAATGAGAATCAAAGAAGCTCCGTCGGCTAAGGAAGGAGAATTCCCGGCATGATGGACATGGGAAATTTCCTTCAATTGAGGGAATTGCAGTTTAATTCGGCTTTCCATTCCACTTATATGTTTTTCGGAAAACGATGGCTTTAAAGCCGTTAATTTTTCCATTGAAATATCAGGACGAACAAGTTCGTCCTTTTCCAAAAATTCTTGATGTTGTTGATCATAGATAGGGAGTAAAGAACGGTTGAAATAGCCCTGCTGATACGCATTCTCGGCGCGTTCATGCGATTCATAAGCATATTGGTCAAGCTCTTCGCGAGTAAATCCTGATAACGATGCCATAATATCAGCGGATACCCCCATATGGACATAATTTGTTTTATCCATCACTTCGGGAGCAGAAAACCACGATCCTTCATCAGAAAACATGGGAACTCTCGAGGAAGACTCCACGCCCCCTGCTATGACAAGCTCATCCATTTCTCCCTTCACTTTTGCAGCAGCAATCAGAACGGCATCTAAACCTGACGCACAATAGCGATTGACCGTCATGCCGGGAATGGTATTGGGCAAACCAGCAAAC
This sequence comes from Neobacillus sp. GCM10023253, assembly GCF_042653105.1. Taxonomy (NCBI): domain Bacteria; kingdom Bacillati; phylum Bacillota; class Bacilli; order Caryophanales; family Bacillaceae; genus Neobacillus; species Neobacillus sp. GCM10023253. Next base: position 241,666 of record NZ_JBHSHV010000006.1, read on the forward strand.
AGAGCTGCCACCTTAGCAATATTGGACCCTTGGTCGCGAACCTGTGTAACACAGCCTAAAACAATATCACTCACTTCTGATAAGCGCAGTTCGTTCCTGGATTCAAGCGCATGAAACAGTTGTGAAACGTAATGAATGGGATTCACTTCAAGCAATGAACCATTTTTCTTTGCTGCCCCGCGCGGTGTACGGATCGTATCATAAATATAAGCTTCCATCTTGCACACCCTCCTTTCTTAAACATAAAGCTCCTAATTAACTCGTTCACTCTTCACCATCTCCCGGAGCTGATTCTTCAAGATTTTCCCTACCGGATTTCGTGGCAACTGCTCCAATAGAACCAAGCGCTCTGGCAATTTATAGGATGCAATCTGTTTCTCCCGTAAAAATGCAACAAGTTCTTCCAGCTTGATTTCTACAGACTCTCTCGGAACGATGCAAACGCATACATTTTCACCCATAATCGGGTCCGGATAAGAGACGACAGCCACATCTTCCACCATTGGATGGCCTTGAAGCAATCCTTCCAGCTCCTCAGGTGATATCTTTAGTCCCCCGCGGTTGATTACATCCTTGACTCGTCCAACCACTCGATAATATTGATTTTGATCATTGGCAATCTCAAATAAATCCCCTGTACAAAAGTATCCGTCTTGATCAAATGACGTTTGATTCATTTCTTCTGAATTCCAATATCCAGAAAACAGACTGGCCCCTCTAATCCGCAGCTCACCAGGGTGAAGTGATTCTGTAATATCCTCCCCTGTCTCTAAATCTACAATCTTACTTTCAATCCTTTCAGAAATTCGGTTGTCCCAGTTGAACCCTTTGACTCCAAATCTCGGAAAATATTTCGCTCGCATTTCTGGACCGGGGATATCATTGGGACTGCTTAAAAATGCTGCCCCTTCGTTAGAGCCAAAGAAATTGATAATGTCCACGCCATACTTTTCCTTCCAGCCCGCAATCATCCATGCGGTCAAAGGAGCAGAGCCTGTTCCCACAGCCCTTAGTGAGGTAATATCCTTACCATTTAGCATGGCTTGATTTTTTAGCATCATATTTAGTAAGGCAGGTGGAATTAGTGTGTACGTAATCGTTTCCTGTTCAACCTGCTGAAGAAATGAGGGTAAATCGAAGGGATGATGCAGCACCAATTTCCCCCCTGACAATAACCACGGAATCAGCATCCCACCGATACCCGCCATATTCACCATCGGAAAGGTATTTAAAATGCGGTCATCTCCTGTTAGTTGAGCGGCATCTACTGTTCCATAAGCACTGATAAACCATTCATTATGGCTTCTTGGGACACCTTTTGGTTTCCCCTCTGTTCCAGATGTCCAGCAAATAGAGAATATATCATCTGCTGTTATTTCAATCGTATCACGATAGGCTTTCAATCTCGTAAACTCTGAATCCATCCCGTCTGTATGAATCGGAATCGCCCCTTCGGGAACATCATTCCCAAATACAAAAACATGTTGAACCGATGGGACTTGCTCTTTAATTTTGACATGCATGGCTGCATATTCACGTAGATTCATTTTCTCTATCGTAATCACTGCTTTTGCACCTAACATCTTCAACTGTTGGGAACATTCAAATTCACGATATTGAACCGGAAATGGACTGGAAATCGCCCCCACTCGCAAAACCGCCAAATAAGTAATAACAAGTTCCACGATATTAGGCAAATGTATCGCCACAATATCATCCTTCACAATGCCGTGTTCAAGGAGAATGTCCGCTAACCGACTCACCCTGTGATCCAATTCTTTATAGGTTAGCCTTTGCATCAGACCTCCACATAACGCCCCCCGGTTAATCGGATCGACAATGGCTTCCTTGTCCGGCCATTGTTCAACATGCTGAAGAAAATACTCCTCTATGGTGGCAGTTCCCCACCAGCCTTTTTCTACATACTCTTTTATTCGTTCATCTGATGAAAGAATCATATTTCTACCGTCCCCCTGCTATCAGGTGCAAATTTTGGAAGGCTTACTTTTCATTTCATTAGGAAAAGTAAGCCCTTTCTAAAAAAACAGGTCAAACTTTACCTCCCAACTTGAGCCTGTTACGTGAAAAGCTTTTCACCGTTAATCCACGTCGCATGGAAACCCATTGGGATATGCTGCGGGACAAGAAGTCTGGCAATCGGGCCAATCTCAAATTCCTTTGCATCCATAATAATCAGTTCCGATCGATTCTCCCGCTGATCATGAACATATGTCACCAAATAACCATCATCCTCAGCTTTGGCATTTATTTTCGGTGCATAGGCCCCCTCCGTACCATAACGGCCTTCTCCGAACATGTACTTCTTCGATTGCCCTGTCCATGTATCATATTTGACCAATCCGTCAAATTGTACCGTTTCCCCAGGACCAATATGAACATTATAGGAATAACGCGATTTCTGCCCCATATAATCAAGGTTAATTACCGGAAACTCTGTGTTCATGTCACATAGCTCGCCCTCTTTTACTTGCCCTGTTTTCAAATTAAAGCGCCAGTAATGAAGCTGGGCATCTATACGGAGAAAAGCCAGCATTCTTTCAATTGGACCGCCCCTTTTTGTACTTGAAGGAACAGGTTCTTTTACCCGGCATCCCGTTAAAACGATTTCGTCTCCTTCTTCCCAGGCATTAATCACATGGTAAATATAGCAAGGGCTTGCTTCAAACCAGCGAATGGACTCGGCTCCACCATAACGCGGAATAATGCCAAAACGGCTCGGCAATTCGCGGAAAAACTTGACACTGTATCTTCCTAATTTCGCTGATTCAGGGTCGTTAAATAACGGCAAATCCATCAGGATCGAGTAATTTTTCGTAATTGCCATATCATGCGGCAGTCGCGGACCCGGAAGCTCAACCGGTGCAACATGCATCAGCTCACCTGTTGCCGAAGCAACGCCATACATCATATACGGATACACATTACCATAATCGAAAAAAATAAACTCACCCGTAGCCTCATCCACTTTCGAATGGGCCGAAATATTGCACGTCAGACGGCCGCCAAAATCCTCTACTCCGATTGTCTCCAATGTTCTGGCATCGACTTTGTAGGGCTGGCCGGACCGATACCAAAGTGTCAGCAAATTATTGTTATGAAAGACGACATCCGTATTGGATGTATTTTTTTCTTTTTCAAAAAACGGATTTTGCTTTTTATCTTCCATTAATCCTGCCCATATGGCTTTTCCTTCGATCGCTTCATGCTGGAAGGCCTTTGTATGGATATAGCGGTTACGATAGCTGACTTTTCCATTTTCGAAATAAACGGCATGAAGCATTCCATCCCCATCGAACCAATGATAGCGGCCCTTAGGTTCATGTTTTGGATTAGGGCCGTTTCGCACATAGGCTCCGTAAAAATCGGTTGGAACCTTCCCCTCAAGGACCGTTAATTCATCTACATACATTTCATCCTTAATCGGAGCGTATAGACCATCGTGGAAATAGGGATTTTCATAGGTTTTTGTGTCAATCATCGTATAAATTCCTCCTTTTCCTTTTGTTCCGCTGGAATCCACTCATTTGGCTGCTGAAAATCTGAATAGGCCTTCCTGTATTGCTGTTCAAGCTCCTCAATGATTTCTTTTGCCGGTTGAGTTTTTGTAATCGTATCCACGCCGTGCCCAGCCGACCAGATGTCCCGCCATGCTTTTGTTTCTCCATGTGGATTGTCAAAGTTTATTGCTTTTTTAGTTGATAGATTATTAACATCATAGCCTGCTTTTTCAATGCTTTGCCGGAGCATATTAGCATGCACACCAGAAAATGCATTTGTCAAAATAATATCCTCGTGTGTGGCTTCGATGAGCATTTCCTTGTATTGATCATTGGCCATGCTCTCACTGGCTGCGATAAATTTGGTTCCTAAATACACGAGGTCTGCCCCTAATGTTTGGGCTGCCAAAATGCTTTTTCCCGTAGAAATTCCTCCGGCAAGTACAATGACTCCATCCCAAAATTCGCGAACAGCATCAACAAAGGCAAAGCCAGTAATAGATCCAGTATGTCCTCCAGCCCCGGCGCTGACTAGAACTAAACCATCCACACCAGCTTCAGCTGCTTTTTTGGCATATTTGACTGAATTCACATCCGCAAACACAAGCCCTCCGTAGGAATGAACAGTTTCAATAACAGGGATCGGACTCCCAAGTGCGGTAATGACAATCGGCGGTTTAAATTTTTTCAGTAAGGCAAGCTCCTGCTCGAGGCGTTTATAGCTTCGATGCGCGAGAATATTTGCTGCCCAGGGAGCCACTTTTTTGTCTAGATTTCTTTCTTTGTACTCCTTTAACTCCGTTGTCAATCGCGTCATCCATTCCTCAAGAATGTCGATGGTCCGGGCATTTGGGGCAGGGAAAGAACCAATGACCCCATTTTTGCAGCAGCTTAAGACAAGCTCCGGTCCCGATACTAAAAACATCGGGGCAGAAATAATCGGCAATACCGTGTTTTCGGTCATCCATTTTGGTAATCTTCGACTCATGGTCAATCACTCCTTTTCATTCATACTTTGCAGCCACTGGCATTAAACTACAACCTACACTATTTATTAATGCAAGTACCGTGCCAATAGTTTAAACACACGATGGATGATGAATATTTTATCAATCACTCTTTTTTGATGAATTTCTGAATCAATTGATGAATTTTTTATCAGAGGTCTTTAATGTATGAAAAATGGTTCAGACAGAGTTTGTACCCTGCCTGAACCTTTTTCTTATGCAAAATCATTAGATTTTAACTTTTGGCTCTTTTCTAAAACATTGTTGCTTTCTGCTACCTTCTTAAGGCTCATTCTAAAAAATAGAGGGAGAAATTCCCCTTATTTAGGAAAATGGATGTAAATTAGCTGAAATAGAAGGAGGAATTTCCCTTATTTGATTTTAAACCGCTAAAATCGGGAGCTTTTTATTGAATAACGGAAAAACCTTCGCTTATTTTTTACTAAATAAGCTCCATTTTGCAAATAACGGAAAAACTTCCGCTTATTTATTACTCTTCCAAGGGTGTCGACCCATAATCAAGCTTTTTCGCAGAGGGGAACCCGTTCCTAATTGAATAAACCACTGCTTTTCTTGCATAACAACAAAGTTTACGAAAACAGCCTAACTTTTTGAAGCTCTTCTAGTATCAAAGCCCTTAATTTGTATTTCTCAATTTTATTTGTCGGCGTTTTTGGCAAGTCCGGAACGATACGAATGTGCTTGGGCCACATAAACTTCGGCATTTCCTTTTTCGTCCATTCTTTTAGCTCTGTTTCGCTTAATTCATGTGTTTTTGGGACAACGTATACGACAATATCATCCTCGTCCCCTTCTTCAGCTGGAATCGGGAAGGCGGCACAAAGATCGACTTGGTCATGATGATTGATGAGATCTTCAACCTGGAAAGTTGATATATTTTCGCCTTTATGCCTAATCACATCTTTCATCCTGTCGACAAAATAATAGAATCCATTTGCGTCTTTATAGCCTAAATCCCCGGTGTGGAACCATAAATTTTGGAAAACCTCGGCCGTCGCTGCTGGATTATTAAAGTATTCTTTCACCATGATATGCGGAAACAGTGGACGATAGGCAATTTGTCCTTTCTCCCCACTGTCACATTCCTCATCATGTTCATTGAGGATGGCCACTTCTATAAAGGGAGTCGGAGTCCCCATGAAGCCTTTCGCAAATTCCTGATTGCCTTTTGGAAAAGAAAGGTTTAAACTTTTGGCTATTTCAGCAATTTCTTCTCTTGAATATCCCTTATAAAGTTCTGGAGGAGTGCCTTGTTCCTCTCCAAGTTCATCAATAACGACATTACACCCGCCTCCTGCTTCCGTCTGCCCATATCCCGTCTGGACAAAATGAATACCAAATCGTTTCGCAAATTCATGGTGAAATTTAGGAAGCGGCTGCATTTGTACTTTTTTCAAAGTATTATGACGGTCGTTGTCAGTCGGCTCTTGTTTCATTAACCACGGTATCATGACATCGGCAAGGATGGCATTTGTCGCTCCGCTAACCTCAATACGCCTCCAAAAATCACTCGGGCTGAATTTATCCCACATTGCAACCGTGCATCCGACAAAAGCGGCATTAACAACATTCCCAAATGCTGCACCAATATGATACATCGGCATATCACTGTAAAGGACATCTTCTTGATTATTAAACGAGCGTAAGACATACGTATAACTGTGAAGACAGCGATGGGATTGAACAACCCCTTTGGCAGGTCCAGTTGTACCAGACGTGTAAATAATGTTTGCTGTATCATAAAAATGAAGGTCGATATTTGGATTTTCACAATTTCCTGTTAGGAAATCCTGAAATGATAAACTTGGAAACTTACGGTCTAGTTCGATATTTTCATCTTGATAGTCATGCTCTTCCTTTTTTGGGTCATGAATCATGACAGGTAAAGCCGCTAGATTATCCTTTATGTCATTGATAATTCCTGCCATTTGTCTTTCAGTAATAAGCATTTTCGGCTGGGTACTATTAATCTGGTATGATAGCAGGCTGCCTTTATAATTAAAGTTTATCGGACAGTAAACAGCCCCAGCTTTCCAAATACCAAACATCGCAATCGTGGTGATGTAGGGATTTTTTAAAAATAGCGAAATACGGTCCCCTTTTTGAATACCTTTGTCCATTAAATGATGGGCAAAACTGTTTACCATTTCATTGAATACCTTATAGGTAATGGATCGATGATCTTCCCCGTAATAGATAAACGTTTTATCCTCTTTTTCTCTTGCCCATTTTTCAAGATTTTTGATAACGGACTCTTCATCAGTCCCTAATGTTTGTTTAAACAATTCCACTCCCATTACTGCTCCTCCATCTTGTAGAATGTCCATGCCAACTTTTTGAATTCGCTTACATGTTTTCCCTGAGAAAACTTCTACGTAAGGAAAAATTCGCTATGAAAGATTTGTACGTAAGGGTACTGTCTCTGGAGTTAATTCAAGAAGTACTCCATAAGCGTCTTTGGGATGCATAAAAGCTAATTCTATGTCGTCTGCTTCAAAATAGATACTATTTACGCGGAGCCCTTTTTCTCTTAACTCCGCTAGAGCCAGTTTAGGGTCTTGAAAAGTGAAACAGAGATGATGAAGGCCTTCTCCATGTTTTGAAATGTATCGTCCAATTACACTGTCTTCTGACATAGGCTCCATTAAGTAAAGACAGAAGTCCCCAATTTTGACCATACAATCCAAATATAACTCTTCCTCAACCGTCCCTTTACTTACTATTTCCCCTCCGAATGTATTGGCAAAAAAATCGGCTGCTTTATGCATATCTTTAACGGCAATCGCTACGTAAGGAACTTTCGACACTTTAGTGTTCATTCTATTTTCCTCCTCTCATTAATTTCCGGTAAAAACGGGCTCTCTTTTTTCTTTAAACGCACGAACCGCTTCTTCATGGTCCTTTGTTTGTGCTGCCCTTGGACAGTATACTTGCTCATAGATTAAGGATGTCTTGAGATCTCTTTCTAAACTGTGGTTAAGGAGTTTCTTAGCAATTCCAAGTGCTTTCGTAGGGGCTTGCGACAACTTTTTAACTTCCTTTTCCACCACCTGATTAAATTCTTCAAAACCCACAACACTGGAAATAAGGCCTAAGTTATAAGCCGCATGGGCATCAATCGTTCGACCAGAGAATACTAATTCTTTTGCTTTCGCTAATCCAATTAGACGTGGGAGAAAATGGGTCCCACCCATTTCCGGTGCCAAACCAACTTTTACAAAAGCTGCTGAAAATTTTGCCTGATCAGACGCAATAATAATATCCCCCGCCAAAGCTAGACTGAATCCGGCGCCAAAGGCGTAGCCATTGACAGCAGTAATAACAGGAACCTCTATATTGGCGATGTTGTAGAGAGCGCGACTAGCGAGTCTTAGCGCTTCCTGATTTTGCTCCTGCGTTGTGGTCTCCATTTCTTTCACGTCTCCACCCGCGCAAAAAGCTCTTCCTGCCCCAGTGATGACTAAAACTCTAATGTCGTTAATATCCTGAATAATGGATGCAGCCTGATCCAACTCTTTGATTAAAGCAAAATTTAATGCATTTAGACGGTTCGGTCTATTTAAAGTTAACCTAGCAATCCCGTCTTCCACATCCAAAGTAATTGTCTGGAACTCATATGCACTTGACAAGCTCAACTCCACCTTTCATGTATGTTTATATAGTTGTTATTTATACATTTGATTCGGAAGCCAGGTTACAATCTCAGGGAAAATAAATAATATAATCGTACCTAATGTAAATAATCCAACCATTGGCCAACACGCTTTAAACGTGTCGGAAATCTTTATGTCCGGAGCCACTCCTTTTAAAATAAACATCTGTATTCCAAAAGGCGGAGATAAATTCGCTGTTATAGCACTGATGATAAAAATAACGCCAAACCATACTAAGTCAATCCCCATGCTTTCAAAGATAGGCATGATAATAGGTGCCGTCATGAACAAAATCGGTACAGCATCAAGAGGTATACCTAGGATAAAATAGACAATGAGAACAACAATCAGAAACATCATAGGAGATAAATTCCAACCTTCTATTAAGCCTGACAGATATTCACCTACTCTAGTAAGGCTGACAATTTTTGCATAGGCTGAGGCGCCAATAACAAGCCAAAACAACATGGCACATAATCCAATTGTCATTTCAAACATATTTTTGATGTTGCTCCATGATAATTTTCGCTTGATTCCCGCACAAATTAAGGAACCTACAACTCCAACTGCAGCAGCTTCTGTCGGTGTAGCTACTCCCATGAAAATGGTGACCAAAACAGTGGCAATGACTGCCAATGGTAAAATAACACCTTTAAGGGCTACAAATTTCTCTTTCCACGTAAACCTTTCTGCCTTTGGGATAGCAGGGCCGAAGTCAGGTCGCACCCAACAAACGACTAAGCTGTATATGATGATAAGGACAGCCATCATGATTCCAGGAAGAATACCAGCCATAAACAACTGTCCAGGAGATACATCCGCAATGACAGCATAAATGATCATGACAATACTTGGGGGAATGAGAATTCCTAACCCGCTCCCTGCCAAGATTACGCCTTGTGTTAAAACATCATTATAACCGCGGCGAATCATTGAAGGACGTGCAATAGCTCCCAGAGCGGCTGTAGAAACCATTGTAGTCCCAACCATAGCAGAAAATAAGGTGGCAATGATTGTTGTCCCAACCGCTAGTCCTCCCCTGAGCCCCCCAAACCAACGGTAAAACGCTTCATACATCCCTTCTACCAAGTCGCTGTATCTTAAAATTCCGGCCATGAAGATATATAATGGTACAGCAGTAAATACAAATTGGCCTACATCACTATAGGCAGACAATACAAACCCAGTCAGACTAGTAGTTCCGCCCCATATGAAGAAGCCAACGATAATGGAAATGCCGGACATCGTAAAGGCAATGGGAATACCCATCATGATTCCGATCATCAGCGCTCCAAACATGATAAGTGCTATAACATAACCATCCACTTATTTGTCCTCCTCATATTTTCTGCCAGTAATAATTAAATAAATATCCTTATAAAAGGTTACCAATGCCTGCAGGCCAAGCAGGATTCCTCCGAATGGGACAATAAGAAACTTAATCCATAATGATATATTTAATCCTGATGTAGCAACCGTTCCTTGTTCAAATAATTTAAGGACATGACTCCCCCCCCACCAGACAAGGGGAATAACCGTAAGAAATATGAAAAGATGAGTGAATAGGTCCACGATACTTTTTCCTTTGTCGGAAAACTTTTCATAGAAAATATCAACTCGAACGTGTTCATTTTTTAATTGCGAATACCCTCCGCCAACAAACGCCATCACCACCGTCAGCCAAATCGATGTGTCAAACCCGAAACTAGTAGGTTTATGAAAGAAGTAGCGGGCAAGTACATCGTAGAAAATCATGAATGATAGAAAAACAATAATCACGCCAATCACAATATACATTTTTTCATTTATATAATTGATTGATCTGATTGTTTTTCTGATTGATTTGTTGACAACCTCCATCAATGTCCTGTTTTCTTTTGCTTGGATTATTTCACTCTCAACTTTCATCCTTAACCCACCCTTCATAAAAAACTGATGTTGCATTGTGTCGAATCTTATCTGACGTTACCTAATCCTAGATAGAAGAACACCAGTCATGATGTCCAAGCTAATGGGTGGACATCATGACTGGAATGAAGACACTTCCCGGAACTTTTAGCTATTGACTTCCCCCATTTTCCTTACGTAGTATTTCCACGGTTTTTGCTGTGTTCTTATTCAATTTGGCATATTCATCCCAAACGACTTGGGCGCTATCATAAAGTTTCTTCTGGAAGTCTTCAGGAAGATTGATCACTTCAATATTATATTTGTCCACTTGTGCCTGAATGGTTTTTTCCTTTTCTTTATTCGTTTCAAGAGCCTTAAGCTCCATTTCTTGAGCAACTTCCGTCATAACCTTCTGTAAATCCTCGGGTAGTTTATTCCAGGCATCCTTGTTGATAAATAGACCACTTAACCCTCCATTTATGAATGCTGGTTGAACGATATACTTAACAACTTCACCATATTTCGAAGATTCTAGTTCTGTAAAAGACCATGGTGTTCCATCAACGACTCCTCTTTGCAGTGCATCATACGTTTCTGCTAAAGGAATGCTGGCACCTGAGATTCCGATATTTTTATACCATGTATCAGTAGCCCACCCGGATGAACGTAACAGCAGTTTACTGAGATCTTCATACTTCTTTATCGGTTTATTTAAGGCAAATCCATAACCACTGCCGCCAACAGCATAGGCAAGGACTTTGACTCCATGTTCTTCCAGTTCTTTTTCAAATATTTCACCTACACCTGTTTCACGATAGAGTTTATAAGAATGTTCAAGTGATTTAGACCAATAAGGAAGACTCTGTGTCGAAGCAGTAGGAACGCTATCGCCAAAGTAAACAGGACTGGTGAGACCTAGATCAATGGTATTACTGGACAGTGCACTTAATATTTCTGATTGAGGGACAAGCTCATTTGAATAGAACGGTTTAATCACAATCTGTCCATTACTTCTCTTTTCAACTTCCTTGATAAATTCAGGTCCTATAAAATTAAGCCCTGCTAATGTGGTGTCTGGGTATACAGAATTTAGGTTAAATGTATAAACTTTCTTTTTATCGTTGCCATTAGATTTACCAGAATCCCCAGAAGTTTTATCACTTGAGCAAGCTGCCAAAATAACGATTAAACTTAACATTATGAAACTAGCAAACAACGAAACATGCTTTTTCTCTTTTTTCACCATATTTTTACCCCCTAGAATTTTTTCCAAATTAAATAGATTCTATTAATCATTCCTGTATTTTATATTCTCAGGGGTCAACTCGATTAATACCCCATGTGCATCTTTTGGATGAAGGAAAGCAAGTTCATCAGTAGCTTGACCTAAATCAAAAACCCTTAGTGATCTTTCTCTTAAATCTTCTACGGCTTCTTGTAAATTTGGGAAAGAAAATGCGATATGATGAAGCCCTTCTCCGCGCTTTTTTATAAATTTGCCCACAACACTGTTTTCTTCGATTGGTTCCATTAAATAAAGATGAAAATCCCCGATTCGAATCAAAGCATCCTTATAGCCTAAAAAGTCGTTGTCAGGTCCTGAATAACTAGTAATCACTTCTCCACCAAACGTCTTTGTAAAAAAATCAGCTGCTTTGTCACGGTCCCTTACTGCAATTGCCACATATGGTACCTTTGTTACCTTCGCTCCGTTCGTTACGTTCATAGTGATTCTCCTCTCTTATTTTCCTAAGAATTTAGGCGCTCTTTTATTGATAAAAGCCTGAACGCCTTCATGATAATCATCCGAGTCAAGGACAAGGTTTTGTCCTAGTTGTTCATAGCTTAAAGCTGTCTGCAGATCATGATCATAACTTTTGTTCAGCAACTGTTTCATAATCCCGATGGCTTTTGTTGGGGCTTGGCTAAACTGCTGAGCCAGGTTTTCGATTTCTTGTTCAAAATTTTCACTATTTACTACCTTACTCACGATCCCCATATCACAGGCTTCTTTCGCATCTAGCATTCTTCCTGTAAACATCAGCTCCTTCGCTTTCGCTAACCCAATTAGCCGCGGCAGAAAAAAGGTACCTCCGCCGTCAGGAATGACGCCAATTTTAATGAAGATTTCCGAGAATTTAGCCTTTTCTGATGCGATGATAATATCTCCAGCTAGAGCAAAGTTAAAACCAAGACCAACGGCATGACCATTAATCGCTGAAATAACCGGTATTTTTAAATTGACAATATTCGTAATCACTCGATTGCCAATTTCCATTTGGTGATTCATATGGCGAATGGTTGCGTTCTCAAATCCCTTAACATCGCCACCTGCACTAAACGCACTCCCAGACCCCGTTATAATTAATACCCGAATGGTGTCATCTTCTTTAATTCTGGAAACAGCCTTATCTAAATCTAGTAACATTGCATAATTTAGGGCATTCAGCTGCTCAGGACGGTTTAAGGTAATTTTCGCGATCCCATTATTGTTTTCAAAAACAATCGTTTCGTATGTTTCTTCTGTAGACAACAATCATCCCACCTCTTTCATACATAATCCTTAGATTTTAACTTTTTGAAGTTCTTCTAGAATTAAAGCCCTTAATTTATATTTCTCAATTTTATTCGTCGGTGTTTTCGGCAAGTCCGGAACGATTCGAATGTACTTAGGCCACATATACTTGGGCATTTCCCTTTTCGTCCATTCCTTTAGTGCTGCTTCATTTAATTCATCTGTTCTTGGGACAACATAGACAACAATATCATCCTCGTCCCCCTCTTCAGCTGGAATCGGAAAAGCGGCACAAAGATCTACTAGGTCATGCTGATTGATTAGATCTTCAATTTGATAGGATGAAATATTCTCCCCTTTATGCCTAATCAAATTCTTCATCCGGTCAACGAAATAATAGAATCCGTTTTCGTCTTTATAGCCTACATCCCCTGAATGAAACCAAAGATTCTGGAAGACTTCTGCAGTCGCGGCAGGCTTGTTAAAGTATTCTTTCATCATGATATGAGGAAAAAGAGGTCGATAAGCAAATTGTCCCGACGCCCCAATGTCACATTCCTCATCATGTTCATTTAGGATGGCAACTTCCATAAATGGTGTCGGACCTCCCAAGTAACCTTTTGGAAACTTTATATTGCCTTTTGGAAAAGAAAGATTTAAACGTTTGGCTATTTCAGCTATTTCTTCTCTTGTATATCCTTTATACAGTTCGGTTGGAGTGCCTTGTTCCTCTCCAAGCTCATCAATAATGACATTACAACCACCCGCAGCTTCAGTCTGCCCATAGCCTGTTTGTACAAAATGAATCCCAAATCGTTTAGCAAAATCATGGTGATATTCAGGCAGCGGCTGCAATATCACTTTTTTCAATGTATTGTTACGATCGTCTTCAGTCGGTTCTTCTTTCATTAACCACGGAATCATCACATCTAAAAGGAAAGCATTTGTCGCTCCGCTTATTTGGATACGCCTCCAAAAATTACCTGGGCTGAATTTATCCCACATCGCAACCGTGCAGCCGACAAAAGCGGCAGTGACAACATTCGCAAATGCTGCACCGACATGATACATGGGCATATCACTGTAAAGGACGTCTTCTTGATTATTAAAAGCTCGTACGAGATACGTATAACTGTGAAGACAACGATGAGATTGTACAACCCCTTTGGAAGGACCTGTGGTACCAGATGTGTACATAATATTTGCTGTATCAAAAAAATGAAGGTCAATAGACGGATTGTCACGATTGCCTGCCATAAAATCTTCAAACGAAAGACTGGGAAACTTACTATCAAGTTGGACATTCTCATCCTGATAATCATGATCATCTTCTTTTGGGTCATGGATTATGACAGGTAAAGACGTTAACTGATCTTTTATGTCATTGATGATTGATACCTTTTGTCTTTCTGTTATAAGCATTTTTGGCTTAGTATCATTAATTTGGTATGAAAGCAGACTGCCTTTATAATTAAAGTTTATCGGACAGTAAACAGCCCCCGCTTTCCAAATGCCAAACATCGCAATCGTTGTGATAAAAGGGTTATATAAAAATAGTGAAATACGATCCCCTTTTTGAATCCCTTTTTCGATTAAGCTGTTCGCGAAACTGTTAACCATTTCATTGAACACCTTATAGGTAATCGATCGTTGTGTTTCACCATAATAGACAAACGTCTTATCCCCTGTTTCCTTTGCCCATTTTTCAAGTTTTTTAATAACAGACTCTTCTTCAGTCCCTAATGTTTGTTTAAACATTTCTACACCCATGCGACCTCCTCCAAACTCTTACATTATAAAAATAGCAACTCATTGATTCCGTTTACATTTTTGCGGTAATCTCTCCTTTTCTAACCATGGTGACTTCCGGGAACGACATGGTCATAAAATAACAATGCAAGTACTGTGCCAACAGTGAAAACGCACCAAAAATAATGAATATTATGAATATTATCAAAAATAGAGAAGGATTTTACATGTTATTGATGAATAATAGAATCAGATGATGAATTTTTTATCAGAGATACTTTGATGAAGGGAGAGTTTTCATTTGCTCGAATTATACAAGCAGGTATTTGAATCATCCTATGACGGCGTAGCTATTAGAGATGCTGATGGATATGGAATCGCCATCAATAAGGCTGCATGCAGAATTACTTCGTATCCAGAAGCAGAATTTGTAGGAGGAAATATAAAAGATGCATTGAAAAAAGGGATAATAAACGATTCTATTACTCTAGCAGTCATAAAACATAAAAAACCCGTTACAAAAGTCATGCATATTAGAGGGTCGGATGTGTTAATTACGGGGAGCCCAATAAAAAATGAAAAAGGCCAAGTTACACATGTTGTGTTAATTATTCGCGATATCGCTGAATTGAACAAACTTAAAATTGATCAAATACTATCGCTTGCTCTTAAAATGAAACATCATCACAAAGACAACATGAAAATTCATGAAGAGATCCCGGTTTATTCTGATATTATTGCCAAAAGCCCAGAATTTCGAAAAATCCTTGCTATATGTGCAAAAATTGCCCAAGTGGATACGACGATCCTTATTCATGGTGAATCAGGGACAGGGAAAGAAGTGCTGTTAAATTTTATCCATCGGCTAAGCAAACGCGCAAATGAACCATTAATTAAGGTGAATTGTGCCGCTATCCCTCCAAATCTTCTCGAGTCAGAGCTTTTCGGCTATGAAAAGGGAGCCTTTACAGGGGCAGACAGCCGCGGAAAGCCAGGGTTATTTGAACAGGCAAACGGTGGAACCATCTTTTTAGATGAAATTGGAGACATGCCGCTTGATTTGCAGGTCAAGCTGTTAAGGGTACTGCAAGAATTTGAGATTACTAGAATTGGCGGCAGGAAAAGCATCAGAGTCAATGTACGAGTTGTCTCGGCAACGAATAAAAACCTTGAACAACTCGTAAATGAAGGGCGTTTCAGACAAGATTTATTTTATCGTTTGAATATCATTCCGATTACGATTCCGCCCTTACGTGAAAGAGTTGAAGACATTGCTCCACTTGCCTATCATTTCCTTCAAAAAACAAATAAAAAATATGGGTTAACCAAGAGATTTGGAGATGATACTATCCAATTATTCGAGGATTATAAGTGGCCGGGAAATATCCGCGAGATGGAGAATTTAATTGAGCGGTTAGTGGTGACCATTGATCATGATGATATTCAATGGTCAGATCTCCCGTTCCTTCATTCTCCGGAGAACCCTCATCAACGGACCTTGAAAAAAACGCTTCAAGATTTAGAGAAGAAAATCATTTTGGAAAAATTAAGGGAATTTAAAACAACTCGTAAAACAGCAGAAGTACTTGGAATCAGTCAATCCTCACTCGTAAAGAAGCTACAGCGGTTGAAATAGCCTTTGGCATGAAAATTGCATCCTAAATAAAACAGTAAGTCGATTTTATCAATTCTTTTATGAGGAGGCAGTGAATCATGAATACGTCAAAGGTTTATGTGCTTGGCGGATACCAAACCGATTTTTCAAAAAATTGGGCGCGAGAAGGAAAAGACATTTTTGATCTATTAAAATCCAGTGTCGAGGGCGCACTGGAATCAACAAAAATTGATCCGAGTGAAGTGGAAGTTTGTCATATCGGGAATTTTGTTGGAGAGCTGGGGAGTAAGCAAGGACAGCTTGGCGGATTATTCGCTTCGATTCATCCCTCCTTCTCCGGCGTTCCGGCAAGCCGCCATGAAGCAGCATGCGCTTCAGGCAGTATTGCCATCCTGGCAGCGGCAGCCGATATAGAGTCTGGCCGTTATGATCTAGCTTGTGTTACGGGAGTAGAATTACTGCGAAATGTATCAGGAGAACAAGCGGCAGATAATCTTGGTGTCGCCTGTTGGACAGGTCGGGAAGCACAAGACGCCACCTATCCTTGGCCCTATTTATTTAATCGATTAATCGATGTTTATGACGATCGCTACGGAATTCGCTACGAACACTTAGCTGAAATCGCGAAAATTAATCTTGATAATGCGAAGCGAAACCCAAACGCTCAAACAAGAAAGTGGCAATTCAATGAATATAGCTTTCTGGAAAATGATGAGCATAATCATGTGATTGAAGGCCGTGTTCGCCGTCAAGATTGCGGGCAAGTAACAGACGGCGGAGCAACAATCTTTCTCTCATCCGAAAAATATGCAAAGGCTTATGCCGATCGTTTCCAAATACCGTTTGAAAACATCCCTGTCATCAAAGGCTGGGGGCATAAAACAGCCCCCATGCTGCTTGAAGATAAGATAAAGGAAAGTGCGGAGCAACGCTACGTGTTTCCACATGTCCGTAAAGCCATCGAGGACATGTTTGACCGAGCAGGACTTCGCGGCGTGGATGATATTGATGCGATTGAGACACACGATTGCTTTTCCATCACCGAATATATGGCCATCGACCATTTCGGGATAACGGAACCCGGCGAAAACTGGAAAGCAATTGAATCAGGTGATATTGCCTTTAGTGGTCGAATCCCCATCAATCCAAGCGGCGGATTGATTGGCTTAGGCCACCCAGTCGGTGCAACCGGAATTCGAATGGTTCTTGATGCATATAAGCAAGTCACTGGTACTGCAGGAAGCTACCAAGTAAAAGATGCAAAAAATGTCGCCACCTTAAACATCGGTGGCAGCACAACAACCACCGTCTGTTTTGTGATTGGGAGATAAAAAAAGGATTCCAGATTTCACAGTGAAGGTTCTTATGGTTTTTGCCATAAGAACCTTCACTGTGGAAGTTCATGAATAAAGAAATTTCAACCATCAAACAAACTTTAATGCTGTTTTATTGGCTGTTTATTTAATTTCATTTGTAACCGCCAAGTATATTTTCTTTGAAAATTTCATAACCTTTATTCGCAAATGCAAATGAGTAATTTTCCTTAAATCCATCAATCCAAGCTTCAAAGAGAATTTTCTATTAGTGGGAATCGTTCAATCTTTCTCTCTCTTCCTTATAAAATCAATTTCTTCGGAGTCCAAATATCAGTAAACCCATTTTCTACCGAATAGTGGTATAAATCTTTTAGTTTATTGCTAGAATAAACCTTCATATCCTCTCTTGTTCTAAGTTCGGGTATAGCAATCAAGGTTTCATTTCTATCCATTACCGTTTCTAAAAATATTTTGTTAGCCAATTTATCACTTTTAGATAAATTACAAGCACTACAGGCGATAACTAAATTCCAAAGCTGGTCAGCCTGAACAAAACTCCATGGGATAAAATGATCCACGTGAGCATTTTCCTTCCTGATAGCTCTTCCGCAGTAAAAACACTTCCCGTTATAAAAGGAGGATAGCACTTGATAAAATTGATCAAGGGATGATCTCTTTGATACATTTTCAACCTTTAATAACAGGTTGGTGGTATCCCCTCTTTCATTGAATTTTTCCAAAAATAAGGCAAGATGATAATTCGTTAAATAATTCAGGACTCGCTGGAACCGTTGCATAAAGGAGTAAAATGTACTATTCATTCGCAGCTGTTCCTTCTGATTATCAAAATCATAGATGGTGCAGCCTGTATCGCCATATATCGCGCCCATAACATTGATCTTACATTTTTTCTTCACTTTATTGATAATTTCCACCTGAATTTCGGCTGAAAGTCTATCGAAAACAACCGTCTCAGGGATTTGGTATTTGGACTGGATATTAAGCAGGATGTTTTGAACTTCAGCTCTTTTATCCGTCATGTTTATCTGATTAAGATTATGATGAATAACCAGATTCCAATAGATTTTTGCAAAACTCGAAAACAAGCTTGAGTAATTTAATTCCAGCTTATCATTGACATTGTATAAGTTTTCTAACAAAGATTTGATTAAGACAAATTTATATGTAGTTGAATTCTTGGATTTCGATGAAAATATGTAGTTAAAATGGCCCCAAATTTCTTTATCTGTTAAATAAGAAGCTTTCATTTCGCCCACTTGTAATTTATGACTCATTGTATTGTCACCTGCAGTACCCTTTTTCCTTAACTTTATTTATCTTCAACTTCAATTAAAAATATCCTGTCCTGAAAGCCACCGCGCTGTTCCAGCTTTCTTTTCCGAATTTCCTCGATTTGTTCAATCGAAATTCCATGATAATCAGCAAGGGAATGAAAAATCTCCAGCAAATCAGCTAACTCTTCCATTGCCTCAGTGTTTGCTGAGCTAGATACATACTCATCGAGTTCCTCGTAGCATTTCTCTTGAAGTGCCTTTATATATTCATCATCATTTAATACTTTAAAAGAACATTTTTTTCCCGTGCTACCAATTATATCTGGGATTTTATCGCGGACCAGTTTATTGTACAATGGCATTTTTTCACCCCATTAATCCTCTTTTATATACCCTATTTCATTTACTTAATATAGGATTATTTTACCATAATCATTAGTTTAATAAATTTAAATTTCAAAAATTAGTAGGCTTACTGATGGAAAGGAACCTTCTCCATGTAAAAACCAAAATAATTTTTCTAACCCTGTCCTTTTTGCCTCCAAAAAGCTAAATAAAAGGTGAAAGGAGGTGAAGGACAATGGCACAAGCATTGTTAGAAGGTTCAAAGCTTCGGTTGGCGTTTCAGGTTGACCTTGATGAGCAAGGAAACCCAATCGTAAAAACCAAAACGTTTAGCAACATCAAAAAGGAGTCAACTGCAGACCAGTTATTCCAGGTTGCACAAGCAATTTCTGCACTATGCAACTACCCGCTAAACAAAACCGAGCGCAGCGACAGCACTGAATTAACTGTGTAATCGAAAAGTAATTAGTGATTCAGTGGAACGGTTCTTCTGATCTAAATCAACGAAGCTCCCAATCTAACAAGCAGGTAAAGAGTAGAGATTGAGGCAAAAGAACCTTCCCCATGACTCAAAGAAAGGAGGTGAACGAGAATGACAAAAACATTGGAATTAATGTTTGGCACGGAATTCGGTAAAACCGCTCGTATTGCGTTGGAAAACCCAAAGGAACCGATTGATGAGGCTGCTGTTAAACAGTCAATGGAACAGATTATTGCAGCGGATGTGTTTACATCTGCCAGTGGAAGATATGTTTCCTCAAAAGGCGCGAGAGTCATCGACCGCAATGTGGTTGAGTATGAAATCGTCTAAGCTTAAAGTAATTTAGTCAAATTCGATAGTGTTTAAGAGAGAGGCCGGGGCAGTTCAGACTGAAACCGGCCTCTTTTTAAAAATTGGAAAGGAGGACAATTGTTGTGGATCAAATCATTTCATTCATCAACGAGGTAGGATTTCCCATTGTAGTGACACTTTATCTTCTTTATCGTATTGAATCGAAGCTAGATTTAGTGGTCCAGTCGATACAGAGTTTACCTGAGCGGATGAAGGTGTGAAGGGTTTATTCGACATGATAATCTTTAAAATACAAAATACGGAGAGAGAATAATACCTTTTCTCTCTCCCACGTTTCTCTTTATCCGCTTCTTCTACACAATTTCCCCCTCACTTCTCCCATTTTCCAAGCAAACATAAAAACTATCAAATCGGTACGAAAATCACGAAATTGGCCTTCTCATTTCCAATTTGGAGCCGAAAATCGCATTTTCCTACCCAAATTCGCTCCAAATTGGAAATGAGTGAATTCGACTCATTCTGCCAAACCCGATATCGTAAAGGTGCCAGAATCATAGAAAAGATGAATGCCATATACAAACGATCATAAGGGTGGCGCATACATATGAGTTTAAAATCAGCCAGTATTGAACACTTTAACGAGTTTTCTCAATTTACTAGTCTCACTGAATTTAACCACCATATCGAACAGTGGCTGCTAGAGCATAAAGCCGACTTCTCCAAAGGGGAACTAATTGGCTTAAAGCGTCTCGTCAGATTTGCCGCAAAAATCCCTGGTGTCTGCAATGCAAAAATCGGAACCCTTCTGAAGGCCATTCACGCGGAATTCCACGACAATGGCATTTCCCGCTCAACCTTTAAACGGATGGTCTTAAAAGCTAAGGAATTCGGAATCATCACCGTATACGAAACAGAGCGAAAAAACGGCTCACAAACAAGCAACCTTTATGTTTTTAATCGTTTTCCCGCAAATGAACCACCTAAACCGGAAAAAATGAACCAGCCAATAGAAACTAGTAATCTTTTAAAAACTGAAAAAGATCAAAAGAATAATAAACGTAAAGAAGAACCGTTGGAATTAGATCATAGCTATGTTAGCAATCGTGTTCCACAAGAATTTGTCCAGCTGGTAAAGTATTTTTATTCTGACGCAAAGACAATTGAGGAATTCTGGCATATGACGCAAATTGCTGCCTATAAATATAACAGCGAATACGAAACAGATCAGATGCTTGAGATGGCTATTGAAGCCTTTAAACAGCTGATTCGCAAATTAAAATCCACTAAAGCTGTCAGAAATCCAATCGCCTACTTTTATGGCGTTTTGCAGAATAAATTCATGCGCCGATTTTATGATGAACTTGACGCAGAATATGGTGTTGTACCGGGGTCTATGGTTAATAATTCTTGGATCCATAGTATGTTTTTGGCTTATTATGAAGACAAACTTTAATCGTTTATTTTTAGCATAACTTTGGTACAAAAATTAGCAATACCACGTTTCTGTCGGCTATAGCCCGTGGAGCATTTTACATTCTAATTATGTAATGGTCTTAAAAATGAGAATTCTCTTGAGAAAAGATAAGGCCATTTACATAGGAGAAGTGATTAAAAGGATTCGTTCTGAAAAAGGGTTGACACAAGAGGAGCTTGCTCATGACAGCAACCTAGATCGGTCATATATGAGTGATTTGGAGACAAATAAAAAAGGTCCATCACTATTTACTGTCTTCAAACTTGGGAAAGGTTAACAGATGGAGCCCGAAGAACTAGTAAAGGAAGTTAAAGAAGCCGCAGAATTTTATCCCATTTCTGAAAAGGAAGAAACTAATTTTAACGGTTTAAGATGAAATCATAAACCTGAAAAGCAAGTAAGATGATGGAACTTTTTTAAAATTCTCACAAACAACCAAACACGACATAAATCGACTGTTTTTGACACAAAAAATTACGAATTAGGCATTAAAATAATCCCAATTGTGTAATTTTTTGTGTTATTTTTTATTTGTAAATATTTTTTGAAAATAACAATAAATTTTCATCCAATGTTTCAGCTATCTGTAAAAAAATGTATTAAATAATTGATTTAAGTGAACATACTGAGTTCCGCTCTTTATTCACCACGTTAAACAACAATATCTAAATGCTTTTGTAATAGTCGTATAGTTATAGTGATTCCTCTAGATACTTTTTATTTTGTTTTGCAAAAGTGTTATTGCTGGGAGGTGAGGTTAATGTGAGTAGCAAAAAAATAAACCAAGAGCAAATGTCCTGGACAGACGGTACTCTTGGTCTAATAAGTTAGCGGCAAACTAACTTATTGATAGTATACCTTTTTTCAAAGATTAATCAATCAAAAAACCTTTAAGGGGCGAAAATTCTTTGGATATTGAAAAATACTATATTATCAAACCAGATTTTATTCACATGTCAGGTTATCATGATCGAAATGGCAAGCGCTGCACTCTTGTTGAAGAATTACACAGGAAACTGGTTGTGGACCGTTCTCCATTAGAAATATTAGCAGATACCATCAGATGTATTGGTTTTGACTTAAACAGCGCGATTGCCAACGCCAAAGAGATCCTAGGGAATATCCCGATGTGCCCTATCCAGGTGGATCCGATTCATAACATTTGCATCTTTGCGACCAAATCAGCCAAAAACGAGGATGCCATGTGGTTTAATCCAAATCATATCGTCAGAACCAACGGCTATTATTTTAATACCCATGTGATACTACGAAATGACCGTATACTAACGGTCCCCGGTAAGGTATCATCCTTTAACAATAAATTGCAAAATGCGGAGCAATTACAAAAAATTTCAAAGGCAATTGGAAACGATCCAATCGGTTTTCTGTTAGATCCTAAGCGATTTCGGTTGCAGCATAGCTAACTATGATAACACCTACTTCCTATCATTTGGGTTGCAGAAATAATATTAAATTGTTTCATTTTATTAAACTTCAGTTATAATATAAACAAGTACAGTATAAATTAAAAAAGACCGAGAATGCGTTAACATGTCCGGTCCAGCAATAGACGGATCCCACAGCAGGGGATCGGCATATTGGTAGGATAATCCACCCGAGCCGTCATGAACTCAAGGGTGGGTTATTTTTTTCGGTTAAATGACAGAATGCTTACGATTAAGCCAGCAAATCCAATCGCAAACATTAATGACTCAAATACTGTCATATATAAGGGGTCTGCTCTAACCTTCTAACCTGTAGTGAATAGAGACTAACAGTTTCATACCCACTGATTAAAGTAGCTCGATATAACCGGAAATCAATAAAGAAGCTTAAAAAGTACACTATCACTTAAAAATTTCGAATTCTGACGAACTTCCAAACAAAAAGGAAGGCAGAAACAACACCATCATTGTTTCTGCCTTCCAAAATTAACTATTTCTTTTTAATCGGTTTGTATTTCCCATCAATTCCTATATTACTTTTAAAAATAACAACCGTTCCAGGTGCATGTAAGCGGGCAGAAAATTATGGAGGTTTTGGTTTAGAATAATATTTTGTACTGACAATAATAAATGAATCTCGAGATTAACATTAACTTAAAACAAGCTCATCTGTAATGGCTGTTCTTTAAGTGCATCAATATCCTCATTTTCAACTTCCAATATTCTTTTACCCATTCGCTCAATTAATCCAACCACCAGTGCATTCCCCATGCAGAAATATCTCATTCTGTCGGTCATTCCTTCGGTCCAGTTATCAGGAAAACCATTTAGCCGTTCACATTCCACTGGAGTTAAAATTCGAATACGGTTTGTTTCCGGATCTGACACAACATGACTGCTGCGGTTAACCGTTCCTTCGCTTGTCAGCATTGTCCGGCCTGGTTTATCAAGAGGTTCGGGAAATGACATTCCACCCTCTGAAAACACATATTTATGCCCGTTGGCGGCTGTCCGTTCAATCTTTTTTGGTCCCTTTAGATATTCGAATTTTTCAATGGCACTTTCGTTTAAATAATATTTTTCGTCCACACCTGATTGAAGGATTTTCGATAATGGAATAGGTTCTTCAAATTGTGGTATCAACTCCTCGGAATAAATCTTACCATCCCTCATGATACCCGCATTATAATAAGTTTTTGAAAAATTATCGGAAACATCTAGTATATGATCCTTAAATTCAATGTCTAGATTTCTTTTGCCTTTCTCATTCAATACAGGAAAAGCTTTTGCAAAAAAGCCCTCCGTATGAAGCATAGATGCAGGTTGTACATTCTCCCTGTTTTTAACAAACTGAACATCATTCCGCACCGCAAAGATGAAAATCCTCCGCCGGCGTTGGGCTTGTCCATATTCAGCAGCGTTAATCACACGCCATTCAACCGTATATCCTAAATCACGAAAACTTGCAAGCATAATGGAAAAATCTCTCCCCCGTTGCTTTGAAGGAGACTTCAACAGCCGGTCAACATTTTCGAGTAAGATATATTTTGGTTTTATTTCGGTTGCTAGCCTAACAATCTCCCAAAATAGTACACCTTTTTTTCCTTGAATACCCTTCTCCCCAGAAAGGCTGCGGGCGACGGAATAATCCTGGCACGGGAAACCGCCAACTATGATATCAGCATTTAATGCCACTAAATCCTTTTCATTAACAGAAGCTATATCTTGATTTGAATGAATGCCTTTCCCATCAAAGTTTCTAGCATAACAATTAAAGGCATCTTGAGCCTTTTTGGAGGGTTCCCATTGGTTTCCCCAAACGACCTCAAAGCCTTTAGTTGCCTCAAGTCCAAGACGGAATCCTCCTACTCCAGCAAATAACTCTATAACTTTTAACATTCACGAACATCCTTTCGGTATTGCATATACCTAAGAAATATTATAATAAAAATAGACAAAAAGATCAACAACTAAAATAACGTCATTAAATATTCATTGCGATACTATTTCTAAAGAATCGATTAAATAATCTTACCATAAATTCATTAATATTTCAGTTCCATAATAAGGATGGCTTTAAAGAGAATCTTTATAAGAACCATTATAGCACAAACAGGAACATTTGTTCTATTGTTTTTGTCAAAATAATAAACCTTTTGGGAGAATACATATGGAATATTTAACAATGGATGAGCTGATGGTGAAGGCTCATGAAGCCGAAGGTAAGACATTTGGAGAAATCGATACAACGAACAGGCTTGATAATATCAATGCAAAAGGAGGACTTGGACAAGTAATCGAGGAAAGCTTCTTTGGTTACACTGTTAATTCTGAAGCCCGGCCAGACTTTGAACATTTAGGCATCGAGTTGAAAGTCACTCCGTTCAAGCATAACAAAAATGGAACGATTTCCGCAAAAGAGCGGTTAGTGTTAAACATCATTAACTATATGGAGGAAGTTAATACTCATTTTTATACTTCTAGTTTTTGGAAGAAAAATGAAAAGCTTTTACTAATGTTTTATGAATGGCTGCCCGAAATTAAACGCGAGGACCATCGGATTTATAAAAGTGTGCTCTTCACTTATCCCGAGGCAGACCTGGAAATCATCAAACAAGATTGGGAAACGATTGTTTCAAAAATTAAGGAGGGCAAAGCACATGAATTATCTGAGAGCGATACCAACTATTTAGGTGCCTGCCCAAAAGGGGCTAATAGGAATTCATTAAGGAAACAACCCTTTTCTGACGTTCTTGCCATGCAACGGGCATTTGCCTTAAAACAATCCTATATGACAGCATTGGTCAGAAAACTTATTAAAAATGAGGACCTAGTTAGCTTTGCTAACGCTGACGAATTAAAAACTAAATCATTAAAACAAATTCTAGCTGAAAAATTTTCTCCTTACATTGGAAAAACGGATAAAGCCATCGCAAGTGAATTAAACATTGAACATAACAGTAAATTTAAGAGTTTTGTCCCTTCATTGGTCAGTGCTTTGCTGGGAATAAGAGGAACAAGACTTGATGATATTGAAGAATTTGCAAAAGCTAATATTCAATTTAAAACAATCAGATTAGAACCAAATGGAAAGCCGGAACAGCATATGTCTTTTGAAAACATTAATTTCGACCAATGGGTCAACGAATCCTGGGATGAAAGCTACATTCGCCAACGTTTTCAAGAAACAAAATTTTTATTTGTTGTATTCGAATTCAAAGAAACAAAAAAGGAAAATCCGGACCGGGATCTTTATCTAAAAGGGATTAAATTGTGGAATATGCCCTACAATACGATTGAAAGCGAGATCCGACAGCTTTGGGAAGAAATAAATAAAGTAGTTAAAGCAGGAGTAAATATTGAATTTAAGAAACATGGAAAAAAATTAGTAGAGACAAATAATCTCCCAAAAATAGGGTTCAACGGAGTTACACATGTCCGCCCTAAAGGTGCTGATGGATCCGATAAAGTTACCCTGCCTAATGGACAAAGAATAACAAAGCAATGCTACTGGTTAAACAACACCTATATTGCTGAAGTTGTAAAACAATTAGATTGAAAAAATCACCTGCCATGCAATTTTAAAAAGAAAGTAGCCTAAAAGGCTGCTTTTTGTTGTAATCATATTATAAAGAATGTTTCTTATAGTTCTCGCAAAGGACATGACATAATGGTTAAGTTCACTATTTTTCTTACAAATTCATAGGATAACAATAATAATAGGAGCTTAACATGAAATTAAGCTCCTTTATTGTTTATATTAGGGTTTTCCTAAAACCTTTTGCCTCATAATCTGAGGGTGTGAAATCCTTTGCAAATGGAGAAATTTTCTCCTCTGGATTCTCCGATGCCACATAATAAAGAAATACAGCCTGTTTTGTTCTTGTAAGGGAAACATAAAGGATACGTTTTTCCTTGTCCTCAATTTCCTTTTTATCATCCAAAAAGTCCTTTGATTTGACTGATTTTTTCTTATTTAGATTTTCAATTTCGTCCTTGTGTGGATAATAAAACTTGCTAAAATCCAAAATGAATACATAATCGAACTCCAAGCCCTTTGTGGTTTTCGCCTCAAGAAAATAAATTTCTGGCCGGCCTGTTTCCACTGTTTTATGAGCCCCTTCCGCTCTCTGGATATACGTATTAAAAGTGAAAAACCTCCCAAGATACGTTTTAATCTCTCGTTCTTTTTGCAGATCATGCTGTCGATGAATGATTGCAAACGTAGCTTTTGGATTGTTTCTATGCAGTTCAATGATTTTGCTGCCAACGGCCGTCAACATCCTTTGATGACCAGTAAACGCTTGAATGGCTGGCTTCTCACCTTGCCGCGGAAAATACTTCTCATCATCATACCTGGAATCCTCCTGCGAACGGGTAAACTGCAGGGAATTGGCCAGTTTCATGATTTGGTAGGTAGATCGCCAGTTCGTCTTCAACACAACATTATGCCCGCTTTGAACGTTAATCCCTAACGCACGATAGGAAAATGGACTGCTCTTGTAAATGCGTTGCCGCTCATCGCCGCTTAGCGTCAGGGTTCCTGTATTGATGTTCACCAATACCCTCAACTGCATGGGCTGCAAATCCTGGACTTCATCGATAAAGATATGGTCATATTTTTCCTTATGCAACAGCCGATGCAGGTTCTCCATAACAAGAAGCGCGTAGTCTTCCTTGTCGATACGGTTATAGAAATCCTTCTGCTGGTCTTTCAGATAGTATTCAAACAGCCGAAAAATTGTCCGGCGCTGTTTCACCGAAACATTCGGCAGTTTCCCGCGGCCAACCCTCTCACAATTCAAGTAGTCTTCCAGCGTGATGAAACCATTGCCCTTCATCCAGGAAAATTCATCAAAAAGGAAGGTCGTATTCTTCTTTTTCTTAATCGTATGAATGGACGGCAGATTCTTAAACTCTTCCGTTTCCAGTAGATCCATCAGCCGCAGCATGGTGCCCCTGACGTTATCCTCATTTCGGCTCAGGTTGTAATGGCTGGTTTGGAAAAACCGCACCTTTATTCCCATCGATTTTAATAAATGGTGGGCAAGTTCATGAAAGGTATAGAAATGGACTGTATGGTGATGCTCCTTCAGTTGCTCGTAATACTCTGACTTCTTAAAGCGGTTCTCGGCATCCTTAATCAGCTCTTGGTTGAAGGATACGAACAAAAAACGCTTACCGAAATCCTCGGACATCTTCTGCATCATTCTGGTCAACAGGGTGATGCTTTTCCCGCTGCCCGCAATCCCTTTGACCAGCAAATGTGTGGAATTCATCTTGGCCACTTTCTGTTGCTCATCACTCAATTCAATATTCTGCAGGAATTGAGCCGTCCTCTCTGAAATGTCATTTTCAATGCTTGGGACGGTGGTAAGGGCGTCTGACAGGACGGAAAACGCATAATCCAGCTTTTCTCTGTTATGATCAATTTCCTGCTGCGTCAATGTCATTTTCATCAAATCCCTTTTTAGAAATATCTACGGCATAATAAGCGTCTTCACAATATTCCGCATGCGGACATAGCTTGCAGAACACGGACGGACTCGCATCCGCTAAGACCCCCGTTTGATTAGCCATCCTTTGGATCATCTCCGCCTTTTGCCTGCGAATTCCGGAAACCGGTGTAAATGCCGATTGCCAGATTTCATTTTGGAAGGCCCCGCGGTGCGTCAAAAATTGAAAATACAACATGCTCTCAGGGTAATCGATATCGGCAAACTTCCGTCTTTTGCCTAGTCCATATTTCCGCATCCCGGCCACATAATCCTGATTCATATTTTGATCAACGATGGTCCTTAACGTGATTTCCGTGATGAATGGGAACATCCGCTGCATCATGTCGATAATCTCAGTTTTGTTTTTCCCTATTGAAGCATAGATTTTCACGAGATTGCCAATCAGAAATCCCTGATGAAACGATGAACGATAGGTGGCAAACCCATCGACAATCGAACTGTAAAAGAAGCGTCTTTTGCACAAGCTCATTTCAGCAAATTCCTCTTGCGGAAGCTGGTCGATTTTTTGATAAACAAGCTCCGGATTCAGCCCCTCCGGAATGTAGGCAGGAGGTAGATAATCGTAGCTTCCCTCGTCAGTGTCCCCATCCGCTGAATGGTCCAGCAATTGGATGTAGATGGATTTATCCAAATCCTCATATTCATTCCAGTTCTTCACCCAAGATAAGCAGATTTTCCGATTAAAGCTCAAGGCGACAAAGAAAAGGTATCTTGAAAACGCTAAGGAATTCTCTTTTCGGAAAATATACATGTCGGCCGCATGGTTATTCAACTTGGAAATACAATCAAACGACAATGGCCATGGCGACGGCGAGGAGGTTTCCGGAAAATGCTTCTCATCCATCCCGCATAAATGGAGCTCCTCGAAATCATCCATGAGAATCAAGCCATCCAAGTCCGCCATCTTCCCTAATTCAATCGACTGCACACCGGTCTCTTCGTCCGTGTCACCAGCTATTGAGTCAGACGAGCTGAGTGCATTGTCAGGATCCTCAAGACCATTTTTCAAAAAGACGACAATGGCATCGGCAAGATCCCCGACATGATAAAAATGGTCATCGTGAATAGGCTTCGACAGCATCTCTTCCAGCTGTTCCACCAATTTCCCTTCAATCGGGTCCGTCAAGGAAGACTTCAAGTTCGAATCATCCAGAAGCTGCTGGATGCGTTGAAAATGAGTCTTAATAGTAATTCGTTCTTCTTTTATGTTAACGAGCCATTTGGTATCCTTCACCAATTTCTCCACAAACCCTTGCAGCTTGTTCAGCTCCCGCAGCGGAACGGAAAAATAGGAAAAGCGCAGGACAGGGCTGACCCTGACCGCTTCAAGGTAATCGTCCTTCTGCAGATGATAATTTTTAAAAATCTGGGCGGATGACCGTTTGGCTTCAATCAGCAACTGGAACTGTGTTACCCAGTCATCAGCGGTCTGGCAGTTCGCGAAATAAGGCAGTACTGCCTTCAACTGCGCCGTGTATTGGCGGGCATTCTCCCCTTCGTTTTGAAGCCAGCCGGAAGCAAAGGATTCCATCAGAATCTTATCGGTCAGGTAATAATCCTGCTTTTCCTCATTCCAAATCGAATGGAGGTGGAACAGATACTGGCCAATCGGATACGAAAGGAAATGACGGTCCTTCAAGAAGGCTTCAGGTCGGAATTCCTTCAATCTCTCCTTCAGTTCGTCACTGTTAGGCGACACATAACGGATCCCATCCTTGATGTCGTTCACAAATTCAACCATATAATCATAAGGCTTCTCGGTTACATTTTGCAGTTGTTCCCCATGGACATCCTTACCCTCAAAACGGGATGCAAACAGAAGTGCATTCAACGCCGAATCGTCTGTCGTAATCTGCCAATCCTCAGCCTTTGCCCAGCCATATCTGCCCGAGAAGTTTTCATTCAAAAACGAGAACACCGAAGGGAAATCAGCATTGTACAGATTTAGAAAGACAATATTAACCCCCAGTTCCTTCCATTTAGTAAAAATATAATGCTGCACAGGAGAAATATAGTAGAAGCCATGCAGGACGACCGTGTCGTTCGTCAGCGGAATCTTCGCTTCTTCCCTGAAAACTTTCCTGACTTCCCCCAGACTCTCTATCTTTTTAGCCGCATCATCCATATAATCCTGAAAGTTTGGCAGCATCGCTTCCCAAAGGTCGCAAAATAACTGCTCTTCCACCTTCGTTACATGGGGATGTAAATCCTGCGGTGTTAAGCCGATTTCCGTAAAGTTCCTCATCGTAATCAGCAGATTCAATTTATTTCGCTTAAAGGAGCGGAGCACTTTCGCATCCCCTGGTTGGTCCCAGTTTCGCAAAAGATCCGACAGCTGGCTATACTGGATGAACCGGTTTTCCGGAAGATTCCAGCCAGGGTAAAACAAGTCGACAATGCCACCCGTGGATTTAACATATGGAAGCTCGAACCTTTGCTCCACTCCTTCCGCCAATGCCCGAGTCGCACAAATATGTGGACAATGAAAATACGGCTGGAACTCCAGTTTTTCGTGGAAAGTATATGGATTTTCGTAGGTTAAAACTGTGACATTCCCACTCATATCTATCATCCTATCTAAATTGAGTTAGTAATCTGGACCAGGTCCATTGGAAGGCATCGTTTTTCATGTTCCGGATCAAAATCAGCTGATTTTTTGCCCGCGTCATCGCTACGTACAGGAGCCTCGTCTCCTCTTTGATGGATTCCGTATCATCATGGGAGGAAAGCTCCGCAAAATGGTTGTTAGAACGGACTTCATAGCCTGGTTTTTGAATGGACCAGCCTGCCTTCTCTTTTTTATCATCAAAAATGATTTTACTGAATGAAGAGGTAAACGGCCGTTCCGTAAACGGAATGATGACCGTATGATACTCGAGTCCTTTTGCCCTGTGGGCAGTCAGGATATGGACATGGTCCAAGCCGCCGCCCGTCGGTTCGAAAGAAACCTCCTCTTCATCACGGTTCGTCGCAATCTGGACTTGAAGCCAGTCCGCGATTTGATTCAATGAGACAAAGTCCTCTGAAAACCGTTGATGGAGCAATTCAAACAGTTTGCCAACGGTCAGTTCATATTTCCGGGTTTCATCCGTTGCCTCTTTTACTAGCCGTTCCTCGGGATACTCCGTACCGTAAGCTTCCCGAAGTTCATCCAATTTACGAGAAAAAATCCAGTTATACGGCTTCCGAACATTGATAATCGTCCGCAGCACAGAAAGAACAGGCTGATAAGATAGCAGTTTATGATACTTTTCAAAAGAAAAGGATGTTGCCCCTTTAAGTATCTCCACTGTTCCCGTCGTATACCTTCCGGCTTCCAGCAGGTCCGGAATAAGATTCTTCTGGACCTGACCGTAAGGACCCTCCAAAAGATTCGCCAAATATTTACCGTTATCGGGAAACAGTAGCGCTAAAATAAGAGAATGAAAGTTTCTGACTGCCGGCGACAGGAAAAATCCTCCCCCTACTTTGAGTTTAATCGGGAGCGTTTCTTCCTTGCACCAGCTATTGATCAGCCTCGCCTCTTCAATGGTCCTCGTCAACACTGCAAGTTTATCAGGTTCTTCATCCGGATTTTTGGCTTCATTCAATTCTTGGATTTTTTTAAAATTCTGCTTGATAAACGGCATGATGTTGGCACGCATATTTTCCTTCGAGTCTTCCCGTTTTTTTAGAATGACAAGGGGCATTTCCTCATCCCCTTGCCTCATTCCTTTCAGCCGGTCATTATCTCCGTCATATTGGAGATAATCCTTCTCGCCCCACCAAGTGAAAAACTGATCCATTTCCGTCAACAGTTCTTCCGTGGTCCGATAGTTCTTATTCAAATAATAATCTTCATCATTGATGGAAATCTGCCGCTCCTGCAAAGATTGTTTAAGGATTTGAAACGCCGTATGATTGGCACCCCTAAAGCGGTAAATCGACTGCTTCGTATCTCCTACTACAAACAAGGTGGAACCGAACGCTTCCTGCAGAGTGGCAATCAGGCGGATTTGAACATCGTCACTATCCTGGAATTCATCGACGAACAAGTAGGAAATTTTCGTGGATAATGTCTGGAAGGCCTTGGCCCCATGCGTTTCCCGAATCAAATCAATTTGTCTTGTCAAATCGTTCATCATCACAGCGTTGAGTATTTCCTTCTCCGAAATAAACCGTTCTTCGACCTTGCGAATTACCTTCTGTATCAGATCGTTCAGCCGTTCATTGCCGGTGGGTGCATCGCCAAAATCGACCTTTTCGATAATTTCATGAGAAGAAAAGCCCTTCTGCTCGAACTTCTCCCAAAAATCGTAGAGTGTATCGACCAGCTCATAAAATCTTAACGGAGACAGCATATCTTCGATGGTCAGCTCTTTGTTGGCAAGTTCCGCTTCAAAATAACGGTTGAGCTCTTCTTCAATCCAGCGCTTTTTCTCCGTTCTGAAGCTGCGCAGCTGAAGGTTCAAGCCGAATCCCCTTAATGAACCAAGCTCCTTCAACAACGCCTTTGAAAAGGAGTGGATTGTTTTAATGCTCATTTCGTTCAATTGCTCGAGCAGCGCCAATAACTGCATGGAACCGGTTGCCTTTGAACGCAGGAAAAGCTGCTCCCTTAATTTTTTGTACATGTTTTGGGCCGCGTCCCTCGTAAAGGTAATCATCACAATTTCGGCCGGCTTGATTTTTTCCTTCAATAACAGATAAAGGGCACGGTCCACCATGACAGTTGTTTTACCGGTACCCGCGCCCGCCTTGACCATGATATTTTCATGATACGGTGCATGTTCAATCTTATATTGTTCAACGTTAAACCTTGGAAAATTGTCAACAATACTCGTAATCTCTTTATTCCATTGACCATCAATAATGGTGATCGTTTGATTGATGGCTATGTCTTCCGTCATCATGTTGAACAGCTTTGCCTTTTGAAAAGGCGAGAGTTCTTCTTCCGTCCGATTCAAAAGAGTTTTTTTATTCGTAAATAAAAGGACTTTAATACCTTTTTTCAATAAGCTGAATAAGAAGTCTGATTCCCGTTCTACTACATTGGAATCAGCATACAAAACATATGAATATTCAATTGGTTGATTCATCATGAATCGTTTTCCCCATTCCCATTGCAAAAATATTAAGTATATTACTATTATAGTATACTTTATTTCCTATTTCTAGGATTTGGAATCAAAATCCGACTAGTCTTGTAGGAATAAGGTAAGAAAAAAACTCGTCAAAAGACGAGTTTCAAGGGTTTTATCCATAAATTTCCCCTATTATTTGGAAGCTGATTTCTACTAAACACTTACCTTCTCATAATACTTATCATCCATTTCCTTCAACAACCGGGAAGGTTCCCCGTGGGAATAGAGCTGCAAATACGTACAAGCCCTGGTCATGGATACATAAAGCAGCATGCGCTCCAATTCCCAGAATTGTTCCTCATCCACATCCTCACCAAGCTTTGGTTCCACCAAATCCATAGCCATCACTAAATCATGAATAAAAATAGCAACTTTATCATTTGGATATGCTTCTAATTATGTTTTTTAATGTTAAACAATCTTTTTATAAAGAAAGGCTCTTATAGTAATTAGAATCTAGCTCTTTAAGTAACCTTAAAGAATCCCCATAGGTGAATAGCTGGACATGAGCCCGTGCACGTGTAATGGAAACATAAAGCAAGCGCCGTTCGATTTCCCAAAAGTTCTCTTCCTTTTCTTCATCAGGAATCTTGGTTGGTTCAATGAGATCAATGATAAAGACAAAGTCGAATTCTAAGCCCTTGGCTGAATGGAAGGTACATAATTTAACACCTGGTGTATGAGGATTTCCGCCTTCCTTAATATCCTCCGGTTTCAGTCCTGCATAAACCAATGCGCGCTGAATCCTTTTCTTTGCGGAATTCATACTCTTGCCTTCTCGATAAAGAATCCCGATGGTACACTTAGGTGTCTTTTCGAGAATTTTTTTGACTGATTTGATGATTTCCTTATCTTGTGTTTCTGCATTCTTGCACTTTACTAGGAATGGAGTCGGTCCTTCCTTTTTAGGAAGATTAGGAATCACGTATTCATCATCATAAATGACGGAATCGTTTTGCTGGAGGCTCGCCGCCAACTGGATGATTTGTTTCGTGGAACGATACGAATCCTTTAGAATTTTCGTCCGATTCCCTGTCACGTTTAAGCCTATTTCCTTCCAGGTAAACGATGTTTTATAGATTTTCTGCCCCTTGTCCGCGGCAACGATAAAGGATTTTCTAGCAATATGTTTTAGGACCTGCAGTTGGACCTGCTGTAAATCCTGAGCTTCATCGATAAAAACATGATCGTATTTAATAAAGTCAGGAAATTTGTTCCTATGCTGCATGAGAATCAGTGCTAAATCATCAAAATCGAGCAGGTAGTCTTTCTCTTTGTTATAGCGTTCAAAAATTTTATAAATGACTTCGCGATCGCTAATGGTTACACGTATATTTGTTCCCCGCCCCCTTCGATTTACCTCAAGGTATTCATTCAAGGTTATAATGCCCTTGCCTTTAATCCACTGGATTTCATCCTTGAGGAATTCAAAGTAATCCTGGTTCGAGACAAATCGATGGGATAAGGTCGAAAGACTTTGAATGGCATCCTTTAGAAAAGAATCCTGCTGATTATCCTTTGTAAGATAAAATTTCTTTCTCATGACTTTAAAATAACTGCTCATTGCCCATGAATGAAAAGTCCTTACTTCCAGATTCGACAGTTCATACTTTTCTATTAAAAGTTTCGTTGCATTGGAGAGAGCACCCGCAAACGTGAAAATAGCCACTTTTTCATTTGGATATTTCATTGCCGTATCTTTCGCTTTTTTCAAAAGGACCAAGGTTTTCCCGCTGCCGGCAATACCCCGGATTAATATCTCGCTACCCTTTGAATCGACAATGTCCTGTTGTTCCTTGGTTAAAGTAAGTTCTGTATCATTTAATATATTTTCCATAGTAGTAAAAAGGAGGAACCCCCCCCTTTTTATTCCTGCACCTCGCTTATCTGTTTACGGCCAGTCGTCGTCATCATCCATCTCTTCATCCGAATCCATAAATTCATAAGGGTCCAAAATCAACCCCTCATCGATGATTACATCGGTAATCTCATCCGTCAGATCCTCAATTGTGACATCAGATGGATGATGTTCATCTATCATTCTCCATTTGGCAGCAACCTGCTTCCAAATGCTCTCCATAGCATTCACCCCTAATCTATTGGAAACTCTCCTTCGATGCATGTATCCAAATGAGGGCAAAAACGACAATGAAAACCAGGTTTTGAAAGTAAGGTCGCCGTGTTCCCCATAATAGTTTCAACCATACCATTTTCCAGTTTGGCTTTGTTTTCGATGGTATTATCAACTAATCTATTCCTAATAGCATTTGATAAACCAGGTAACTGAATGTTCTTCCTTGCTTTACTTACAGAAGTATTCCCGCTTACTTCCTCCAGAGTCTCTCCTCTTCCCGTAATATTGATATATGTCTGGGCGATTGTCTGTTTTTTATAATCCGTCCATTGCGGAAAAAGATCCGATACTGTTTGGATGACCTGTTGGTTTGTTAGTCCGGTACTCCGTCTCACGAGTCTGATAAGCTCAGTAAACATGAACTGATGATTGAAATCATCGATAAAGACAGGTGAAGGATTTAAAATATAACTATAGTAAAAGCGTCTAGGACATTGGTTATATTCAATCAAGTAATCTGCAAATTTCAGATCTGATAATCCTTCCTCCAAAGACGATTGCGCCTCTAATTCCGTAAACTCGCAAGTATTGGGACGTGGTTCAATTTTAGGCTGATTCTCTTTTTCCCTTGAATCTTTAATTTTCAAACCTAATTGATAGATATAAACGGCAGGTTTTAGATTCGTCCGATCTAGATAATTCCTCATCCAGGATAGCTCTATGGTTCCCAAGAACTCCAGCGCAATGAACAACAAATATCTAGAAATTTGCTTAACCGATTTATTTCGCAGCGTATTCAACTCCAGTACCTCATGGAGAATGGATAGTTTTTCAAATGTATCCTCCTGTAAAGGCCATGGAGTACTGAACTCATCCAGTGGTAAACCCCGTTCATCCAAGCCGGTTAGATGTATAGTCTTATTCTTCTTAAAGGCTTCCCCGTCCACTTCGATAAACGGTTTAATGAAGGGATCTTCAGACTTGGAAAGCTTCCCGCTCAAGTAAACATTAATGGCTTCCCCAATATCATCATAAAGGAAGAAATTATCATCCTTGATATTCTTCAGTTTTTCATTCAACTTCACAATGATATCGACTTCATCTAATAGTAAATTGGAATGCCTGATAGGATTACGTTCTTCCAAGATGGTTAACAGCTTTTGAAAGTGGTCGCTGATGGAAGCTTCCTCTTGCTTCAGGTCGAATAATTCCTGAGCAATAAAAATCAATTGCTCATAAAAGTATTGTACGTCCTCTACTTGCTTTTTCGTAAGTGCGAAATGGGAGATTTTCGAAAAAGGACTCCGGACACTCGTTACGATTCGATTGTCACCTGGTTCTTCAAAAGCTGCTATCACCTCATCATAATACCTCAGTAAATCGCTGAATCTTTCATCCCAGTCATGTACATTCCGACAATTGCCGAAGAATGGCAATAGTTGTTTTAATACATACGTATAATCCCTGGCATTCTTTTTGGATATTGGATTATACAGCCATCCCGAGGAAAAAGTGGAGATTAGGATATCCTCATTCAGCACTAAGGAGGAACCTTCAATCATTTGGTGAATCTTACTAATGAACTGGCCAATGGGATAATGTAAGAAATTCCTGCTTTCTGCAAATTTGTCGGGATAGTATTGAACGAGAATATCATTCAGCATATCCGCATTGGTCGCGATAAGTTGTACATCTTTCCGGTGAAGCTTGGGCTTGCCGATAGGATAATAGGGAATGATGACCTGATTCAAGAACTCATGAAAAGAATCATAACAGATAACCTCTTGATCCGTTGATTCTTTTACCGCTTCTTCCCCTTCAAAGGCAGATAAGAATGCAGTTCCCAGTGTTTCTTTCTCCAGCTTCCGGTTACTCTCAATGACCCAGTAATCTGTCCATTGAAACTGTTCGGAAATGAAAGCTCTTGTAAAGTCAAAGGTATCGGAAAAACGTTGATCATAAAAATTGAAGAACGTCATTTCAAATCCGGATTTCATCAACGACTGCAGGATGATCTGCTGTTCAGGTGTAACGAAGTAGAATCCATGTAAAACAATTTTATTAATCGTATAGTCAAAAGATTTATGCTCTTTTTGCAGTATTTTATTCAATTTACTTTTCACTTCGAGCATTGACCAGCCTTTAATCAATTGCTTCCTTATTCCTATGTAGGTGGGATCTTGTTCTTCAACTTCAAACCAGATTTGATGAAAGAGCTTTTCTTTCTCGGTCAGGTATTCCCCGGCTGGGTCAATCCGCAAGAAATCAGCCGGTTTAACACCAGTAAACGTCAAGAAACGGATGGT
Organism: Neobacillus sp. GCM10023253; assembly: GCF_042653105.1. Lineage (NCBI taxonomy): Bacteria > Bacillati > Bacillota > Bacilli > Caryophanales > Bacillaceae > Neobacillus > Neobacillus sp. GCM10023253. The sequence goes on from NZ_JBHSHV010000006.1 coordinate 279,324, forward strand.
TTCCAGAATCTCTGAACGATTATTACGGAAGGCATCTTTCAATTCCTTTTTTTCAGTCGCATACCGATGGATAATCCGCGATAATGTCAGGTACTGTTTTAACTGATCCTCAGGCGAGTTCCACTCGGATAATAATTCATCCATGAGTTCACGGAACGTAAAAACATTACGGAATTCATCCGCTTCATCGTCCTGATAAGCCTCGACAATTCCATCCTTCATGTTTTTGGTTGCACATATATGAATCGCATTTTTTATATGTTCGAACTGTGAATGATGTTTCCAACGTTTTGGATCATCATAGGTATACACATCAATCTTCATGTTTCACCTCGGTAAGTGCTGGTTGTAGTAAACTGGCCCATGAGTTTTCCATTATTTTTTCAGGCATCATGAGGATCAGCCTCTTTTTCGCACGTGTCATCGCTACATACAATAAACGCGTTTCTTCCCTCTCTTGTTCAAACTTTTCATAGTTCTGCAAAGAGGCAAAATGGTCATTATGTATTTGTTCATTAGTCCAACCCACCGTGCGGACATTTCCTTCCATTTCTTTTTCATCTTGAACGTAGAAGGTCGTCCGGTTATGACCAAATGGAGAATTGAGCTTTGGCATAATGACAGTATGATACTCCAGGCCTTTTGAACGATGCACAGTCGTAATTTCAACAACCCCTTTTTGGGATTCAATCACAGGTTCATCTTCATTCCGATTGACACGAATCTGAAGAGTTAACCATTCATGAATGCTCCAAAGGGTCCCATTCATCGAATCGAACTGCTGTTGGATCAGGTTCATCAAATGAAACATGTTTTTCTCATATTGTTTCACGGCAGTTTCAATCGTTAAAACATTACCTTCATATTTCGCCTGATAATGACGGTTAATATTTTCAAATAGCCCTTTTTCGGAAATGACCTTCTGAATCACGGCCATGACTGGCAATAGCCTTAAATCTTCAAGATATCGTGTGAAATCATCCTTCATATGAGACTTGATATAATCTAAAATCTTATCATGATCCCCTTTAAAGGGAACCAGAAGCTTACTAGGAAACTGATAGCCAAAATACGGTGATTGCAACAGGGTTATGACAAACATTGGCTCATGAGGATACAACAAGGCATCCAACAACGATTTGAAATGCAGGACGGCATCGGACTTGAAGAAGGTGCCATCCAATTTCGACACTGTGCCAATCTTGGCTTTTTCGCACCAGTTACGAACTTCCTGGGCATGTCTGTTCGTTCTGACGATCAATGCTATTTTCCTGTTTTCATCGTCGGGCAATCGCTCGGCCACCTCAAATGTCGTGCGTATTTGCTCGATGGTATTGACTTCCAAAACCTTTTTACTTGTACTTGGATACTGGAGTTCATCCGTATTCGGCTCCGTGATTTCCATTCCTCTTAAGCGATCGTTTTCCGTATACGGGAGAAGGCTATGCTTACCGTCTTTTCCCCAACGGTCTTGACCCCAGAAAGAGAAAACCTTATCTAGTTTTTTCAAAAGGCTACTGGTCGTCCGATAATTCTGATTTAAGGCAATCGGCTCAAATTTAGGTGTGTCTTTTGATTCCACGCGTTCTTCCAATCTCTCAAAAGATGTATAATCTGCTCCACGAAAGCGGTATATGGACTGTTTAATATCACCGACAACAAACAATTGATAGTTCAATTGATTTCTCAGGCTTGCGACTAACTCAATCTGGGTATTATCACTATCCTGGAACTCGTCAACAAAAACGAATTTATCCCTATTTAGTTGTGTCATATGATTCCCGTTTTGGGTAAAAAGCTTGAGCTTTCGGATCATGTCACCCGTATCTATCGCATTAAGCTTTTTCTTTTCCTCCTCAAGTGACTTTTCACAGCGTTTAAACACAAATTTGAAGAGATCATGCAGGACCTTATAATTTTCATCTGCTACTTGGCCCCATTCCAACTCTTCGATTTCTTGTCTAGTTAGCCCCTTCTTCTCCATCTCATCCCAGAAATTCATCATCATGTCAACCACACCGTAATACGTTTGTTTTATTCGGACAAGTTCTTTTACGGAGTGGTTTTGGAAGAATTCATCGGCAAGCCTTTCGATGATGTCCTGCTTAATTTTGATAAAGCTCCTAACCTTTACATTGCGTCCAAAGCCGATTTCATGCGCCAATTGGGTAAGGATAGTCTTGGAGAAAGAGTGAATGGTGCTAATTTGCATATTCTTTACTTCTTCAGAGAAATAAAGATATTTGGTCTTTCCTGTCAGCTTAAACATCTTAAGCAGCTTCCTTTGCAACCGTTCCTTCATTTCATCTGTGGATGCATTGGTGAAGGTCACCATTACGATATCTTTTAATGTTATGTCGGCCTTCTCCAGCAAGAAAAGGATGCGATCAATCATCACATATGTCTTTCCTGTCCCCGCACCCGCTGTTATCATCAAGTTTTTGGCAGGTGGTGTATGAGTTGCGATAAATTGCCCGTAATTGAATTCGGGGAAATGTTCCCCGAGTACATCCTTTAAAAAAGAAGGTTCTCCCTTACCATCGGTTATGACTTGATATTCCGGTAACATATTGGAATGTTTAGCCTGGAAAACCTGAAACTGAAACTCATCACGAAAATCCTTTAATGCATTCAACCAGCTTCCGGAAATGGGAAATGTACAGAACAGATAAATCTTTATGCCATCCTTTAGCGCCGTTTCAATGTTTTCTTGATACTTTTTGAATTGGTCGCTTTTTGTAAAAACGTAAAGACGGGAGAAATGATTTTTCTTTTTAATACTTACTTCTTGTTGCTGCTCTTTTATATAAAAATGCTTTTTTAGTGCCAGCCACTTATGATCATTCATCGGCGTTCTGGCCCGGTAAAGACCCATCCTTCCAAGCTTTTGCACCCATATACCCTGCTCGAAATCATCCTGGAACAAGATTGGTGGGCTGTTAAGCAACTGACTAAAGCCGCGTTCCGCCCATTGCTTGCTCGTAATATAAGGCAAAGCGACCACTGCACGCTTACTAAAGGTCCTGTAAAGAATTGCTTTTTTCTCGATATCATCACAAAGCATGTTCAGCTGCTGCTCTGCCTGATTATAAGGCTGGCCCTCATCACCATAAAAATTTGTATAGTGCCAAATATGTCCTTGAACAGCTACAATATTGTTTATATTTAATCCCTTAACTTCTATAACATTAAGGCCTAGTTCACGATCGACGAGTAATATGTCTATTTCACGTTTACCAGAGTGATTTTTCTTAAACATTGGGTAATGGAGAAATCCGAAGCTGTTACGATTCGAGAATACCGTTTTAACATAATTCCAAACATGTTTCTCTGCTTCTATTCCGGGTCTGTATTCGACCATTCCTTCAATAAACAATGACTTCCCCTCCAAAAAAGTGACTTTATACCTATTATACAAATATATCATCCAAAAATGGACATTATTTTACAAATTTTGCAGAATAGTAGATATTACTATTAGAAAACTTGGATTTTTCGGCGATAAACAAACCACAATTTCATCGCATGTTGGTTTCACTCGAAAATAGAAAACATATTACTTTGTTATTGAAGGTTGAAAATTATGAAAGAACTTTAAAACTTTAAGTTACTATCTTATCTTTTTGCTTGTTTAAGTCATACTCAGCAAGTTGTAAGAAAAGATGGCTTTACTTAAAAAATAATGCTGACCAAAGTTCATCGATCAGCATTCGTTTCTTTTCTACTAAGACAAAAATTCAATATCCCTTTTTATCTAATCTATCGCTTCTTCAACTGTCCTAATTCCCATCTTATTTTAGAAGTCCACTTTCCATCATTATATAAAATAAAGCTGCTCCGTTTGGATTGATATCCTCAACTACATTTTTCCTCCGATGATGAGGTTTTCTCATAGTACACTCACCAAGCCTCGTCCCAATTTTTGTCATTCACTCGCTGGTAGAAGTCTTTATGCCTTTAGACGGTTTTTTATACTGCTCATCGAACAGGCCTCTATACTCAGCCATAATTCGGTCTAAAACAATCCTTTTGTACTTCTCAATAATTTGCTGAATTCTACCCAATTTCGATTCCCCACTTTACCTTGCTATACCCTAATTAACTAAATTTCTTTTTAAAGGGATTCCCAAAATGGATACCTTATAGACTTTCTTAATAGAAAGGGGTAGTGCCAATAAAATATAGCACTACCCTCAACTGATTTATTAAAATTGACATAGGAGATTTAAATAAAATCCAATTCATTTAGCATGGTCACTAAAGTTTTTCCTTTGACCCATAAATTTTGATGATACATATGTATCCCATTTATAACCAATGGTTTTTTATCAGAATCCGCACCTGTTCCTCTAATAAAGAAGATATTATCTTTTGACTTAGGAAAATTAATGGAAGTCATCGGTTTCCCTGTTTTTTTGTTAATGCGAGGCTTGCCGTCTTTATCGTATTCTATAGTTTCCTTTAATTGATTATGATTAATTAACTCCCTTACCTCACTCCAAACTTTTCTTACATCCTGTTCTATTAAATCGTTGGGAAAGACCAAACGTTTAAATCCTAAAAATTTATTCTCAAGCAGTTTTGCCGTAGACGATGGCTCTTCGAAAATAATATACAAAAAATGATTAATGAAATAATTAAAAACTGAAGAATCTTCAAACTCGATACTTTCATCGGTCCATTCTGAAAAATCGATAGTAAATAATTTCGTATCCTCGGTCCTGGTTCCCTCTTTTGTTTGAGTTATTGTTTTGGGTACGATCCCAATCTTATTGAATAATTCAATTTTACTTATTTTTTTGGCTTTTGCCCCGAACATTTTCAAAACAATCTGCTCAGAAATAGACTTAGAAACATCGCCTTTATTATTTAAAGTTATAGGAATATTTAGTTCCAGCATGAGCTGTTTAATGGTTTTTTCGCGATACAATTCTGTTAATGAATGTAATTTTTCATCCAATTCTTTAAATGTAGAGTAGTTCCTATTTAATTCTTCAAACTTTTCACCAAAGTATTTTTGGACAATATTTGAAACGGTTGCCCTTTTCAATCGAAATCTTGGTCGATTCGGCCATTTAGGAGCAAGATCAATCATCATTAAGTCTTTTCTTAATTCCGAAGAAATCCGAGGGTACTCATTTTCTGGATGGTCATATTCCTCTTGTAATTTCCGAATAAAATCCCTAACGATTTTCCAGTCATTTTTCAAAATTTCCTTATCTTCCTCGGAAAACTCGTGAAATTGATAACCCTTAATAGGAAAATTAGCATAATCGATTGCTTTTACGGTTACATCAGAATCATAGAGATAATAAACCAATAACATATTTTCAAGTTTGTGCCAGTAATTAGAGGTCTCGAAATTTTCTTTTGTTATTTTCTCAGGAGAAACGGCCGTTATGGACATGGGCTCTTTGGCATCATATTGATGTTCGGAATTCTTTTTGGATTTTCTTATTCCTGTTGTTTTTAATTCTACATCTTTCCCATCAACAAATAAGTCCGGTCTTTGTTTCGAATCCGGTGGGTAACCCAGCACAGACTGTTCAATTACGTCACCTGCGATACCGGTAATTTTCGGATTTATTTGGGCCCTGTTAAAGACTTTTTTTCTATCGACTTCCCCTAATTTTTTTCCGACAACATGATTAAAAATAGTTTCAAGTTGTTTTTTTGAAAAAACATGCCCAGCCAGAATAAACACTCCCTTGACTCGTTTTCTTAACGATTACTATATTTGAAAATTACTTTCTCGGTGGGAACCAAATTTTATTTTCCTTATGTAATGAAGGTTTTACCAGTATATACTTCATCCAAAGTTTTTTTAGCAAGTGTTACATTCAACTTATCGGCCATTCGATTGGACATAGAGTGTATCTTAACATTATCTTGAATAGGATTTTGCACTTCCATTTCGCCAATAAAGAGCCTGCCTTCAACCAATACATCGTTTTTTTCCTTTAAGTAAACTCCATTTTTGTCCTGCACCAATTCCATATAGTCTATTAGTTCTCGAAGTCCAGTAATGGCATAACTAATCCTCTTTGTATCTTTCTCTTCTCCAATGAAAAGTTTTTCCAACTTACCAGTTTCTTTGGTGTAAATCTCGATAATGATATCCGGCCTGCCGCTCCAAAAAGTTGTGGAATCAAAGTTTCTCTGAAAGCTGGTTTTGGGCAATATGTAAAGCATTGTGCATAGACGATAATTTTCTCAAAATGAATGGATGATCAAACCTCGACACTTCTTTGGAAGATATATAAAAAGAAATATTTTTTGATCCGGCCAAATCGTGATAAATAGAGTAAAAATGTTCGGCCGTCTCCCAGCAAGCGACCAGATTGCTTCTTCCATCGATAAGCTGCATCTGTGCATTTTTCGTAATATTCTTAATGAGATTTATCGTCCAAAACAATTCAAATAACACTTCTTCTTTTTCGGGAAAAATAAACGTTTCCGATAAAAGTTGTTGTAACAAGTCTTTATCATAGTTACCTTTCATAATCTCACGGTACTCCAGCAGCAGTTCTGCAGCGTGACGGTACAAAGGATTTCGATGATAAAGCGTTTTTTGAATCATCCGATTTGTCACCTTGTTATTATCAGACTGCACCTTGGAAAGATACACATTTTTTCGTATCATGTCACTAACGATACCCTTTAGATCTTTCCACTCCTGAAAATAGTCGTAGTTCTCAAGGCGAGTTATATCAATCTTTATAAATAGCACCCTATAAAGAGTATGAAGCAGCTCTTTCAAGACAAGATTTTCGGTTATATCATAATTCCGTATCGATTGACTGCAGGAAAAAATGGTGCGATCCTTGTGATTAGTTTTTAACCGTTCTTTTAATGTATTAGCCCAATGAATCTGACCATGAACCTCTCCAATGTAAATTTCATTTTCAATTTTCGTGGAAGTTTTAAAACGGCGAATTAAGTTAGGAAGTTCCCGAACAAACTGCTTTACATCCTCTCGGAGCAAAAAGTGAATTATTAACAAATGCTCGAGCTGAGAGATGTTTAATTCCGCCTTTTTATTAAATGATTTTAAACCAACTTTTCCAGCTTTTAGATAGACAATGAGAAAATCACTAACTTCTTCAATTATTTCTTCTCGTTTCATCCCTTACTCCTTTATTTGGAAAAAGTCATAGGTGAAATTCAATAACTGTTCTTTATCCACTTCTTCTAGTTCCCCAATTTTTTGAACAAACTCCAAGATTTGATAATCCATTAATCCTTCAAATTGAGGCATGACATATAAGATGATGGCAGAAGTAAAGTCTCCATCCTCTATCGTAAACTTAGCCAAATCTTCTATGATGGCAGGACCTACTTGTTTGTATTCGTTGATCAGTACCCAGGATTGGGCCAAGGTTCCTAAGTAACCATATTCCTCAATTCCCACTGAATTAGATAGGTTTCTACCAGTACTTCTGTAATATTTTTCGGAACACCAACCGGGATAAAGGCAAAACGTCTCATGAACGCATAACTCATTTCATAGAGAGAGGCTTTATCAAAAGCATTCATCGTCCCGATAAACCCCAATCATTAGGAATGATATATTCATAATCATTCTTTTGATTTAAAACCTCATCCTCCTGCGGGCGAATCACCACTTGATTTCCGCTTTCAGCCGTAAATGGCAGGGTAATAGGATCACCCGTTAATGCTGAAAAAAGAGACCCAAAGGCCTTATCGATATCAGCCCGATTCATCTCATCAATAATCAACCACTCATTTTTGTGTTCATAGGTTTTTTGATAATTAAAACACGATAAAAATATACTAGGCCCAAATGTCAAGGTTCCGTCAGCTTCCGGGCGATTCCCGCCAATGGTTTCGAAGGTTGACCAATCAGAAGTGGCTGTGGTCATTTGATAATTGACACCGAAGCTGCGGCAAATCTCCTTGGCCAATTTGGATTTACCAGTTCCTGGAGGTCCGGTTAAAATAATATTCTTACCTTTCCTAAGAGCAGTTTGCGCTTGTTTAATAATGATTTCCTGATTTTCAAAATGCAAACCTTCAATTGTAATGGATGCAGTGAAATCTATTTTTGGCAACTCGAATCCATCTTCTTGGATTACCGTATCCTCTAAAGCTAATATTGCTTCAAATTCCTCTTTAGTTAATTCAAACAAGCTGCCTTGTGCACCATTTTTAACAGGTGAAGAGTCTTCTAATTCTTCCACCTCCAAGATTTGCGCCACGAGATTGGCTCTATATCTCTGATATACCGAAAGGAAACTCCTTCAACCGGTTCATCGAATCCTTCATGTGGTTCTGCATGAAATCCTTCCACTACCTCTCCTAGGACAACAACTTCTTTTCGAGGTGTCGATTCATAAAAAATAATTTTATCTTTAGGCTTTGCCATAAAAAAGCATTAAAGATTCTTCTTTTATTTCCTTTTTCATTGTATGCAGTATAAAAAACAGTCTCTCCCTTCTTTATTCTGCTTACATCCCAGATGGCAGGATTCGCCGTTAACCAAAAATATTTTATATCAGCCTCTTCCTCTGCCATATTCTCGCTCTCAAAGCCGTTCATTAATATGTCTCTCCTAACTTATTATCAAATATTGCTCGTTCCAACCGAACATGGTTATGTATAAGGTATGGAGAACGTTTCTGAGATTCAAACAGGTGATTAATGTATTGAATGGTATCCTCATGATTCTCTTCAAATAGTTTTGAGAGCGATTGTACTTCAGCTAACGGCATACTATAAAGTCTTACTTTCCTTTCTTTCACTTTTGCAAAAGGATTATCTGATTTATATTTCCTAAGATTGCCTGAATTATATGTTCCCTTGTAATATTGTCAGGAATTAGCATCATTATTTCCCCTCTCAAAAGCTCTTGAAACCCTAATATATTATTCCATATTATACCACAAGAACTTTCTGTGAATTTGTTGTGAACTATATCTAGATATCATGCTTCATAAAAATGACCAAAGTAATAGGAAAGGGAATATTACAGTGGAGCTACTGGAGTAGTAAAATAGGGGTATTTAGATATTAATGGTTTGTATGAAAATGGAGAATAACCGGAATTGATGGTTAAATTTATCCCAATATAAAAAAGGCCATTTATGGCCCCTTCTTAATTTAATTTGCGAAAGCGATTATTTTTTTATTTCAAAGAAGATTTTTCTGCTTTTTAATAACTAGCGAGATATATCATCCAAGGTACTGCTTGTTTGATGGATTTCGTAATTTTATATCAATGAATGAACACAACCCTGTCAAGGTTGTAAAGTGAATCAGATTATAACAGATTTAGTTTGAAATCGTTGGTATTTTAGGCTTTTATTTTATGATAATTTGATTTAAACAGATGTAATTGGTGGCAATATGATTCGTTTTGCCACCAGTCTGCCACCAACTTGCCACCATTCGAAATCCCTGTCAGATAAGGGTCGATGCGATTTCCTCATTTAAATAAATATCACATTACATAAATAGCATTGAAGTAAATAAAAAAGCGCTCAAAAAATATGAGCGCATGTGCATTATTCCTTTTTTTCATTTTTATACTTTTGAAAAGCTTCATGAGCCAAAGCATAATTACTTTTATCCTTATCTGTAATAATGTTTGGACTATTTACCCGCTTATAGAAGTTTTCGTTAAATTGAGGGTCCATCATACGTGCTGCAAGTCGTTTTACTAAACTAGCCATAAGTAATCCCTCCATCCTTTTCTTAATTATACCCGTTTACATATAGTTTTATCCATATTTATTTTTATTCTCCAATATACGGTAACTCAGACTTATTCTTAAAAAGGCTTAGTTGAAATGGATTTTTGATTTCACCATCCTCAAATTCTTGGGTAAAGGGAGTTCCCCTTATGTAGAACGGCTCGACTATCTGGTTTTTATCAATTCGGTCTTCAGTATTGTTAAACATTAGCACTTCGTCGAAATGTTGTTTTAATTTTCTGAACGTAATTGCTGAATTACGATTAGCCAATTCAACAAACGCTGGATCAACATATCTCTTCTCCTCTTCCCCACGCTTTATTGCTCGAGCTTGAGCAACTTCTAACTCAACATCTACATATACCCCTGTTATAGAATACGCGTTTTGATTGAGTTTTGTTATTAAATCATCATAAAGCGGTTTCCACGACATTGTACCATCATAAATAAACGATAAGCCTCTATTTATGCACTCTTGTAGTAGTAATTTAACGATATGTCCACTCTCTTCATGAACATAAAATGCCGCAAAATATACAGTATCTTCACTCTCTTTGTATTCCTTATATTCATCTAATTCTTCTTTAATTTTGTCACTATCAATAAGTATGAAATCAGAAACCGAGTCTTCCATCGTTTCAGGCAAAAAGTATTGTTCAACTATTGTACTTTTACCTGCTCCAGCACCGCCAGCTAGTAAAATAGATTGTCTATCTTCATTGGGTTCCCTGTCCTTTAATTTATTAAAGATGATCACTCGATGTTTTTCAGCCCTACTCTCTACATAATCACCATTAATACGATATTTTTTTGCGGTTATTAAATCTTCTCTTACTTCTAGTTTTTGTGTTGATAATCTCATATAGATCCCCTTTTTTATAAATCAGCTAAACACTAAAGTTATGAGCATTTCTTATTTTCCAATGGATTATTGCAATTAGTAGTCTCAGTATCTTCGCAGACATTAGGAAAAGTCCAATAACAATCACATGAAAATTATTTACTACTCCTTTCACATTATAATTGAAACATTCTCTCTTTTTCTACTTTATTTACCAATTTTTCCACTCTAATTAATTTCACTAAACTGTAAAGGGGAAGAAAAAAGCGATCGCCAAATTTAATGCTAAATGGAGGAGATTAATTTAGCGAATTTAATCACCGTTCGGATAATACAAAGAAATATAAAAGCTGCAGCATTGTGTGGATTGGGCCGAAACTTTCAAAAAAGAAAGACCGCCTCAGTTACCCCGAGACGGCTATTATTAATTAACAATTTATTCCTAATAATATTCAAATGGCATATTACTGAAGCCCTTAAACTCTGAAGACTTTCATAACCTCATCCCCAAGATGGTTAATGACCTTAACCGCAATTCTGCCACTCCTCGGCCTTTTAAACTCGCGTGAAGTAGAACTGTACAACGTTTTCCATGACTCAGCATTTATCTCCGCCTTAAGTGTCTTCTTAAGAGAATTATAAGGATCATTCGCACCTAGGAAATAGGAATGTCGTACAAAGAAACTTTCTTCATTGTAGTCAGTGTCAATGAACCAACAAGCAATTCCATCATTATCGTCACTTCGTACCTCCCCAGTGTTTGGATCAAAAACATCTACTCCATTAACCTTAAGCTTTAATTTACCTTCCTCTACTTCAAGAACGTCAATATCCGGTTCCCCAAATATTACAAAAAGGTTACCTTTTCCGTTATTTTTTAAATCTTCTGCCATATGCAGATCGGCGTTCATTCGTGCCTTAAGAACAGGAATACGACCGAGCTTGTTAAATTCAGAAGAATGAGCATCATAATTAAACGCACAGGAAATCAAAACATCGAAGTCAGCATCACCAGCCTCGCGAGTGGCTGCAACTAAATCAAAACGGGAAACAGTGCCAAACTCAGGGCCAATGAAGATTGCTGCACGTTTTTCGATGCCTGACTCTTCGTCGCCTTCAATATAACGACCTACAGCACAAACCATATTTCCAGGCCAAGGAGTAATCGAAGTAAAATGTATCTTATCATCCTTATGTGCCTGTTGTACTCCTGCAGTTTTTAAGTTTTCCAATACCATTTGAACGAAGTCCGTTTCATCTCCGTTACTCGTGTTTTTCTCAGAGGCACCATCAACTAAATCATCATTCTCATTTACTACCAACATGCGATGTGGCGAAAGACTCTCAACAGTAAACGGTCCCGCAACACGAACCTTCTTCTTGTCTACATATGGTTTATCATATAGATACTCGAAATCTGCTTTGGCAGCTATAGATGCATCAATCTCCTTCTGCCTAGCAATACGTATCTCCCACCATTTTTCGTGCAGTTTCTTTACTTTATCATTCCAATCATCATAAACTTCACGAGGAATTTGCCATTCTTCCCAGTTTTGTCCCAATGCTTTGTTAATCTTTTGACGTAACGGTTCCAGTTCTTCTTGATATTTTTCCCAGATTACTTCAATTTCAGAATTGTTAGCGATTGACTTTAGTTTGATGTTTGGTAATCTCTCGTAAACAAATCCGTAACGAATATCATTTCTAGTTGGTGCATCAGAAGGTGGAGTCCGCGTAATTTCACTTTCTTTTATTTGACCTTCCCTACTGTCTGCTAATAGGTAGAAAGGATATATTGCACCCATTATTCTTGAACGAGCTAGGGCAAGGGCCACCCGGGATGTATCAATGGTTATCCATCGTCTCCCCCATTGTTCCGCAACAAAAGCTGTAGTTCCAGAACCACATGTCGGATCAAGTACAAGGTCTCCTGGGTCACTAAATGTTAATAATACCTGTTCCACAATCCTTACATTTGTCTGAACTACATAAATTTTATGTTGCGCACCCGCAAGGTTTTTGGTCCATATGTTATTATTGGGTGCTGCAGGCTTATCATTCCAAGGCTCAATATAGAATGGTCTAGTTTTCCCTTTTGCAACGCGGCCAGCATAGGATAGACGTAATCTTCCTTTTTCATGTGTTCTCCAATGACGTCCTTTACCAGGGTAGTACTCATTCGAAAAGATATTCCAAGGAACTTGGGAGTTTCCAGAATCACCATCTTGTGTAAGAGTTATATCTGTCCTAATTATTAAATGATCATCCGGAATAAGTTCAGGATTTTCTTTCCACTCTTTTGGTATAGGGTGAACACGTAGTTCAGAATCAAGCGTTTTATTGTACTTTGAAAAATCTATTCCCTCTAGAGACTTTGTAGGGCGGATAGGACGATACTTTAGTTGGTCTTTTGATTTAGCGTAAACAACTAAGTAGTCAGATACTGAAGGTACGTAGTTTGATTGTTGGTGATTTGTCTTTTTCACTGTAATAAGACAGACAAAATTATCCTCACCGAAAACTTCATCAAGTAATATCCTTGCTCGATGAACGTTTTCATCTCCCATCTGTAGGACAACACAACCAGTATCACTCAATAAATCTCTTGCAACAGTTAGTCTATCCCTTAAATAGGTTAAATAGGAATGAATTCCATCCCGCCAAGTATCACGAAAGGCTTTTACCTGCTCTGGCTCCCTGGTAATGTGATTTACATGGTCTTGAACATCTCTACTCGTTGTCGACCATTGGAAGTTTGAATTGAACCTTATACCATAGGGAGGATCAATATAAATACACTGTACCTTTCCACGAAGCCCTTCCCGTTCAGCAAGTGAAGCCATTACTTGCACGCTGTCTCCAAGAATCATTCGATTACTCCAATTTGCATCGTGCTGATAGAATTCTGTTTTGGCATTTTCATCAGGAAGCCCATTGAAATCGGAAAATAAGTCAATCTGTTCGTTTTCGGCTTTTTCTTGGTTCTCTGTACGACGCTGTAAATCATCAATTAAAACCTTAGGATGGATTTTCTCCTGAATATATAGTGGGGGTGCTTGGACAACTAGATCCGACCAATCTTTATCATCTTTCCCTCTCCATACTAACTGTGGGTCTAAATCCTGATTTCTCCGTTCATATACAACACGAATAGGGCTCTGTTGGTCCTTAGCCATTACAGATTGATATTCAGCTGTAGGGATATTTTTACGACTTGCTTTTTCGTGTTTAAGAGTTTCTACCGACTTTCTCTCCAAGTTTAACTTCTCCTTCCATTATTTTGTTTGAGCCATAACTGAGGTAATCATCTTATTAAACTCGGAACGCACCTTAGCTTCAAAGTCTGCCTCAATCTCGTAAACCTGTGTAAATTCCGCAAACGCCCATCGACCATATTGACCGAGATTGTTTACTCCTGGTATCCAGTAAAGGTCCATAGTTGTTTTCTTTTCTTTAGCATCTTCCCCCCGATACCCCTTAATTTCAACAATAATACGTAGCAGATCATCTTCTCCATGTCCATCGTCAACTAGGACGATGAAGTCAGGAATGTATTTCTTTTGCTGAGAACCGTAGCGGTATGGTACTTCAAATCCAAGATTATGATTTTTAACATATGATTTTACCAATGGATGAGACTCAGCAACTCTACAAAACTCAGCTTCCCAGTCACTGTCAAGAATGACCCAATTGATATGACACCGGCGTGGATCTGTCTCCCAACGATTTATTTTTGAGGTATTAAAATTTACATTTTTGGTTGAACCACTTGGGTTGTATGGGTCAAGAATTGCATTAATAGGCCTCTCACCCACCAAAGCTCGATTTATTCCTGATGTAATACGATTACACGCAATATCTGCCAATTCCTGAAACATCAATTGTGCAGGAAAAGTATCAGCTTTACAAACAAGACAATCATCAAGCCACTGTTTTGTAATGCTTTTCAACTGACCAAACAGGTGGAGTTTTGGAGCTTCTCCCTGATCACGCCACTTAGTGTATAACAAACGTTTAGTGAGATGATAAATGAGTGTTGATTGACGTACTTTTTCCAAATGTCTTAGGCTAAGGTCCACATCTTCTCCGATAATTCCCGCATTTTTTGTAATTGAGGGGCCCACAATTTCCGGGGTCAGTTCCAGTATAGAGTCGGCATCAAAAACAGCTGATAGACGTTCTTGTGGAAGTTCAACACGATATCCCTCTACACGTGGAAATATTATTTCAAGACTATCCCTTTCAGGTCGAACAGCCTTCACGTGAACAGTCTTTCTAGGAGGTTGAGGTGGTGCAATAACAGGCTTTGCTGTAAAGTCAAATGGAATTCCTAATACATCCGCGTATTCGATATTAAAAAGACCCTCTTCATTTAAATCATAAGATTGGCGGCGCAGTGCCCGTCCAATTACTTGCTCACATAGTAACTGGGTACCAAAAGCACGAACTCCCAACACATGAGTTACAGTATTGGCATCCCATCCCTCTGTAAGCATTGATACAGATACTACACACCGTATAGATTCTCCAAGACGATCTTCTTTACCAACTGTGTTCATTACTTCCCGAAGTAAATCCTGATCAGTAAGCTTGTCCGCTTGTCGGAAGTCCCCAGTCCGCTCTATTATTTCGTTACGAAAACGTTGAATAGCATCGGCAGCCATTTCACGGAAATTATTATCAAGAGCATCTCCCGATTCCAGTTGTTCACTGTCAATAAGCAACGTACGTGGACGTGCAATTGGATTGCCCTGATCATCAAAATTCCGAAACAACTTTAACCGTCCATTTTCAAGCATAGTAGAACCATCATCATTTTGCCGTTGAAAACCTGAAATATAGTCATAAACCAACTTAGAAGTGGATGTATTATTACAAACAACAATGAAACACGGAGGAACTTTTATTCCATTTTCTTTCCACAATTCATATGTCTTTTCATAGTGTCCATAAAGAGCTTCTAAAGCTGTTAATAACTCTACAGGCAGACTTAAAGGGTCAAGAGTATTTGCCTTGCCACGTCCTTTTTTAGGCATACGGGTACGTATATGTTCCCAGAGATTTCGAAATTTAGGCATTTCCCCGCCAGGGATGTTGTCGGCAACTGGAACGCGAGGCAACTTTACAATACCGCACTCGATGGCATCCATTAATGAGAAGTCACTCATAGTCCAAGGAAAGAGTGTACCTTCTGCATACCCTGATCCTCGAAGAAAAAATGGTGTTGCTGATAGGTCAATAACATTCGTTATACCTATTTTACGATTGACAGCCTCAAGGCCAGATATCCAAAGACGCGCAGCTTCGTTGTTCTTTTCTGCCTCCTCTTTGTCATCACCCTTTAATTCTTCTACTTCCTGCTGGACCTTTTCCCTATAGCAATGGTGTGCTTCATCGTTTATTACAAAAATATTCTTCATGCCCATTAGTTCAGGCATGACACGCTGAAGCATTTGTCCCTCAGTTTCTAATGTGTTAATTTCTTCATTACGACCTTCAAGTAGGGACCGAGTTGCCTTAGGTATCTGTACCTTTTCTCGAAGTTTAAAGGAATGATAATTAGTGATAACAATCTTAGCACGCTCAATAGTGCTAAGCATGTCGTTTGGCACAAGTTCGCGGCTTCGGTAGTAACTGTCAGGGTCATTAGGTTGAAGCACTCTAAGCCGATCACGAATAGTCAATCCTGGTGCCACAATTAAGAACCCTCGGGTATATTTTTTGCTCGTTGGTCGACGTACAGCATTGATAGTCTGCCAAGCAATCAGCATAGCCATTACAGTTGTCTTACCTGCACCAGTTGCTAGTTTTAAAGCTAAACGCATTAAATCCGGATTTGCTTCTTGGTTGACATTTACTAAATGTTCTAGAAATTGTTTACCTATCTTTCCTGTTTTAGGAGCTACTTCAGTTAACCAGATGGCCGTTTCAGCTGCTTCAACTTGACAGAAGAATGGTCGCATTCCGCTAAACTTGTGATTTCTCCAATGTTGAAGCAGTCGAGCAGTCTCTGGTGTTACTTGCCAAGTATTTGGATTAGGTCTTTTTCTCCATTCATCAACATGACGCCTAACAGCATTTATCATAGAAGTTGGATCATACTGTTGTTCTAATGTTGAAAGCCCCAAACCTTCATCGAAAATCAATTGAGCTTGTTCAACAATATCCTTTCGTTTTCGGGGCTTAGGTATGGGCGTTATAAACTCTGCACTACGACGCTTTTCAATTATTCGATGCGTTGGTTGACCTTGTTCATCAAGCTCCCAATGACGTGACGGATATTCATAAGGAGAATTAAGGATGGGTTTTTGGAAGAATTGATCATACATTATTATTTTCTCTCCTTGTTATTAAAGAAAGCAGCAATAAATTAATTTTCTTTGTATTAAATGGGCCTAGAATATCAATAATAGCAGATTAAAAAATTACAATAAATAATAATATTATACTTTTAATATCTAAATTTGTCGATGATTGATATTGCTACCGTAAAAGATGGGTGATTGAGAAAAGCCACAAATAAACATCAGCATCCTTGGAAGATTGAGAAGGATATTAAGAGACGTTGGTGTTTTAAGCGTGTTCAGGAAGTTGAGGAATCACACGAAAAGAGCTTGGAATAATTCCAAGCTCTTTTTTACTTCTCTTAATTTTCCTCAACAACAGGTCCTGGATTACTAGGGCAGCCGGAATCAGTCATTACATTGGCATAAGCTGCTGGCAGGAATTTTGGTGTGTTTCTGTATTTTTGGTCGTAACTTTCCATTTTGTATCTTTATTGGTTTACGGTGAATATTGCAAACTTCCCTTTAAATCCACATGATTTAATTTTATCTTTATACTCTTCCCTTTTTTCTTCGGGGTCGTAGCTATTCAGGTACCACGTTACATTATCAGTTTGTATCCTTCTTATGATTTCCATTATGTAGGGAAGATCGACATCTGAAAATGAAAACCCATAAGAAAAGATGGTATCAATGTCCTTCAATCCTTCAAAAAAATCACTGTATTCTAAGATAATTGATTCTGAATTTTTTCTTAAGGCACTATGTATCATTTCTAAGTATTCTTCGGAACCTATGTAGCGATAGTGAAATTCTTGATCCCTATGTTCTGCATGCCCAATGACGATTGAGCCGCCCTGCTCCCCATGGATATGGATGACGTTCTCTGCTCCGTAAATATCCTCTAGTACCCTGGTATAATTGAAGGTTAGGAAAATATCATTCTCCCTGTCGATGAGATTCTTGAATGATTTTTTCGGTTTTACTCCGCGGAGGCTAATAGAATCTATCCATTTCGGGAAAATGTCTTTGATTTTAATCGTGACCCAGTAAAAATGTTTCGATGCGTCTTCGTTTCGATAAGCGCTTTTCCATAAATCATCATCGTCATTCTCATCATCCATCCAATACGCCATATCACCAAGATACTCCTCCAAATCCAGCTTACCGAGACTAGCCTCAAAATCCTTCCAGTCACCATATCCTTCCGCTTTCGAAATAATATCGATTAAAAACGAGGCCACTTCATTTTCATCATATACTTCTTCTCCATCGGGCATCAGTGTACTTGATATATTATAAGATGGAGACATGTCCTTAGCACCTGGATAAGTTTTTCGAAGATATTTATGAAAATGTTCGTAGCTCGTCGGTAATTTATGGTCCAAATCGAACCCGTTCCCAATGATAAATAGACTCCTCATACTCTTTCCCCCTATACCATTCTGAAACTTGCAGTCCTTTGGGCACTGTAAATTTTAAAAAATAATTTAAAGCCCCTCTCTATTGAGAAGGGCTAATTTATTTAATTTGAACCAAATGGACCGAATGTAAATAAAGCAATTAAGCCAACAAATGCACCAATCGGATAGGCTTGTCTGCTTTTAAAAATCACTTGAGTAACTATTCCAGGTATTAACACCCAAAGGATTATCGGAGCCAAAAATACTTTCAGCAATGGAATTACTCCTTCTAAAATCCCATTTAAAATTATCTCTGCATAGTTTATCGACATATGTTTACCTCGTTTTTTTCTTGGTTTCGCTGTAAGATGTATTTAACGGACTCCGTCGCAAAAGTCCGTCTTGTATTATTAATTTGACTTTTTCTTTTTCCGTTTCTCCAGGTATTCCTTATGTTCTTCTTCGGAAACCTCCCAACAGAAAGCTTTTAACCCTCTGTCTTTAGCGTAAATTCTTACGCCTTTCACTGTAATCCATGGTCTACAAATTTTCATATTTATCACTTCTCCTCTGCTTTTAGGTTTAAAACCCTTGCAGGGAGGCAAAGATAATGATACATTTAAATCATCAATTCGCCAAAATTGAATTTAAACGTAGCGACTGTTCATTATCTAACGACTGCTACACAACTGTCGGCCCCCTACAAGGGCTTTTTTTATTGCTTTTCATACGTTCACTCCTTACTCAAATGTTTTTTAATTGTATTCTTGCAACCTCAAGTGAAACTCCGCAGCACATGGCTACTTCCTTTTCACTAAATCCCTTTATTATCTGTGGTGGTGCGAGCAGCTCTCCTGCAAATGTATTTGCTTGCCACTCCGGATCCTTATATTTGGGCACTCTTTCGTAATTTTGACTCCTAGCAAGTGCAATTGTTCCGGGTTTATGCATTATATAATGTCCTATCTCATGTGCAATTGTAAACCTATCTCTTCCACTCCCCGAAAATGCCCTTTCATATACGTCTTCTTGAATCCGAATCAAATGCTTTTCCGGGTAGGTAACAGCATATTGGTTTTTTAATTCATTAGGAGTAACAATTTCCAACGAAAATAATGGATCAATCTGAGGTAAAACCCACTCTAAAAATTCGACAACAGGGAAAAATTTTACCTCATTCATTCCCGCCAGGTTCCTAATGATATTTGTAAGTTCTCTTATGCTATTCCTAGAAGTAGGATTAGCAACGTACAGGCTCATTTAATCCCTCCTTTTTTTATTATTGAGGAGGATGTTTTTAATTTTCTTTTTATCACTTTCATCCAACCCCTTAAACTCTCTAGCTAAAGCCAAAATAGCGTTTTTATCTTCGCTGCTTAGTCCTTCAAAATCAATTTTAACGACTTTTTGTGAATCCTGAACAGCTTGTCTTAATTCGTAGCGTTCATCTGTGCTTAAAGAATAACTATTGGATATTGTTTCAACCCATGCCTGAGGAACATTTCTTTTACCATTTTCTACAGCAGATAAATATGAAGAAGTAACCCCTAATTTAGCAGCCATATCCTTTAACAGCTCGCCGTTATCTATTCTGAGTTTTCTACAAAATTTTCCAAATAGAGTCAACATGGTTGTTCCTCCTTTCTAATATTAAATTAATTCTAAACTTAGAATAAACGATTTTGTTAATACAGTCAACAAAATTTGTTGATTTTTTTCACTAATCAACAAAAAACTCGCTCATTCGAGTTAGCAGGGTTCCGATATGACTTATAGGTCCTTCCGTTCGTCTGAAGACATATATTCCATTATCCTGCCGGCTTGCAGTCCAGAAAGTTCAGCAAAACTCCGAAATCGCCCTTTCTAAGCCCGTAATCATCACATCATCATATTGATAATTAATCACCTTAAAACATGCATGGCTGCGTTTTCCGACCTTGTATCGGGAATCCTTCCGCTTTAGGACTATGCCTTCTAATCCTTGCCCTCGGGCTAAATCAAAGAAGAGTGAACTCATACCCTTCTTATATATTTTACCTTCGCTACCAAACTTAAATCGTGGTGTTAATTTCTTCTAGCAGCTGCTTTCTCTCCATGAGGTGGAAACCGGGTAACAGGCTCCCCAATATAATGAATCACTTCGAAAACAACATGCTTTTCAGAATCTACCTTCCATTTGCCGGCGGAATTGATATGTGAACGGTTAATGAATGTTTTGAATTTATTAACTATTACATTCTTCCAGGGTGTATATTTTAGATGGAAAGGGGGTGGATTATGGTCAAGGAAAAAGTACAACCACATTGTGTAGTTTGTAGTAAACCTTTTAAAAGAAATGATATGGTTCATACCGACACCATGTTTACACAAATACAGCATGTAAAATGTTTTATATACAAACCGGAGTTTATTAAGGATACCGGGAATTATGAACAGATAGTAAATAAATACCCTAACTACAAAAGGAATTTTATCGTTTCCGAAAAACCAATAACAAATTTAGTTGTTGTATCTGCATTAAAAATTTCTAAAAATTATAGATAACAAAGAAAAAGGATTCAGTAACATCGACTGAATCCACTTTTTTATTTATGGTAGTTCCCGGTATAAAGCCATCTGCCGTTCTCAATATCCGGCAAAATGCACCTTATGTATTCCTTTAATTCTTCCGGCAACTCATCCTTTTCAAGCTCATCCAGAGTGAAATTTATGCTTTGCCCAGCCGCTGGACAATGACTTGAACCTGGGTCTGTAATAGACCTTTTAAATCTGTAATTTTCCTGGCCAGCATTATATGATAAGACATGAAATAACCTCTCTTTTAATTATAAAAGAACATATGTTTCTGTAGTATTTTAAAGAAACTTATAGTAAAGAAAAATGCCTAGGAATTCTTAAACCCTAGATATTTGTAAATTATTTTGTTTTCCCGTACAAAATTTACATTTAGAACAGCCTGTTTGCCATTTAGAAAGCTCAGTAACGGCAAACAGTTCAATTTTATTTTTTTAGCTTCCTATTGGAGATAGTTCAATTAATACATCTTTTTCAAACTGTAAAATCTCCTTTGTAATGCCATTAATCTTTTTTAAATCATTAATATATTCTAAAATACCCTCCATTATTTCAGATTTACTAATTAAATGATTATACTCATCAATAAAATTAGCATATCGATTTTTTGCATAAGCGGAAAAACGCTCTTGATATTCCTTCGGCCATAAACCTTTTGTTTCGTGCCCTGTGAAAGGGTCAATAACCTTAGGAACAAGTGCAATGTTCCATGGAGCCTCAAACAAAAAGAGATTCTTGGTCTTTCCAAATATATGCGATACTTGATAATTAAATATATTAATATTACGCTTATATCCAGTCATCTGTGATATTATTTTTTGTGGGACAGCATTGTTTGTTGGATCTTTTTGTACATTCTCATTATTAAATAAGTGTTTATACAACCCTGTATACATACTAGTGCCTTTAGCATCTCGTCCGTAACCTCTAATAGTTACTCTTTCGTTACTAAATATTCTTTTCTTAAGCTCCTCCCAATTCAGTTCAACGTTTTTAATTGGTGGTAATATTGTTTCTCTTATTCCAAAAGAATACAGCTCTTCTTTATCTATTTTAAATGTGTCTATAAATTTCTCATATGAATCTATAATTTCTGACATTTTTATACCCCTTTACACATTTTTAATAAAAAAATGAATCTAATTATAAAAAAACTCTCAAAGGATGAAACCAAAGTGATTTCACCTATAATTTTTTCGCTTCTATTATTACTTCATTCCTCAAATGACGGAATCCGGAGCAACCCGGCTTTTGTTAAGTTCCTAAACTTCACCATGCATTTAATTAGTTCAAAAAAAACTATAGTCCTCTGGAACCACCTGCAGCTGCAGATAAACGTTCTTCCGTTCATCAAGTGGCATAATAATGATTCTGTTCGGAAATTGAAGCTTGGACAACTAAACCCATGCTCCGACATTTTTTATACTTAGTAACACCCTCTAATCCCAATCATTATCATATGGATTTTCTCAATTATCAGTGTTGTATTATACGATCCGCACGAAATACACTTCTAGATTTTCACCATCAAAAACAAAGAGTGTGTATCTTCTACAGTTGGCGCAATATGCATCTATTGCATTTGCCATTGGTTGAACTTCCACCTCCTTTGATTTTAACAGTTATTTATTTTTTCAATAAAATCATTTCCTTTCCTTGATAAATATACCTATTTTTAAAAGAATAGGAAGTCCTTCCGTTCTGCTGGTGACATAAACTCCAAATCCCTGCTGTTCTGCTGTCCTTAAAACTGATAAACCAAAATTTTCGTAACAATTTAAACAAATCTTTTGCTAAATCTTATGATAGAATTTTACTATATTACTGCAATATGCATAAATCGTGAAGCACACAAAGAAATGTTTTGCAAGGAGGTATCTACATTGAGATTTAAGTATGAACAACTTAGTTCTGCTCCACTATTGGTTAACTCTATTTACGAAAGTGGTTCTAAAGGCAACCCTGCAGCTGATGACCCTTTAACCAAATTGTTTAAGGTTGATGGATATACAAAAAGTGTAGGAAATAGGGGCGGTTTTAGAAAATCTTCAAAAGAAGTGAATGGAAAACCCACTAAACAAATAGCTTATGGGGTTATTTATTCAACCGGAAAAATAAAAGAATGGCCTGATACGTATGATAAATCTACAGGCACTTTCATTTATTATGGGGATAATAGGGAACCCGGAAATGACTATTTAAACACCAAGCAAAAGGGGAATGCCTGGTTAAAGGAAATCTTTGAAAAAGCTTACGGAACATATGAAGCCAGAAAAACTGTCCCACCTATGTTTGTCTTTGAAACTACCGGGAATGGGTTGAATGTAGAATTTTTAGGTGTTGCAGTCCCTGGCGTAAAAGGAAAAACACTAAACCAATCATTGGAACTTAAAACATTTGGTGAAACAGGAAATCAATTTCAAAACTACATAGCTCACCTTACTATGATTAATATTGAACCGGAAGGCGTCAGTAGAGATTGGTTAGCTCAGTTAAAAAATATTAATGGTAACCCCCTAAAACATGCTCCAAAAGAATGGATTAATTTTGTTCAAAATGGACCAGCAAAAATAATACCTTTAAATGAAAAAAACAAGAAAACAATAGACACTACACCGGATTTAATATTACCTAGCGAAAAAGAGTATCTTGCAAAAGTAAGAACTACCCAAGGAAAATTCCGAGAAAATTTATTACGGATATCTCCTGTTTGTAAGATATGCGGAATGAACATCACAGAGTTATTAGTAGCAAGTCATATTAAGCCTTGGAAAGACTCAGATAATCATGAAAGAATAGTTTCCTATAATGGTTTTTTACTTTGTCCCTCACATGACGCTGCGTTTGATAAAGGGTATATTACCTTTAATAATGACGGGAAAATAATTTTATCTCATTTAATTGATAATCAAAATAAAGAATTACTTAATCTTAATGAAGATATAAAAATAGAACTTCATCCTAGTCAGCAGAAGTATATTACATGGCACAGAGAAAATGTATTTAAGCATACCCAATAAGAAAACCTATATTATCAAACAGGCAAGCAACATCCGAGGGCATCGCTTTCCAAAATGCACTTTATAACTAAATCGTCCTATAGTCTTTTTCAGGCTATAGTAAAGGGTTAAAGGAAAGAGTACATAGACAATAGAGTAGGCGCATGAAGAATTTCATGCGCCTCTCACAGATCCGTACGTGCGGGTCATCGCATACGGCTCCTCCACTTTATCCCCGCTGGGGATGTAGTTCATTGTAAATGTCTAAAAGAAAAACAAGTTTAATTTCTCGAAACCTTTCATTAGGAATCGCAAAATGTACGTGTCCGGTTTTAGTATTCCTCAATCTAGTCATTGAAAGATGCGGAAGTTCGCCCTTCCAATTCCTTTTCCGAAGCTCCCTGTGGAGCTTTCTTATTTTTCTCCAGCTTCTTAACTGAATCATTCTTAGCCTTCTTCGAATCCATGAGTCCAACTTTTGAAAGAGGTTCTTTGAAAACCCAATGCCAAAGTATCTCCCCCATCCTCTAATAATAGGATTTAATCGATGCTTGACGAATTCCTCCAGAATAACTGTTAAGTTTCTTTTCGTAACATAAGTCTAAAAGTTATAAGTTTTGGACACGGAAAAAAATACATGATGTTGTTGCTATTTTTGCAATTGTTATTGTCTAGAAGTTAGTCTAAATAAAAAGTACAAAAGATATTATACTTTTAGACACCAAGAGAGGAAAATGAAAATGGCCACCATTGGATATGCAAGGGTATCAACTAAAGACCAGGATTTAGAACTTCAAATCGACAAACTAAACGAATTTGTCTGCGAAAGAATTTTTATGGAAAAGCAAAGTGGGCTAAAAGCGACCGGGAGGAACTTGCAAAGGCTCTCGACTATTTAAGAGAAGGCGACAAGCTAGTTGTTTACAGGCTCGACAGATTGGCTAGGAGTACATTCGATTTACATAAGATTGCGAAGGATCTGCAAAGCCGGGGAATATCCTTGGTGTTCATCAAAGAACAGATTGATTTTTCCTCTTCGGCTGGTAAGCTCATGTTTACCATGCTGGGAGCAATAGCTGAATTTGAACGTGACCTAATAGCCGATAGAACAACAGAGGGGCGTGAGAGGGCAAAGGCCCAGGGGAAGCATATGGGGCGTATTGGGAAGGCTGAGAAAGATGTTAAGAAGGCTTTGAAGTTGTATGTCGAAAGAGAATCCAACGGTCTTAGCGTCAATGATATTGTGAAAATGACCGGTGTTCCCAGACCCACAATATACGCAAAAGCTAAAGAGCAAAGTTAATTTAAAAGGAAATGGAGCTGGTTGTAAGATAGCCAGCTCTTTGCATTGGCACCGTATTACATATAAAACCGATCATTTAATTATATTGTATTTTTTTGAAGGTCAAATGATAAAACTTGTCGAATTATAGTGCTGAATAGAATATTAATAGAGGGTGAAAATTTATGAGCGAAGAAGTAAATTTCAGTGAGATAATCACTTATTTGTTGAATGAAGCAGACTTGGAGGATATTAAACCTGTAAAGAAACCGTTTAGTAAAATTGAGGGTAATGAGGAAGAAATTTTTAATATATCCCAACCAGGAGTCTATTTATTTGAAGGTTCTGTTAATGGTGAGCCTAATGAAGTCTTATATATTGGAAAAACTGATAAAAGAAATATATTCTTAGGCAAACGAATTGAACAACAATATAGTGATACTGATACTTCAAAATCAACCCTACGTAAGAATGCTGAAGATGATGGGTTCACAGTATACATTAATAGTGAAGTATATAGAGAAGAGGCAACTAGAAATAATTATGAAAATACAGTATTTATTGAGTCGGTTACTGTTTGGTTATTTGAAAACAACAACGAAGGTTTTGCAGCACGTGATGTGTTAGAGGTACTACTGATAGCAAAATATAAACCTATTTTTAATATAGAATTTATGTATTTAAGAAGAGATGAAAGAGATGCAATTAACGATGATCATATGTTGGAACAAGCGACTAACCAAACTGCACTTGGCAATGAAGAAAAAAGAGGTATGACTATTAAAAACATACAACAGTAAAAGAGTTAAAATGCAAAAAGAATTCTGTTACTAAATAAAATGATAAAAATTAGGGGAAAGTGAAAACAAAACAGATAGGAATTGACCCTTTCTGTTTTGTTTAACTTCCAGTCCAATATGCCTTTTTTCATGTTATGGTAGAAACTCAATTATTAAATCAAGGTTTAAGACACCGAGATATCGATTTTTGCCTACTTTGTTTCATTTTTGTGTTATATGTGTCTAAATATCCGATTTGTTTACTCACCTACAAGTCCATCACCATCTCGATCGTCCATATATTTATAGAGCCATGAATCGCGCGTAATTGGCATTTTAAATCCGGCAGCTTTGGCTTCAGCGATCGTAACTTGTCCATTATGATTGGTATCTACCTTACTTACATCTTCATTACTGCTTACCGTCTCGTTTGCCGGTACAGTGTTTGTTTTCGGTGGCGTATTGCTCGCACCTGTCGTTATCCCTAAGTCTTTGTTCACTTCATCCGGGTTCAAATTGTCAAACTCATCAGTAATGGTCCTGCCTTGAATTTTGTATGTGTATTTATAATGGTTAGGAATTTGCGTGTCAGTATTTGGGTATGAAATTACTGCGACGAAATCTGTACAGCCTCCTGCATCTCGAATCACTTTTTCCATATATGCTTGATCGCCGTGCCTATTGAGAGTGCTGTCTTGAGGTGTAATATTATATGCGTTGGATACTCCCCCTAGTGAATCAGCAATCACATGACCTTCGTCTAGTGTTGGATTCTCTGTTCCGGGAACCTTTGCTTCATCAGAATAGTATCTCCCAGACGATGAAACATGTTCAGTATTCGGATTTTGGAGTGTTACACTTTTTGCTTCGACACGAATTAGCTGTCCATATTCATTTGTAAAAGCCCAGTATTCCCTGTCGCCAAAACCGATATCTACTCTGACATTCGGCTTCCTATATCCTGACATATCTCCGCCATCTACTTCGATTAGCGTATATTTACTGTAGTCAAAGTCACCATTAACACTTGTTATCGTCGGTGTACTAGTGGCAGGAACGCTTGGACTATCACCGCTTTCGCTAGTCGTTTTTTCAGTTAAATCGTCAGTTGTACTGTTTTTGCTATCATCAGTGGCTGCGTTTGTTTTGCTTACTTCTTGAGTTTTATTTGTTTTGTTTTTTTCCTCTTGGCTATTTATTTCATTTGATGAACAAGCTGCAAGGAAAACTAATAAAAATGCCATAAATAAGTAGGTTAATTTCTTCATAAATTGTCCCCTTTTTTAGAAATACCAATACTAATATACTGCTAAAATACTTCAAAAAACGAATAAATTAATTAAATTTAAATCCCTAGTTATGGTAAAATTCCTTATTCCATTAAACTGCCCCGTTAGTCTAAGTGAAAAATTTCACAACATACATTTCCACTGCAGTCAGAATTCATATGTGAACGATTAATGAATGTTTCGAATTTATCAACTTTTTCATTCTTCCGGAGTGTATATTCTATAAGGGAAGGGGGTGAATTATGGTCACTGAAAAAATGCAACCACATTGTGAAGTCTGTAAAAAGCCTTTCAAAAGAAAGGATTTGGTTCACACTGACACCATGTTTACGCAAATACAGCATGTAAAATGTTTTATATACAAACCAGAGTTCATTAAAGATACGGGGACTTATGAAGATATAGTAAATAAATACCCTGCTTATAAAAAGGCATTTATTGTATCCGATAAACCAATTACAAATTTAGCCGTAGTATCAGCATTTAAAAAGTCTAAAAAATAAGCCATTACAAATCACAAAAGGATTCAGTATAACGACTGAATCCCCTTATATTTAATACAATTGTTGTATTGGTTTTATCCCCTACTTCGAAGATACTCAATGATTGGAAAACAACCTGTTCCTCCAGGCTTTCAAAGCCCTTTTCTAAAAGCAGCTAGACATGAGATGAGTGGTGATCGCAGATACATGGTCTCCTGTCAGATTTATTAGTAGCATATTAACGCCGAATAACGGCTTCCCAAATTTTCTATATGTACAGCTTTATTCCTTTTCAAAATATTTGATATAGTATTCACCCTCAATAGAAACAATTTCTGCCTTTTTACGAGTCATATCAATATATCTATCCATTACGGAAATTGATGAATCAATCAATTCCATACCATTCATTTGATTTTGAAACTCATTATTACTAAGAATATAGGCTTCTTTTTTCTTCTTCCTTTTATTATCGAACCATTTATTTGCCAGTGCTTCTGTCTGTCCACCTAATTCGTAATTACCCATTTTACGGCCAAGAACATCACCAGCAAATCCAAATACGTATTTAAGAGATATCTGTTTCTTACTGACCTTGTTAAGTAAGTTTGTTTCATCAATATAATTCTTAGCCCATATAGTTACATTATTATATACGCTTTTATACTGATTTACTATATCGCTAATCTCGTTACGGTAAAGGCTCAATTCTTCAATATCTATAATATTGGTTAAGTATATTTTTAGAATCTGGGCTAAATTATATAGGTAAACAGCGTAACAATATTGAACCATATTTTTTCTCAGTTTTTCTATGTTATCTGTTATCACTTTTTCCTTGTCAGATTTAAAAGATTCTGATTTTCGCTCTATTATTCTTTCAATCTGGTTTTTGTATAAATTGATGTTATTTTTAGCAACGGTTCGTATACCATTTATTTGAATAAGTGTTGTACGGACTCTTTCTGAGTCATCCATTATGAAGCGTATATGCACAATAATCTCATATAACTCTTGAAGTGCTGTCTCTAGTTCACTTTGATTAACAGCATCAATATACTGTTTTATGTCATCGATTCCACCTTTGATATCTAAAAGATTCGCATTGACCTGTGCCATAAAATACTGTCCAGTCACAGTTGATAAAGCATTAAATGCATTAGAGACAGCCTGCGCTGTATTAGAGATATTTAAAAACGCATCATTTTTTAACCATCGTGCTTGTCCTTTCACCTTGTTTGTAGCATTATCGAGGCCAGTTCCAATAAACACATCTGTTGTCCCTTTTATTGTCGCCAGATGCATTGATGGATCTAAAAGGCATTTATAAGAGTTTTCTGTCGCTGCTTTAAAGGCCTTCTCAACTGCACCTTTATATATTTTATCTACTAAAAGTTGTGGTGCGAGTTGAAGTAATGGCTCCACATTCTTAACCTCGTCTAGGGGTATTTTTCTATATCCTTGACTTTCTAAATCTGCAGGCAACAACTCATTAACGAAAAATTCAATACCAATGGTATCATTCATATGCTCTTGAAGCTCGTCGTTATTTACATTCTGACTTAGCTCTGTATTTTTTTCATTATCCATGAAGTATCCTCCTATAATTTTGTCAACAAATCACTCACCCAACCTACTGTTATCAAATCAGACAACCCACCCCTAGGGATTTTTGCCCTTTGACAAGTTCCCATAAAATAAAAATCATTTCGACACAGTCCGGGCAGTTTGTCCCAACCACCATCGTTCTAAAATATTCTTTATTTACCAGTTTTTTAGTACCTATATTTATCAGCCTTTAACATCAATATTACGTCTCCACCTAATTATATTTGGTAAATTTCATTTTGGGTATGACAAAAGATGTTTTTCCATTACAAAATCAATAAACACATCATTAAAATCTTCTCTTACTTTATTAGCTAATTCTGATACCCAAAAAGCTGTTAACATTATATTTTAGAGCAACAAGAACTGCACAGCAAAATGCAGTTCTACTCCAATTCTTGTAAACCATTTTGTTTCAATAATAACAAAGCTGTAAGATCCTCTGCTATTTCACGGACAACCTGGAGTACACCATTCTCTCCTTTTGATGTATATGGTGCAATCTCAAATCTACAATTTGTATCTATTCTTTTAATATTCCTATTTTCTCTTGTAATAATCCAAACATACCCATAACAGATAGCATCTAGTTTAAAAGATAAATAAACTAAAATAAATGAGATATTCATCCAGGTCTCATTCATATCCATCTTCCATAGCGAAGTAAAATGAATAATAGATAAGATTTCTTTAGCAGTATGGACAAACATCAAAAGACCTTTAGCATTAATAAATGTAAGATTAAATCGTTTGTGCGGTTTGAGAGTCGTAATATTTGAAAGTAAGCTTCTTTTTCATCATCCGGGCCTAAGGTACAATTTTTAAAAATCAAACAGAAACTATGAACTATTTTCACGCCGGATGATTACAATCTTGCTTTTCCAACGGTAATCATGCCATGGGTAACCTTAATGATAGATGTCTTAATGGATAATGTTTATTTCTTTTCAATATAAGGCCCAAATTCATTTTTTGATAACATTAATGGACAATATTCTGTGCTGATAATCTTTCCACAAGTTCTTTCTGCAATTCACTCATATTAAAAGGTACAACTACGTTTTCGGCTAGCGCTCTTTTTTGTTCCAGTAACTCATGCATCAGTTCCTCTACCGTACCTTGCGGAAAATTTGTTTGATCCGTCGTGATAATTTGGTATACATGGACGCCTTTTTCCTGCCCAATCCGATAGGCCCGGTCAGTGGCTTGATTTTCTACCGCAGGATTCCACCATCTAGTATAATGAACCACATGGTTTGCACTTGTAATCGTTAGTCCTACTCCAGCTGCTTTTTGAGATAGAATCATGATGCCAAAGCCTGATGTATGATTGAACATTTTCACTACCGATTGGCGGTTATTGGTTTCACCATCAATAACCGGAACAGGAATTCCATATCTTTGCATAAAAATGCGTTTTAGAATCGAATGCAGTTTTCTAAATTCAGTAAAGATCAGGATCTTCTCATTCTTACGTTTCACTTCATCGATAATCTCAATTAGCTTTTCAAGCTTTGGTACTTCGCTTGCTGGCAGCGTTTCATATTGTGGAATGATGACACCTGGGTGACCGTATAGCTGTCTTAATCTCATTAACATGTTTAGGATGGCTATTTGTCCGGTCTCCTTTGTCTGCAGCATAGAAGCAGCAATGGACCTTTGAGTCGGTGACACTTCCACCTTTACTATTTGATCAGCATGTTTTACAGGCAAACGGTCGTCTAAGACCTCTTTTTTCGTTCTTCTTAAATAGAACGGATGAATTTTTTCCAACAAGGCATCAAAATCATTTGTCTGAATATAGGTTCTTCTGAATTCTCTTAATGATCCAAGTTCTCCCGGCTGCACGAAATCCATGATGGACCATAATTCTTCTAAACTATTTTCAACTGGTGTTCCTGTCATCGCTAAGCGAAACTCTGATTGCATGGCTCGTAGCGCCCGCGAACGCTGACTGCTGTGTGATTTAGCATTTTGGGCTTCATCACAAATAATGGACTGGAATTTAATTTTTCCTAACAATAGCTGATCAATTTTTAAAGTGTCATAACTTGTAAAGACAAGGTCATATTGTGAAATCAGGTCGGATGATTTTAACCTGCCTCCTCCTTTATGAATGTATAAACTTCCTGCTAAATCCGGTGCAAACTTATGAATTTCTTCTTCCCAGTTTTCAATGAGTGCTATCGGTAATACGACTAGACTAGGTTTCAGTTTTTGTTTTTGCTTTTGATGTAATAGGAATGTGATGACCTGAATGGTTTTACCTAGCCCCATGTCATCAGCTAACAATCCACCTATGCCTTGTTCCTCTAAATGACATAACCATTGGAACCCTTCTACTTGATGATCAAATAATTCGGCTTGTAAGGTTGCAGGAATCGGGTATACGTTAATATTCTTTTCTTTATTACTATCAATCACATAATCTAATTCATCTTCATTATCTTTAATATCAAGCGCAAAATGCTGCTTAATCTTATTTTCCTCATCAACAGGTAAATCTAATAATTTCTTCCTGAGCGTTGGATCAAGATATATCCATTTCCCATCATGCTCCACATATTGTTTATTTGGATATTTCTCCATTAGTCCTCTTAAAAACTCTCGATTATACCCACCGTAAGGACTGGCATCATCTGAAAACCAGGTAATGCCTGTTCCATCTCCAAAAGAAGGACGAACCTTCTCAATAGGAATAAGTCCTCTTACTCTTTCTGAAAAGGCATCAAGATCTATCATATAATCATGTTCCGGAAGGACGGCCGAAGGGTTTTCAAGGAAAATAGGGACTTCTTCACCGGTAATATGCCGTTTGGAAAATAAATTTTGTAAATCCTCCAAAACATCATTTGTTTTTATATACCGTTCTCTTTTCAATCCGTTTTTTAAACTATTTACCGTCGAAAGTTGATTTAACTGGTCAGTTTCAGCCGGATCTTTCCCTTTGGCTAACAATTCAATATGATCATGGCTATGGACTTTTATATCAAGATCATACTGATCCAGTACATGAAACGATTCATTTTCAAGGAAATTTTCCAGTTGAATGCCAGCTTCTTTTGCCAACTTCTGGGTTACCCCGACTTTTTGGTAACCATTTTCATACTCGGTATGTAATGCTTGTTTGAGTGAAAAGATTGACTTCGGAAGTAATAACCACTCATTATTCCATTGAAATAGTGCACCTTGTTGATTGCCGATACGGTCCAATAATTTTCCATCTGGCGTTCGTAACTCTAATTTCAGCTCGCCTTCTTGCGGCATGGATTTCAGCATGAGCTCACCATTGACATTCATATATTCAACAGGCAGGCCCAGTTGGCGAAGGATATCTTCTCCGCTTTCGTCTTCGAGGATCTTATAATAATCTTCGTATTTTAGCACTCCATCCTCCATTAATCCGCTTTCATAGAGTTCCTCCCAAGCAACATAATAAGGAAAACCCGGTACTTTATACAATTCTTCAATTTGTGACTTATTTAAAGGAAGGGAAAGTGGTGATGTTACTTTCCCTTCAAGTAAATGCAAATTAATTTCAACTCCCTGTTCACTAGGAGTCAAAGAAATCTTTATCTCTTTCTGCTTCTTTTTGAAGAAGAGCACTTTCATCTACCTCCCAGCCTAGATGCGAATAGAGCCAATAATCAAACTTATCCTGCCAGCCTCCGGTATGGGTTAGCCATCCTCCAGGAACAGTTAGATATTTATCCATGAGTTCAGGACGCCGAACCTCTTTAGGAACATAATAGGAATTCTGATACTTTTCTCTATCAGCCAACATGTTATCGATCTTTTTTTGGAAATAACGATTAAAGTCTGAAGAGGTATATACGTAAACAGCACCAGTACCCAAGACTTCCATCACCACAACATCGCTAAAATACATAATCAGTGTGGAGCGATTATCTGTAACAATTACATCTTCCAAATTTACGATAAACTTCTTCCAATATTGATAGCGTTCATGGTTCGTATTTACATTGCCAAAGAAATCTTTGATCTCCATTTTTAAGATCCAATTTGCAAAACGCTTTTTCTCATCTTCCCCCACTTTATTCCATAACATCGGCTTCCGCCGATACGTTTTTAACCGTTCGTAGATCATTTTCCCTAAATCTTTGACATTGTGAAGTTTGCAATTCTTAATTAATCCTTCTGCCATCTTCTGCTGCTCTTCATTTGTGGCTGACTTGAAATACTTCTTATATAAACCCTTTTCCTGGATAAAAAAGTTTTCATCTGCAAACGTGAACACATCCATTAAAACAAGCTTATAAAGGGGAAAATTATCCGTTAAATAATAACTTTCTAACTCTTCCAGAAAGTTTTTCTCGCTTTTATAGGATTGAACTGCCAAATGATGAACAGGATTGGCACTGTGTAAAAATTCTTTCCATTTCATTGCCTGGTCCTCAGTAAATCTCTTGTTTAGCCTTTCTTGATGAAGTTCAAATGAGAGCTTCACTATTTTCCACAATTCATTAAGGTCACAAGTTTGATAGAGTGAGTCCACTAAAACCCTAAACAGCCTCTTTTCACTTTTGGCATTTTCACGAACGACTTCAAGCAGTTTACCTTTTATTTCTGGTTTTAATTCTGGACTGTAAAGGTTGGGCAAAAGTAATCTTTGGCGGCGTGATAGATTGTTTGCCCAATTGGAAAAGCTCTCAATTGGAAAGTGTTTGACAACTTTAAAATTCTCCTTTAACTGTTCCAATTCACCTTTATACTCAACATTTATATCTTCAATGGACAAGTTTATTTTCATATCCTTATTGTCGCGGAGCCATGTTTTTAACATTGTAGGTTGATATTCGTATTTCATTCCTCCACCAACTCTTGAATCGCTTTTATTGCTTCATCATCCTTTAAGCGGAATAAAAATTCCACCCGGCGGGAACTATCTGGGTCATACTCACCATTTGCTTTTTTCAAAGGTTGGTTAAAGCCCCGGCCGTTAGCGGTAATATAACTTTGAGATAATTCCTTCACCGTAAAAGTCGGGAATTCATCACTATAAATATAGCTCAATACAGAAAAGGCTCTATCTTGAGATAACTTCATATTATAATTATAGGTTCCTTGGTTATCTGTATGACCTTCTATAATAATAGATGATATTTCATTTCTGAACCTTTCTTGGAGCAAAATGTCCAGATATTTAGGAACAAACTCGTTTAAGAACTGTTTCCCTTCTGGTGAAATTTCGGATGAATTTGTGGAAAAAAGGACGCTTCCTGGAAAACGAATGGCACCAGTCTGTTGGTCGATTTCGATAGCTAAATTTGATTCCTTAAACTGTTCCGTTAGAGCTTTGATAATTTCTGTTTTCACTGATACAACTTGTTTGATTTCTTTTTCCTTTTTATCAAGCAGCTCTTTATAATCGAGAATAACTAACGTTAAAAGGAGTGCGAATACCATAAGCATCGCACTCATTAAATCGGCATAAGACATCCAGTAGTTTACTTCTTCTCTTTTTCTAGTCCTCATTTAGCATTCACTGCTTTCTTTCTGTTCATTTCCTCAGTTATATCTTCCAACGTATCAACAAATTCCTTTTGTAAATCACTAAATTGGTAAACGAGTTGACTTACTTGTTTCACGGCATTTGTTAACGTTTCATCAAAATGCTGATAAGTTTTTGAAAGACCATTATCAATATTTTCAGAGAAATCCTTCACTGAAACCTGGAGGGTATCTCTTGTTTGTTCAAATTGTTCTCTAGTAGTTGCCCAGTTCGATTTCATTACCTCTAGTTGGTCTTTCATATCACTCAAATAACCTTTTGTCGTTTTTAAAGCATCCTCGACAACCTCATTGGTTTGTTCTTTCATCTGAACGAGTTCAGGCAGTAATTCACTTTGTAGACGCTGCATTGTAACAAGTTGCTCTTTAAGACTAGTAATATTACCAACTACCTCTCTTAAATCAGGAGCAATTGGTGTAATATGCTCCACCACACTTTTTACGTTTTGAAGTAATACATCAGACTCCTTCATCATATTTGACTGGATATGAAGTGATTCTGAAAATCTCGTTGTCATTTGTTGGAATGTATTGGTTAGTCCTTTTGAAACTGTTAATACTTCTTCCAATAAACCTTCATATTTTCTTTCAATATTTGTGTTGAATTCTTTCAATCTCTCTGTTAAACCATCATATTTTTCAGCAAGTGACTGATTGCTTTGCATAACTTGCTGCTGGACTGGTAGCTGTTGTTGTGTTAATTGTTGAATATTTTGGAATGACGCAGATAAATCCCCCATAAAATTTGAGGCTTCGGCATAACTGCTTCTCATTTGATTCATTTCCATCGTCATTTGTTCAAACGTTTCGAAAAGCCGTTCCGTTCTCTCAAGAGTTGTCGACTGGCTCGTTTGCGTGGAAGCAAAGTTCTCAACAACCTGATTGATTGTCTGAACCATTTGGGTTTGTAACAGTTGAGAATCCTTAATAAGGGAACTGAATCCGGAGATTGATTCTTGGGTACCTCCAGTAATCTGTTCTACTAACCTATCTGATATATCATGACTATTATTCTTGGTTATCTCAAGCTGGTTCTCTAATAATTTTGATTGATTTTCTACACCTGTTTGTAACTTCGTAAACTGGTCATTTAATTGTGAAAATGCATTACTTACATTTCCATTTGACTCTTTTATACTCATAACGATTGGCTGCATGGCCCTTTCTAGTGCATCCGTTAGCAAAGTCTTAAGGTGATCTGATTGACTTCTTGTGATTTTCTCCAAACGGTTTAAGAACAATTCTTCGTCATCCGTACTTAACAAGTAGTCCATTTTTTCCGAATGCCAATCAATATTACGGTCTAAATGGCCGCTAATCGACCGGTCAATTAAAGTCCATATTAGTGATAAAGTAACGCCCCATACAGATGTATAGAATGCAACTTTCATACCATCTAATAATCCGCCAATACCCGTTCTCAAAGCTTCGGTATTATCAACATGTAAATCCGATAAACCCATTGATAATCCAATAAAAGTTCCTAAAACTCCCATACTGACGCTAATTCCAGCCCCAACATCCATTAAGGAGCGATATCCCATATGGTAATGCATAATATCAAAACCAAAAAAAGGTTCAACGTTAATTCGTTCATCCTCTTTCTTTTCAGAAACCCTGTTATAATAACGTTCCCAAAGCATCTTATATCTTGATCTCTTTATTTTAGAAAATAAATCGTTAATCTGACGGTCAATTTCCGATGCTTCCGTTGATGGAGTTTTTTGAATTTGTATAAGTTCAGATTGAACCTTTTTCATTGTAAGAATTTCTTTATAGATCCTAATAGCTTGAATTGTTATTAACACTAAAAAAAGAAGTAATTGAAATAATAAAAAATAACTAGTAAACTTGTTAACTCCTATTTCATTCGCTCGAGCAAACGTTTTTTCAAATATTGAAAACAAAGTTAATCACCCATTCTAAACTTATAATATCTTCTATTCTAATATAAAAGTGTAAATAAATGTTTTATATCTGTAAATATTGACCTATTTTCATGCTATAATTTTTTTCCTTCTGTTCATAATTATGCCGTTAGAACTATTTTAAATTATATTTGCAAATTAGAATTAGCAGCTATTAATTATAAAAAACAACATAGCCACCTTATAATTTGTTCTTTTTTGATTTGAATGGGACTATGAATCAGGTTTCTTGATCCTAGACATTATTATTCAGGTACCATCAACTTATTTGTAAACAAAAAACGAGCTACCCAAAATGGTAATCTCGTTTTTCTGTAATAACTTACTTTTTTGCAAAGTTATTCCTTCATATACTTCTTTATATATTCAATCATCGGCTGTTCAAATATCTCTACATCTTCTTTAACCTCAATTTCCGTGGTCGAACCGAATCCGCCGGGACCAACAAAATGTTTTCCGTGAATATAATAAATAGCTGATTGTATCGAAAACTAGTGCCAGGCACCTTCCATTTTCTATGAAAGATTACGAAAATGTTATAATGGAAATAGTTAGTGGTAAAGAAAGTGAAGTGTTCCTTTACTATCTTAAAGGATTCAAAAAGGATTATTTTGTTTTTGGTGATGGTAAATGGGTTGTTATTATTGGAGAGGATGCAATAATGGAGACTTCCTTCCCAATTGATGGTGATTATTTTGAGTATCTTTCAAATAAAAAGGGATATGAATATTTAGGTAAAATTAAGGAGGTGCTTAGATAATGACAATGCACAGTAAAAGTATTGAGATTTATGGAAAATGTGTAGATGATTTTGAGGTAAGTCCCTTTGAATCTGTTGATATGCTGCACAGACGAAGCAGAATAGAGCGGGTGATTCATGAACTTACAAATGATGAAAGAATTAAATTGCTTAGCTTCGATATGCAATTAATTAGAAATGCCAATAGAATGTCAGAACATATTGGAGAAGTATATGATTTTTCTTTATCAGAAGAACCACTAATTGAATGGTGGTGGCATTTGGATCATATTGCAAATGGTAAAATAGCATTTAATTTAAGCCCCGAAATTGAATCTGATTTGGCCATCTGATTCGGCTGAAATTGCGGGACTTCAAAGATATGAAGTCCCTTACATAATAACATGGGCTAGCACAAAATTATTCAGATGCATGGTGAACTAGTTTTTCAACGGGCACAGTTTAGGCAAAGAAATGACAGGTGCCTAATATAGGGGTATTTGCTACATGTGATTTCAAAAAAGTAGAACTTAACCCCGACTACTCGTTTCAGGGCGAGCAGCCATTAAATCCCCACTTCGTTACAAACCCAGGGCGGCTCCAGATGTTTTCCTTGTTTCTTTTTTCCTGACTTTCATCGTCTTTATATAGCTTCAGATATTTATAGGGAGGATTCATGATATATCCCACACGTGCGAGGCCTTCTTGTAACATTGTTTCCTGTATCGATTTCCCGTCGACAAAGACATAGGCCAGCAACCGCCCGTAGCCATCTCTCGTATTTCCCTGCTCCAGTTCCAATGTGAGTGAGCCGTTCTTGACCAGCTCATTATTCCGTAAGAATGCTTCCTTGGCATAGGGCTGGACACACATGCCCGGCTTTTTCGATTCTGGTGTGTCGATTAACAAATAGCGGACCGTTTCAATTTTTTCCATTACTCTTACTTTGATGGTATCGCCATCGATTGTTTCCACTAAGTTAACGGGGACTTGGCCATCTGGCAACAATCCCACTTCTGATTGACTGTCCCCTTTCTTCTGCTGATGGTTGACACTCGGATTATTCTGTTCCGTCTCTGGAAGGTTTACCATGAACATGGCAGCTGCTGTCAGGAGGGCCGTGCCGGCTAGTTGCTTTCGCATAATCTGGCCCCCCTGATTCCACACCCTCGTATTCTATTACATATCATCCTTCCCATCTCGGCATGAGGTTCCTTGCTCTTGTGTACAAAATAAATCATATAAGCTGCGAATTTTCGGTTTAGCAATGGATTCTGAAACAAATGGAATCAACGAGTGGTCCCCTACTTCTTTTAACTCAGAAAGCATAACCCGTTTTCCACCATTTAGCAGCACGAATTTGCCCCAGTCCTTTATGGCGACCTCTCTTGTTTCACGATTGTATCGAATCAACTCGTACTCCAAGCTGAATCGGTCTAGTAATGCTTGTGCACTCTCAATCGAAACACCCAGTTCAAGAGCGATTAGTATTTTTGAAATTGGATAGATTCCGATACTAGTAGTATGACTATTTGTTAGCAGGTAGATATAAAAAGTCCTCTCTTCTACACTCATCTTTTTAATAATGGGATGATCCCAAATTTCAACATTGATTCCTCTACGATTTCCCATCTTTAACACTTCCCTTTTCATTATTTTTTAAAAACCTTCCGGCCGCTTTGGCTCGCTCCAACTTATGATTAGAGGTTAACGAACGCCCCATATTGCTTGTTAAACCCAAGCTCAATGGTCCCGGTCGGTCCATTGCGGTGTTTTGCCAGGATAATTTCCATCCTGTTTTTCTTCGGTGAATCGCTATTATAGTAATCGTCTCGGTACAGAAACGTGATCAGGTCGGCATCCTGCTCAATTTGCCCGCTTTCGCGAAGATCCGAGAGAATCGGGTGTTTGTCATGTCTGGTTTCGACTCCCCGGCTTAGCTGCGAAAGGGCAATGACGGTGACATTCAGTTCCCTCGCCATAGTCTTGAGTGCCCGGCTGATTTCGCTGATTTCTGCCTGGCGGTTTTGATAGTTTTTTCGATTGCCCTCAAGGAGCTGCAAATAGTCAATCACTACGAGCATCCGCCTTTGCTCACCACAGGCCCTGCGCGCTTTGCGGACCTTTGACCTGATTTAGGCCACATCCATTCCAGCCCGGTCAAAGATATGCAGCTTTAGTTGTGACAGCCTTCCGATTCCATTGGCGAATTGTTCCCAATCCTCGTCTTGGAACGACTGTTGGGGATTCCGCAATTTGAGGCTGTCGATTCGCCCTGTGCATCCGGTCATTCGCTTGATCAGCTGTTTCTTGGACATTTCCAGTGAGAAAATCAGGCTTACATCCTCTTCTGCCCCTTGAAGAGCCAAACTTAGTGCGAATGCCGTCTTCCCCATACTTGGCCGTGCCCCGATAATCACCAAATCCGAGGCTTGAAATCCGCCTGTCAGCCTGTCCAAGTCATGAAAACCGGAAGGGATTCCTACCATTTCGCCCTGATCCTGCTCGCACTCTACAAATAACTCCACCAATGATGAGGTGATCTCGCCCGTGTCATCGTCCGTCTGATCTTCTTCAATACTAATCAGTTCATCGATTCCTTCCCTTACTGTTGTGTCACTATCCTCACTGGTAGCTTGGACCATTATTTTTTCGCCTGCTGCGATCAGCTTTCGTTTTTTGTCGTACTCCTTGACCAGTTTTTCATAGGTATGAAAATTAGCAATACTTGGCACACTACCTATCAATTGGGCGATGTAGCTCATTCCACCAGCATTTTTAATCCCCTCGATCCCGAGTTCATTCAGTATCGTCACCAAATCTACTGGCATTCCTTTTTCAACTAGGCTGCGAATGCCTGTATAGAGTAGTCGAAGCTCTGGAAAGTATAGCTGTTCCGGGAGAATAGCACACTCTTTTACTAACTCACTGTCGAGGAAAAAGGACCCGACAAATGCTTCTTCTGCTTCTTGATTATAAGGTTCAAATGGTCTCATCCTGCTACTCCCTTTCAATGCCCAATAGCTTTCTGATATTGGCCAGTTCCTTTTGCACTACTTCGCTATTTGCCGGCACATAATGACGGGAAAGGATGACCTTTGTTTCATCGGGATCTGGAATAATCCCTGGAACACTGGACTTTATGTAAAGCTCGGACACTTTAGGCGGAAACGGCGATTGACGCACGTGTTTTAATAGATTCTCCTCCACGTCAACAAACGGAAGGTCTTTCAGCGCATCGTGCCAAAGGTTCACTTTCTCTTGGTCAAAACTAAACTGTTCATAAAACACCGAAATCATTTTCAATAGGGCGAACGTTTCCCGCTTATTCATCTAAATCAAAATCCTCCTCAGTTAGCTCTTTTTTCCAAGACTTTTGGTTGCGATAGGCCTCAAATTTCGAGCCAAATAACGTTTCCGGCCGGAGATATTTGCACATGACCGGGTCCTCCAGCCATTCCGCAGCTTTTAAATCAATCACTGCTTTGAAATCTTCCAGCGTGAAGCCTTCTCTTGCCCTCGCCCGAATCAGTTCCTTTGTTTTCGGACTTCTTGGCTTATAGGCTGCATTTGTTTTTTCATTCAGATAGTGGATGACATCGGTAACCGGTATTTTCACTGCTGCAGGTGTTGGTGTTGCTTGCAGTGGCATGGATTCGTCACCGTTGTCATCCAACAATTCATATAAGTCGACTTGCATGTGGTTTGGATCGGTTTCTGTTGCGGTAGTCTCATGATCGGCCGGTTGACGTTCCTCTGAAGGAGTCATTGGCTGGGCTTCAGTCAGTTCCTCCAGTTGTTGATAGTCGATGGTATACCACTTGGTCTTATCCATTTTCGACCTGTTCCAGTTGCCGGATAGCAGCAATCCTTGTTTTTCAAGCGAGTGAATGGTCCGTTTGATCGTGCTTTCAGACCAGAACGGAAGCTGTTCCTGCCAATCCTTATACGTGTTGAATATCCACTTCCTGCCTTCAATGACATGTTTGCTGCCATGAACCCAATAATGGATTTGCTGCAGGATGACGGCTTCGTTCAAGCCAATTTTGACTGCCAGTGATGGGATGATCATCACCGGGTTTTCGTTGATCAATAATTTACTCACCTTATTCCCCTCCTCTTTTTTAATCGCCAATGGACTGGTTCGTCATGCTTGAAGGGCTGACCGATGCATCGGCTCATACGCTTCACCTTCTATATAGCGATTAAGACTTAAAAAGGACAGGGTAGATTAATAATTTTTTTGTGAGTTTTATTTTTATTTGTGGATAGGATATTTTTACTTGCGGATAAGCGGGTTTTATTTGCGAATTCGTATTTGCGGGACAAATATATATTTTTCTCTGTTGTATTCTCTGAAGTAATCTATGTGTTAATCTCTGGTATTGCTTGGTTCGGGATGGTTCCACCCATGATGCAGACTTGGTTCATGTAGGGGTCATGTTAAGACAAACACGGCTCATTATATATCCTATCAATAGCCTGAAAATGGGGTCATTCCCCCAGCACAAGCAAATATTTCTTTCATGTTTTCTTAAGGTTCCGTAAACAAAAACAAATGTTCAATCGGCATCATTACATTCTTATTGAGTAAAGTTTATAGTAAACTGTCAAACTGAAAGGGTCAGTTTGAATCCCATAGAACCCTATCTCAAGATTCGGTTCCCCGCGGATGACTTTTGTAAATTAAAAAGAGGTATAATTAAAAAGATGAACGGAAATTGGAGGAGTTATGATGTTGGTCAAGGTTCAAATTGACGGAAGTACGCCCAACAAAAAGAAACTGAAGAAAAACACTCACGAGATATCAAAAATTACATATAAGAGTCTGGGACTTGTTGAAAGTGCCTTAGAGGAGTTTCTTCAGGAAAATATTGACGTATTAACCCAAGAAGAAGATTACGAACTCAAGATTATCGGTAAACAGGTTCGAAACAATGCGAATAAGCGGACGGACTTGGTCGGAATCGACAGTAATGGAAACGTGGTCGTGATTGAAATCAAACGGGATGAAGATGATATGAGGACTCGAAGAGATAACTTCGAATCCCAAGCCATTCGCTATGCCGCCTCTTTTGCCAAAATCACTAGCGTCCAAGAAATTGTGGAAAAAGTGTATGCCGATTATTTGGTCCATCATGAAAAAGTCAAGGAAGAAGAAGCTGTTGAAGTTGGCATTGAGAACATTGTTGGGTTTTTAAATGATCACGAGGCATTTGATAACTTTAATGCCGATCAACGTATCATATTAGTCGCCTCGAGTTTTGACCCAAGTGTCTTATCCGCCTCCGCCTGGTTATTAACAAAAGGACTCGATATTTCTTGCTTTGAAATTGCACCTCAATTGATTGAAGGGGAAAATGGTGATGCGTACCTCC
This sequence comes from Neobacillus sp. GCM10023253, assembly GCF_042653105.1. Classification (NCBI taxonomy): domain Bacteria; kingdom Bacillati; phylum Bacillota; class Bacilli; order Caryophanales; family Bacillaceae; genus Neobacillus; species Neobacillus sp. GCM10023253. The sequence continues at coordinate 322,155 of NZ_JBHSHV010000006.1, forward strand.
TTGAAATCAAGAAGTTGCTTCCGCTTGGATCCGATGACGATTATTTCTCTGAAATATTGACGAACGAAAACAAGCGGCCTACAGCCCGAAGACAATCCAGCTGGACACGAAAAAGTTTCCCAAAACTCAACCACATGCTGGAAGTGGGGCTTGTGTCGGAAGGCGATGAGATTTTCTTCAAAAACAAGGAGAGCGAGTCCCTCGGAAAGATCCAAAGCGGTAATAATGTCGAATTTAATGGAAAAATCATTTCTTTAAATGCCTGGGCGAAACAATTTGCACCAAGCGGTAAGGTCAATGGATATGATTATGCGGTTGTAAAAGAAAAAAACAAGACATTGTCGGAGATTCGTGCAGAGGGATACGACTTATTTGATGGAATGGGGTTCGATCCAATCGAATAGGAACAACGGAATACCTTTAAGAATATTAAAGCAATAAAACCCAATCTATATGTGGGTTTTATTGCTTTGTATACGCTTAGTGTCTCATAGTAAATGATCAATAAATTCTATGCTTTACTCTATTTACTTCTAGCCAAAAATCTGAGAATTACTCTCTTTTCCTTTAAATTAGAAATTTATCAGTAAACCTGTTCAGTTAAATAACTTCCAACTGATTCCGTTCCTCAATGTTTTTATAAAACGCAACTCCTGCAAATGCTTCATACTCTTCCGCCATCTTTTTGAATTCTTTCTTAATAGTTGAAAGCGACCCTTTAGGGACAATCTTCAAGTCCCTGTATCCCACATTACTATAACGGTAAGCAAGCAACCTTGCTCCTAACTTCCAAACCTCTAGTCTTAGGGTTCCTGATCCGTTTAAAAACATAATTTGCATTCCGGTTACGAATTCCTTATTGTCTATCTCATCAAACTGTACCTCAGCCTCTACATCTATCAGATGGGTTCCGAAGGAGGTTGATAGCAAAGCCCTGTTTAGGTACAGATTCAAAGCCCCTTCTACTATTTCCCTATCTGTACGTTGTTTAGAAATATAGAAAGCAGGCATTGACTGTGGTTCTCCTGACTCATCGTAGGTTATTTTTTTCGACTTTTCCCAGTTAACAAATAGGCCGGACCGTTCAAGATCGACCGCTCTTGCCGCAATATAATCTACATTCGGCAGCCGTTCCATCGATAAAATCATCCCATTATCAACTAACAGTGATTCCAGCTGTGTAAAGGTTTCTTCCTCTTTGCCGCTTTCTGTTGCCAGTTTTACACCATCTTCTAAACTCCAAGACCGCGGCAATAAGGACGGTTTGGCAATTTCATGTATGGATGAAAGAGATACAATCAGGTCAAACGTTTTTGCGGAAAAATGATTTGCTGCTTCGACAAAATCCAACTGTCGAAACTCAATATTTTGCAGCTCCAACTGTGTCGCTAACTCTTTCGCGCAGTCCAGTGCTTTATCATTTACATCGATCGCAACAACTTCTGAATCCGGAAATAATGTTGCATAAAAACAGGATGCAAACCCATTGTCACAGCCAATATCAAGTATACGCTTTGGATTCAATTCCTGAAACGTCATCATCCATTCAAAAAACTTTTGATACTGATCCGCAGAATAACTGGATACATCTAAACTCAATCTAAGATATTCATTTTTTCTACGATAAATATTTGCGTAAATATTGCCCCCTTCATCCATTCGATTTTCCATCATTTTTAGGATGCGATCAACCGTTCTTTTAGGATGATTCTCGTATAAACAAGAGTCAAAATCTTCCAGATTCTTATGAGTCGGCATGTTCACTTTTTCAAAATAAGCTTGGATTTTCGCTTCCATTTCTAATCCTCCTGGTGCTATTAATCATTTTTTGAGTGAATAAATGGGTGCAGATAAGTTCTCATTGGTACTTCTAATATTTCTGTATCATTAATGAACTCAATGGAGGTACCGATCGTATGAATAATCAGTCCCCCAGCCCACTAAAGTTTTAACTCACCGAGGGACTGACCCTTGAATTCTAAAAAAGTCAGTTGTCCACTTTATTTTTATAACTGACTTTTTTCAAAAATTTATTCCTTCTTATACTGCTTTATATATTCAATCATTGGCTGTTCAAATATTTCAACATCTTCTTCAACTTCAATCTCTGTGGTGGAACCGAATCCACCAGGACCAATAAAATGTTTCCCATGAATATAATAAATAGCTGATTGTATGGTAAGAGTGCCGTTCTTATATTTCAATAAATATCCAAGAGAACAAGTTTCATTTAGATACAGATTTTTTACAGGCACTACATCCTCCGGAATTTCACTATCTCCCTCTTCCTTTTCTACTTCATAATCGTCACTATCGATAAGATAATAGGTCTCACCATTTATACATTGAATCTCTCTTTCCAAACCGGGTTCAGAGAAATTTACATACAAATAATTTTGTTCATTTACGAGATTTTCTAAGTAATATTCAAATTCATAAACGTCAATATCATCAGACCAACAGTCATCCAAATTTTCAATTACTTGAACGGTGGGAGTCATGATTCCTTCACCGTTTTTCTCTGCTTCCTCAAGAAACGCCTGTAAATTAAATTTTTGTAAGTCTAATTCCAGTTTCATTAAAACCCATCCTTTTGACTAATAATTTGTTAGTATATCCCTTTATTAACAAAGCTGTAAAAGTTTTATTTTCAATTTAAAGTATAACATTGCCAAAAAAATTAGGCCTACCAAAAATGGTAAACCTATTTTTACTTTCCTACTTTAGTTACTCGATTTTTGTTAGCCTCAATTATAATATCGTACCCACACCTACTGCTTTAACAACACTGTTTCAGTAACAATCCCTTCATCTTCAGCTTCCAAAATCAAATCTTCTATGAGGTGCTCAATGGTTTGGTTAAAAACATCTAAGTCCGTTGCAGGTGTTAGAGGGATTAGACTGATACTCCTCCCCTCTTTCGCTTCCACATCTGTGTCGCCCCATTTTTCCGGGAAGAGGACGAGAACCTGATGAACGGGCCGGAATTTTTCCCAACGTCTTTTTTTATTAAAAATATAGGGTGAGCGAATATTATCGGCATAGCTAGTTAATTGCCGCATCACTTCGCTTCCTAAAATGGCGTTTTTGCTCCTGTATTTTGATTCCAATAATATCGTCCCGATAAAGATATTTTGGATGTAAACATCAATCCGAATGTCGGGGTTATTATTTTCTGCCGTTGTGTAAATGGGCCTATCCAGCTGATTTGTATCGGCTTGGTTCGATGGGATAATCGCATCGTATATGACAGATAACCTCAAATCATCCTTTTGCAGCTCGACGGTTGTCCCTTTAGGAATGGTAGGAATCACAAAATAGTCGGCTCCCGCTAAATCTTTATGGTCAAAAAGCCAACCAGAAGAGTATGTAAAACCATAACGGCTTGACTCTAATGTTTGCAGCACTTTAAGATAACTCCAAATTTCATATAGATGGTCCGTTCTTTTCCAATGATACCTCCAGTCTGGATGCAGAGTGATGTCCGTTTCTTCCGAAAACAAAATCCTGTCCATTTGCCAGATAAACCGATAACGCACATCCACATACATCATGGTTGGGATCATTTGCACCCTTCCGCCGGAAAGTTCCTGATACCATCTGCTTGTCTTTAAAATGGTGAAGGCGCCTTTCATTTGTGCGGCTCGGTTCCGATAACCTCTTAATTCTTCCACATATTGAAGTCTCTTTTCATATGGAATATAGGAGGAAAACGCTTTTGTGTTCCCCCTCGTTAAACGTTCAAGATTACGGTCTACTGCTTCAATGAAATTCCTTAGCAACCGCAGCCATTTTTCAATAATGGTTTTAAGGATACGGTTTTCTGGCAGATTATAGTTCACCCTTTTCTTTGGTGATTTCACGTAATTGGTTGATTCAGGATGCCTTAATCTATATCTAATGGATATATCATCTACCTGAGCCGGGCGGTCAACAGGCTGAAGAGTATATTCCTTAATAAGAGAGAATCTTACCCTTTGGGATAAATCCGCCAGAATGGCTGATATTTCCGCAAAATGATGGTCCAATACTTTGAATTGTTGAAGCAATGTGGGATCAAGTATATCATCATCCAAATGATAAAAGGCCTTCTGTTTGCGGACGACGTCATGTGCAAGCCCTTTTAGGAAGCCTTCCACTTCTAAGCGCATGACATTGAGCTGCTCATCTGTTAAACGGTTCGTAATCACCTTGACAAGTGAAAGATAGGTTTTATTCGAAAAGACTACCTTGATACAATAAATACCTGGGATATAAGGATAATAACCGGGACTCTTATATAAAGTAACCCTTTGGCCAGCCTCGATGTAAGGTTCCCCAGTGATTTCATCTCTGGGCAGGGCTTCCCCAGTTAGGACCTCTAATCCATCCATATACAATCTCGCATCATCATGTTCACACTGAAACATCAATTCTAATTCAACAAATTCCCGTATTTCCAGGTAGCCATGTACCTTTTCATCCCAGTCTTCAAGGTTTTCAACAAAGCAGGATAAGGTTTTTTCTTCTTGTGAACCATTTCCATAAACATGAATAAATGAAACCGTAAAATCATCCGTCCTACATGGTGTAACCATTAAACCTCAGCTCTTTCGCTTTTTGTTTGATTACCTCTCTGCTCATTCTGAAATCGGAGACCATTGGGTATTCGTTAAAGATATCCATGAACTTGCCAGTGACAGCTTCTCCAGAATCCCTTTCATATTTTCCAATTAAATCATTCAATTGATCCTCTGATCCCCTGACCTTGGTTAAAACACGCTGGACAAACTGAAAATCAAATGCTATTTCACGATTCACATATTCCTGTGACGGAAGATTCTCAAGGAACACGTCGATTTGTTTGACGATCCGCGGCCCTACTCCCACTTGTCTATTTGCTTCCTGCATCACATTATGAACGTCCCAAAGGAGTGCTAACTCCTGCTCTGAAAGCGAAACCGTTCGATTTTCACGGATAAATGATTTATACGTTTCAAAATCTAGCTCCTCACTGCGTGCTGTTACTCCTTTTTTCTTTTCAGGCATTTCTTTCATGTTTTCAAAAGGCATCACCGTTAACGTGATCACATTGGCTCTATCGAGTACCTTATCTGAGAAATGATAAGTTGATTCATCCATATTCACTGTCCCTACGAAAAACACGTTATCTCTGATCACGATTGTCGGCGGATATTGGGCGGAATTATAGAGCCGGCTTTCTAAGTCATCGTTATAAAGCCTTAACACTCTTTTCCCCGGGTCCATCTCGAGAATCGATAAAAATTGCGAGAAGTAATGTTCCACTCGTGCCAAGTTCATCTCATCGAAGCAAATAACAAATATTTTATTTGGTTCGTCCTCTGCTTTTCGTAATGCGTTAATAAGTCCTGAATCTCCTGGCCGGTAAACCATGTGCATGGTATCTGCGTAACCGATCAGGTCGGAATCGGATGTCCATGAGGGGCTGACAGGAATAACGGTAAATTGTTCCCCCTTAAGTCCAAGTGAGTGACTGTAAACTTCCACCAGTTTCGTTTTCCCCGTTCCGCTCATACCGGAAAGGATCACTAATGATGAAGATTTCATCGATGTATGAAAGTTAATGAGATCCTCTCTCTGATACACCAAGCCCGCATCCTGTGTATTGGTATATAGCAACTTTAAAAAATCTAATTCTTTTTGATCAGTCATTGGGACAGTAACGGTAGCGTTACCTCCTTCAGACATATCCGATTCCAAATCTGGTTTCTGTGTTTGGGCTACTTTCGGTTCCTCTTTAGCCGTTAATACATTAGGTGTTGTATGTACTGCTGATGGAGCAGGTGATTTTATTTCCAATTCGCTTTCTGTAACGGGTGGAATAGGCGTTACGTTTTCAATAGCATTGGTAATTTCTTGATACGTTTCAATCGGTATAAAAACGAGATTCCCGATCGCATCGCTGAAATAACACTCCTCCAACCATTTATCCTGAAAGGAGATCATTTTAAGATCGTCACTCACATCGAAACTGAAACCACCATGCGCGTACTGGTGCCTTAAAAATTCTCCAAAGATAGAAAATTGTTCTTCTTCCTCTTCGTCCAACTCCCGCCAAACCACAAAGGATGGTGTATCATCACTCTCATGGGAGATGTTATCGATCCTTCCAACAAATTTTTTATTAGAGAGGCGGAGTACAAATTCATCTATATTTTTCATACCATGGACTTCTTTACTAAATATCGGTGCAGGGATTAACCGTAATCCTTCATGGAAGCTTGGCAGCTTTGGCATGACACGGACATCCAACGCATTATATACCTCTTCATGGTTATATCTGATCCGCCTCTCTACTTTAAAAACAAATAAACGATCCCTTAACCATTCACGCAGTCTATTTTTTCTGATTTCTTCGGTTTCCAGAAAATCGTCTTCAAACCCCCATCTTTCAAGATCTGAGTAAAAACAAGTTACCGTTTTCACGTTAGGAAAGCTTTCTGCCGGTTGCGAAATAATCCGGACTGTAAATTGAAGACTATTGTTTTTATTGATAAATATGGTATCTCTATAAGGTAAGTCAAACTGATCTGGCTCATCTAAAACTCCAACTAAATCACTGTCCCAGATTTTTGTACTCATGTTTATCTCCCCTTTTTGATGTAACTTTTCATCGATGGAAAATCCATAAATTCAACAATTTTTTGGTTATGTATTTTTTTTATTTTCTTTTTCATCTGCGGCGGGACTAGGTAACACATAATCCAAACTTCATCAAAATCTTGAAAGACGTTCTTCTCTAATGCCTCATTTATGTCTTTTGGTCCGAATACATGAAAAATAGGGTCCTCAGATTCTTCCGTTAATTTATTTCTAGGGTCGCCTACTAAGGCAATATGAGATGGATTTTTCCCACCTTGATCTTTTGCTTGCTCCTCATCCATCTTTGTATTAGAGCTAAGTAATAACGCATTTAAATGAGATATCTCTGCTTTTAATGTCTGTATTGTTTCTTTTAAACGCCCTGTTTCTGCCTCGGCTAATGCAAGTTTTTCATTTGCACCCGATACATTCGATTTTTCCCTGCCCAAATCTTGTTGGAGCTGTGCTCTTTCCTTCGCCCATTGCTGTTTCTCTTCTTTATACTTGTTTTTTAATTCCGTATACTGTTTCTCCCATTTATCGATGGTTTTTTGAAGCTTTTCATTTTTCTCCTCTGACTTTCTCTTTTTCTTTTCCCACTCCAATTCCTCGTCGGGTTCTAAGGTAAGCTGGACCTGCTCACTAGATGCCTTTTTATTGGTCATAGTTAGCTCAGAAATTGATTTTGCTTCATGCTCTTCGAGTAAACTATCCTCTAATTTCCTTGCTTTCAGATGGTGTAGCTTTTCTTCACTAGAATAAAGGACACCCAAAATAATATGGAGGTCTACAGAACACTCCTCGTAGAGCTGTTTAAGACTTTCTACCGATTCCTCTCGAAGGTTAATATCTTTGCCATCAGGATTTTCTTTATGATGGAATGTATCATAAAAATGTTTGATCATGTTTAGGTTTTTCGGTTTTAAAGCTTCTAAAATGGCCATAGACCTGACTGTTTGAATGTTATCTTTAGTTATTTGCCGGAAACCCTTTACTTGGATCTTCCAAATATCAATTAAATCAACTAATTCTCCATCCGGGATGGAACCCAAAACCTTTTTCCAAGCCTCCCTGCCCACTTTTTCCCCTCCCATTCCAATTTTTTATAAATTAGGCTGTTATCACTGAATGTTGGTTTCACTGTGTTTGAAAAATAACCGGAAAAATTCCGCTTAAATTGGGAAATACCCATATTTCCTTAAAAATAAAGGAAGTTTTTCCGTTTATATGATCAAAATCTTTGGATTTTGTCTTATTTAGTGCAGTTAATCGAATATTTACGCTTATATCTGCGTCTTAAGCTTCCTCTACGTACATTAGCCGGAAATTCTTCGCTTATGAATTCTCATACCAAACTGAAAATCAACAATGAATAATAAGAGAGCCATAAATTTTACAAACAAACAGTCTTATTTGATTTCGCTGAACACAAAAACGAAATGATATATGTGATGTCCATTATGCTTCCATTTTTTTAATACTGTTATTTTTGACTATATCTTGATTAATATGACTAGATAATCCATTCCATCACGTAAGTTATCCCAAATATTTTTCCCAAAACTCGGTGCATTTTCTGCTGCATTCATTGCATTTTCCCAAGCTTTTTGTATATAGTTTCCCTTTACAGTCTCTTCTGGATTGCCCTTTTGGCCATTATAATAATCATCACTCATCTTACTGATTGGTCTTATTCTTACAGATATTGCAGTAATAGCAAATGTAACCAGCAATGTTACCCAAAAATAAAAATTCCACATCCCCATAAGCCCCAGTGTCTTAGCAACCACAATCATAAACGATACAGTGACAGTAGAAAATCCTGTAGCAATAATTGCAGCCTCTTTTATGGTGTAATTTCCTTTTTTGAATTCTCGATTCGTAATTAATAATCCTACTGCAAAACTGGCAACGAATGATGCCAATGCGTCGACGGCGGAACGACCTGGAGTTTTCCAAATTGGTCTCATAATTTTTTGACATATTACTCCCATAAAATCGAGAAGACCATACCCTACTAATAAAGCCAAAAATACCCCGCCTAAAGGAACCATTATCCCAACTGGAACAACTAGCAAGTCAAAGAGAAAAGGGCCAATATTTGGATTCATCAGCCAGCTTGGACCTACTTTTAAGTAGATGATTAATCCAACGACAAATCCTAAAACTTTAAGAATTGAGAATACAATATTAAAAGTGTTTATGTTCCATGTTTTTGTTACAAATGGATAGATTGCTCCCCCTAAAATGACAAGCAACGCGTAGATAGGTGTAACGGAAGGGAAAGTAGTATTTAGCCATGTAACAATATGATCAAGCGGGATAGAGGACGTGCCATTTAACGTAATTGGAATAAAAAATACAAAAATACCAATTGAACTAAAAAATAAGAACTTCAAAACATTTGAAAAACTGTACACTTTTTGTCTCTGAATTTCAGAACTTGTTTCTACATTAGTAGATTGTGGATTCGGCATAATAGTATAATCTCCTCCATTAAGCATAAATAGTGTTTAAAAATAAATCGAAACCTATATGCTACTTGACAAAAGGTGAACATAGAGAGAAAAGACTAGGAAATGTCCGATTTAATCCGAGTGCCAAAATTAGCCTCATCATTCATTTGCAACCTTTCAAGAGTATTCTATGACTAACTTGTTATTTAATCTTCAAATAGCTTCCTTTGTGTCATTAAACATTTCGTCCCTCAAGGCCAGCCAACTCTTCTTTTGTAGCAGCTGGTGCCTTCATTTCAAATATATTGTTGATAACTGTATAATCATAATATCCAAGGCGGGCAATGGGTTTTATTTTCAATATATCAAGTTTCCCACTAGGAAGAATGATGTCATCAGCGATATGCACATGAGCTACTCGTCCGATAACAATATCAACTGTTGAAACCTCATTACCAGTTGGTATTCTAATTGTCTGAATATACTCACATTCGAATTGAACCGGTGACTCAGCAACACGTGATACAGGAGCCTCAATGCAGCTTTTCTTCGTTACACCCGCAGCCACAAATTCATCAACGTCTGCCGTAGACGCCTTTGCGGAAATATTTACTGCTTCGCGCAAATCCCAAGTAGCCATGTTCCATACAAACCAACCAGTTTCCTCAGCGTTTCGAACCGTATCCTTTCTTCCTCCTAATACTGATTGATTTGCTGCAAACATTACCATAGGTGGATCCCAGGTAAGATTTTGATATTGGCTGTAAGGCGCAAGGTTATCTACTCCATCTTTAGACCTGGTTGAAAGCCATCCGATAGGGCGTGGTATCGTACTACTTTTAAAGGGGTCATATGGTAAGCCATGATGCTGACCTTTCTTTGGTGAATAATGCAAGTGAATTCCTCCCAAATGTTTTTTTCTCAGCAACTGAGTTTGTTAATTATTGCAACGACACTCAAGGAAAAGCATTTTTCCATAATTAGGTACTGCTTGTGAATTTCTGTTAGTGCTGCTGATGAGGTAATCACCCCCTAAATCGTTATTAAATTTAATTATTTTATTAGTTTTTATGGTAATGAAAAAAGAAAGGAATATCCATAGAGAATATTCCGAATTTTAGTGATATTTATTGTTTTCTTAAAATGTTTCGTATCCCTTTTTCGTAAAAACTGGATTATTTTAAGACATCTGCACAATTTTCCGTTTTCCATGTCCTCGGAGAGGCCCCGGTAACCGTTTTAAAAACACGGCTAAAATAATTGGGATCCACATAACCGACAGATTCCGCCACTTCAGAAACAGTCATGGCCGTTGATTTTAAATATGCTTTTGCCTTTTCAATCCTTTTTGCTTGAAGATATTCCGTAAAAGTACAGCCCATTTGTTGTTTAAATAAAGAACTGAAATATTGACCGCTTCTGCCTGCCCATCCAGATACCTCTTCTAATGAAAGGGGTTTATGGTAGTTTTGTTCGATGTATTGAATTGCTTTAGCCATTATTTGGGAGCTGTATAGGGATTCCTCTTTTTCAACTTGGTCAAATAGTAAAGAGCAAAGACGAATCATCTTTTGGATAATATCGAATAAAACCTCGCCGTATAAAATTTCCTGAAAGATTTCCTGATATTCCTGGTCATTCCTTAACAAATATGGTTTTTCTCTCATAAATCTGCGGATAGGGGCAACAGCGTTCGTCAATTTGGTCCGGACTAAATCGGAATGTGGATAGCTGCCATTTTCATCGGGAAAACCGCCAAAAAGCTTATAAAACCATGTTTTGATCCCATCCCTGTTTTTTTCTATTAAGTAATTTAGTAATTCATCATTCTCCGTTGGCGTCAAAAAAGGATCATATTGTTCATTCAAATTTTTTGTCATGGGGGGGAACACCTGGTTTCCGCCAAAATAAAAGCGGCGCAGCAAGGCTTGTCTTGCTTCAAAATAGGATTTATAAAGAAGTTTTGGAGTATCATATTGATTTCCAATTCCGGCCGAAATGGAAAGATTATTTCTTTGTTTCATCCGTTCACAAAATACCTTCAAAATCTGCCACAGGGAATGGATGGGATGGTTCCCTTTTGGAAGATATTCCTCACTAACCAGAAGGATGATCTGTTCATCGACTGACAATACAAAGGGCCGATACTCCTGCAGTTCATCATGAATCAAATGAATCAATGTAATTGGTTCAAATTCCTTTTTATTTTGTTGGTCCAAAGCCAATACTGCCACTATGCTGGGCACTTGATCGTATCCCCAATTTTGAACCTGTTCGTTCATAAATGCTTCATTGATGACTCTTCCAAATAGAAGATCATAAGCCCAACCGTGATATAAAGAGGTTTCTCCTTCCTTTTTCGGAATATTTCTATGGTTTCGGATCATTTGTTTCAATGCCTTCAGCCATTCTTCCGCAACATATGGTTTCACAAATAATGCTTCTGCTTTCATTTTTACCGCTTGTTCAGCTGCTTGAAACGTTTTATGGCTTGTGTGCATGACCGTTTGAATCCTCAAATTCCTGACCATTCGGAATAAATGTTCCCGCTGATTTGGCTGAAACATCTCGAGTTCCATTACAAATATATCTGGTTTCCATTCCATCAGCAATGCCATGCATTCCTCTTCATTGCTGGCTTCTTTTAATTCATCAATTGGCACTTGATTGGTTAAAAGCAGCCACTTCAATCCTTTTCTTTCAAGCTCATCCCGTTCCGCTATTAATATTTTCATATATAAACCACCTGTTATTACTTATTTCACCTTATTCTTTATTCAATTATTTTTAAATTAAAACCTGCCAAAAATTTCTCATCTCTTTCATCCATTTTTTTGTTGAAAAACGCCTCGTAACATCAATTTTTGGATATGTTCGCTTAATTTACTATAATTATATCAGAATGTTATGATAACTCTACGCCAAGAACATACGTTTTATTAACTTTCTCTTCCCTCAATACTTCAATAATGCTGAAAAAGGTGTACCATTTTTGGCACACCTTCAGGAACAGAGTTCATACTTAAGTTTATTTAGTTAAGAAAATTATTAACATCATTAACTGTAAAAATTCTTTTACATCCTTCTTTAAACGCTGGGGCACCACCGTTTGCGGGATGCCTAATAGGAATATTTTCAATTTCATGTTGATTTAGGGTATTTGTAGAATGGTTTCCGATAGCTATTACTTTAATATTTTGGGGACATAGATTTAAAAGTCTTTTTAAATAATAAACCCCTAATTTTAGCTCATTAGGTTCTGGGGTACGATTACTTAATAATCCTACTGCCGGATCATAAGGATGGAAGGGAAAGATATTCCATAAAATAATTTCAAAGGGATCAACATTATTCTCTAGGATAGTTTTCCAAACAATTGTTGCAGTCGGTTCACTTGCACCCCTTTTTTTCCAAGTAATCTTAAATCCTGGGTACTTTGAATTAGGATTGCTAGTCCTTCTTCCAACTCTACCATGAAAAACATGATGATAATCTACTTCTGAATGGTTTCCTGTGATCATTATTTCTGAAGTCATTGGGATTCCTGAAAAGTGTCCACCTTGAAAACCTAATGCTTCAGCAACAAAAATATAGCGAGCGTTTGATATCCTTGGTTCTAAAAAGCGTTGAAGATTATTTATCCTTAACTTAGGTGCATCAGGTCCAATGTCTAATTGTGTGGAATAATCTTTCCATGGATTAAATACTCCTTGATCTGAATAATATGACATTAGTTCCTCAATAAATTTCAACATCACAATATCTCCTTTTGGTTCTTACAACCTGTATTCCTCCCTAATTCCCATCATTACTATATTACTAGTTTTTCTGCATAAATTTCCAAATCCCTTCATTACTCTTTATAAAGACAAATAGCAAAAAAGGGATTGTCAATCTAACAGTCCCCTTACACATGAGTAAACATACTAAAGAGCACACGAAAGACATTTATCATCAATAAATAATTAAGAGGCGCTGTAAAGCCGTTAAATCCCCTGCCGGTACTTGATAAATATGGCTATCTAATAAAAGCGAAATAAGGTGATATTATGTACCCCATTTTAAAAATTCAAGATGCTGCCAGTTTCGATGAATTTATCTCATTCTGGGAATCACTCTAGTCATACAGTCCTAAGAATGAGGATGGTAACAATTTATATTTTTGGAACATCCATAAACAAAGTTTTTCGACTGATGACATATGGGATTTATTTATTTATTTATTTGGAAGAATGGAATGACTTTAAGCGGGAAGAAAAGTGAAATTGTAAAGGAAATTTGTGAACGGGTTGAGTTCATAAATGAATTAAAAAAATCGAACACACAAAGAATGAGTACAAACTGTATAGTGAAAAAAAGCGAAGGCGGATTGGTTTAATCGCCTTCGCTTTTAATTGAATAGCTAATATAATTGCTTCTGATTAATAATATTACAGAGCCATATCTCATCAGAAGAGGTTACTAAGGGGCATACAGATGTACTGCAGTATTATGTCTTTCAAATTACCAGCAAGTTTAATTACTTTCAGCCTCTCAATTGGTGACTACGAAATTCCTTTATTAGGATTAAATGGTGGCCACCTTTTTTACTTTATTTTGCAAAACTCCAATTTTTTCTATCTCAATTCGAACAACGTCGCCATCTTTCAAAAATGCTTGAGGATTTCTTGCTACTCCAACGCCTCCAGGAGTACCTGTTAAAATCACATCTCCTGGATCTAGGGTCATCAATTCAGACAAGTACTCTATTAGACTTTGAACAGTAAAAATAAGATTGGAAGTGTTGGACCTTTGTCTTTCTTCACCATTTACTGATAAGGAAATTTCTAATCTAGAAGGATCTTTAATTTCGTCCGATGTTACAATCCAGGGACCCATTGGAGCTGTCCCGTCTATCGATTTTCCTTGAAAGAATTGAGTTGTACGGCGTTGAATATCGCGGTATGTAACATCATTACAGATGGTATAACCTGCTACGTAATCTAGCGCAGTTTCTTGAGGAACATTTCTGGCCCGTTTTCCGATGACAAATGCCAATTCCGCTTCATAATCAAGTTGTTCAGAAATTGGATAAAAAGGAATATCCTCTTCAGGTCCTATCACCGTATTTGCAAATTTAGCAAATAAAACTGGGTATGTTGGTAAATCACGGCCCATTTCAACTATGTGATCGCGATAATTATGACCAACACCTATTATTTTCCCAGGGTTTAGGATTGGGGCACAAATTTTTATATCCGATTTATTTAGGGTTAACGGGATATCATGTGGATTATTTTTAAGAGCAAATTGAACCGCCTCTTTTGCAGCATCCATACTCTCCTTCCCACCTTGAAGGAATTCAACCATATTATCGGGGAGACATACCTCTGCTAATTGGTTGCTAAAAAGCTTCCCTTCATTTTCTATTTTGGCTTTATAAGCGGTTTGAAGATCAATGACAACTTCCCCATCTATTGCCCCAATACTTTTCCGGCCATTATTAGCAAATGATACTAGTTTCATTTTTTCCTACTCCCCAAAAGTTGTATTATTATTGTTTAATAATATGGTGCGAGATTCTTAGTGCTTGTTTTAGGACTTTTCCCCCTGCATTCCGAGGCAACTGTTCCAGAAACTCGATATATTTAGGAATTTTAAATTTTGCAAGTTTTGCACTGCAAAATTCTTTTATCTCACCCTCAGTTGCTGATTCGCCTGGCTTCAATACAATGGCAGCCATTACCTGTTCCCCGTATTTCTCATCTTCTACACCAAATACGGTTGCTTCTAGTACTTTGGGGAATGAATACAACACATTTTCCACTTCAATACTGTAAATTTTTTCTCCCCCGCGATTGATCATGTCCTTTTTCCGATCAAGAATATAGACGTAACCTTCGTCATCCATTTTTGCTAAATCCCCGGTCCTTAGCCATCCATCGACAATGGCCTCAGTTGTTGCCTTCTGGTTTTCCCAATATCCCATCATCACTTTTGGTCCTCTTACTGCAAGTTCACCGATTTGATTTGGTCCTTTTGGATTTCCATTTTCATCAATGATTTTACAGTCTACTAATGGTACCGGCAGACCAATCGATTCTGGTTTTCTTAAGGCGTCCTCATCAGGAAGCAAAGTATCTAATCCATGACCTTCTGTTAGTCCATACCCATTGTGAATTTTCGCTTGCGGGATTTTTTCTCTAAGTAACTTGATTAATGATACAGGGGCTGGTGCACCTCCATAAAGTAAGGCCCGAACTTGCTTAAAATCATCTGGGGCAAATTCAGGAGAAGTTAGAATAAACCAATACATGGTTGGTACCCCGACCAATACAGTTGGTTTATGTTGTTTTATCAAATCAATCGCTTTAGCTGTTTTAAAAGTTTTCATTATGAATACCGGAATTCCCCGATAAATAGAACCTAAAAATTGCAGCATACCAGTAATGTGGAAAATCGGGACGGCTAATAATGTGCTATCATCTTCTTGGAGTTGAAAGGTGCATGCAAAATTCATCCCTGTACTAATTAAACCACGATGTGTCAAAATGGCACCTTTTGGGGTTCCGGTTGTACCCGATGTGTATAAAATCGAACAGGCCTGGGTTTCGGCCACAGAAAGATTTACCAGTTCAGCATCGTATTGTTTGAGAAGAGTATCGAAACTTAATACCCCCGGGCTACTAGGAGCCTCACCTAAAACAAAAATAGATTGGATGGATGGTATGTGATCCTTAATTTCGTTCATTTGCGGCCAGAATTCATCATCCATTATTAAAAGCTTTGACTTCGAATTATCCACTTCATGGATAATTTCGTAGCCCGTTAATCTAGTGTTTAATGGAACTGAAATTGCACCGATTTGTGCAATGGCAAAAAAGCAAATAGGGAACCCAAGTCCATTACTCAGTAATAATGCAACTCTATCACCAGCTTTAATTCCATAGCGATTTGCCAAATTAAACGCAACTCGATTGACTCTATCTCCCAGTTCACCATATGTGAGACGACTTTCCTCATATACTAAAGCCAATCGGTTGGGGAACTTTTTAACCGTTTTCCAAAACATTTCGGCAACACTAGTTGATCGATTTTTAAAAACTGGAATTTGATTTTTATCTCTAACAACTTGAAATTCTTCTGCTAAATTTTTGTTCCAATATGAAACTTTATTTTCCACCCCCAGCAAAAAATAAAAGGATTTTAAGCTTTTAATCCCATATACTTCGTGCTTAACTCATCAACGGAAACTGAATTAGCTTCTCCAGTCCAAATAAATTGGCCTTTTTGCATGACACTCATTTGATCAGCAATTCTTAAAGCATATCCAATCTCTTGATCACAAAGTAAAATTCCCATATCATGATCAGCTTGATCTAATAATCTCCTAATGCTTTCGTAAACTTCCATTCGTAATTTAGGAGATAAGCCCATCCCCGGTTCGTCCAATAGCAATAATGAGGGTCTGCTCATCATGGCTCTAGCTATGGCCAGCATTTGTTGTTCCCCCCCGCTGAGCATTCCTGCTTGCTTATTCATTCTCGTTTCAAGAATTGGAAATAGGTTTAATAAATATTCTAACTCATTCGTTTTTTTCTTAATGCCAAGAACCCCGATACTTAGGTTTTCTTTAACGGTTAAATCCCCAAAAATAGCCCTTCCTTGAGGAACATGTGCGATTCCGGATTTAAATCTGTTTGTCTTTGCAGTAAATGCTACGTTGTTGAATTTTAGTGATCCTGTATATTGTGAAGTCCCATAGATTCCTCTTAATAAGGAAGTCTTTCCAGCGCCATTTGCTCCAACGATGGCAAACACTTTACCTTTAGGAATCTGAAAGGACACATTATTTACAGCTTGAAGTTTTCCATAAAAAACAGATAGTTCGCTAACTTCCAGTAAATGATCAACTTTTTCTATGGTTTGAGTTTTATACATTGCTTTCACCTATCCATGCTTGGATTACTTCCTTTTTTTGAAAAACCTCTTCAGGACAACCGGTACACAAAAGCTCCCCACTTTGTAAAACAACTACATTCTGACAAAGAGTGGATACAAAATTCACATCATGCTCAACAACTAATAAACTAAAATTTAATTCCTGTTGTTTCATGAGAATCATTTCTATCATTCTACTTTTCTCAAAATCGTTTAATCCAGCTGCCGGTTCATCCAAAATTAACACACTTGGCCGTTGTATTAGTGCACATAAAAATTCGACAATTTTCTGTTGTCCATAAGACAAATCACTAATCATGTCGTTTAAATCTATTGTTTCATTTTCAAGTAGTTTTTGTGCTTCTTTTTTTATGTTCTTTTCTAATGTGAATAGGTTTTTCAAATTGGTTTCAAATGACTGATGAGCCGCAATATAAAAGTTATCCAAAACCGTTAATTCGTTAAATAATCCCAGATTCTGAAATGTCCTGATAATTTTGTATTTAGGTAAATCCTGTGGATTTTCTTTATTCAATAACTTATTTGCAAAGGTAATTTCTCCTTTATACCGTTTCTCAAACTGAGTAATGCAATTAATGACAGAAGTTTTCCCTGCCCCATTTGGTCCGACTAATCCTATTCGCTCTCCCTCAGATAATGAAAATGAGATATCATTTAAGATTGAGACTCCACCAATATTTAAGTGGATTTTGTTAACTTGCAACTGGTTTGCTTTCATTTACTGGTACCCTCCTCCTTTTCATTACTATTGAAATAAGCCCAATAAGACCTGAAGGAAACAGTAATAACGTTACACCCATACCAATCCCTAATCCAAGTTGCTGCCATTGAGCAAGTCCAAATACATTAAATAATGCTGGAACTAGCACTAAGAAAGCCGCCCCTAAAAGAGAACCTGCAATGCTTCCTCTGCCACCTACAATTGCCATGATTAGAAAATTCACACTAACCATTACTTGAAATAGTTCAGGTGTGATATATCCAACCACTACACCATACAGGCTGCCAGATATGGAAGTTAAAATGGCACTAAGTACAAACGCAAGAACTTTATATTTTACAACATTAATCCCCCGTGCTACTGCTCCATGTTCAGACAATCTAGTTGCGTGAAAAGCCCGCCCTATAAAGGAATTTGCAATTAAAGTGGAAACAAAACCAATGATAGATGCGATAACGATAATAATTGCAACCTCAACACTGCTGGCATTTTCTTGCTCCACTAAAGGTAATACGGACAATCCTCCTGTACCCCCTGTAATCTCCATACCTTTTGTAACTTGAAGTAATAATAGGGGTAAGGCTAGGGTGCCAACTGCTAAATAAATATCTTTGACCCTGATGGTTAAAAAACCAACTATAAAGGCAATGATTCCAGATAGGGCGGCACCAGCAATAATGGATAAAACACTATTAACTTCCAAACTTTGCAATATTCCAAAGACATAGGCTCCAATACCGAAAAAGGCGGCATTTCCTAATGATATCTGCTCCGTATATCCTGTTAGAAAATTCATTCCAATCGAGGCCAGAGAATAGACAGCCATTAACCCCAGTAAATAACAGAAATAAGGAGGGAGAAAAAATGAAGCAAGGATTCCCAAAACCAGTAAACTACCCCATGTAATTACTTGCATCTTAATTGACATAAAAATTAAGTTCCTCCTTTAAACCCGTTTTTCACGAATGGATGAGAATAATCCTTCTGGTTTAATCACAAGCACAATAATAACGATTAAGATTGGAATTATTTCTCGTGATATGCTCCCGAACAAGCCACCCGTAATGCTTTGTACAACTCCCAATAATAAACATCCGAAATAGATCCCTTTTGGATTATTAAGTCCCCCAAGTACGGCACCAATTAGTGCAACCATAAACGGGGTGCCCATTAAGTTATGGGTTAAAAGCAATTTGGGAGCCGCAATTAAACCAGTGATACCCCCAATAAATCCAGACAAAATAGCTGTAATCATTACAATCTTGCCAACCGAGATTCCGATTGATAAAGCATGGGATTGATTACTTTTAATGGCCCGTATCCCGACTCCCCAAGAGGACTTCATGACAAAAAGATGCAGCAAAATGGCAACGAATGCTGTAATTACAAAGATTACTGCATCCCAGGAACTTATGATTCCTAAATTCATTTGTGGAATTGGAGCTTTTGGAAATGGATGGTCTTGTGTACTTAAACCTACTGTTAATATAGGAAAAATGATATACATAGAAGCCGTTCCAATCGTAGAGATAATGGAACCATGTTTTAATAACGGTAATACTAAGATTCTCGTGATAAGAACGGTGAATAGTACTGTAAGCAAAATAATTTCAATCGCGGTAAGCAAGTAAGAGGTGTGAAACCATTCCATTGTAATGATCCCGACGTACATGGAAAAAGTGATTGTCTCCCCAATTGCAAAATTAACTACACCAGTTGTCATAAATAATGTGCTAATCGCAAAACCAATCAAGGCATAAATGGAACCGTATATAAGACCATCTATAATTAGCTGTAACATTTGTTTATCATACCTCCTTATATATATGTTAGCCCCAGATGTTTTACCAACTGGGGCTATTTCCACTAGCGTCCAAACACTTTCTTTTCATCAGGAAGGTACTTGGCCTCCAACTCGCTAATGATTGGCATTCCAAGGAATTGAACTAAGCTTGTATGATGCGTTTGTTCTACTGGCATGTTTCTCATGGTTTTGGTTTCTGCAATATGTTTCACTGCTCTAGTTGCTGCTGCATGTGCTGCATTCACTGTTGCTAAAGCAAAATGAGCAATCTTTGGACCGATAAATTCGATTTCTTCAAATGTCAATTGCTCCAACCATCCTACAATTACAAGTGATACTGGACAATCAACACTTTTTACAAATTCCCTTAATTGTTCTTTTGTCTTAAAGGCTTTTGAAATGGGCTGGACAAGATCGGCTCCAGCCTCACGATACAATTTAGCCCTTCTAATTGCTTCCTCAGGATTTGTTGCATCTGTTCTTGCGATGATTACCGTATCTTGATTCAACCTGCCTTCAGCAGCTGCTCTTATCTTTCCTACCGCTTCTTCAATTGGTAAGATACTGTTAGTATCATCTACACAGATTGGGCATCTTTTCGGACTGATCTGGTCTTCAATAATAACACCAGCAGCACCAGCCCGCTCAAATTCTTGTACCGATCTAATAATGCTTACCGCATTACCGTAGCCTGTATCGATGTCGGCAATGACCGGTTTGTTTACTACGGCACAAGCATTGTGCACCACATATACATTATCTGATCTAGTATAAAGCTCCACATCAGGCAGACCTAATTGATGAGCAGAGATGGCAAATCCACTTGTTAAAATGCCATCAATTTGCTCCGTTTGATCAGCAATTTTCGCCATTAGAGCATCCCCAGCCCCAATGGTTGTAAAAATTGAACTTTCGCTTAGTCTCCTTCTTAATTCCTGTCCCGTAGCTGCCATTTTAACTCTCCTTCTTTTTTTTAATTTTCTTCTGGCTCGAATAAACCATTTTTTAGAATAATAATAGATTCGGTCGTTTGCCCACGTCGTGCTTTTTCACCTTCATCTAATTTTCCAAACGAAATGGGATCTCCTATTTTCTGATCAAAACTCTTGATTTTCTCTGTCGCCTTAAGAAGGGCTTCTGGTGTAAAGTCATTACCAACCTTTTTAGCAGCTTCGATGAACACTAAGGCTGCGGAAGTACCCATTAACGAATTGCTAGATGGATTCGATAATTTATATTTTTCATGTAAGTCACGTACCCATTTCATGTTATCAGCAGTAATAGGATAATAACTGCTGCAGCTGATAATACCCTCTCCGTTTTTACCCACTAACTTAATCCACTCTGGACTATTTAACCCAGATGGACCTAAGAGTGCAGGTTTGAAATTCTCATCCGCAGCTGAATTCACAAATGATGCCGCCTGGCTTCCTAATGCATATAAGATAACGGCATCCGGTTTTGCTTCTTTGATTCTGTGAAGCTGTGTAGACATCTCACTCGCTTTTGGTTCAAATGTTTCGACAGCAACAAACTCTAATCCTAATGACTTCATCTTTTCTTGAGAAAATTTAAACGCAGGCTCACCCCAGCTGTCGTTTTGATAAACGAACGCAATTCTTTTGGCCTTGAGCTTTTTCACTGCATATTCTACCAATGTTGGTCCTTCCACAGATTGTGGTGCAGGTAAAGCAAATAATGATTTTTGCGGAGGGTTGGAGATCGCATCAGAGATGCTTAATGCACCAATAACCGGAAAATTCTTAGGATTCAGATATTTTGCGGCGGATTTTAATCCTTCCGTCCCTAAACTACCTACAATAGCAACAGCCTTTTCGTTATCAACCAAATACCTTGTATTAGCTAGATGTTTGGCTGGATCATACGCATCATCCATTGGAATAAACTTAATTGGCCGACCATTTATTCCACCTTCATCATTTGCGTTGTTGACAACAGCTTGTATCCCATCTGCTACATCTTTCCCCATGTACCCCAATGTACCTGATAAAGGAAGAGAAGCCCCAATGACGATAGGTTTTTTATCTGACCCTGACTCCTTACTTGATGTCGCTGATGTGGAAGAACTGCCCGTATTTCTATCTGCACAGCCAACTAAAAAGATGAACAAAAAGCAGATATAAAATAAATACTTTGTTGATTTTCTTATCATGGTATTACCCCCTATTATTAATGAAAGGATGTTTACAAATTAACCATTTTTGATGACATTTGAGGATAACCTATTGGAGCGTAAGTATTTGATAATTCCTCCATGCTTAACCATTTCCTTAGTCTTTTGAGGAATGGGCAAGCATTTTATGGATACTCCACTATTTTCATTTTTGATTACTTCATGATCCCAATCCAAAGTGAGTGTATCCCATCTTGACACATTCCTTAAGATTGAAGGACATTCAATCAAAGGAAACCCGTTGGTAGTCTCCCCACGATAGAAACCAGGTGCAAATGATTCTGCAATGACTCCACTAATTCCCAAAGCTCTCAAGGCTATAAATGCAGGATAGTGAGGGTGACCATAACCAAAATTTTCACCGCCTATAATGAGATCACCTGGTTTCACTTTATTTGCAAATTCAGAATCATAATCTTTCATACAAACAGATTTTAAGATTTCTATATCTTTTATTTTAATATTAGATACACCTACAATTAAATCGATATCAAAATTAGGTTCGGTGAATATCCATGCTGCTCTACCTTTTATGACCGGAAGCATAATGTTCCTCCTTCCATGTTTTTAGAAAAATTCCCTTGGGTCAGTAATTTTTCCATAGATTGCTGACGCTGCAATGGTATAGGGGCTTGCAGTATAAATATTTGCTTTCGTACTCCCCATTCTGCCAGGAATATTTAAGGTACCCGTTGATAGCGCATTTTCTCCGTCTGCTAAAGCACCTAATCGCCCCACACAAAAATCACAGCTTGGAAAACTAACTAGAGCTCCCGCCTCAATTAAATGTGCAGTTATTCCCATCTTCGAAATCTCCGCCTGTATTTCCGTTGAAGTAGGTACAGCATTTAAACGAAAACCGTCCACTACTTTCCTTCCTTTTAGAATGGAAACAGCTTGTTCGAAATCTTTGACTCTTCCGCTTGCACATGAACCAATATAACCTGAGTGGATTGGAATACCCAATACATCGGTGATAGGAACAGTATTTGCAGAAGATGGTGGAACTACAATTACAGGTTCTATGTCTGTTAAATTAATTTGGACTATTTTTTCATATTGGGCATCTCGATCTGGAACTACTTCTTGGTATCCAGGTAAACCTCGTTCATGAAAGTAATTGTAAACCCTTTCATCCGTTTCCATAATGGAGGAAATTCCGCCTAGAAACATCGCTTGATTACATAGAGTCATTCGTTCATCCATATCAAGAGACCTTAAACCCTTACCACCATATTCAATCATACAGGCTCTTGCACCCGCCGGTCCGATCCGTTGAACAATTGTATGAAAGACATCTCTAGCAGTAACTCCAGGCTGCAGACTTCCTTCCAGTTCAATACGGACTGTACCCGGTACAACTAAAGATACTTGTTCGGTAGCTATTGCTTCAATCATACTATTTCTAATGCCAATCCCAAGACAACCTAGAGCCCCAACGGTGCTGATATGGCCATCAAAATGAACCACGAACTGATTTGGGCGGGCATACCCCATTTCCATAATAACTTGATGACCAATTCCTCTACCTTCAACAAGTCTGATTCCATTTTCTCTTGCAAACCGCCTTGTTCCTTGATGTAATTCCTGTTCTTTTGCTGTAGAGGCTGGAACAAAATGATCAATGAAAAAAATATATTTTTCTTTGTTGGTAACCCTATTAATCCCTAATTCTCTTAATTGTTCTTCATATTTGTCGATGTATCCTGGATAATCATAGGCGGTGATGATATCAGGTGAAAATAGGGCTTCATCACCTGCATTGACTGATCTTCTAAGATTATTTGATAAAATTTTTTCAACAACTGTCTTTCCCATACATTTCTCCTTTCCTTTTTCTCGAAAGATTACTAGATAAAAGCCAATGCCGCTGATCAAGATGATTTTTCCGAACCAAGTCATTGACCCGATTCATTTAATAATCCAAGTATATCCTTCGATTGTTTTATCAGTCAATACAGAAAATTTTTTATATTTTTAATATTTTGCCTTTAAAATATATTAAAATATTTAATAAATAGTTCTTATACTTGTGGATTCAGTTATACTTCCTCTTATCGTATTGAAATTATTTTTTAAAGATAAGAAAAATTCTTGCAATTTGACCAACCCGAGTCATTGACCTAGGTTGATTTAAGTTATTCTTTCATGTAAAATCATTTGTAAATTTAATAATCTTCAAATATTACTTGATTTTTATGGTTTTAATAGAATTCTTCACCCTAGTTCATCTCATTCATCCAAAAAATCAAAATGAAAAATTATATATATGAAAGGAGAAAATTTAATGACAAAAAAAATGACATCACGCCAATTGAAAGCCCTTGAAACAAAAAAAGCCATTTTTGAATCCGCACTAAAACTTTTCAAGGAAAAAGGGTACGATAATGTATTTATAGAGGATATTACTTCAGGTGCAGGAACATCAAAAGGCTCTTTTTATACCTATTTCAAATCTAAAGATGAGGTTTTTATAGAGTATTATAAAAATATTGATGATTTATATGAGAAGTTCTATTTAGAAATAAAACAAAAGCTACCTCCACAAGAAAAACTAATCTATGTATTAACCGAAGGTATTAAGCATTTAGAAAAATTAGGTTCAGAGGTTTTAACTATTGTTTTACTAAATCAACTCTCTCAAAAGGATACTGCCCCATTTGTTGTGAATGAGGAGAGGACAATCAATAGGATTGTTAAGGAAATTATTGAGGAGGGTCAGGAAGTTAATATATTCCGCAGCGATCTGACTTCCAATGAGTTGACTTTTTTGGTCCTGCAATATTATAAAGGTATTTTTCTTGATTGGTGTTTACTGAAAGGTGATTTTAATTTCTTAAGTGTCGGAGAGAACGGGCTAAGGTGTCTTATAAATGGTATGAAGGTTTTTTAATATAGAAAGCGATTACAACAGATCTTAGTATCCACTCTTTTTAACCTGGAAGTTATTAATATATGAATAGCTAGGAGTGAAAAGTGAAATGTTTAAAATTATCTCCACCTCTCCGACATTCGGAAAATATTCTAAAGAGCCGATTGAATTATTAAGAAGAAATGATTGTGAAATCATCTTTTTATCTAGGCAGCAAAATCCATCCTTTAATAATGAATTTCTTTCTGCACTAAATGATGCTGATGGATTAATTCTTGGCTTTGAAAAAATAACGGAAGAAATACTTTCTTACGCCCCAAAATTAAAAATCATAGCAAAGCATGGAGCAGGTGTAGATAATATTGATATTTCAGCCGCACAAAAAAGAGGAATTGTGGTAGCAAATGCACCAGGGGCTAACCGCCATGCAGTTGCAGACTTTGTTTTCGGGCTCATGCTTTCCCTTTCAAGAAGGATTAATGAATCAAGCCTTGTAGTCAAAAATGGAAACTGGATAAATATTATAGGAAACGATATTTACGGTAAAACATTAGGTGTTATTGGGACTGGAAAAATAGGGAAAGAAGTAATACGCAGAGCAAAAGGTTTTAATATGAATATTATTGCTTTTGACCTTTATCCTGACCGAACGCTTGAGCAATTAAATTTAGTGAAATATGTACCATTTAAAGAAATCATCCAATCTGCTGATTTTATTACCATTCATACCGATTTCAATAATAAATCCGCTTCCATGATAGGTAAGAACGAGTTTGATCTAATGAAAAATGAGGCATTTTTAATCAATACTGCTAGAGGCGGGATTGTTGATGAGGATGCTTTGTATGAAGCACTTCATTTTAATAAAATTAAAGGTGCTGCCCTAGACGTTTTTGAAGTGGAACCTATAGGAAAAAACAAACTGTTAGAGTTAGATAACTTCATCGCTACTCCACACATAGCGGGTTATTCGGAAGAGGCATTGGTGGAGGTTGGTTTCATTACTGCAAGAAATATTATGAATGTTCTAACTGGTTTAAATTCTGAATATGAGGTAAAAGTTTAAAATAATGCTACGAAACAAACTAAGAAACTATTTTTCATTTAAAATGTCTTGAATTACTCATTTTGACCCAGTTATTCAACATACTTAATAAACCGAATCAGCAGCTTCCCAAAAAGGTGCTGCTGATTCGGTTTTATTTTGAAAAAATATCCTTTAGTTGGCACCGGCAAAGTACCTTAAACTAATTGTCAACCTCTTTCTTTAGGTGAATTATCTTTTAGTGCAGTATCCATTTTGATTTTATCAAAAAGATGGCCATTCAATTGACCTAGTGTCAGTTCTACTAACCACACATTATGATCAGCATATTCGTGACTTCTTGATGCCCCGAAACGATTTGGATAAATGGCCAAGACTTCCTGACTTATCGATTAGGGTTTTGAAGCTTTTGTCTTTCTTTCCATTCCATATATTTTTCTCGAAGACATGATGCACATGGCCTGAATCCTGCTGCAATCGCGGTCTCCTCGTCTGCAAAAAACACGCGATTCTGTATATAGCCCCCTTTGGCAATCGCCCGTAATGCCGCCGGGCAATCCATACGTCCGTAGACTTTTGTTTTCCTGTGGCCGCCGTATGTACCTGGAATATTACTCTGATAAGGTTTCTTATCCGGACCTAGAAGTGTATATGTTTTTTCTTGCTGCCAGCTTTTTTGATTTTCCTCATTGTTATCTAGCATTTGTGATCCCCCTTCAACTTTACAAATATCCAAATCTAGTTTAATTTGATTCGATTAAATCAATTTTGTTTACATAATATAATTATTGTTTCTATCCGTTTGAATTTGTCTATATATTTATATTTCCACCAACCTAAATGAATAATTAATGTAAATAATTATTTAGTAAACTATTGATTGAGTGATTTATTTCATTTATGTTAGGATTTTCCACCACTTTCGTATCGTTAATGCTATATTTCCTTTTTAGTTGAATAATTCTTTCTATACTTTCATTTAATCTTTGTTCGGAAATTTCCCCATTTTGAACAGCAGTTTTTAGAGAGGAGGTAATCTTTACAACATTATTGTAATCATGTCCTACTAAAATAATATCACTTCCTGCCTTTACAGATTCTACCGCTGCTTTGCCAATATCAAAATGTTCTGTAATGGCCCCCATTGTCATATCGTCCGTTATGATTACTCCCCTGAAACTAAGTTGTTTTCTAAGAAGATCCGTCATGATAGCTTTTGACATGGACGCTGGATTGGTTTTATCCAATTCAGGCAATAAGATATGTGCGACCATCACAACATCTGCTCCATCATCAATCGCACGTTCAAACGGAATTAACTCTAGTTCTTTAAGTTCCTTAAGGCTTTTATTTACAATTGGAAGATCTAGGTGGGAATCAACCGATGTATCTCCATGTCCAGGAAAATGCTTAATTGAAGGGATGACGTTTTGCGACTGAATCCCTTTCATCGTTTGAATTCCAAGTTCGCTTACTATTTCTGAATTGTTACCAAATGATCGATCCCCGATCACAGGGTTATTTGGATTGCTGTTAATATCCAGAACAGGTGCAAAATCGAGATTTAAACCAAATTCTTTTAATTCTTGACCTAAAAGTGTTCCGACTTTATAAGAAAACTCAGGATCATATACCTGTCCAATCTGACCATTTGGTGGAAAGTTAGCAAGTCCACCCGGCAATCTGGTCACACGTCCCCCCTCTTGGTCAACACTTAAAAAAAGCGGTAGATTCGAACTATTTTCAGCCTTCAGCTGATTCACAAGTTGAACGGTTTGTTCAGGGGTTTCAAAATTATTTTTGAAAAAAATAATTCCTCCTACATGGAATTGGCTTATTAATTTTTGGGCGTTTGGATCCATTGTGGTCCCGGAAATCCCAGCAAGAATCATCTGCCCTATTTTTTCATCTAAACTCATGTTAGAAATTACTTTTGAAATGGTTTGATTTTCTTGTTGATTTGATGTTTCTTCAATCTGTGTAAAGAGTGAGATATGGTCAACTTTAGGATCTGGTTCCTGCTCTGTTGTTTTAGGCAAAACCCATAATAAATCAGTGGACGTGTTTGCATGATAGACAAGTATCATTTGGTCATGAGTTGAATCTTTATAATATCGAATATCATCGGGTTCTCCACCCGTTTTCTTAATTTCATTTAAGGTGATCTTTTGCAGTTCTGAGTCATAAGACCGGATATCATTCACAGTGTTACCGGCATAGCCGATTGTAGAATGATGACTTTTGTATTCCTCATACCTGCCTTTAGCAGTTTCCGAAACATTGTCTGGTTTTCCCCACTCTTTATTTACTTCCTTCCATCCTGTTTTACCAGAGACAAAAGGAATGTTCGGAACCTTACTTTCCTTTGATAAGGAAAAGGTTTCGTCTATTAATTTCTCATTTGAATTCTGATTATCCTTTTTAGTATCGGATGGCTTCGTTATAATTGTGCCTTCTTTGCCTGGTGTCTGTTCGCTATCATTTTCTTTGATTGCATAATAAACTCCAATGATTAAGGCAAACATTAAAAGTAGAATCGTAAAAATCCGCAGCTTGTTTCGAGAATCCCTTTTTCTTTTCATTTTCCAATTCCCCTTTCTACCTTTTCATAACCCCTTTATAATAGGGTTCTTTAACTCACAGTTAGAATGAATATGAAGTTTTGAACTAACTATTCTTATTCCATTAAAGCACGTGATTATAAAAAAATAAGAGGTTGATATATATTAGTCATGACTAGTATATGTCAACCTCTATTGTATACTACTCTTATGAATTAGGTCTTGTATCACCGTTTTGCCGAATTTTATTATAACATCTTTAACCTGAATTTACTGTTTGGAAATGTGTGCGTTAGCAATATGTTAGCATTTATTAAAAACGTTGAACAAAAAGGTGATGAATCCTAATTGATTCATCACCTTTTTTATAGTTCTTATATTGTCACAGATGCTTTTAACCAGTGGTTTTCTATTGGAATTCCTGCATCTTTAATGGTACGGAAGACTGGACAACGTAAATCTATTGCCTCTTTTAGTTCATCTATTCTGTCCTGAGACTCAGATGTTTCAACAGTGGCTTTAATGACCACCTTTTCAAAATATGGTTTTACCTCTAAATCCCCCATTAAACCGCTAATATCAAGATCGCCTTCAACCTCAAATGAAATTCTTTGAAGGTCAAAGTTCATTTCTTTCGCAATGATTTGTGCCATTACGTTTTCACAGCCAATAAGTGAGGCTAGAAAAGTTGAAAGAGGGTCAATCGCAGAATCTTGTCCGCCCATTGTTACCGGTTCATCAATGGCAATTTTATGCTTGCCTGCAACGGAATCTGTCCTCATGCCATTTCCAATTCCTTGTACTTTTACTGACATTTGTTGTCTCATATTTTCATCCTTTCTTAAACACTTACCGTTTCTCGAAGTTTTTTAGCAGCAACTGTCATGACTTTTAATTTTTCAAAAGCAATTTCATCACTATTCATTGGTCGTTGTGCAAAGGTACCAAAACCACAATCTGGATTTAAAAAGATTTCAGCATCAGGCAGAATCGCCCTTACTTCTTCTACCCGTGCGACAATATCGTCAACAGATTCAAGCGTAACTGTTCTTGGATTTATTACACCAAATCCTAATGATTTTCTGCCAATGCTCTTAATCGCATCAAGTTCACCTGCTCTTGGTGTTGCAAATTCAAGAGCTAACTGGTCTACATTTGCCTGTTCAAGATAAGGTATTAATGGAAAATACGGACCACGAAGTAAAATTTCATCGTCAGTACTCCAATTCCCACGGCAAATATGAATGCCAATGGTGGTACCTCTTCCTAACATTCCATCGGTAACTTGATTAATTAAATCTAAAGCAAACGATAACTCCTCTTCTGCATCCGCTTTTGCAGTCAGCGCACCGCACATGAAGGTTCTGTTTGCATTCTTTTGCGTAAACACCACTTCTGTTAAGACAGGCTCATCAAATTGTACAAAATCTACTCCTGCAGCAATGAGGTCTTCCAACTCTTCACGCAGTACCTTGACAATATCAACAGCCAAATCCTCTTTTGTCGGGTATGCATCAACTGATAGTCCTTCCACCCACATCGACCTCGTTAACAGATAAGGACCGGGTAACGTCACTTTAATCGCTTTGTCAGTATGTTGTTTTAAAAATAAAAAGTCGTTTAATGCCAGTGGTTTCTTGCGGCTAATCTTGCCTATTGCAGCCGGATTAGACATTGAAAAAGCCGGAACATCTAATGTTCCTAGAATTTCTTCAAAACTCGATTTATCTTCTACATAATCTAGTAATTCAGAAACACTTAACATGCGAACATTATTCAAATGTTCAGCGACAAAGGAAATATAATTATCTCTCCGCTGCTCACCATCAGAAACAATATCAATGCCTGCTTCTTCCTGCCATTTCAAACATTGTAATACAGCTTGATTGGCAACGTTTTGAAATTCTTCTTCACACATTCGACCTGCCCGTAAATCTCTCATGGCCCGTAGTACTTCTTTCGAACGCGGCCAACTGCCAATGACGGTGGTAGGAAACTTCGGTAACATCATATTGACCTCCTCAATAGACAATCATAAATTCTATTCTAATCTTGACTGATTGTTTGATAGTTTGATAGATAGGAGATCTTTCGAGCGTATTTTCCCACAGTTTTTCTAAATCATCTTCTGAATGTGGTGAAGAGACGTAAAAACTCCCTTTTATCTCTTGAATTCTCGGACTGCCTTCATCTTCTATTTCCAGGTGGTATAAAACATTTTCTAACCCTGCTTTAATAGACACCTCTAATTGGTCGATTTCAATCTTTCTTCTTGAGGCCTGTGCCTTAAAGCCAACCGTTAAATCTGAGGCAAGCGCACCTAGCAGGTAATCGATTGCACTTGGTGCTTCTACTTTTGAACCAAAATCGGCAGGTTGACCGACCACAAACGTGTGGTTTCGTGAATGAACTTTTGCCTTTAATGCTTTTTCAGCCTTCACACGGACGTTCCATTTATATCCTTTTGCAGCTTCTAAGTCCGCCTCTAATTCTTCTTGTTTTCCGCCTTTTCGTATGAAATATCTCGTTGTCCCATCACCCGGCTCCGAATTTAGAAATTCATGATTAACCATCCGGCACCAAGCAGGTAAATCATCTGCAACCGTGCGCTCACGGCTGCGAACCTCGAGGATTTCTCCTGCAAATAAAGGATCCATTGCTTTTTTAATAATAAGCAATAGACCAGAACCGCAATCTAAATCTCCACCATCACAAACTCTTTTTGGGTTCTCCACAATAATCACCTAATTCCACAGCGAAATATCAAACTTGCTTTCATTATTAATAGGTTATAGACGCAGCGCCTTGCGTTAAGAATTCAACAACTTTTGCTCCGCCCACAATCGTAGCACCTTCAATTAAATCTTCTTCGGTTAAATTACGCTTTTTGTAACAAGGGCTGCATACCCAAACGCTACCACCAGCTTCTATGAATTGGTCCATAAGTTGTTTTAACGGTGCAAATCCTTCTTCATGAATATCATCAGCATAGCCTTTAGAGCCTAAGTAAGCGCCTTCAACATTTAAAAAGACAACCGTTTCTTGACCTGATGCAACAGCCGCATTGGCTACAACAAAACCCACGGTCGCTTTATCCTGATCGTTTTTTGCATTTGTTAAACTTACTAAGAATTTTCCAGACATTATAGTTCCTCCTAATAATCTATTAATATTTAAAAGGCTATTTCAGCCTTTTTTAATAAAGTAATGACTAATTTTCCCATTATCCTCCCGCTGCAATAAATGGTGCTTTTGCAATCGACACCATGCCGGAATATCCTCTCGTGCACCAGGGTCATAGGAGATGACTTCAATGATTTCTCCACTATTCATCTTTTTCATTGTTAGAAACAAATTCATAATTAACTCTCCGCAGCCTGTTGGACCCGCATCATATGTCAATAGTGGTATATATGGCTGTCCCATTTTTTTCTTTCCCTTCCAACTATATTAAACTATTTGCTTTTTTAACCTTCTCATTTATTATAGATTGGTTATTTTTCCTATATACACTTTTAATATCGATTAAATAAATCAGATTCAATCTATTTTATCAATACAAAGACCAAAAAGCTGATTACACCAGTAAAAAAAGGACTACTCCCTATTTATAGGAAGTAGTCCTTAATTGTGAACACTTTTTTACAATTACGAGGAAGCCTCCTTTTACTTTTTTACAGCATCCTTTTCTCGATTAATTCCCGCCCTCTAGAATCAAGTTTTCAGTATTCTTCTCCTTCCACGATTTTTGCAAAGTCATTCAGTGTAGTTGAATACTTCACATAAATCCGTGGCAAAAGGTAAAGCTCGTCCTTAACCCCCTTTTTAGAAGAGGCCTCAGTTTTTTTCTTTCTCTGGCCATGCCCATAGATATTGTAATTCAGTATAATCTTCGCATAAATTAATTAAAAATATCCCGCTTACTAATCATAGATGTGGCAAATCGCCACATGACCTTTGGTTTGGTCAGCCATTGGATTTTTGCATCATTGGCTTGATTTTCGAGCACTTTCACGGCAAGGAATTTCGTTACTGGTTCGACCTTATCTCCCAAGATGTTGAAGATTTTCCGGTTGTCTTTATCAAGCGATTTTCGCAGAAAATCCGTCGCTACCATTCCTGGACTTAACGTACCCACTTTTATATTTGTCTTCTTGGCCTCAATCGCCAACGAGCGGGTGAAATAGCTTACGGCACTTTTTGATGTCCCATAAAGTGTCATCTTTTCGCGCATCATTCCATTGCTACCGAAGCCCTCCATGTTAAAAATTTGGCCGGAACCTTGTTTTAGCATATGATTAAAGGCAACATGGCAGCCATTCATAACACCTTTAAGGTTCGTGCTAATCACTTTATCATATTCCTCTTCGGCCATTTCCCAAAAATACTTTCGCTCCTGATCAATTCCTGCATTATTAATCCAAATATCAACAGTTCCAAAATGTTTTTCGGCATAAATCCACAATTGTTCTAATTCGTCTCGATTATCGGCTCTTGCTGCATATCCTTCAACAGTATCAGGATTTATCTTTCTTAAGCTTTGCAATGATCGCTCAACACTTTCCTGGGATTGTCCGTTTATCGTTACCCTGCATCCCGCCAGTAAAAATTCCCGGGCGAGTCCATAACCAATTCCTCTTGTACTTCCAGTGATGACAACATGCTTCATGTTCTCGCCAACTCCATTTCCATGAAAAAAATCGATTATCTTCATTATAAATCTTTTTTTCAGTGGACATATGCTGCTTGAAGTGATATTTATTTAGATTTCGTGAAAATTACTCCCTGTCATTTATCACCTATCTATGCGCTCCGATACTTGATAATATTTGCAGTTCGGGCTCATATAACCTTTCTATGCGCCCCAACGCTTGTTTAAATCTGCGGTTTGGGCTCATATAACCTTTCTATACGCCCCAAAGCTTGATTAAATCTGTGGTCCGGGCTCATATAACCTTTCTATGCGCCCCAACGCTTGTTTAAATCTGCGGTTCGGGCTCATATAACCTTTCTATGCGCCTCAATGATTGATTAAATCTGCGGTTCGGGCTCATATAACCTTTCTATGCGCCCCATTGATTGATTAAATCTGTGGTCCGGGCTCATATAACCTTTAGATCAGAATGATATCATGTACCCATTTTTTATTTTCCGATAATAATTGGGCTTATTTATCAGAATCAAAATGTTCTTTCCCCCGTCAGTATAAATGAGGTGAAAATAAAATGAAAAAATTCAAACGGTTCTTGCAGGCTGTCCTTTGTATATTGTTGATCGGGTCGGTATTTTATTTTGATCAGGAGAACACATTCGCTAAGGACAATTATATTGTGATAAAGAAAGGAGACACATTATATAGCATTTCGAAAAAATACCATATTTCCGTTGGAGATTTAAAGGAATACAACCAACTAACTAGCAACAAGATTATTGCCGGCCAAAAGTTAATGATTCCAGATTTTGAACAAACCAAACCATTATATGTTGTCGTCGCTGGTTCATTTAGCAAGAAAACGAATGCAGATAAGCGAGTTGCTTTTTTGAAAAAGAAAGGAATTGACGCGATCGTCGTTAAAAAAGTCATGAATGGTAAAAACTTTTATCGTGTTCAAGCGGGTGTATTTTCCAAGAAATCCAATGCGGAGAAAATGAAGAAGAAAGTAAAGGATATCGGGATAAAAGATGCTTTTCTTTTATCTGAGAAGCCACTTCATATAAACGGAATCACACTAGGAACTTCTTACAATCAGCTTCTTCAAAAATTCGGGCAGCCAACCAAAACAGAGGATGATAAGAATACTAGGTCGCTTTATTATCAAAACGAAGGTCCCGGTGTCCGGATAAACTTTTATGCAGCCAATGATTCCATTGAACAGCTGCAGGTATACCCAGAATTTTTAACAACTACTTCCATCCCCACTGACAAGAACAAAATCCTCGATACTTATGGAAACCCAAATGAAGTAAAGATCGTTACCTGCTATGAAAGTGCTAGTTGTGAACAAATGATTTATACATTTAATAAAAGCCAATTGATTGTTCAGATTGACCGTGATGGTAAGACCGTGCAATATTTGGATTTACGAAAAACTAAATAATAAAATTTAACTGAACGGCGTTCACTCTTCTCTTGGCATTTAGATGTTTCAACTTGAATCCGTTCATTACAGTCATATCTTATTAAAGGATTCAGTAAAAATTACTGAGTCCTTTCTTACTTCCCGAATTGGTATGAATAGCTTCAATTGCTTTTCGAAAGGTCTATAGATGTAACAATCCCAATCCGGCCACTGTTGGTATTAATAACTTCCAATATTCAACAATAGCCAATTCTACTTTTAATGAATCAAATAAACAAATGTTGATCCAATTATAAGCATGATTAACAAAAATACTCCGTTCCACCGTAACCCAACGGAAAGGCTAGATTTCCCTAATAATCTACTTACAAGTAAATTAATAGGATTAATTGGACTTAATACGGAAGATAAAGACCAGGACAGCATCAACAATAATGCCAGTACCTCGGGTCGTGTTCCGAGCATATTCGCGTCCATTTGTGTGACCAGGGCTGAAACGACGACTAATTGATGAACCCCAATAAAGGTAAGGACCAGGATCGTTCCGGCAACAACGAGGATAAAAAGCAAAAAAGAAATGGAAGCTGTATGAGTTAGGAAAAGTTTAATACTGTCAGCCGCAGCTGTTCCAGTCAATGCTTTAGAAAAAAGGCCAGCGCTGATAAATAAAACAATCTCATTTTTCATATTAACAACAGATGTATTTTTAAAAATAACAAACTGTTCTGTAAAATCCCTCCATTTCCCTTTCGCTACAGCCCAAAGAACAGGAAAGGTAATTGCTACTAAGCTCACTAAAAACAACATTGACCACTTAGTTAAAAATTCAAGGAGGAATGTCATTCCAATGATCAGAGAAAACAGTCCGGCTAAATTAAGCATATTTCTTTGATGACTTTTACCTTGTTGGACATCAAAATATTGTTCTTCACTAGGTGTCACAAAGGGTCTTATGACCTGACTATCTTTTCTGCGTTTTAACCAAATCCAAAATAATAAATTCCCGGTCACTAGCTGGATAATGGCAAGCGTAAATCCTAACGGTATGTAATGCAAAATAGGAACTTTTAGTTGATAAAGAACCAGGGCAACCGATGCGTAATAGGGAGACCATAAGATCACAGATGAAAACCCCACCAGATAGGATTTTGCAAGTATTTCAGGGGCAAGTTTAAAACTTCCAATCAGTTCATGCAGGATTCGAATGGTACCAATATTCAATACCGGTCCTAGGCAAAACAATAAGATCGAAATGCTGCCAAATAATCTTCTTAATTGATGAGCTAATTTCTCTACAAAAAATTGTATGGAATGATAATAACCGCCGAGTTTTATAGGAATTGTTAACAGAGGAACCAATATAATAAGACTTAATAAAGGAAGGTAGGAAAGTAAGCCTTTCACTGTCCCCTCAATCGCTGCACCTTTATATATATTTATAAAAAATCCAAACATAAACATACAAATACTAAAATAACGAGGAAGAGGCTCGGCTTGTTTAAGGTTGGATAAAAAAACAACGATGGTGAAGGATGCGAGGAAATAATCAAAGATATTGGAATGGGTAAAATTGTGAAGAATATAGAGCAAACACATGGCAAGGATCAGTAAACTTTTCACTTGTATATTTTCTTTTGCTCTAGGCATTAACCTGGTTTCCAACAATTTTTTCAACTCCGTCAAATAAAATTTCTTTTTCATCACCGCGACTAAGGAAATGAATCACCGATAATAGGGATAGCCCCCATTAGGAACACTTGGAAGTTTGGGCTGCTTATTAAATGGGGACTATTATATTTTTTGAAAGAACCTATTTTTGGGTGCGGAGCATCAACTATCCTATCTCTTGCCCTTATGGCGGATTCTCAACTCTTTTACTTAGTTGGCGCTTTAGTTGATACTTTTACATTCTTCTCCATCACGGTCAATAATGGATCGATACTATTTTCAGGAATGCTCTCCCAATCGATAATCGCGTCAAGCCATTCATTTACGCTCTTATCAAAAATGGCCGTATCATCCTCCAAGTGTAAGTATCGTTGAAAATAATGGATAAATAGATATAATTTTCGATAACCGCCGTTCGACGAAAGCTGAAATTCTGCTTCTTGGAGCAGCAGGCTTGCCGTAAAAAGATGATACATACGGTTCATAAACCGTTTCGCGGAAATTTCTTGTTCAGGTGATCTTCCCTGGACAATTTGCTCTACTTGTTCTTTGAATTTTTCCATTTTCCATTGGCAAAGTTCTGCTGCACGTTGCACATAAGCATTCTTTAAACCTGACAGCCGCTTTTCCAAATCACTAATAAATGCCCTTCCGCCATCATCCTTGTGAATGGCTCTTAACACATCCAAAGCCACGATATTAGTTGTTCCTTCCCAAATGGAGCCGACATGGGCATCTCGAACGAGCTTTGGATTTACCCATTCTTCAATGTAGCCATTGCCCCCGCGAATTTCCATTGCCTCTGCAGTTACATATCGTGCCTGTTTGCAAACAGTCCCTTTTAGCAAAGGGGTTAAAATCCGTAGCAATTTTTTCGATTCTTCTTGATTACCCTCTGCCTGATCAAAGATATGGGCTGTGTAAAAAATGGCCGATGAGGCTGCCTCCGTCATAAGGAGCAGTTCAAACAGGCTCTCTCTCATTAAAGGCAAATCAATTAGGGCCTGACCAAATGCCTTTCTTCCTCTTACTGTCACCAGCGCCTCTGTAAAACTTCGTCTCATCATGGCTGCAGAACGGACGGCATTGGAAAGCCGGGAGGAATTGACCATCGACATCATTTGTTTAAAGCCACTGTCAAGATTTCCGATGACATAACCAACCGCCCCTTCAAAAGTAACTTCTCCGGAGGCCATATCCCTTGTTCCTAGCTTATCTTTTAACCGGTTGATTCGAAATCGATTTCGCTCACCGTTTTCCAGTTTTTTAGGTACTAAAAACATGGCCAGACCTTTGGTACCAGCACTCGCTCCTTCCGGACGTGCCAGCACCAGTGCAACATCAGCAGATACGTTAGAACAAAACCATTTATCCCCCCAAAGCTCCCAATGGTCACCCGCCTTTTTAGCTGTTACAGTGTTGGAACCTACATCTGACCCGCCTTGCTTTTCTGTCATGAATTGCGCACCAGTCCAAAGTTCACTTGGATCGGTACTGAGCATTCGAGGTAAGTATTTTTTCTTTATTTCAGGACTTGCATATTGTTCAATGACTCGGGCAGCTGAATCTGTCATACTCATTGGGCAGCAAAGTCCAAACTCGGATTGCGCAAATAGATACCAAAATGCATATTTTAACACTCTCGAAAAAGGAGTCGGCCACCCCATCACACCTGGTCGATGGGACATGGCTACTAGCCCAAATTCACCATAACCGATTTCCTCCATTCGATGATAGGCCGGGTGATATTTTACAATATCAACTCTCTCCCCTTGTCGATTGTAAGGGACTAATACCGGAGGATGTTGGTCCGCATCACGGGATAAGTCATCTAACTCAGTACCTGCCACGTCCCCTAATTTTGATAATAGTGGAAGTGCTTTTTCATATTCATCCTTCGAAACATAGAAACGCATTAATAAATCTAAGTTTGGATCATCAAGGAAAAAATTAAGTCCCTCCGTCTCTGGCATTCCCCCAAGCTTAGGTTCCAGGCTTAGTAAATGATTATTCTTCAAGAATAAAACCTCCCTTAACCTCGATATTCCGTATGTTCTTCGATATAATCGAACAATTGCTGTCCGAAACTTTCTTTTCTTCCCACTTCAATTTCTTCTACAATATGGGCGACTAATCCGACAGCCCGTGCAGCAACCGCAAACGATTTGACAATCCGATAATCAATCCCCATGTCGGCCATAATGGCGCCAATGGCACCAACAGCATTTAGGGTAACCGTCTTTCCTTTTTTCTCGCAGAATTGTCTATGAATCTCATTAAGAAGCTTTGAGTTCTTTCCGTTGAAGCCTAGGTCTTCAGCAATCGCAAATAATCGGGTTGTTCGTGGATCTTCGGGTTTATGAACGGGATGTCCAAATCCGGGAAGCTGCTTTCCGCTTTCCTGCCTCTCATTAATGACAAGAGAGGCGATTTCTTGCAGATCTCTTTCCTCTCCATATTTTTGATAGGCATCCTGAAGCATTTCTGCAACATATTCCATTGCCCCAAGATAAACAGTTCCCGCACCAAGCAACCCTGCCGCAACGGCTGATTGAACAGATTCGGGTGCTCCTAAATAAGTGAGCCTTGTTGAAATAGAGCTTGGAGTATACCCATGCTCGCAGATGGCTACTAATAGTGCGTTAAGCATCTTGGATTCATTTTCTGTCGGTTTCCGATGCATCGCTCCGAGAAATGCCATATCAGCCAGAGTAATTTTTCCGATTAAATCTTCTGTTAGGTCATAACCGTGAACAAAAATTCGATCACTGGTTGATTTACCAATTTTCGTTTGAAATTCCATTGTTAGCTATACCTCCAAAATTTTATATTTTTGAAGCACATTAGCATGTTTTTAACTCCTGTCCTTTTCGTTTTGGGTTAAATAGTTCCTGCTGAAACAGTAGATTCCACACCGTTTTTCCAGATAATAATTCCGTCTAGGGCAGCGATGCCTTTCCCTTCTTCGAACACCCATAATGGATTTATGTCCATCTCACTAATTTTTTCCTTATGCTGTGCCGCAAACTGTGAAACCTGCACAATGGCCTCCGTCAGGGCAGAAACATCTCTTTTCTTTTTACCTCTGGTTCCTTCTAACAAAGGATAACCCTTTAGTTCTTTTAACATATCAAAGGCTTCTTGTTTACTAACTGGTGCCCGGCGAATCGAAGCATCCTTTAGCACTTCGATGAAAATTCCGCCAAGACCGCAAACAATTAAAGGTCCAAATTGGGGGTCTTGTTTTACCCCAATAAACATTTCGATTCCTTCATCTTGAAACATCTCCTCCGCTAGAATTCCTTCGATCTTTGCATCCGGAGCATATTGTTTAACAGATTGCAAGATTTCGTCAAAGGCATTCTCTAGTTGAAGAGAATTTTGAATGTTAATCTTCACACCGCCTGCGTCTGTTTTATGCAGAACATCACGGGAAATTACTTTACATACAACCGGATATTGGAG
This sequence comes from Neobacillus sp. GCM10023253, assembly GCF_042653105.1. Lineage (NCBI taxonomy): Bacteria > Bacillati > Bacillota > Bacilli > Caryophanales > Bacillaceae > Neobacillus > Neobacillus sp. GCM10023253. The sequence continues at coordinate 361,565 of NZ_JBHSHV010000006.1, forward strand.
ATGTTCTTTTGCTGCTTCTAAGTGGCTCCGATCTTTAATGAGCGTGCCCTTTGGAACGCGGATGTCCAGCTTTGAAAGCTCTTCCTTGACACGTTCCTCTGTCCAAATCCCTGTCATTTCTCCCCCAGACTTTTCGATATTCTGATTTTCCGGCACTTGGTGCCCTGTTTCTTCTTTCCTGCAGAATGCAGAAAAATCGACTAAATATTTTAAAGCCATCATTGTTTTATAAGAGGTAGAGAAAACGGGAACGCCAGCTTCTTGCAGAATGGCTCTTCCTTCACCGGTCAACTCACTGGTTCCTGTGATTGTGACAAGAATCGGTTTGTCTGTTAATTTATCAATCTCAGCTATTTTTTGACAGATCTTCTTTCCCAGATTGCCGCCAAACGTAGTTTGAAAAACTATGGCATCAATGTCTTGATCATTAATCAGAACCTCAAGTGTATCCGTTAAAATATGCTGTTCCTTTAGTGCTTGAGCAGTTACATCAATTGGATTCAGCGCTGAACCGTATGGAGGGATAATGGCTTTAATTTCTGTAGCTGTTTCCGCAGATAAACGAACCATTTCCAATCCTAACACTTCGCTATAATCTGCCATGGCAATTCCTGCTGCACCCGAATTGGATATAGTGACAACACGGTTGCCAGCAGTCTTCTTGCCTCTCCTAAAAACCTTCATGGCATCAATCATGTCATCGACATCATTTACGGAAATGAATCCATATTGTTTGGCAATAGCTTGGAACGTTTCTTCTGATCCAGTTAAGGAAGCCGTATGGGATAAAGCGGCTTGCCTGCCAATTTCAGAACGGCCAGACTTTAATAAAATAACTGGTTTATTCAACCTTTTAGAGGTTTTGGAAATTTCAATCAGCATTTCCCCATCAGGTATGCCTTCAAGATAACCCGCCACGACTTGTGTATCTTTATCCTCGAGCATATATTCGATGCAATCAAGCGAATGAATATCCATTTGGTTTCCTGTATTGACGATATAAGAAAAACCTATATTCTCCTCTTGAGCTAATCCAAATAAGGAAAATCCGATCGCACCACTTTGGGAGGCAAAACCAACATTGCCCGGTTGGAATCCTTTTTCTGTTTCAAAAGAGGTAGCAAAACCCATAGGGATTGTCTTTTTAACGTTTAATAAGCCTACGCAATTCGGACCCAGTATGTGAATCCCCGCTTCCTTAGCATTTTTCAAAACTTGTTCCTGCAGCTTTCTTCCTTCTTCACCAACCTCAGCAAATCCTGAGCCGAATAGAACCAGATGGTGGATTTGTTTCTTTTTACAATCTTCCAGAATTTGCAGCATCCGTTTGGAGGAAACTGCAATTAAAGCGACATCAACTTCTCCGGGAATATCTAAAAGGCTTGGATAACAAGGAATTCCCTGAATTTCATCATATTTTGGATTAACAGGATAAATTTTTCCCTTATAATTGTGATGAATTAAGTTTTTTATTGGTTTACCACTTATAGAGGTAAAGTCCTTCGATACACCAACAATCGCGATCGATTGGGGATTCAAAAAGCGGTCAATCGCATTTATTTTTGACATATTTTAAACCTCCTGTCCTTTTTCCTTGTTGACATTTAGTGAAACTTTAATTTTAAAGAGATAGATTAATCCCAAGACAACGAGTCCGATAATCAGCAAATATAGATTCATGAAAAACATCAATAACCCTCCAGCAAATAACAATAACCGTTCTACAATTTTTAACGCTCCTGCTCCTAAAAGGTATCCTTCGAGTGATGAAGCAATCATAAATATCCCTATAATTGACAGAACTATGCTAAGAACTGTCTCTAAAGGCTCGCCGCGTCCAATTAAGATGGCCGGGTTGTAAATCATAAAGAAAGGCACTATGAACTTTACAGAGCCGAGCTGCACCGCTTGAAAACCTGTTTTCATCGGACTGGCACCAGCGATACTTGCCGTGGCAAACGCAGCTAATGCAACAGGCGGTGTGATATAAGAAACAGTTGCCCAGTAGACCACATATAAATGGGCGGCAATAGGATCCACACCAACGGCTATCAAGGCCGGTGCCATGATAACTGCTAAGAACACATATACGGCAGATACTGTCATCCCCATCCCTAGAATAAAACTAGTAAGCGCTCCGCCAATTAATATAAGGAAGGTGCTGTCTCCCGCTGCAGCAACTAGTTCTCTTGAAAGTGAAAATGATACTCCTGTAGCTGACAAAGCTCCGACGATAAAACCGACCCCTGCAATGATCACGACGATATCGGCTAATACTTTTCCAATTTCTAACAACATATCGAAAAGTTGCTTCTTGCTCATACGTGTTTCTTTTTTGATCATAGCGATAATCAGTAAGGCAACACTTGCGTAGTAAGGTGCCTGGCCTTCAGAATTTAAAAATCCTAAAAAGGCGATCATAATGAGAATAGCAAAGATATAATACCAGCCATCTTTCAATGTCTTCCAAAAAGATGGTACCTCTGATTTTGATAATCCTTTTAAATGATTCTTTGCGGCATATCCATCAATCTGAATAAATAACCCAAGGTAATAAAGGAAGGCAGGCACTGCCGCTGCAAGGGCGATATGATAGTAAGGTGTTGCCAAAAAAGAGGCCATAATAAATGCTGCAGAACCCATAATCGGCGGGGTAATGGTTCCGCCTGTCGAGGCAGTTGCTTCAATCGCAGCTGCATAGTACGGTTTATAACCAGACTTTTTCATTGCCGGAATCGTCATAGCACCAATAGTTACTGCATTTGAAACAGCACTTCCGCTTAACATACCAAAAAAAGCACTTCCAACAACGGCTACTTTTGCTGAGCCACCTCTGGTTCTCCCGAATAGAGATAGGGCCAGGTTAAAGAAGAAATCTCCTCCGCCAGTACGAGTGATCACTACGCCAAATACAAGAAAACCAAGAAGCAAGTTTCCGATCGTAGTATAAGCGATCCCAAAGACGCTATTGGAACTTAAAATATGGTTTCTAGCTAATGTTAAAAAGTCATAGGATTGACCCTGTAATAGACTGATAGGTACATTGGAAGCAACGAGGGGATAAAGGGAAATCACCAAGCAAATAAGGGATAAGACAAGGCCTGCAGTTCGACGAAGTGCTTCAAGTAATAAGGCCCATAACACAATACTGAAATATGTAGGAATGGTTGGAGCGTTCCAATCCCAGCCTTCTTCGATGATACGCTTTCCTTGTAAACCAAGGTAAACAGTAATGATGACCGAAACAGCAAAAAAGACAACATCATACCATTTGACGGATGTTTGAGTTTTCTTGGCAGGGAAAATTAAAAATGATATCGGCATAAAACAGCCTAGCAAATAGATGAGGTAAGCATTCTGGATGGGGTTAATTCCAAACAAATGGATATAAAACAACATATTAATAGAAAGAAAAACACCAATAACAGTGGAAACTGCCACGACTACTTTCCAAAAAAAATTAAGCCTTTCTGTTTTCAAGCGAGATCCCCCAATCTTATTATTATCGAATTTTTGACAGTCTCTCCGTTGCTGAGATTTTGAAAAAAAAGAATGTCAGCCAGCTTTTAGCGGCTGACTTTCTTTTTTATATATAAACTTATTTTATGAGTTCAGCCTTTTTCTCTAACCAATAGGCTGGAAACTTATCATTAGAAATGCCTTCCTTTTTAGATTCATCGACTACCTTATCCCAGGCAGTTTTTAGTTTCTTATATCTTTCGGCCAATGCATCATTTTTCGCTTGTTTTTCATCATTCCACAAACCTTTTTCTTTTAAGAACTTAATCGTCCCCTCGTGGAATGGGATACCGCGTGGCTCTGTCAACACTTTATCTTTAGAATATAGGGCCAAGTTTGGTATCGCCTTTTGATAGTCATTAAAGTTTTCATCCATAGCTTTTAATAACTGATAAACAGTATCTGCATCCTGGCTGGCATAACCGCCGATAAGATATCCATGACCTAAGACGTTTGTTGCGCTTTTCATACCAGCACCGTTATCCATTGTATATGGGAACAGCCATGATGCCGTCTTTTCTACACGTGCCCAGCCTTCCTTGTCATTAGGATCCATTTCAAGCCAGCGAATTCCGCCCTTACTGTCTGCTTCAAACATGGTAGAAGCGGTTGGATTAATTCCGGCTACGTCGATTTGCCCTTGTAGCAGAGCATCACCTTGTCCTGCATAGGAAGTAATATCCACCGGTTTTACATCGTCCCATGAGAGACCTGCAAAGGCCAACATTGCTTCGTTTTTAATATTAACGGAGGAATTACCAGTAATTCTAGGAACCCTCTTTCCTTTTAAATCTGCAATCGATTTAATATCCGAATCTTTTCGAACCGCAAACCCAAATTGACTAATTGGTGCCCAAATGGCCCTTACATCTTGAGGACCCCAATCGGGTTTCGCAAATTCTTCCATTGCTTCAAAAGAAAATTGAATTTCATCACCCAATTTTCCAATAGAAGCTTGATTACTCTTTAATGGCAGCATTCGTCCTACCCCGCTGGCGGATGGAAGCATCCTAATTTGTGTTCCATATTTACTAGTCAATGTGTTTGCAATTGCTGACATTTCTGCGTATCCACCGGATCCAACATCGTATACGCTCCATGTCATTTGTTTGGGAAGTGAGATAACACTAGAAGCTGTGGAAGAACCTTTGTTTGAAGCTGGTTTTTTCTCAGTTCCGCTGCTTTTCAGTGATCCATTACTGCTGCAGCCTACCAATAAAATGGAGAGTAAAAAGATAGCCATTAAGAATTTTAGCGGTTTTTTCAACATCCATAATCCCCCTTCATTTAAAGCCTTCCTACCTGAAAGAGATGTTACATCATTACTTTTTCAGGCAGGAAACCGTTTTCATATTTCTACTAAATTTATTTTATATACAAAATTTATTTACGTCAATGAAATTTTATAAAATTCAGTATTTTCCGTTAACATATATTTCATATAATGAAAAAAAGAGCTATTGGTCGTTATGATAGGAATTCCTCATAGTGTTTGCAAAGTTGAAACATTGTGAAAGGATCTTAACAGATGAGGTTTTTAAACTAATAGAATAGTTTTCGCTATAAACCAAAACTATTTCCGTTTCGGATTCCGTGCCTTCTTGGTTTAAGGCTAGAGGAGCATCAGTATTTGATGTTCCCTCCTAGTGGTCATGTTAGATAGCTCTTGGTTTAAATTTCGGTAATGTAAAATCTCCTTCTACTTGAAAGACCACTTCAACTGGCATATCACATTCTACTTTATCTATATCTACATCAATGATATTACTAAGCATACGAACCCCTTCGTCTAATTCGATCAATGCGACAACGTACGGAACTTCATCTTTAAATGCCGGGCCCCCTGGTCGTCTTGCTATGGTAAAGGAATAAACCTTTCCAACTCCAGAGGATTGCACCCATTGGACTTTTTCAGAAAAACAATTTGGACATAAGACCCGTGGATAAAAAATGTAGCTGGAGCAGTCCTCACATTTTTGAATCAATAGTTTATGCTCTTTACACCCTTGCCAAAATACATAGGAGTCTCCATCAGGTATAGGCATCGGTTTTTCTATCATTTTTAATCCCTCCCTAAAATAACCACGGATGTAGAGGAAAGCGTTCCGCCTGTTCCCGCCACAAGAGAAATTTTTGAATTTTTCACTTGCCTCTCTCCCGCCTCTTCTCTCAACTGACGCACAGCTTCAATTAACAAGAAGATTCCATACATTCCAGGGTGAGCATAGGATAGCCCCCCGCCATTTGTGTTCAAAGGAAAATCCCCGCCTGGAGCTGTTCGCTGATTCGAAACAAAATCCCCTCCCTCTCCAGGTTTACAAAAACCTAGAGACTCTAGTGTAAGTAAAACAGTAATCGTGAAAGAATCATAGATTTGCACAACATCAATTTCATCATGAGTGACTCCTGCCATCTCAAATGCTCTCTTTCCTGAGACAGCCGCTGAAGTTACTGTTAAATCCGGCATTGCTTGAATGGACCAGTGGCTGTGAGACTCTCCTTGTCCTAGAACCCATACCGGTTTTTTTCGGCAGTCTTTGGCCCGTTCAGCTGAGACCAAAACAATCGCACCCGCCCCATCCGTAACTAAACAGCAATCTAGTAAATGTAATGGGTCACAGATCATTGGTGAAGTTAAAACATCTTCAATCGTTAAATGATCACGAATCGTAGCGTGTGGATTTAATTGCGCCCATTTTCTGGTAGCTACTGCAATTTCCGCCAATTGTTCAGGCTTTGTCCCATATTGGTGCATATGGCGATGGGCTGCCATAGCGTAGGCACCTGCAGGCGACGGCAATCCATATGGAGTTTCGTATTGAGCCGTTAAGACTGGCGGTCGTCCGGCCAATGTACGCGATTTTTCAGAGCGTTGCGTACTCCCATAGAGGATTAAAGCTACTTCACATAATCCTGATTGAATGGCTGCAGCCGCATGGCCGACATGCGCTTCAAAGGCTGATCCGCCTATTTGAGTGGAATCGGTATACTTCGGTTGAATCCCTAAGTATTCAGATACCACAACAGATGGAAAGGAACCGATGCCAGGTAATCCCCAAAGTCCGGCAACAAAAATCCCATCGACATCATCCTTTGATAATCCAGCATCCTCTAATGCTCTTTTTGCAGCAATCGCCTGTATTTGTAAAACCGAATGACCGTGTTTTACTTTTCCTTTCTCAAGTTCAACATCTCCAACGCCGACAATAGCAGCTGCCCGTTTGATTGACATCTTTTCACCTACCCTTTATTTTTTTTGTTACGCACAGAAGTCGTTCTCGTTCCTTTATTTGGTAAATAATTAAATTGTTATTCCTTGAGGTTTTTCAGAAGGTGAAAGCAAGTTTTGCATGACAAATTCAATCATGATCGACGGATGGGTAATATGGTAAAGATGGTAAATAGAAGATTTGTACCAATAATGAATGCTTTCTTCCCATGTAAAGCCCATTCCACCGTGAAGCTGGATCGCATCTTCACAGACTTTTTTATACATTTCTGTACTAAAATAGCGGCTTGCCATAACATTCAATAAGTTTTTATCCTGATTTGTTTCCTGTTGAGCTGCTATATAAAAACTGTAGCTGCGCGCTTTTTCAATAGCGACATGCATATCGGCAATCATATGTTTCACCGCTTGGAAGGATCCAACTGGAACTCCAAATTGCTTCCGCTGGGTCACATAATGAATGGTTCTTTTTAATACTTCGTCTGCACCGCCAATGATTTCTCCATTAGTACAAAGTAAATACTGGATAACTTGCTCATTTAACAATTCTTGGTGGTCAGTGTCGAATCCATGAATAAAATCCACTTTATTAATCCAAACATGATCAAGCTGGATGGTTCCTTGCGATTTGGCCAGTTCCACTGATTCCTCGGCTGAAACCGTTACCCCCTCCAGGCTGGTATTTAATAATGCTAGAGAAACACCCCCGCTACTGTCACTTACCGGCAATAGACAATAATCTGAGTGCTGGATAAACGGGATATGTTTGATTTCACCTGTCAATTGAATTCGGCTGCTTTCCTGATTTGCTATTTTGATAGATGGCCAATTGAAGTCTATTCCGTTTTGGGACTTTGCCAGCCGAGGCAAGGCCGCGGTGATGAGGCTCTCTCCAGAAAGCAAGAGGTCTAATTGTTGTTGTTGAACAGCCGATAATTTTAATTGACTTAGGAGCGGGACAATGAAGCCAGCTGTTAACAAATAAGGTCCCGGAAAAGGTCTTTCTCCAAACGATTCTGACAGATACATCAAGTCAAGAGTTGTCATATCCTCAAAGACCTGCCATTTTCCTTGTGCCAGTATTCCGAGCCAGCCATTATCTGCCAGTTTCCTCCATGCATCCTTTGAAAAGCCGTGTTTTTTTTCGACTATTTCTTTAAAATGTTCCAGTGTCATTTCTTTTTTTAACAATGATTGCAGAGCCTTTTTTAACATTTTCTGCTGTTCAGAAAAGCGGTATTCCATTATGCTCTCCCCCCCTTTGAGCTTGGCAGTCCCAGAGATTTAGCAATAATATTTTTTTGAACTTGTGTCGTACCGGCATAGATCGTTTCGGCTCGTGAGATAAGAAATTTCTGTAACCAAACTTCATGTTCTCCTTTAACTAACGATTCTTCTCCTAGAACTTCCACGCCTAAATCAAGTAAATCTTGATGACTTTCACTCCATACTAGTTTGGCTATGGCGGGGATGGCACCGTTTTCATCACCTTGAGCAATAAGGGCAATATTCCGTAAGGAGATACTTTTTAATATTTCACAGGATAAATAGGACTGTACTAATTTATTTTGCAGGACGGAGCTGATTGCTTGCGAGTTGCCATTGTCCATCTGTTTTTGAAATAGTGAAACTAGCTGCCGGAATTCTTGCTGCATTTTTAAGGCGCGCTGCGCAAAATGAATTCCACGTTCGTTGGCTAGCGAATAATTAGCCATCTCCCACCCGTTATTTATTTCTCCAACGACATCCTCGATTGGAACAACGGCATCATCCAGAAAAACTTCAGCCAGTTCTGATTCACCGGCAATATTTTTTATTGGCCGTACTGTGACTCCTGGCTGTTTCAAATCTAAGATCATCAGGCTAATGCCTTTGTATCTGGATTCTCCCGTTCGGACCAAGATATAGCATTTATTTGCATAGGGAGCATAAGATGTCCATACTTTTTGACCATTTAATACATAATGGTCCCCTTTACGTTCTGCTTTTGTTTGAAGACCAGCTAAATCCGATCCGGCAATCGGTTCTGAGAAACCTTGACACCATATGTCGTCATGATAAAGCATCCGGGGTAGATAGTGCTTCTTTTGTTCTTCTGTTCCATAGCGAATTAATGTCATTCCAAAAATGCCAATTCCATTGGAATTTAACACTTCGGGTGCATTGATCCGTACTAATTCTTCAATATAAACTAACTGTTGTTCCAGCGTTAATCCGAGGCCGCCATACTCTTTTGGCCAAGCAGGTGCTACCCATCCTCCTTGACCCAACATTTTGCCCCACGTTCTTCGTCTTTCCACCAATTCCTCGCCAGTTACTTCATAGTTCCACTCCTTTGGAAAGTTGGCCATTAACCAGGTGCGAAAAGACTCGCGAAAAGACTCCGCCTCTTGTGAGTACTCAAAATTCATTCAGCTTTCCCGCCTTTCATAGCTCATATTTTGATGGCACACAGCTTCAAAGGTGCCTGACACCTAGAATACTCCCTCATTGTTCATTGCTATCCCTAAAATATTTCTATTATTTTGGTATTACATGAAACGTCCGCCAGTCACTTCTAAAACATTACCTGTCATGTAATCTGAATAATCGGAACAAAGGAATACCACAGCTTTGGCAATATCCAATGGTTCCCCGATTCTATTCATTGGGATTTCAGCAATCTTTATTTGCCGAACTTTCTCTGGCACCGCACGTGTCATATCCGTGTCAATAAAGCCAGGCTGCACCGCATTCACATTTACTTGGAATTTAGCAAGCTCTTTTGCTGCAGCCTTTGTCATTCCGACAAGCCCTGCCTTTGCTCCGGCGTAATTCACTTGGCCCATATTTCCCACTTTTCCGGCGATCGATGAAATATTAACGATCTTACCTTTTTGTTCCTGTCTCATATGAATGGCCGCCGCCTGCATACAAAAGAAGGTTCCTTTCATATGTACAGCTATTACTTGATCGAATTGCTCTTCCGTCATCTTGTGTAACATGGCATCCCTTGTAATTCCGGCATTGTTTACAAGAATATCTAAACCTCCAAATGTGTCAATCGCTGCTTGAATTAGTCCGTGAGCACTTTCTTTTTGCGAAACATCTACCTGGTAAGCTAAGCCTTTTGTTCCCAGTTTTTCAATTTCCTTCGCAACTTGCAGGGCAGATTCTAAATTTAAATCTCCAACCACCACATTTGCCCCATGCTTTGCTAGAAATAACGAGATTTCTCTGCCAATTCCTTGTCCTGCCCCGGTTACCACCGCTATTTTTCCGTTTAATTCCATTTCAAGTCACTCCTATATATTAAGATGATGAAAGAAAGGAAACATTTGTTAATCTAATCAAGATTTTATATTTAAAAAAATTTTTTGTCAATGAAATATCGTAATATTTAGAAGATTAAAACCATTGGTTGTACTGAGGAAGGAAGACCATTATGATTTGGTTCTCTTCCAGTGAGTTTAGTGGTAAAAAATAAAAAAGGAACGTCGATGGGGATACGTTCCTTTAGATGATTATTTAGATATATAAATTTTTTATAAAAAAGACTTATTTTTTACTTACGTAACCGCTTATTTTGAAACTAACTTCCTGTCCAACTCTTTTAATGAGTTCGCCCATTTTTACAATTTCTTTATCGTTAAATTGGGCGGTCATACCAATAATTGAAATGGCCATATCCACAGATCCGTCAGTATTAAAAAGAGGTGCCGAGATCCCTACGATTCCATCAATGTACTCTCCAAAGGTTGTGGCATATCCATTCTCTCGGATGGTTGGCAATTCTTTTATCAGTTCTTGAATCTCCTCTGAAGACATTGTTCGCAGTCCTTCATTGGTATGTAAAAGTTCGACAGCATCTTCTTCTTCCATATAAGCTAATAAACATTTACCATAGGAACCATCAATGACTGAAAAATGCCTTCCTACCGATACATTAATTCCAAACTCTTCCCCCTCAGACTTAGCAATAATGGTTGAGCGTTTTTTACCAATTCTGCTGACAAGAAAAGCTGTTAGTCCCGTTTTTTCTGAAAGACTCTCCAAGTACGGAATAATGACAGAGATATCAAATTGATTTTCTTTTGCTCTTTCCCCTAAGACAACCAGATACGGGCCAAGACTATACCGCTTTGAACTTTTATCAAAACGAACAATCGATAGTTCCTCTAACTTTTGCAAAATCCGAAAACAAGTAGTTGGGGTAAGGGAAAGCGCTTTAGAAATCTCAGTTAAATTACTTTTACTAAATTTTTTTCGGCTTAGTAAAGTTAATATTTTGAACGCACTATCAACAGCTGGAACGTTGTATTTGGGCTTTTTCTTTTCTTCAATACCATTCATATTATCTTCCATTCAAATTCCCCTTTAATTTTAAAATAATAGGCTCTAAGTAAAGCAATTTTTATTGACTGTATCTTCGAGATCTTTAAATTACCATTTTAATAATTTTATATATAAAAAATTTTTTTGTCAAAGAAAAACACTCCTTTTCTCCTATATTTCTGTGACATCGTCACCCTCTTATTGGCATCTAGAAAAAAAGACAACACTTCGCAAACCATACGGATCTGACTCAGCGGACATAAAATCTTCGTTTCTGCTCATACTATATTTATAAAATATTTTAATGAATTGAGGTTTTGGAAAATGGATGAAATGAGAACTACAAATCAAGTAGAAGAAGTAAATAAACACCTAAAAGAGATTCCCAAGGAAGTCGAAGCAAGAAGCATTGAAAATCAGCCTCAAACTGGTAAAAACGAGAAAGCGATCGAGCCATTTTAAACACATTAGGCCTGTAGGTATTGGTGTAGCTAGAATAGTAATAAAAACAGAGTATGGGAATTTTCCATACTCTGTTTTTATTTAATGGCATTGGCACAGACCCAAGTCTGGGCCTGTGCTTTTAAAAGGAACCCCTTACTATTGTTGTGGTGCAGAAGGAGTTGAAATGCTTTGTAATGCCTCTTCTGCCTCGTTTGCATATTGATTTTGTACGGCTAAATCACCTAAAGCAACCATTCCTACGATTTGTCCATTTTCCACTACCGGCAGTCGGCGTATTTGCTGCTCTGCCATTAAATCTGCTGCCTGATGAACATCCATATCAGGTGTACCTTGTACAATTTGCTGTGCAGTCATGACTTCAGATACTGGTGTTTGTGGATCTTCACCTTGAGCTGTCGTACGAAGGGTAATATCGCGATCTGTTACAATTCCAACAATTTGTTTGCTGTTATTTACTACTGGGATCGCTCCGATATTATATTCGCTCATTAACGCTGCAGCTTCCTGTACGGTTTGTGTTTCGTTAACTGTAACAACATTCGATGTCATAATGTCTCTTAATTGTGCCATGAAAATTCCTCCCATCATATTTACCTTTATAGGATAGGGAACATTGGCGATATTATTAATGGAATTTTTTTCAAATTTTTTAAACAGGAAATATCGCCCATTACCAATTAATCATTTTTAATTTTCCTAATAGTCAGATAAAAATATTACAAAAAATCATAAAAATACCACAAATGGAATCTTGAGATGCTTTATTATAATGAGATTGACATCATAGTGAGAGCGTTTTCAAAAAAGGTAGTATGGAGGTGAAGAGTGGATAAAAAGTAAAATCTTTATTCCAATTTGGGGAGGTTGGAGAGATGTTTAAAGTAGGAAAAAAATTCAAGAAACTTGTGTGGTCTACATTTGTATCGAGCGTAGCTGTCGCATCCATAGCGGGCGGAGCATTTTCTGTACAGCCAACACAGGCAAACGCTGAACAGGCCGCTGTTTCATCCCAGCTGCCTTGGATGGATACGTCGCTTTCGCCTGAAAAACGTACCGAACTGCTTATCAATGCCATGACGCTTGACCAGAAAATCCAACAGCTTGCTGGGCAACGTGGAGCAATTCCGGAACTGCCTGAATGCGGATCACCTGGCAGGCACGTTCCTGGAATCCCTGAACTTGGGATCCCAACATTCAGAATTACCAATGGTCCTGTAGGTCTTGGCGGCGGTGACTGCAGCCCGCAGGATAAGGCCACCGCTTTACCGGTTGCCCTTGGACTTGCAGCCAGTTTTGACCCGAGTCTTGCCTACTCTTTCGGTGACTTAATGGGGGGTGAGGCCCGCACGCTTGGGCTGCACGAGCTCGAAGCACCAGGCATGAATCTTGCACGCTTGGGCGAGAACGGCCGTAATTTCGAATACATGGGTGAAGACCCTTATCTCGCTGGTGTTTTATCTTCTAAAGAAATTCAGGGAATCCAAGATAATGATATTATCGCCATGTCAAAGCATTACGTACTTAATGATCAAGAACAAAACCGTGGATCTGTGAACGTTAACATCGACGAAAATGTACTTCATGAGCTTTACCTTCTCCCATTTGAAATGTCAGTAAAGGATGGCAACGTTGGTTCCATTATGTGCTCCTACAACCGGGTAAGCGGAACCTACGCCTGTGAGAACGACTATCTGTTGAATACCGTTTTGCGCGATCAGTGGGGATTCAAAGGGTACGTGCAGTCTGACTTTGGTGCCACCCATTCGACTGCCCCAGCGCTTAACGCCGGATTGGATTTTGAAATGCAAAGTGCCAGATTCTTCAACACTGCCAACATTAATGCCGCACTTGCGGACGGCAGCCTAACAATGGATACCGTTGACCAAGCTCTTAGTCGCCGGTATATCCAAATGTTCAAATATGGAATTTTCGACCGTTCGATTGTACGTGGTACGATCGATGCTGAAACGAACGGTTCGAAATCACGTGAGATTGCAGAACAGACAGCTGTATTGCTGAAGAATGAGGGTAACCTGCTTCCGCTCAATCCATCTGTAAAATCAATTGCCTTAATCGGTAAGTCAACCTATGTTGACGCCGCCGTTGCAGGAGGTGGCGGCAGTTCGCGGGTAAGTCCGCTATATACCGTTTCACCACTGCAGGGACTTCAAAATACTTTAACTAAACTAGGCTCTAACACAGCGATTACGAAGGTAACCGTGGCTAATGATAATAGTAATCTTAACGAAGCTGTTGCTGCGGCTAAAAATGCAGACATTGTCATCCTTATGGCTGGTGTTGTGACCAGCGAGGGTCGTGACCGCCCTAGCTTGTCCTTGCCTGACAGCCAGGATGAAATGATTTCAGCTGTTACAGAAGCGAACAAGAAAACGGCTTTAATCCTTAAAGATGGGGATCCTGTTCTTATGCCATGGGTTAATGAAGTCCCATCAATCCTAGAGGCTTGGAATCCAGGTCAGGAAGACGGCAATGTTGTCGCTAACTTGTTATTTGGTCTTGCCAACCCTTCCGGAAAGCTTCCCGTGACCTATCCAGTTTCCAAAGCGGACACACCAACAAGCACTGCAGAGCGCTACCCAGGCGTTAATCAAGGTGTACTGGACAGCACGGGCAAAGAAATTCCGCAAGTGTACTATTCTGAAGGTTTAGAAATGGGTTACCGCTGGTACGATGCACAAGGCATCAAGCCTCTTTTTGCATTTGGTCATGGTCTGTCCTATACAAACTTTGACATTTCTAGACTAGTTGTGACGCCGAAGACAACGGACGGGACTAAGAAAATTCAGGTATCCTTCTTCGTAGAAAATACCGGAAAAGTTGCGGGTGCGGAAGTACCGCAAGTATACGTAGGTCTGCCTAAAAATGCAAACGAACCACCTAAGCGGCTTGTTGGATTTGAGAAAGTCTGGCTTAACCCAGGTGAAAAGAAACATGTGACGATTACCATTGACCCAGCTACAAGCAACCACCCGCTGTCCATCTGGGATTCCAATGCTGATACTTGGAAAACATTAGATGGTGAGTACAAAGTATTCGTTGGCAACTCTTCTGACAACATTACTTTGACAGATTCCATCAACGTGCGGACCCCAGCGGGCTATAGTAAATAAGGTCGTTTAATAAGTAAAGAAGCTGGCGAAAACGTTCTGTTTTACGCCTAACGCGTTTACTTTAGAGGTGCAAACGTTTTAAAACATATAGGAAAACGCACTTGAATTCCGAATATAATTCACAGTGCGTTTTTTATTGATTAATCAAAATTTCGGTAGCCTTTTGTTGCTTATTTTGTCCTAATTCACATTGTAAATCACTCGGTATGAAATAATTATTGTAGGGTGGGTGAATTATTTGCAAAATAAGCGGAGTTTTTTCGGTTAGACTGCTGAATAGACTCGGTTCGGTGTATATAAGCGAAGTTTTTCCGATTAAGTAAAGAAAAATAACCCATTTTCACGTTTTTCGAGCCAATAGTCGGAATTTTTCCGCTTATTTATTCTATTTTTAGTGCTATTTCTAAATTAAGAGAAATTTCTCCGCTTATTTATCAAACTCGCTTTAGCGTCTAATGACTTGTACAACATACGGGGGAGTAAGTGAAAAAAGATAATACAAAAAAGGCTTAGAGATGAAAAAATATCTCTAAGCCTTTTTGACTGTGAAAATATCCTTTGATTTGTGTTGTGAAATTTATGTGATTTGCTATCTGATTAGGTCTGTGAATTAACGTTTTGCTCCCCAAAAGTAAACCCGTTATTCTTCGCCAGCTTCAATTTTATTTAGGTCTAATAGCTACGTCTTCAATGAAACCATGCATTGATTATATTTCCTTAATATCAATTTGTTTCGGCACCCTCTGGCCATCCATCCATGAGAGTGACTGCATGATCTTCAGTTGGGGCGTCAATTAGTTGTATTTTTTTCCTTCCATCCATGTAAGATTCACTTGATGATAATATTCGTCATGCTTCATTTTTGCATCCTTAGCCTCCCACGCACATTTTACGATAGTTGGATAAAATTTTTATAATAAAATATGATTGGATATATGTCTTGGTTCTTCGCCATTGAGAAGCCATTGTGTGGGATTAAATGAAAACAACAAAAAACCTTCCAAAATGGATATAATGGAAGGTTTTTATTAATGAATTACTGAAAGTTATCGGCGGTAGAACTTAAAAGTGCATAACCTTTCTTTCTTCGATACAAGGCAATGACGATACTTAGGATTACACAAACTATTGATACTAATTGGGCAATTCGGATATGGGATGTCAACATTAGACTATCTGTCCGAAGGCCTTCGACAAAGAATCTTCCAATTGAATACCAAAGCAGGTAGGTTAAAAATATTTCGCCTCTTCTAAAATCGATTCTTCTTAAAAGGATTAATAGAATAACACCTGTGATATTCCAGATGGATTCATACAAAAATGTTGGGTGGTAATAAACACCGTTGATATTCATTTGGTTAATTATAAAGTCAGGTAAATGCAGTGACTCCAGAAAACTTCTAGATACCGGTCCCCCGTGGGCTTCCTGGTTCATAAAGTTTCCCCATCGGCCAATGGCTTGTCCAAGCAACAGACTAGGAGCTAATAGATCTGCCATTTTCCAGAAGGATATTTTTCTTTTTCTACAAAACCAAATGGCTGTTAAAACTGCCCCGATAATTCCACCATGAATGGCAATTCCACCATGCCAAATAGCAGGAATTTCATTCAGATGACTTTTATAGTAACTCCATTCAAAGAGGACATAGTATGTCCTTGCACAAATGATGGCTATAGGTAACGCAATGATAATTAAATCACCAATTGTTCCAGAAGGAATTCCTCTCTTTTCCCCTTCTTTTTCGGCTAACAATAGCCCTAATATAACACCAATACCGATGATCACACCGTACCAATGCACAGCAATAGGTCCAAGATGAATGGCAATTGGGTTAAGTGGATAAACAAGTGCTAACATACCTGACTCCCTTCTTACTATCATTCATTAACCAAATATTCTTAAAGATTGCATTTTTATTATAACAAACATGGATTATTGGTTTTATTAAAAAATCATTAAAATCAGATTGTAAGATTTATGAATTTGAATGGGCTGTATTGAAAAACAGACGAATCATTTCGTCTATTTTTCCTACTAAGTGGAAAAATAATTATTGATGCAGTTTTATGGGGTCATCAAAAAATTTTAAAAAAAAGGGAGTTTTTTTCATGAGTGGAATGAACCATTTGACCATTTTTCAGCTGAATGACACTCACGCTTACTTGGACCTTCATCCTGAGATATTCTTTGAAGGAAATGGGGAGGGTCGCTTTCGAAATGCCGGCGGGTATGCCCGAATTGCCACCATTCTTAATGAAGCTCGATCAGCCAATCCTGACGGGGTGCTTGTCTTAGATAATGGTGATACCTTTCATGGCACGTATCCAGCTGTTACCAGCATGGGTGAGTCACTTGTCCCTATTCTAAACTCAATGGGGATTGACGGGATGACTGCTCATTGGGAATTTGCCTATGGCCCGAATCAATTAAAAAAACTATCCTCCCTACTTAACTACCCAATGTTAGCGAATAACTGTTATGACGAGAGAAGTAAACAACCTGTGTTCCCTACACATACGATCATTGAGAAAGCAGGATTGAAAATTGGCGTGATTGGAATAGCTTGTCATATTGTAGATAAGACAATGCCGCCGCACTTTTCCTCTGGCGTTTATTTCACGCTTGGAAATGAAGAATTGCCTGCACAAATTGAAAAGTTGCGTAAAGTGGATCAGGTAGATTTAATTGTGGTTGTTTCCCACTTGGGCTTCCCTATTGAAGTTAAAATTGCTTCAGAAGTTGATGGAATTGATATATTGCTAAGTTCTCATACACATAACCGTCTTTACAAACCTGTACGAATAAACAACACTCTCATCATCCAATCCGGCTGCCATGGTTCCTTTATTGGTTGCCTGGAATTAGAAATCGAAAACGGACAGATTTTAAATTATCACCACAAGTTGATTGAAGTTTTAGAAGACATTCAACCTGACCCCAAGGTGCAAGCACTTATAAATCTTGTCCTTGTTCCTCATAAAGATCTGCTCCAAAGTGCAGTTGGCGAAACAAAAACCGCTCTGCATCGTTATTCTCAACTTGAATCAACCATGGATAATCTGCTTTTGGAATCCATTGCAGAGGTTACGAATGCCGAGCTTGCTTTCTCCAATGGATGGCGTTATGGTGCACCTATTCCTCCTGGACCGGTAACCATGAATGACCTGTGGAACATCATTCCCACCAATCCTCCCGTTTCAACGGTAGAATTAACAGGAAAAGAATTGTTAGAGATGCTAGAAGAAAATTTGGAGCGAACTTTTGCCAGCAACCCTTATGGTCAGATGGGAGGATATGTTAAACGCTGTCTGGGACTAAAGATGTTCATTAAAATTGAAAACCCCGCCGGAACACGTATTCAAGAGCTGTTTATAGGAGACCGTCGTGTTGACCTTTACCACAAGTATCTGGCTGCTTTTGTCACAATGCAGGGTGTGTCACAAAAATATGGCACCAATCGAAGAAATTCGGATTATCATGCCATAGATGCATTGAAACAATATATAGAGAAACGGGGCATTATTTCTATTGGGTTGAATGGCACCGTTCAAGTCGTTTAAATAGTGTACGCGCCTATCTTATGTATAGGTTCTTTTCTAATAGTTTTATTCATAAGGCTGTTGACTCCTGCGACAGCCAAATTAAAACCCCAGTCTTCTGTTCATCGATTGCCTGCTAAATCCATCTAATGATGTTATGATTAATTTAAACTGAAATTTGCAATACCTAAGATTATAAAATTTGTCTACTCTAAATCCTATTATCATAACATCTGGGACCAAAACTTTTATCTTCTCTCGTTTTTTGGTCATTTTTCTTTCTATTGTTTTGCTGCTTATATTTCTTATTTTTGGTATTTATTATCTATTTGCCTTGGGATTAATTTAAGCCTATTAAAAAAGGATGGTTCGATCATCATCGAAGCATCCTTTTCTTTACTCTTTTTCAATGATTGCGATTTTAATATCACGATCATCCATAACTGCATCTATCGTATCTTGATCATCAGTTATATTGATATTCCCCATTAGCTGAATATTATTCCCATTTAAATTACCGTGATTGGTATTTTCTTTTTGATTGCCATCAATCCCATTAACATGGCCCTTGCCAACGAATACCGAGCTTCCTGGCTGCATCGAATTGACGTTTACACTATTAAGATTAAGATTTGTTAAGTTGTTTTCATCACTTGAATTCTCGACGGCAATATGAATGTCCCGATCATCAATTGGTGTATCAACTATGTCAGGGTCAATTAGGATGGAAGTATTGCAAAGCAGCAAATTAGAGTGTCCGCCAATACTTCCGAACACACTGTTTTGCTTGCCATGAGCACTCCAACCAATCGCAGTGTTTTGCTCTCCAATAAAAATACCACATTGTCTCTCCATTGTTTGGACATGAATGTTACCTGCAAAAGTAAAATCTGTAGTTTTACCCATTTTTGGTTCACCACTTTAGTTCATTATGAATGAGGTTTAATGCTTTAATTTATGTTCATGAATCTTGGGTTGTGCACTCACCTAAAAAGCCGTGTCTTACTGATTGTTTATGCATTCACTGGAATGCTCGGCTTAAAGTCCTGATCAAAGATAACCCCATCTATGATTTCAAAGCTATCCGCGACATTATTTATATTTCCGGCATTAATGGTGTTAATACCGTAAATTCCCCCCGTGTTTAAATTGTATTTCCTGTTAGCATCCATCCCATTTACAATACCTTCACCAACAAAAATGGCGGAACTAGGTTGAGGAGAATTTATGTTTAACATTCCTACATTAACGATTGAAGCCACCCAAATTCCCTCCTATTCTCCTGTTACTGTTTATTATTTTATGTTCAAACCATAAACTGTGGAACATAAAATCGGCATCTCAAAAATAGTGCCTTTTTGAGTTTTGGAAAAGCAATTCAGCAATCTATAATATAAGGAGATATTAATAAAAGTATATTTGCAGGTTCTATTTACATTAATGACAGGTGGTCAGTATGCATATCCTATTTTTTGCTCCTTATTTTAATCAACCAAGAGGGAATTCTACAACCATAAAGCGTCTTGTTCACTTTTTGCAGCAGGGAAATATTCATACTTCCGTTATTCCATACATGGAAGAAGATGATTGGCATCGTTCAGATGCGGATATTTATCATATTTTACATGCTACCCGATTTATTCAATGGCAAAAAGAAACCAATTTTACTTTAAATCGCCCCTATCTGGTCACGATGGGCGGAACCGATATTAATATTGATTTACAGGTAAGCATGAATGATGAAATATTTTCATTTTTAAATGATGCTGCTTTTATAACTGTTTTTACAGATGATGCAAGAGAAAAGGTATCACGGTTATTCCCTGGGTGGACCGCTAAGACCATCGTTATTCCCCAAGGGATCTGGCTGCCTTGGAACATATCGACAATAAAAGGAGAAATCCATCCACGTATTCTTCTTCCGGCCGGATTACGACCAGTAAAAGATGTTTTGCATGTTGTTCCGGCACTTGATGAGTTAATTCGTGAATACCCCAATATGGAATTCACGATTCTTGGGGCAAAGTTAGATGCGAATGTCTTTAAAGTGGTACAAAAAGAAGCAGAGCATCGCCATTGGATGAAGTATGCGGGCGTTGTTCCTTATGAGGTTATGAAGTTTTGGTACGAACAAGCCCAAATCGTCATCAATACTTCCCTATCTGAAGGTCAGTCGCTTGCCCTTATGGAAGCAATGGCATTAGGGCGACCAGTCATCGCGCGAAAAAATGAAGCGAATATCCAATTGATTCGCCACGAACAAACAGGCTGGCTTTATGAAACGATGGATGAATTTAAAAAGGCCGTTCAATCCATTGTATGTGATGTTACCTTGCGAGAGAAAGTGATTCAGCAAGCAAAGGAATGGATCAGCGAAAACAGTTCACCTGAACAAGAAACCGTTGCTTACATAAATTTGTATAAAGATTTATTAAATTAAGGGCTCCTGTTCAATTTACCTAGAATCATTTTTTTCTGCCTTACATACATGCAATCGCACGTCTATTTTTTCTAATACTATTTAAATTTCCCACGGCAATACCTTATTTTGTATAAAAATAAAGGGCTTGGCAAATTTAATAACAGGTGATTACTAAGAAAAAAAGGGATTATTTTATAACTAGAGTATCGGTGGTTTTTTGCTTATAGAGGGGTTGATAGCATGTCTGTTAAACAATATTGGAAAGAAATAAACGATAAGAGTGAGCGGGTTTCATCATTAATGCATTCTTTTTGGCATGAGCATTCTGACTGGGGAAACTGGCAGTTCTGGGTCATCCTACTCTTCTTGCTTGTTCCACTGATTGTGCTTCTAGTTAAGCTTAACCGAAATAGAAGTCTTGAAATTCTTTTCTTTGGGTACACAGTACATATGTTATGGACATATACCGACCTCTTGCTTATTAGACAAGGTTATGTAGACCATAACTATTTCCTAACGCCATTCTTGCCACAAGCTTTAGGAATTACAGCATCCCTTATCCCTGTTTCCTTTATGCTTGTCTATCAATATTGCTTGAATAGTGATAAACCTTTCATTATATGGACTACTGGACTAAGCGCCATCTTAGCTTTTGTTTTTGCCCCTATTGAAAAGTGGATGGGTCTAGTTTCCATCTACAAGGGATTTACAATTGTTCATCTATTTTTTATAGATATTGTTATTACCATGATTGCTTACGGGTTGACGAAGTTTTTTGTAAGGTTTTATGCGGCAAGACAGTCAAATTTGGACAACTAAATCTTTTTTCTAAAAACGGGGTCAGTCCCCCAGTACATTAAAGCTTTAGTGCACTGGGGGACTGACCTTTGAACTTCAGTTTACATAATAATATTATGGAGTATTTTTAAATTAACCAAAGAATAAATCCAATATATTGGACCCTTTAGAAGATTGCTTATTATAGAACTCGGAGTATCCACATTTTTTACAATACACCACGATAAAGGTATTGTGCTGAATATCTAAGATTTTCGATAAACCTGTACCCGTCATCGCTACTTCCTTTGTTCCTGCATCTTTGCTACCACATTTTATGCAGCCTTTTTCAGACATACATGTTCTCCTCCCACAAATAACCAATTTAGTTACCCTATAATACGAAGGCAGCTCGAAAAGGTTTCAGTGGATTTATAGAAGCATTGTCCTTCTGCCAATCACTGTTTTTTATGGAAAAAACCGCTTGGAGGCTTTACTTTTCACCCATTTACTTAGTATGTTTAATCCCCTTATATTTCGTGAAGAATGATAAGCGAGGTGATCCTGATGAAGCTCCTTTTAATAATCGGAAGTATTGTACTCCCTATATTAATGGTTGTACTTCAAAGAAAATGGTCCAAAATAAAGGTCATTTTTGATATAATGGCGATTCTGTCGGCACTTATTTTTGGAAATATTTCTTCAATCGCTATCTTTGAGATTATCAGAGATGATAAAGTCTTTATGACTAATATTCATGGGGTATTTTTAAATCCCTTCTTCCTTATGACAGGCGCTTACTTGGGGCTGTATTTTCTTTATATCCTTGTTTTACGAGTAGTAAATGATATTAAAAATGATAAAATTCTTTAGATTTTTGGGAAATGGGGCCAGTACCCCGTTGCGTTCATGCGTTAATCGCCGGGGGACCAGCCCCAAGATTAGCGGTTTGTATAAAAAAAGGGCCTGCCTAATACAATGACCCTAGAAAAACAATTAAAATACCCAATTTGACACATTTCTTGTATATCTCACTCGAACAGAAATGGTGCAGGAATTCTTCCTACACCATTCTTCGATCATGATAGATTGATTTAAATTTCTACTAAACTGTTTGCGGAAAGATCTTTCTCCACTGATCGACTAACAATAGTATGAGGATCTAGGTCGCTGACTCAAAGGTGGATTATTTTTGTTTTTCCTTAAATTGTGTAGTCCGGTGCATATGGGTCAATCTGCTGATGGTTTCTGCCAGCAACGCCGTTCGTTCAGGTAATGATGAAATGTCTAAGTACTCATCATCCCTATGGCCGTTCCCGCCTTTTGGTCCCAGCCCATCGACAGTTGCGATGCCCATTGAGCTGGTGAAAGAGCCATCTGAACATCCTCCTCTAAATGACTCTTTAATTTCAATCCCCATTTCATTCCCAATGTCCTGCACTAAACCAATCAATTCAATCGATTTCTTGGTCTTTACCATTGGGGGCCGATTTAACTGGCCTGCTAGTTTGATTTTTGTCCCTTTGATGTTAGGTTCAGAGCAAATCTCTTTCATTTTCTGCTCCACTTCTTTTATTTGCTCCAGTTTTGTGATCCTTACATCCACTTCAGCTTCCGCAATGGGGGCGATTGTATTGGCGGAAGTTCCTCCTTTTAACAATCCAACATTGACGGTAATGCCTTTCTTATAATCAGTGATTTTATGCAATTTTATGGTTTTATAAGCGATTTCTTCAATCGCGCTGCGGCCCTTTTCATGCTCAGATCCTGAATGAGCAGGCACTCCTTCTACTTTAATTTTGTACCTTGCTCCGCCCTTTCGCTGCGTTACAATCGAACCATCTTTCCCTGCCGCTTCCATAATAAGGGCATACTCTTTATCTTTTCCTATCTGTTCGATAAGAGATCTTGAGTGTCTCGAGCCGATTTCTTCGTCACTATTGAGAACAATTTCAACATTCTTATACGCATCATCTTGCCTCTCAACCAATGATTTCATGGCAAATAGGACAGAAACCAAGCTTGCCTTCATATCGACGACACCAGGTCCATAAGCATAATTCCCCTCTATCTTGAAAGGCCGCTTTTCTGCCGTCCCTCTTTGAAAAACAGTATCCATATGGGCGACAATCATTACTTTGGGATCGATGGCATCAGGGTGCCTGATCACCAGATTATTTCCTCGTTCCTCATGGGGGTGAACATGTACATCAAAACCGATTGATTCATATTCTTTTGATAAAACAGCACCTATCTCATCAATCCCTTGCTTAAAATAACTGCCGCTATCCATATTCACCAGCTTCTCTAAAAGGTTCAGCATGTCCTCCATCTTCTCATTATCTATATCTATCAACTTCTCCACTCCTAACATTTTATTACCAATAAAAAGTAAGCATCATTTAAAATTCATGGATGACTAGTGCAGCAAATTTGATTCCTTCGATAAAGTCATCGATATAAATATTCTCATTGGGAGCATGATTGTGAGAGCCAGCATGACCAACTCCGAATCCTACTGCTGGGATACCAAACTTTTGACAAAGGGTATACATTGGACCAGTACCTGCCTGTGATCTCATGACTTGCGGCTTCTTTTCGAAGAATTTCTCTGCACTGCTGACCACTTTCTGAACAAGAGCGTCATTCAATTTTGTCAAGGCAGCACGCTGCCCTTTCAAGCGGACGATTTCAATATCATCAAATCCATGTTTATCCAAGTGTTTCCTTAACAGCTGCAAAATTTCATCAGGATCTTGTTCAGATACTAACCGGAAATCAATTTTTGCTTTTGCCACAGAGGGTAATACCGTTTTTGCTCCTTGTTCGGTATACCCTGATTCCATTCCACAAATCGTGCAAGTAGGTTGAAAAATTAGTTTTTCTTTGAGATTGAAACCTGTTAAGTTATTTAAATATGACTTGAGTCCAAGCTGCTCTAATTCTTCCTTTTCTTTATAATCGATGGACTCTGTTAATTCTTTTTCCTCAATGGTCATCTCTTGAATCCGATCGTAAAAACCGTCTATTAAGATTTCTTCCTGTTCATTCTTCAACGTACTTAATGCCCAGACCAATCTCCAAGCAGGGTTTGTGACAATCGCTGCCTTTGCTGAATGCAGATCTACATTTGCCCCTTTTGCATGCAATTCTACATAGAGCATTCCTTTACATCCAAGTGTGATCTGCAGCCTCCCATCTGTACTTTTAAAGCCATTTTCCCAAATGCATCCGTCCGTTGTTAATTTATCAGGATGCTTTTCGGTAAATTCGGAAAGATGAGGACTGCCAATCTCTTCTTCCCCTTCAATAATAAATTTAATATTGATTGGCAACTCCTTATATACCTGCTGATAAGCATGAATGGCACATATTCTTGAAAGTAAGGTCCCTTTGTTATCAGCCGTCCCTCGTGCGAATAATTTTCCGTCTCGAATCTCTGGAGAAAAAGGCGGACTTTCCCATAATTCAATTGGATCCTCCGGCTGTACATCATAATGATTATAGAAAGTAAGGGTTCTGTCTTTGCCGGAATTTAATTCTCCATAAACGATGGGATTTCCCGACGTTGGTATGCTTTCTACTGCAAAGGATAATCGCTGTAAGTACTGTTCTACTAGATTAACGGTTTCTTCCATACCACGGTTTTGAGCAGCAACACTTGGCTGCCTGCAAATTTCCATTAACCAATCCAAATACATTTCTTTATGATCTTCAATATATTGATAGATATCTTCTATCAAAAGAACGCCCCCTTACTTTGCCATGGTTGATTTTGTTAAATGCTTGAGAAAAAATTCAATGGTATTTTGATGCATCACAATGTGATTCGCTCGTTTTTCAGTCTGATGTCCTTCATTATCGAAAACCGTTAGTTCCACTTCTTGACCCCGTGCTTTCATTTCCGTCACAAGTTGCTCTGATTCACTGACTGGTACACGAGTATCATTCAGTCCATGGAATACCAACAACGGAACCTTTATTTTATGGGCATGATGTAAAGGAGCAATTTCATCAAAGAAATCACTGTCTTGATCTAGAAAACCATATTCACACTCTCTTAGCCTGCGCCTCCATGCACCTGTATTGGTTAACAAGGTTCGTAAATTCGAGATTCCCACAATATCAACGCCAGCTGCCCATACATCCGGATAATGAGTAATCGCTGCCAATACCATAAATCCACCATAACTTCGTCCCATAATACCAATGTTGTCCGGGTCGACTTGATGGGTTTCTATTAAATCCTTCACCAGCCATACAAGGTCTTTGACAGAGTCCATTCTTTTACGGGCATCGTCCAGTTGAATATAGGTCCTGCCATATCCGCTGCTGCCACGGACATTAGGTGCTGCCACCGCAAAGCCTTGACTGGCCAAATACTGAATCACAGGGTTAAATTCTGCTTTCGTCTGTCCTTCCGGTCCACCGTGAACATAAATAACAGCAGGCTTATTTTTTTCATTCTCTTGATTATAGAAAAAGTAAGGAACCTCCAATTGATCAAAAGAGGTAAAAGAACATAATTGGGGTTCAACAGAGTGGCGAGAAACCGTATCAGATTCACTGATATTCGTTAATCGTGTAACGCTTCTAGAGGATATCGAATATTTCCAGATGTCTCCCGGCATAGAAGGTGTCTTCAATGTAAAGATAAATTCCTCATTATTCATCCAGGAAATGGATTCAATCACACCTGCAGGAAACCCAGTAATTTCTTCTTTTTTATTCGAATGAGGTTCATACAACCATAAGCGCAAGTAGCCCGCTTCGTTTACCGTTAAGGCCAGTCTTTGTTCATCAGGAGACTTCTTGATTTCTTCAATATCCCATTCAGTCCAATGGACAAGTTTCTTTAATTTCTCGGTGGCGGCAAAAGAAAAGCTGCTTAAATAATAGGTCTCTGCTCCAAAATTTGTTAACAGATAGCCTCCATCTCCGTTTTTTTTCATTACTACATTTTTGTAACCAGCTGCTTGTTTGTCATTTCCGATTCTGGTTTTTTCCTGTGTCTTCAGATTGAATCGGTAGATGGCATGATCAAGGTTGGATTCCGTAATGCT
The DNA here is from genome assembly GCF_042653105.1 of Neobacillus sp. GCM10023253. Taxonomy (NCBI): domain Bacteria; kingdom Bacillati; phylum Bacillota; class Bacilli; order Caryophanales; family Bacillaceae; genus Neobacillus; species Neobacillus sp. GCM10023253. The sequence goes on from NZ_JBHSHV010000006.1 coordinate 388,025, forward strand.
GATTAATATATGTTCATGATCGATCCAGCTGAGCACATCGCAATTTCCGTCGTATTGAAAGACCGTCTTTGATTCCTTTGTTTCAATGTCTACGATAAATACATCGAAATAGCCCGGCTGACGGCGGTTGCTCGTATAGGAAACATACTTATTATCTGGTGACCACCCTCCTACATAGTGAAAATGCTCTGGCGATTGAACCAATGGTTCTACCGATGAACTCCCTTCACGGTATAGGTATAACTGCTGTTTTTCATTCCCCTTCCAGTCCATTCCGATGACTGTCATTTTTCCGTTAGGTGCATGATAGATCCCAAGCGTACGCTCTTCCATGCTTACGTATGGCACTGGCTTTTGCTCTTGATCAAGAGTGCAAACTTGCGGAAGGCCTGTCAAATTAGAAACAAATGTAAATCTCCCCTTACCAGGAATGATTTGTGATTTGAAGGCTGAAGGTACATTTAAAAAGTCATCCAAGATGGTTTGATTATTCATTACGATTCCTCCTAATAATCATGGAATGATGGATATTTCCGTTTAAAGAAATACTCCACCCGCTAATCAGCCATGGATCATTGGGAGGAGTATTTCTCTTATGGAGCTTCTATTGTTTCTTTTTTACGTTCCAAGGAATAGCTCCTTGGAAAGGAGTAAAGCCTTCAAGTTTGTTGCTGGTAGTCATGATGGTTGAATAATGCCCAAATAGAGTAAACGGCAAATAGTCATCCCACATGTAGGTTTGTAATTCTTCCCAAAGCCCTTTCGCTTCTTCTTGTGAAGCTGATGTTCTAATCTTAGCAAGTAAGTCGGTAATCTTTTGGTCATTGGTCCAGCCAACGTAATCCGGATTCACCACCAATAACTGTGATGGAGTGGTGACATATCCTGTTCCCACAACCATGATATCCCAGTTTTCTGGATTCTCCCTTCTTTCGATAAGAGTCGGCCAGTCAAATATTTCTAGCTTCACTTTCATCCCAATTTGTTCTAATTCTTCTTTCATCACAACTGCCGAGTTATACATATAATCATAATCTCGTGTAGAATACAGGGTGATTTCCTCTCCCTTATAACCAGCTTCCTTCAGCTTGGTTTTGGCCGTATTAGGATCGGCAAGATTATAAGACTCTTTTCCTGCACCAGTGGCCCAGTCTACTTGTTCCGTGCTCATATAACCTGGACTTAATTTGAATAAATCCTTATGTCCAAAGCTTGCAAGCATGATAGCGTTCAAATCTAATGCCGTATTGACAGCATCCCTGATTTTTTGGTTCGTGAATAATCCATGCTTTTTGTTGTAGGATACATTTAATGTACCGCCATCAAAAGATACATAGGTTTTTAGATTTTTATCACTTTTCAACTGTTCATAATTGTCATAAGGCATGTAGGTCGCAATATCATACTGGCCCGTTTGGACTCCGGCCATTCTAGTTGACGGGTCCGATACAATATAATAATAGACTTCATCGACATAGGCCGTTTTTCTTCCGGCAATACCGCTAGGTTCCTCATCGACAGCTGCGTAATCATCAAAGCGTTTTAATCGAATATATTGATCTTGTTTCCATTCAACATATTCGAAAGGACCGGTCCCGATATATTCGGTTACGCCATCTTTTCCAGCAGATTCAATGATTTCCTTTGGCATAATGGCGGGAAATTGTCCACGTCCTGCCATAATATCTAACACATCTGAAGCAACCGATTGTAATTTAAGTTCTACGGTATAATCATCCTTCGACTCGAAATTTGCACCGCTTAACAGTAATTTTGCCCGGGATGACAGTTTCAGCCATCGATTCATCGATGCCGTAACATCCTCAGCCTTCATTTCCTTCCCATTATGGAATTTAACACCCTTCCTTAAGTGAAACGTGTAAATTAAACCATCGTCACTCTTATCAATTGACTCGGCTAACATCGGAACTGGCTGCTGCTTGGCATTTTGGGTAACCAATGTCTCATAAATATTTCTGGTAACCTCAAGGGCAACGGTTTGTGTCGTTAAATGAGTGTCTAGTGTTGGAGGCTGGGCATTCAGTGCAATCTTTAAAACTCCGCCTGTTTGTTCGTCAGAAGCCGTTTTTTTCGTCGTTTTACTCGTAGTTTCACTGCTGCAGCCAGCCAGCAAAACCAATAAAACCAATATGAGAAATGAAAATTTTTTCACCATCTTCATCCTTTCAAATTTATGTTTATAGAACCTTTTACCTATTCCTATCATAAAATCGTTATTGTAACATTCTTAATAGGGTGTAAATTCTGTAAATTTTTACAATAATAAGACTTAAGGAGGTAAAAATGGATTATCATCTTCTCACTTTTGTTACAGTTGCCGAGAAAAAAAACTTTACGCGTGCAGCCGAAGCACTACATATTTCTCAATCAGCTGTTACTTTATCCATTAAAGTACTGGAGAAACAATATGAGTTAAAGTTGCTTGACCGAAGTAATAAATATGTGCGATTAACAAAGGCTGGAGAAATCTTGTATCAGCATGCAAAGCAAATTCTATCCCTATATGACCGAATGAATCGGTTAATCGATGAACTGACTCATTCAGCAAGCGGGATTCTTACGATTGGTTCCAGCTATACATTTGGGGAATATTTACTTCCGAGAATCATTTCAGAATTTACAGAAGAATTTCCACTCATTAAGCCTAATATCGCCATTCGGAACTCCCATCGTATTATTTCACAGCTGCTTCGTGGCGAATTGGATTTAGGCATTGTTGAAGGTATAGTAGAGAATCCTAAATTGCATATTCAACCATTTGCCCAAGATGAAATGGTCCTGATTGTCTCACCTAAGCATCCACTTGCATTAAAACAAGAAGTGGAACTGCATGACTTAAAAGATGAAACATGGATTATTCGGGAGAAAGGTTCTGCGACCCGTCAGGCTATCAATCAACTTTTCTCAGAAAATAACTTCTCACCTAGCGAAATTCGCTCCTTTGGAAGCTCTCAGATTATTAAAGAATCGGTTGAAGCCGGTTTAGGAATTTCTATTTTATCCATTCATACCATTCGTAAAGAAATGGAACTCAAATCCTTACATACCTTAAGAATCAAGAACAACCCGATGATTCGTAATTTTTGCTATGTCATCCCTAAGACCGACCTTCAACCTAGATCCGTTAGTTTATTTTTATCCTTCCTAGAAAACTACTCAACCTTAGACATTTTCGTTTAATTTTCGTTATCCGCATGTTTGCTTATGCTTTCATACTCTTCCTAATAGTGTCCCCTTTTTGTAAGATCGGGACCTCAACGGAAATGGTGTCGGGATACTTAATTCCCATTCCAGTATTTAGGGCAACAACGATATCTTGCTCTTTTATCCAGCCCTCTTCTCTTAATCTGCGAGCTGCGACAAACGTTGCAGCTCCTTCGGGACAAACGAATGCCCCCTCAAGGCTTGCTAGCTTCTTTTGTTCCGCCAAAAGCGCCTCATCCTCAATCGCAACAGCACAACCATTTGTTTGATAAATGGCTTCAAGGACTAAAAAGTCCCCCAATGCTTTTGGCACATTAATTCCGAAGGCAACCGTCTCAGAATCATGCCAGAACTCTGATTCTGACCTTCCTTCCTCCCATGCTTTAACAATCGGGGCACAGCCTTCTGCTTGAACAGCGACCAAGCGAGGAAGTTCTCCTTCCACCCAGCCCAACTTTTTCAATTCAGTAAGTGCCTTATAAATACCAATAATCCCTACGCCGCCGCCTGTTGGATATAAAATGACGTCCGGCAGCTTCCAATCCATTTGTTCGGCAATTTCTAGTCCCATCGTCTTTTTTCCTTCAATCCGGTATGGTTCCTTTAAGGTCGATGCATCGAATAAACCATGATCTGCGACCGACTGAGCCACAATTTTTCCTGCATCACTGATTAGTCCATCAACAAGATATAAGTTTGAACCCGAGATCGCTGATTCATTTCTAGTAATTTTGGGTGCATCAATTGGCATGACGATGGTAGATTGAATTCCACCTCTCGCCGCATAAAGTGACCAAGCAGCTCCCGCATTTCCATTGGTAGGCATGGCAAGTTCTGTTACACCTAACTCTTTTGCTTTGGATACTCCCACTGCCGCTCCTCGAGCTTTAAATGTTCCAGTCGGAATGATTCCCTCGTCTTTCATCCACAAGTTTGCTATTTTCATATCTTCACCCATAATAGGCATTTTAATAAGCGGAGTCATCCCTTCACCTAATGTAACAACGTCTTTCTCATTACAAATTGGAAGCAGTTCATGATACCTCCATAAGCTGGATACTCTGCTGACTAAAGATTCTTTGGAAAGCTCCTTGCCTAATAGTTCTAAATCGTATTCAACCAATAACGGTGATCCACAGGTGCATAGCTGATTTTTCTGTTCGTGTGAAAAAGTGTTGCTGCATTTGGGACAATATAAATGAGATATGTAACTGTATTTCATAGGGCTCACTCCAGTCTTTATCGTTCTTGTAAAACATCATACTTGATTGTTTTTGATAACTGAAATTAATAATATTAATGGAAATCATTTAGAAATTTAATGACATCATTTCTAACTGGCTACCAGCTATAAAGGAGGGCCGCTTAATTTATCATTAAGCAGCCCCACAACTTTAAACTAATAGACTTTCCTTTAATATAGTAGGAATTACTCCAGACGGAATCGGACATTGGTATGGGTGTTCCGCCAGTTGTGCTTGTAATTCCTTTTTGGCTTGCTCGATGATTTCCTGATTTTCCAATGCTTTAATGGCTGTTAACGCCAATGCTTTAGAAACCTGCAGCAACCCTTTGTGGGAAATGGAAGACTTTCCTTGGGTGACCATTTGCCAGCTGTGAAGCACTGTCCCCAAAGCAGAAGTCGTATACATACATTGGGCCGTTGGGGTAATCCAGCTTACATCGCCTACATCAGTGGAGCCGGAGAGGAATCCCTTTCCGTCAAAAGGAATAGGCTCAGCAGATAGGAAGGGACCTTCAGGATGAATCGGGAATCTTTTAGAACTAACTGCCTGGAAATACTCACCATTTTGTTTTTCCGCATCCGTTAATGTATCCCAAATCTGCTTGGCAAATTGATATTCTTCTGTCGAATAGGAAGGCATCCCCACCTCTTGAAGAGATTGTTCCAATACTTTACCTAACGTATAATTTGGATTATAGTTGGAGCAAGCTTTATCAAAATGAATTTCAACCTCAGTCTCCGTCATTAAAGCGGCCCCTTTAGCAATCTTACATAGTCGGTCATAGATTTTCTTGGTTTTGTTCATATTCTGATCACGCACAAGGTATAGTACCTCAGCCTCTGACTGAACCACATTTGGTGAAATACCGCCAGAGTTGGTGATGGCATAGTGGATCCGTGCTTCTTGGCTGACATGTTCACGCATATAATTAGCCCCAATATTCATGAGTTCCACGGCATCCAAAGCACTTCTTCCTAGATGGGGAGTGGCTGCGGCATGAGCGCTTCTACCCTTAAACTTAAAATAGACTTGGATGTTGGCTAATGAACTGCACCCCTGAACACCGGTACGGCTATTTGGGTGCCATGTCAATGCAAAATCCACATCTTCAAATACCCCTTCACGGGCCATAAAGGTTTTTCCTGATCCGCCTTCCTCACCAGGACAGCCATAGAAGCGAACCGTTCCTTTTAATTGATTCTCCTCGATATATTTTTTCAATGCGGAAGCTGCTGCTAAAGCACCGGTCCCTAATAAATTATGACCACAACCATGCCCATTGCCACCAGGCTGAACGGCTTCCAGAAAGTCTACATCACATGTTTGGCTCAATCCGGATAATGCGTCATACTCTCCTAAGAAACCTATTACTGGTTTCCCTTCACCAAATTCACCGATAAAAGCTGTTTCGATTCCTGCAACACCGCTTGTTACCTTAAATCCCTCTTTCTCTAACTGCTCACATAGATACTTACTGGAGATGTATTCCTGAAATCTTGTTTCAGGATTTTCCCAGATAAAGTCACTGATTTTCTTCCATTTCTCCTGTGTTTGGTCGATATATTCGTTGACCCAATCAACTTGCTTCAAAACCACTTCTCCCTCCATTTACCGCTAATTTTTCTAGACAAATTTCACTTCTGCTTTCTCTCTCTCAGCGGTTGCTTGCCCATAAATCCGGCCAATTCCATCTTCGATGATGATGTTGGTACCAAACGGTTCCGATAAATCTTGAAGCCTTTTGAGTATGGATTCATTCTTTGTCATTTCCGGGAATCCATTTTGATGGCGCTTCTTTCCATGAGAGAGTTCAATCGGATATAAGGTTATTTCGACTAGCTCTCCGTCTTTCATGGTCCAGAAGGGAAGGACGGACTCCATCATTTCCGGTATACTCAATAATCCTTTTGTACCGTTATGGGATTTCTTGTCCATTGCCTTCATCACGCCATATTCGTTCGGAATATTATGGTTATCATAAAAATCCTGCGGCAGGGCATCCAGGGTTTCATTTTGAAAAATAAAGTTTCCTAGACTATGAAAAATCGGTCTTCCCTTGTATATTTCAATGCCCCTCAATGTATGCGGCCCATGGCCAATGACACTATGGGCACCGGCATCAATAAATCGTTTCGCAGCTTTTCCTACAAAATCAGCTCCGATTCGTTTATTCGTCCCCTTCATTTCATGAGCATGAAAGTTAACCAGTACATAATCCGCTTGTCTTAGTGCATCATCGATAACCCCTTCAATACGTTTCATGTCTTTTTTATTAGGTTCGGTTATGAGGCCCTGTTCCTCTCCGACTTCAAATAACATCGGGTAGCCGTATTGATCCCTTCCAAAAGGTAAAATCCCTTCAGGAAATGGCAGAATGAAGGCTTCATTGATGGACATTTGGGTGAAGGCATTTACCTCTGTTTTATCGGCAATGTTCTTTAACACCGCGAGTTCTTCAGAGCTAATAATATGTTTTCGAACATGGCGAAGACCATTAATTCCAGGTCTTCCTTTGATATTATGCCTTTGTTCTGTAGCCATGTGGGTTAAATGAGAAACAACCGAAACGGAAATAAATCCAATACGGCCAGCGGTTGTATCCAGGAAAATCGGCTTTCCTGCTTCATATAAGTTCTCTCCGATTCCTGTATGGAGTATGCCTGCTTCATCCAGATGACGGTTCGTTGCTTCGAGTCCGTCATATCCATAGTCAAAGGCATGGTTGTTTGCAGTGCCAACTAGATTAAAACCATAGGCTTTTAGATCGTCTAAACGATCGGGTGTCGTTCGGATGTGAGTACCGCCTGGAATCGCTCCAGGGGTACCTTCATTTTGCAAAATACTAATTTCAAGATTTGTGATTCTTCCATCCGCTTGCTTGATCACTTTTTCAATCGCTTGAAAACTTTCTTCCTGATAACTTGGAATTCGTCGTGTAGGTAGATAATCACCGGTGGCTGCAAATGAAATCGTACTCTTCATCGTTTGACACCCCTTATCCTTAGTTAGGAAAAAACTTATACTAATGCCTTTTTAATATTGAGTTTAGTAGAGTTTAATACCACTTGGGCTAATGCCTTTACGCCAATCTTCATACCAAGTTCATCAATATCAAATTTTTCATTATGATGACCGGCTGCAAGGGTTGTTCCGACGACACCGTATGTTGCCAATCCCCCGTTGCTTTTGACCTTTTCCATCATGTAGGTTGCATCTTCAGAACCAGAACTTTCATTTGAAAGTAAATGAACTTGACTGATTTCTTCTATATTTTGAATAGATTCTTGAACAAATTCTGCCAATTCCTCACTACAATCTACCGATTTGGCTTCCCCAACGATGTCAATGTTTACCTCCACCTGATGAGCCATTGCTGTTCCTTTTAGAATATTAATGGCATTGGCTAAGATATATTCATTCACTTCAGCGGTATCACCTCTGGTTTCAATCTTAAGTTTTGCAGAGGAGGGAATAATATTTCTTCCTGTTCCTGCGTTTAAGACACCGACGTTGATTCGTGAATTACCGTCGCCATGGCGGGAAATTCCGTGTAAATTAAGGACCGCTGATGCCGCAGCAAGTAAGGCATTTCTGCCTTCTTCTGGACATTTGCCTGCATGGGAAGCGACTCCAGTGAAGGTAACATCGATTTTCGTGGTGGATAGGTAGCCGTTATTGGCGCACACATACTCTCCCAGCGGCACACCGGTGCCAATATGATTGGCAAGGAAAACGTCCACATCATCTAGAACACCAGCCGCCACCATTGATTTTGCTCCGCGCACTCCCTCTTCTGCCGGCTGGAAAATCAGCTTAATTTTCCCTGAAAGCTGATCCTGAATTTGTGAAAATAATTTCGCCAATCCTAATCCGATTGAAGTATGGGCATCATGGCCGCATGCATGCATCATTCCTTCGTTGACCGAACGAAATCCCATTGCAGCGGGTACATGCTCAGGAACGTTGGCTTCCACTAAATCTAGCGCATCCATATCAAATCGCAGGCCAATCGTTGGACCAGGGCGCTTGGTATCCAGAATACCTACCACACCGGTATGGCCGCCTTTTACATTTTCCAGCCATTTTTCATTCGCTCCTTGCTTCAGTGCCCGTTGTTCATGCTGCCGTAAAATCTCCTCTGGCGGGACACCCATTCTTGCATTGGTGTCAATGACTTGTTTCCCAATCTTCACTTCATATCCCCATGCTTCCAGCTTTTCAGCAACTAATGATGAAGTGCGGAACTCAAGCCAGCCCGATTCGGCATGTTTATGAAAATCCCTTCTCCATTCCACCATCTCAGCATAAATATCTTCTATTAAACCATTCATCTCTGCGTTCATTTCATCACCCATTTCAAAAAATTTTGAGTTCCGATTACTCTATTAAATGGCATGCCACAAAATGTCCTGGTCTCTTCTCTACTCTTTTCGGAACGGCTTGTTTACAGATGTCCGTTGCTAAAGGACAACGAGTATGAAAGTTGCACCCTGAAGGAGGATTAATAGGAGAAGGAATTTCTCCTTTTAAGATAATCTTTTCTTGCTTGATTTTTGGATTTGGATGCGGAATGGAAGATAATAAAGCTTTGGTATACGGATGAAGCGGATTGGCAAAAAGTTCATCCGTTTCGGCTTCCTCGACCATTTTCCCCAAGTACATGACACCAATTCGATCGGAGATATGTCTGACAACACTTAAGTCATGTGCGACAAATAAGTAGGTCAGCCCAAATTCTTCCTGTAAATCTTCGAGAAGATTAATGATCTGTGATTGAATGGATACATCAAGTGCCGAAACTGGTTCATCACAGATGACAAGCTTTGGGTTCACTACTAATGCACGCGCCAGACCAATCCTTTGCCGCTGACCGCCAGAAAATTCATGGGGAAAGCGATAATAAGTGTCTGCATGTAAGCCTACCTTTTCAAGAATGTCGAAGACCCTTTCCATCCGTTCTTGGCTGGTGCCAATATTGTGAATCACCATCGGTTCACCGATACTGTCTCCAATTCTTTTTCGGGGATTCAACGAGGAATACGGGTCCTGAAACACCATTTGTAAATTTTGCCGTTGTTTTCTAAACTCTGAGTTTGATAGTTTAAAAATGTCAGTTCCTCCAAAAAACACCTCGCCATCCGTCGGGTCAGTCAACCGTAAAATCGTACGACCAAGAGTACTTTTACCGCAGCCAGACTCGCCCACCAATCCATATGTCTCGCCTTCATATAAATGAAAGGTCACATCATCGACTGCTTTCACATATTTTTTGGTGACCCCGATCGTATTTTTCACGGGGAAGTATTTTTTGATTCCTTTAATATCAAGAAGCTTCTCTCTTGCATTCCCTTTTATTGGCCGGGCTTCAAAGGCGGCGGTTCCATAAGAACCGTTCCCATGGTCTCTGTCCAGTTTCAATGCTTCATGTTGCATTCGATACAGCCCCCTTTATTGTTTGATAATGCCAGCACTTAATTTTTTTATTATGATCCAGCGTTTCTAATTCTGGCTTTTCATTCATGCATTTTGCATCTGCAAAGGGGCACCTTGGAGCGAATCTGCATCCCTTTGGAATTTCATTAAGGGATGGAACCATGCCTTTAATAATGGAGAGTTTTTTATTTCGATCTCCAGAAAGCTGGGGTATCGATCTGATTAACCCTTGTGTATAGGGATGAAGCGGATCTTCGAATAAGGATTCCACATCTCCTTCTTCCACCACTTCCCCTAAATACATAACGGCTACACGTGTACAATGCTGGGCCACCACACCCAAATCATGGGTAATCAGCATAATACCCATATCTAATTTCTGTCTCAGACTGTCAATGAGTTCCAAAATTTGCGATTGGATCGTCACGTCCAATGCTGTAGTCGGTTCGTCTGCAATCAACAGTTTGGGTTGACAGGCAAGGGCAATGGCAATCATGATCCGCTGCCGCATCCCGCCTGAAATTTGATGAGGATATTCATGAACCCTTTGTTCAGGTGCCGGAATGCCAATTAATTTCAACATTTCGATCGCTCGTTTGAAGGCCTCTTTCTTCGATAGTTTCTGATGGAGCATAATCGGCTCCATGATTTGATCTCCAATTGTAAAAACAGGATTGAGAGAACTTAAGGGGTCTTGAAAGATCATAGAAATTTCATTTCCCCTTATCTTCCTCATTTCAGAATCCGATATTTTTAAAAGGTTTTTACCTTCAAAATTAATTTCACCATCATAGGTCGTTACCCCTTTTTCTTCAAACAATCGTAAAATCGACTGTGCTGTCACACTCTTTCCGCATCCAGATTCCCCAACAATGGCTAACACTTCACCACGGTCGACATGAAAGGAAATCCCATCAACTGCTGTAACCTTCCCTCTTTCGGTTCGGAAATGAGTCTTAAGGTTGTTTACTTCTAATAAATGGTCACCCATTTTTCGCATCCTCCTTTCAAAACTAGCTTTCGGAAACCTAGCTTGTTCGATTATTTCTTGGCATGGTTTGTATGCGGGTCTAACAAGTCTCTCAACCCATCACCAAACAGGTTCAAGCCTAATACACTTAAAATAATGGCCACCCCTGGGAAAAAGGTCATCCACCAAGCATTAAAAATAACCAATTTGCCATCAAAAAGAATGTTGCCCCAGCTTGGGTCTGGTGCCGGTACACCCACACCTAAAAAGCTCAAACCGGCTTCAATAATAATCGCATCGGCGAAGATAAAGGTAGAGTAGACAATTAATGGGGAAAGAGTATTAGGTGCTATATGCCCCCAAATAATTCTCATGGAGGAAGCCCCTTGTGCTTTCATCGCTTCAATATAGGTTTGTTCTCTTACTACTAACGCTGCTGAACGTACTACCCGAGCAACATAAGGAGTAAAGACTGCGGCCAAAGCGATAATGACATTGTCAATTTTCGTTCCTAATGCTGCCATTAATGCGATTGCTAATAAAATAGCAGGAAAAGCCATTAATCCATCACAAATCCTCATTAAAATATGATCTAATACCTTATAGTAAGCCGAATATAAACCGATAATCATGCCTAATACCGATGTAATGATGGCAACAGAAAGTCCAACACCCATAGATGCCCTTGCCCCGTATACGACTCGTGCAAATAAGTCCCGGCCTAAGTTATCTGTTCCAAAAAGATGATCTGCACTTGGAGCTTTTAATCTGCTAGTTACTACCATTTCATAGGGAGTATAGGACGAAAGTATAGGTCCCAATAAGGTAACCAGTAAGGTAAAAAGGATAATGACACTTCCAGTAACCGTCAATTTATTGGAAAAAAAACGGCGGACAAACAAACGTCTCCGTTCTCGGTTAATATCTCGTCTAAAATCGCTCAATTCTCGTCTCTTTTCAACAGCTACTTCCATTCGATTTCCTCCAGTCAGAGCAAATTTTTTACGATTCTTTCTTAAGCCGTACCCGTGGGTCGATGACACCATACAGTAAGTCAACTAATAAATTGATCAAAACATAGGTTAAAGTGACCATTAAAACCGTCCCCTGGATGACCATGTAATCTCTTCGTTCCACGGAATTTATGATTAATTGGCCAATGCCAGGAATATTAAACACAGTCTCGGTAACGGCAGCTCCGGCAACAAGCGTTCCAAAGGTTTGCCCAATAACTGTTAAGATCGGGATAAAGGCATTTCTTAACGTGTGCTTATAGATGACTTTCCTCTCATGAAGTCCTTTTGATCGAGCCGTTTTAATAAAGTTCAAATTCAACGTTTCGACCATGGAAGACCGAGTCATCCGTGCAATAAGTGCGGCTTGACCTGTACCTAAGGCAATAGCTGGCATAATGAGATATTTAATATGCTCCCAAAATCCGGCGCTCAATGGCTGATACCCGGCTACGGGAAGCCACCTTAAGTTAATAGCCAAAATAATAATTAAAAATAATCCGAAGAGGAAATGAGGGATAGAGATGCCCAGCAAGGAAAGACCCATAAAAGTTTGGTCAGTCGCAGTTCCCCGCTTTCTAGCAGCCATAATTCCTAAAGGCAAAGCAATAAGAATAGCTGTAATTTGAGACAAAATAGCTAATGATATAGTAGGACCAAGATGTTCTATTATTGCCTCCGTTACCGGTTTATCCATAAAAAATGAATCGCCTAAGTCTCCTTGGAAAACACCTTCAACCCAATGGAAATATTGCTGGTAAACAGGGTCATTTAGTCCTAGGTCCTCTTGCAATTGCTTGACATCTTCTTGACTTGCTTCAGGACCGAGTATCACGGATGCAGGGTCTCCTGGTGTTAAATGGATAATCATGAAAACGACAATTGAAACGATGAGAAGAACTGGAATAAGAGAAAGAATTCTTTTTAAAATATACGATTTCAAATCAAACAAGCCTCCTTTTGCAGAGTATGTAACGGAAGATAACAAGCAGGGTTTGTAATAGGAAAGGGCAACCTCACTGAACAATTTCCAGATTGTGGTGATTGAACATCCTTCTGGTCTTTGTCTTACTCGTGAGGTCCCCCCCCCAAACCCTTCAACCTCTTGTTATACTAAGAAGTTATTATTTTGTTAGACTTGTATTCCATAGGATCATGCCTTCAAAATAAGTGTTTCCTTTAATTTCCTTATTACGATAAACATGGAAGGTATAATAGTCTCCGATTTTAACGTAAGGTACATACTCTTTCCAAGCATATTCCTGCATTTCTTCCCATTTGGCATAAGCATCCTTATCAGATGCTGCAGTACGAATTTGTTCTGTGAATTGTTGAAGTTTCTCATCCGCCGGCCAGCCTGGGTAATTAGGGTCTAATGGTAACGTTTGAGTTGGCAATGAAACTGGTGAAAATCCAGTAATAAATGCATCCCAAGCAGCTGGATCATTCCGTTTAGAGGTTAATGTTGCCCAGTCCACGACGTCCAATTTCACCTTAATTCCAATCTTTTCTAATTCTTCTTTCATGACAACAGCAGAATTATAGTTATACTCATAATCCCTGGTTGTTAGGATACGGACCTCTTCTCCCTTATAGCCGGATTCACCAACTAACTGTTTAGCCTTTTCTTTATCGTTTTGGTTATAATACTGTTTCCCGGCATCCGTGTACCATTTTTTCTGGTCTTTATACATTAATCCATTATCTAACCGGTAAAATTTCTTATTCCCATACGCTCCAATCAATACGTCTTCGTTATTAATCCCTGTATTGACTGCCTGACGAAGTTTTTCGTCCGTAAATGGCCCTTGTTTTTTGTTAAATACGAAGGTAAGACCCCCATATAAATTTAAAATTGGTTTCGTATCAGAGGAACTGCTAATTTGCTCATAGTTATCAGAAGGGATTTGATACGCAATTTGATATTGACCTGTTGTAATTCCACCGAGTCTAGTAGAACTATCTGAAACAACTTCAAAAATAATGTTATCTACTAAAGCTTCCTTTTTACCTGCTAATCCATTAGATGGTGCATCTACAGGTTTGTAATCATCATATTTTGCCACTTTAATATATTGGTCTGGTTTCCATTCAACAAATTTAAATGGTCCAGTACCAACAATGTCGGTGATCCCGTCCTTTGGAGCATTGTCAATAATTTCTTTCGGCATGATGGCAGCAAACTGGTTGGTGGAAGCAATGACATCTAATACACCAATTGTCGGCTTTTCAATTTTTAATTGAACCGTATATTTATCTACTTCTTCAAATTGACCTTTTCCAATCGCATTAGCAGCCCGTGTTGATTTGGTTAACCAGCGGTTCATCGATGCTACTACATCTTCTGCTGTCATCTCTTTACCGTTATGGAATTTAACCCCTTGTCTCAATTTGAAAGTGTAGGTTAAGCCATCCTCACTTACTTTATATGATTCTGCTAACATCGGTTGTACTTCATAATCCGGGTTTAACACCAATAAGGTTTCAAAGATGTGTCTGGCGATTTCTTTGGTAGCAGTGGTTGTAGAGATTTGAGGATCTAATGTTGGCGGCTGGGCATCAATGGCAACTTTAAGGTCTCCCCCTTTTTTCGTAACCGCCTCACCACTAGTGGATTTCGTTTTTTTGTCTGAATCATTACTGCACCCGATTAAAGCCATCGAGAGCAATAACAGACATGTGATTAACCAACTGAGCTTTTTAAACCTTTTTGTCATAAATAAACCCCCTTTTTTATATAAAAATTCGGAAATCGGTATGTTGAATTTAGAACAATTCTTCTAAGTTAACATCCGTTTTCCAATTCTTACTAATAGTTGAACGGCTAGCGGCAGGACAGCCTCATCAATATCAAATTTGTGATGATGGTGCGGCGCCGGTAATGGGGAACCAATATTCATGTAAGTTCCCTTTCCTCCTCTATCTTGAACCCTTTTAATAAGGAAAGAAGCATCTTCACTGCCTAGGCTAATGTCACAATCTTCTTTGAACGATGTAAACCCATCTATTTGCTTTGCTTCTTCGAGTACCACGGAGACCAACTCTGGATCAGGTTGGATAGTGGTCGCTTCACCAATTATGTCTATCTTTGAAGTTAATCCGTGCATCAGGGCACTATGTTCTACAATTGATTTCACCCGTTCTTCTAGTTCGTCTTTTATTTCTGCCCTATCAGAACGGACATCAATGACCATAGAAGCTTCGCTCGCAATAATATTTGCGGCTGTTCCGCCTTCTAATATTCCTACATTCACCCGAGTGGTCCCACCACTGAAACGAGGGATGGCATGGATATTTAATAGAGCAGTAGCTGCTCCTAGTAAGGCATTGCGGCCTTTTTCAGGAGTACCGCCAGCATGGGATGGAACACCGTAAAAATAGGCCTTCATTTTGGAAGAAGCTAAAAATTTTGAATTTCCTCCATGAATTTCTCCTAGTGGCAAATCTAATCCAAGGTGGGAGCAAAACAGAAAGTCCACGTCATCGACAATTCCTTTTTGGGACATCGCATATCCTCCTCGGCCACCTTCTTCAGCAGGTTGAAAAATTAGTTTTAAGGTACCAGCAAACTCTCGGTCTGCTAATCTTTCAGCTAGTAACAACCCCATGGCCGTATGGCCGTCATGCGCACATGCATGCATATTTCCAGAGAATTCAGAGGAGAATTCTTCCGCATGCGGATAATGATCCTCATCGCTGCTCTCATGAATAGGTAAAGCATCCATATCAAATCGGAAAGCTACTGTAGGGCCTTCCTTTTTTCCTTTCAATTCTCCTACGACTGCGGTATTGCCGCCTTTCATTTTTTCAATTATTTCCAGATTGGCACCGCATTTTATTGCTCTTGCATACGCCTCGTCCAATTCACGTTTAGATGGGACCCCACGCCGGGAATTCGAATCAATTGCGTCTTCACCATATAAAACGTTAAACCCTAAAACCTTTAGGACCTCAACCACTTTGGAAGCGGTTCTGAACTCAGTGAAACCTAGTTCAGGATAACGATGAAAATCTCTTCTTAAATCTATGACATTCACAAAGAATCCCTCCTTATCTCTTGAAATATAGTAAAAATAATGGTATAAATTAGAATCATGTAAGATATTTTGACAATAGTTTTTTGAGTTATTAGAATATTATCAAAGTTAAGATAATAAATAAAATTAGTTTTATAAATATTGATAATGAGTTTTTTTAATCATTGAATTAATAGAATAGAATGTTAAACTGAATTCTCTTCTTGCTTTAGAAAAAGCGGTTCTGCTATGTACAGAAACGCTTTTTTGTTTAAACTCTTAACCGAATTGTTAACTCTCTTTAAAAAAAGAAAAACTTGTAATCAAGTAGTAGTTAATTCTTAAACTTTGGTCCTACGTTTAAAATGGGGAAAAGTACAAGCACTTTCAATTTTTTCACATATATTAATGAAAAGATTCGAGGTGGACGATGGAAAATGGAGATAGTTGTTCTGTTTACTATTGAGGAGGCAGAGACCCGAATCCAAAACAGGATCAATGAGATCATAAATAACAACGATCAACCAAATTATGAAAAACTCCCTGGGCTCATTGATGCCTTAAAAATAATATTAGAAAGCAAAAAAACGGAGAATTAATTTATTCTCCGCTTTTCATTATCTTCTATATATGAAATAATAAATTCTTTCATAATTTCCTCCTTAAAAAACTAATTCCGTGAAAATTCAGAAATACAAAAAACACTTAGGGAAGCCTATTATTCATTTATATTTAATCCAGATAAATTTAAAGAAAGTTCATCTAATACTAAAAACACACAACCAAAAACGGTTCTGTAATCGATATAGTCGCCTTCAACTTCTGTCCACTTTTGACTTTGAATTAACTATTAGTCTTTACTAACAATGTAAAGTGATCCTCAATGAGAAAAATACTACGGTTTTTCTTTCTGTTTTCGCCATTCAGAATAGCTGGAATCCATTCTTCTTCCATTAACCTGCACCGTTACAAAAAAATGGCCTTGCTTTTTTATTAGAAGCAAAGTATCAAAAGTTTAAGTACTTCTCACCCTCCTTTTTGTTTCGTAGCCTATGTTAACGGTACCGCTCTTCTTTAAATGGATTTGCTGTCATCGAATAGCCAAGCTCTTCCCAAAAACCAGCCTCGTCTACTTTCATAAACTCAATCCCTGAAACCCACTTTGAGCCTTTCCATAGATAAAATACTTCTGGTGGAATAAACCTTAGTGGATAACCATGTTTTTGATCAATATCCTGCCAATCATGATTTTTATCCTTCCAACGGTAAACAAACAAAGAATCGTCCCCTATTAAAGGCTCTAGCGGCAGGTTTGCAGAATAACCAAATCTGTCCCCATTGTAGTAACCGTAAATCTTAATGTATTTTACACCTTCATTAATTTCAACAAATTTCAATAACTCTCTAAGTGCAATTCCTTCAAAAGTTGTATCAAATTTAGACCAGGTGGTAACACAATGCATGTTAACGCTTGATATGGTCTTGGGAAGCTCCATGATATCCTTATAGGATAAGGACTTTTCTTCCTTCACCTCACCAAAAAGTCTGAAATTCCATGTGATTTCATTAAACTCGGGAACATCCCCTGTGTGCAGTATTGGCCATTTTTCTGTTTCGAATTGGCCAGGTGGAAGCTGCTTTTTCATCTTACACCATCCTTTTTCATCTTAAACATTAATTAAATCACAGTGCTTTGTATAGTATGCTTCAAAATAATGAAAGCATAGTCAAATCCGTTTTTTGAGATTTACATAAAATTTGGAACCAGCATATTCCTATAAATTTCCTATTCCACTATCCTGCCAGTTACCTTAATAAGGGTCCCAAAATAATAAATAACTGAATGTTGATTTTTCTGTGTTTGAAAAATAAACGGAAAAATTCCGTTTAAATTGGGAAATACCCTTATTTCCTTAAAAATAAAGGAAGTTTTTCCGTTTATTTGATCCAAATCTTTGGATTTTGCCTTATTTAGAGCAGTTAATCGGAATTTCTTCGCTTATATTTGCTTATTAAGCTTCCTCTTAATACTTTAGCCGGAAATTCTCCGCCTATGAATTCTCGTACCTATACGAAAATCAACAATGACTATTAACAGAGCCTTTAATTTACCTAATATAGACGCTGTTACCGCACGTCTGTTTCGATTATGGGCAATTTACTAAAGCCCTTCTATGAAAATAGAATAGCTGCAAAGTTCAGCAATTTTAAAAGGGAACACCAGTTAATTGCTGCGGAACTTGTTAAAGCCGCGAAAGCAGAAAATCAAAAAGCAGTAGCGGATGCAGAGAGAAGATCAGATATACCTAAGTTGCTTATTCTAATTTTTACCTTTTGCTAATTCTTCGCGTAATTTTTTTATCTCTTCTGTTTGGTCTAAGATATTATTATTCACCTTTCTTAAAGCATCATAAATCGCAAAAATTCCCGCAAATATTAAGAATCCGACCAGTAAATCCATTTTCACACCTACTTCAATGAATATATTAAATTAATAATAACCCTAATTGGGTAATTTTGTAATATCAAATTGGACTTTGTCAAAACTAGACTCCCTTTTCAATAAGAATAGGCAGCGCTTACCCTATACTAATTAAAGATTATTTCTTTTTTGCAACGCTTTAACAGCTAAATGTTCTTCATCTTTTTTTACATAAATATCATATTGTGTATTATCCTTAAATCGAGTAATTCGGCTATCAATGCCTCTGTATGGAGTCTCAATTTTTAACTTTATTCCTTCTGTTTTTAATATGGCAATTATCTTAAAGTATTCCTCATTACCGTATGCAGTGTAAATTAATTTCCAATTCCAGTTCCATAAAGTCTGAATTAATGAAATAAAAATGAATACTAAAGCGAGAATACCAACTCCTATATACATTCCGTTTATTCCCCCTCGAACTTCCAATACTATCATTATATTTCTGTAAATATTTTGTAATTCCTAATTGAACTAACCTCTCTCAACAGGATTCACTGCCAGTGGAAAAACTGCCTAACTGATCATTAATAAAACAAACTGGTAAACAGCCTGTCATTAACTGGTCCATTCTTTGTCATTTAGTGGTAAGAACTATGTCAATGGTGGTACATTTGTACATTTCTATGGCTGTAATCACCATTTTTCAAGATGAACCCTGGAGGGTCGGCTCCGCTTCTATTGCGTCCCCACTTCAAACAGAAATGGCGCAGGAATTCTTCCTACACCATTCTTTTATTACAATATATGGATTTAAATTTCTACTAAACTATTTGCGGAAAGATACTTCCCCACTGGTCGACCAACGATCCCTTCTTCGAGGTCAAATACCAGCTGTCCTCTCACAAATGTTTTTGTGACACGACAATCAATGGTTCGGCCAATATAAGGGCTGTGCGGATGACGGTAGTATAAGTCTTCCTTCCGTACCTGATAGGATTGATTCGGGTCAAGCAGGATGATATCCGCATCTTTATCCAATTCAATACTGCCCTTTTGTTTCAAGTTAAATCTCTTAGCCGGATTTGTTGCAATCAGTTGAGCAAAACGATGAACAGATAGTCCACGCTTCTTGACCGCTTCGTCAAACATTAAATCAACATTATTTTGACAGCCAGAGATCCCTCCGAAGATTTCAAAAATATTGTTGGTGTCACTTTTCTTCATTTCTGGCGGACACGGGGAGTGATCGGATGTTAGGAAATCAATTTTCCCTTCCAAAAGTGCTTCCCATAATTGATCCTGCTCTTCTTTTTCCCGTAATGGCGGCGCACATTTTGCAACAGGGCCGATTTTTTCAAAGGCTTCCAAATCCATCGTGAAATAGTGTGGACACGATTCCAGCGTCACATCCTGGCCTTCCTCGCGTGCTTTTATAATCTCCTCTACCGCTTGCCTGCTGCTGATATGAACAAAGTGGAGCTTGCATCCCGTTTCTTTTCCTAAAAATAACGCCTGTTTGACAGCATCAACTTCTGCAATTACTGGTCTTGATTCCACATAATCCCTTACCGTTACCTTGCCCTGCTTCATTTTCTCTAAGGCAAATTGATCTGTGAATTCAGCATTTTCGGCATGAATCGATAAAAAATGCCCCAATTCAGCTAATTTCTTCATACCTTGATAAAGGGTGTAAACATCCACATTTTTAAAGTCTCCTATTTCCTCACTGCCTGTTGTCGCCATAAAGCATTTATATGCGGCAACTCCTTCGTTGGAAAGATCCTCTAGGTCCTCGATGTTCCCGGGTACTAGTCCCCCGTAAAGAGCGTAATCCACATAGGCTTTATTTTCCGCACATTTTAATTTACCTCTAAGTGCTTCTTTATTTGTAGTAGCTGGAAGTCCATTTAAAGGCATATCAACAATAGAAGTGGTTCCGCCGGCGGCCAAGGCTTTTGTTCCCGTTTCAAACCCTTCCCAATCTCTCCCCGGTTCACTAAGATGAACGTGGGCATCCACCATCCCTGGCATGACATATTGACCAGTTGCATCGACATATTCTTTGGCAGAGTCGTTAATATGTTGGGATATCTCGATAATTTTGCCGTTCTTAATACCGATATCGACTTTTTCAACAGAGCCCTTTAAAACGACACTTCCATTTTGGATCACCAAATCAAACCTCATTTCCCCTCATCCTTTCTATTTATATAAAGACTCTTTTCTAAAACATTGTTGCTTAAGGCTCATTCAAAAAAAAATAGAGGGAGAAATTCCCCTTATTTAGGAAAATGGATGTAAATTAGCTGAAATAGAAGGAGGAATTTCCCTTATTTGATTTTAAACCGCTAAAATCGGGAGCTTTTTATTGAATAACGGAAAAACCTTCGCTTATTTTTACTAAATAAGCTCCATTTTGCAAATAACGGAAAAACTTCCGCTTATTTATTACTTCCAAGGGTGCCAACCCATAATCAAGCTTTTTCGCAGAGTGAACCTCATTCCAACCACTACTTTTTTGCATAACAACAAAGTTTACGAAAACAGCCTATATTAATGTTAAAACACCCTGCTCTATTACTCTATTTCGTTTTCCACACTTGTAATCCCAACACCTAAACAAAAACCATGGAGGTGCAGTTTAAGTTCGGTTCAATTGACTTTTAGGTGTTAAATCTATTTTTCAAAAATGGTTCCTTTTTTAAATACAGATTGTTTAAATCCATATTTATTCAACAAGTAGTAGGAGATGCCGCCAACCACTAATCCAATCGGCCAGCCAAGATCGACGACAGTAAAGGCACTGGCTGCGCCAATGACCATGGCGATCACTGCAGCCATATTTAACCCGCTGAACTGACCATTCGGATTATACAATTCATTAATATCTACCTTTTTCTTCCTCAATAGGATATAGTCAACGACTAATATTGCCGTGATCGGTGCCAAGAAGGCAGAATAGGTAAGGATAAAGATTCGGAGTCCATCTGATGAACCAGGCTGAATCAATTTCCAAGGGAATGATACCATTGCAAGCAAGCCTGCAATCACGACAGATACTTTATATTTTACTTTTGTAAACAATTGAATGATGTAGGCTGCCGGAACAATGTTTGCCACCAGGTTAACACCAACTGCTCCTAGAACGATGAAAACGGAGACGATGAAAGTAATATAATCATTGTTTACAATTTGCGCGAACGCTTGAACAGGGTTTGCAAGTCCTGTTGCAGCAGCAAGCATGACGCCAATACTCATGATCGTAAGATAGGCCACCGTAACCGGTGTAAAGTACATGAGAAAACGCTTAGGAGCTGATACTCCTTCCTTCAATTCACGTGAGTAATCAGAGGCACTAAGGAACAGCGCAGCGTAGTTTCCAAGGAAGGCCATAGTGAATGACCAGAATGGGAGCCCCCATGTTCCTTTTGCTTCTACCCAGGTTGAATGAATGACGGAGGTATGGTCTTTTAAAATGACTACAAATGCGTAAATAAAAGCTGACATCAGGGTAATGGCTATCAGCGAGTTCATCCACTTAATGGTATGGAAGCCTTTTAAAGATAAAACAATTTGGAGGAGCACAAGAATAACAAAACTAATAGGAATACTATCAATTTTTCCTCCTGTAGCAATCTTTATAATCTCACTTAATCCAGTGGCCCCAATCCATGACTGAAACCCATACCAAATAATTGCCGGGACACCTCTCATAATGGACGAAATAATCGCACCCTTCATACCAAAAGCCATTCTTAAATGTATAACATAGGGTACTCCCGCACGATAGCCGAAGCCGTCATTTAGTAGAAAGGCACCACCGATAATAGTCGTTGCAATAAGTAATGAAACAATCGTTTGCAGCAAATTCATCGTTGCGGTTCCAGCCACCACTAAACCCGTTCCGATCGCCATATTCCCTAGACTTACCCCATCCCCTGCGAACATCAGCCCAAAACTCAGTGGAGTGAGTATTCTATTTTCAGGTTTATTGGGTCGTAGACTTTCTTCCACACCTGAATAGTCATATCCTTGTGTTTGTTGACTTACTTGACTTGATTGACCTACTTGATTTGGCTGAATTACTGGACTTGTCATCATAGCTCCCCCTTTATTTTAAAAAGTGATACTTATGACCAGATTTATGTTGAGAATTTCATTACCACCTGAAGTTCCCGTAAAATATGGGTTCTAGCTAGTCCATCCACACCACTTTCTAATGGCAACTCATTGATTCTTGTACGTGTTTATTCATTTTTATAAAGCGTTTTCATTCCTACGAAGGGAATAAGCTTGTTTACTATTCTTCTAGAGATGACCGGAATGGTTCAATTTATTGGTTTACAGTTGCCCTAGAAAACAATGCTCCCCACCCTTTTACTTTTGCAGGATCTACATCTACCATTTTTAAACATTCCCAAATAAGCACATTAATCGTGTCGTACATTGGCATTTTGTATTTTTCTTCATAATAATTAACCCTAGCAACTGGAGGAAAATTCGTACAAACGATACTTAAAGCATCTGCGGGAGAAACGGTAACTTCGTTAATTTGCTCTTCAATTCTTTCTTGGGGCACCAAACTAAACGACCGATTGTGTGTAATATTGAGTCCGGAACTATTTACCGTTTCTATTCCACACTCATTTTTGTATTGTTCAGCAATTAATCTATTAATTTCAGAAATATACGGAGTAACAAGGTGGACGGATTTAATATCATGCTCTTTGAATGCTCTTATTTGCGATAACATGGAAGTGGTTGCCGGGATTCCTGTTCTTTTCGTAATCTCTTCGCAAAGCTTTCGGTCGACATCAAAACCAATCCATCCGCCTGATGTTCCATTCCATGCAATCACATCGACTTCGGCATGCGCCAGTAATTCTGCTGCCCGAAGCATGGGTTCCATATTGAATTGACTTAAGGAATCCTGCTCCAGTGAGATTTTCGTCACTTCGAACCGGCTATAATGACAAGTTACCTCCGGAACTTCATGCAGCATTCTCGAGCAAATCGGCTCCAAAGCTGTGTTCGATGATGGTGTCAGCATTCCGATTTTTTTAGGTTCGTTCATATTAATTTACCTCCTGTAATTTATGGTTTATTTTTTTAAAAATAAAGCGCTCTCAACATCGCCAATTTTCCTTCCTAAATATCTAGCCCCGATTGGAGTGATGTTCCCAGCCCAATCAGTGTAATACCCTTCCTCTTCCAGTTCAGTTAGTACAAACGGAATCCATTGGCCCCAGGTGTTTTTATTTTCACCAAAGATAGCAGAATCGACGTGATCCTCTTCACCGTCTGGCCAGCCGTATGTATACCAGAATGTAAGGTTTTGTGGATCATAAATCTCGGTACTGACTGTCCCGCTTTGAAGACCATGATTGGAAATTGACTTTTCGTGCGGTGATCCTGGGTCAGGAGTTCGATCACTAATTAGTTTTTTCATCGTTTCTACATCAATTTGTGATACGTTTTCTTTTAAGAGACTCATTGCTCGATGATAACGGAATTCAGAGGTATCAAAATGAATGGTATTTCCTCTTTTGCTATCATCGAGTGGTACCATCGGATCCGTTTCCCACCTATTGGCCCTTGCTGCTATTCCCAAGTCTTTGCTCGTGAATGTTTCGGCCACCGTAACCGTCTTATAGCCAACTTCTACCACAGCCATGTTCCCATTCCGATCCGCAAAAAGGTAATTCCCCTGAGTGCCGAATCCCTTTGGATTCTCTTTCACAAATGTGATGGCCTCATCGACCGTCGAAACCGTTGCTCCCATTTTTAAAAACCAATCAACTGCATCTAATTTTTCAGGATCTTCCCCTTCTTTCGGAACCACCCATGCTCTCGTCCAGGAAAAGCCCGTTTCATTCATCCCCCTATCCGAACCGATATCAACCAGTTCCCCGGAAGAGTCTTTAATTAGGCAAGGGGTATGCACAAATTTATATCCCCCGTCTTGTGGGATGGTGACAACGACAGGTTTTCTCGGACCTTCGAGGTAAGGATTATCACTGGTAGATGCCAAAAACACACGCCGGCCAAGAGTCGCTGTACCAGTTGCTCCCATTATGGTACAAGCGGCTAATACCGAGTGATCGGAGCCAAAAATAAGAAGAATGGCCCCTACTATTACTAGGTTTAAGATGATTTTCACTTTTCTCCCCCTTAACTTTAAAAATATTGAATATTCGATTAATTGGATTATAATTAAAATTAAGTTATTACGGAAATACTGATTTTTTATATGTCCTATAAGTCAATGCTTATAGGTTTAAGAAAGAGGGAATCCTATGGACATTGAGCAAATGTATCGTATTTTTTTAACTCTCTCGAAGGATAAGAATTTTTCTAAAGTAGCAGAAAAATTACATATATCCCAGCCTGCTGTCAGCCAACATATTAAAAACCTAGAAAAGTTGTACAATGTTCCATTATTTATTCGCTCGAAGAATATTTCCTTGACTCCTGCAGGCGAAACATTAGTAACCTATGTGGAGAAAATTCTCTCATTATATGACGAATCATTCCTCGCCACCCAAGAACAGCAGACTAGTAATAACCCAATCAAAGTGGGGACAAGTTTAACGATTGGTACATATTTTCTCCCAAAAATTATTTCCCAGTGCAAGAGGTATATGGAGGATAATGTTATTCAAGTGAAGGTTGGGAGAACGAAAGAAGTTATTGGAAAACTATTAAATGATGAAATTGATGTGGCACTTGTCGTTGAGGAAATACAGATGAATTCGCTGATAGAAGAACCATTCGCGGAAGACGAGATTGTGTTAATCCTCTCACCGGATCATCCTTGGGCGCAAGACGATGAATTAGGGATCAAAGAGCTGCTTGAGGCAAATTTCATAATTATGGAGATCGGTTCTCATAAGCTTGCGGAGAATACATTGAGACAGCTTGGGTTAGAATTTACCCCCTCGAATTCGATGGAAATCGGAGATACTGAGGCAATGAAACGGACAGTAGAAAATGGGTTAGGAGTGGGAATTGTATTCTATTCGGCTGTTAAAAATGAAGTGCAAAAAGGAACCTTAAAAGCGATGAGAATTTCTGGACATAGAATGCTGCAAAAGTTTTACTGGGTGACAAAGCCTAACTTATATGCAAATAAAAATGTCGAAAAGCTAAAGGAAATCATCTTTTCCAACAATACAAATGTTGCCTCTGTTAAAAAAATTAACTGATGTTTTTACTCTATATCAGAATATGAAGTAGGCAGATTGTTAGGGACATTTTGGTTCTTCAAGCTGTATATTAAAAAAAGCGAGGGCAGATTGGTTTTATCGCCTTCGCTTTTAGTTGAATAATTAACTAACTACACACAAGGTCATTCGTGCCCATAAAATTTATACTCTTTTTCAAGTTCATTCAATGTCAACTCATAAAGATGCTTGTTATTTTTTTTATAAATCTCTTGTTTAATGAGCTTGTTAATTAACTGCTTCTTTTTTAACTGAACAGCGTTTCGTAGTAAATTTCCCATTTTTTATCACCTCTATTTATAGAAGAAGCTGGCAATCATGATTAGGTTGGAGACACGGTATTTTATGTTCCCTGTAAGTTTATTATCCCAACAATCCTTTATAAATTTCCTTTTTTGTCTTCTGAACCGATTTTTCATAGAGTTTCAACCCTTTCTATTATTTTTAATTTAAATGGCTTAGGCCTTGTGTTTATTTTCTATAATTCTCCGTATTTTATCACTGTACTGTTTTTAAACTACTATCACTAATTCCTCCTTTCGAGTTAAGTTATTATCTCTACTCCGTTCCCTTTGACTGTTGTCATTATAGACAAGCAATCTATTAAAATATGTCGATTTATCTGAAATTATTAACTCTTAACCGAATTGTTAACTCTCTTTAAAAAAAGAAAAACTTGTAATCAAGTAGTAGTTAATCCTTAAACTTTGGCACTACGTTTAAAATGGGGAAAAGTGCAAACACTTTCAATTTTTTCACATATAATAATGAAAAACTTCGAGGTGGACGATGGACTATGGAGATAGTTGTTCTGTTTACTATAGAGGAGGCAGAGACCCGGATTCAAAATAGGATCAATGAGATCATAAATAACAACGATCAACTAAATTATGAGAAACTCCCTGGGCTCATTGAGGCCTTAAAAATAATACTAGAATGCAAAAAAGCGGAGAATTAACTGATTCTCCGCTTTTTTGCATTCTAGATTCCTTGTTAATACTAATAAAAGAGACTCAAATGAGTCTCTTTTCATCTTTATTGCAAGTTAAAGAAAACCTGCCCATCCATAAGCTCTTCATAACGAAGCTGCGCCTTTTCTCCAGTTTTGACAAGTCCAGCGATATACCCTTCTTTTTCATTTCCCACGTACATTTCAAATGAAAAATCTGGATCAGTTGTAGCATATGCATCGCCAGAATAGATGTCTCCACCCTCACTGACCATCTTAAAATTCATGATTCCATCAATGTTAAAGGATAAATCTTGTGTTTTTGATTCAGTGAATTTTACTTTTGCTTTAACCAGTACCCATTCATATCCTTCTGGTGCTGGCTCATTGAATTCGTTCATTGCTTTTAATTTTTGAAAAGCTGCGTCACCACGAGTGACTTCCTCCATCGTTAAATCAAATTTGATGGGAAATGACTCTCCTGCATCATTGTACAATTCATCATCCACGGTTGCCGTTTTTTGAAATGGTACTGGGTTGGTGCGAGAACCTAGTTTTGATACCGTTTGCTCTTGCTTCTTTTCCTCATTCTTCTTTGGCTGCTCTTGTTTTGCGGCGGCTGTATCCTTAACTGCCACTTCTTTCGTGTCTTGTCCGCATGCAGCTAGTGCAAGAATGATTACTAAGGATACTAGAAATAACCCCATCTTTTTCATTACTGTTTCCCCTTTTCTATTTTTTATCTAATGCATCTGGATAAACGATTTGGTCAAATACGTTTTGAGTCGCCTGGTCTTTAATGTTGATGGTGACTTTATAATCATCCGGTTTTACGCCATTAAATAATTCATACATCATCCCTGACATTCCAAGGCCCAGTGCGGCAAATCCATCAAAGCTGTTTTCGTAAGCTGCTTTGTCTACTACAAGAGTAAATTCAGAGAAATCATCCTTGTAGGTTATGTCTTTAATAGATTGAAAATCTTTGCCGCTTTTGGCGTCATTGATCGTTTGGATGACAGTCGTTTTCATTTCCTGCATCATTTCTTTATGTTTTGATTTAGACATTTTATAGGTGACAGAACCGTCTGCATTTTTCGTTGCTGTAATACCATCTTTTTGGGCATTTGCTACTACTTCGTCAACGTTTTGATCTTCAAACATGCTGGCCGGCAAAGTGATTGTGACACTCAATAGTCCTTTATCAACATTCACGGCCTCACTTTTTGTTTTTTCTGTTTCCTTAGGTTGTTTGTCTGTTTTTTCAGCTGAACATGAAACTAAGAATAGCAACATAGCCGCCAGAAAAAGACTGGTCAATTTTTTCATGTTTTCTCTCTCCCCTTTTAAATTTTTATTTTAAAAAAATTAATTAGATTAACAGATAAAGAGGGACAATCTCTTTATAGCGAATTTATGAATAAATAGATTTTCAAACCTATCCAATTTCATCCCTTTCCACTAAATTTCCAACCTGTTCCCATTTTAACGCAAAAGAAAAAAACAGGCTTACCATAAATGGTAAACCTAATTTAAATCTAAAATTCCCCTTATCTAATTGCTTTTAATTTTTGTTCCCCTATCCTAATTGCTTCGACAAAGTTCCAAACGCACTAACGTGTAGATGTTTATAGCCTTTCTAAACGCCTCAACACTTTAAATTATCAGCGGTTCGGGCGCTTATAACCTTTCTATGCGACCCAACTTTTGAAACCTTCAGCAGTTCGGGCGCATATAGCCGTTCTATGCGACCATACTTTTGAAACCATCACCGGTTGGGGCTCATATAGCCGTTCTATGCGACCATACTTTTGAAACCATCAGCAGTTCGGGCTCATATAGCCGTTCTATGCGACCATACTTTTAAAACCACCAGCGGTTCGGGCTCATATAACCTTTCTATGCGACCCAACTTTTAAAACCTTCAGCAGTTCGGGTTCATATAGCCGTTCTATGCGACCATACTTTTGAAACCATCACCGGTTTGGGCTCATATAGCCTTTCTATGCGTCCATACTTTTGAAACCATCAGCAGTTCGGGCTCATATAGCTTTTCTATGCGTCCAAACGCTTGATAACATCAGTGGTTCGAGCTCATATAACCTTTCTATGCGACCTAACGCTTGAAACCTTCAGCAGTTCAGGCTCATAAAACCTTTCTATGCGACCAATAGCTTTAAAATTTTAGAAGCCAAATTGCATAGGTCTTTTTCCATTAGTCCTACTTCCCATAATACTTGCACCACTGAAAATTTTTTTATTTTAGCAGGTACAGACACGCAACTCCGCATAAATATAATACGGGAGAACCTAATTAAAAAATTTGATTAGGGAGTGATTTATATAAAGGGGAAGCAAAGCGCTGAAGCAGTGAAGGAAACCGCCTCAATGCGGTGGAAAAGAATCGCAAGGAATTTTGGTATTTCCTTTACGGGAGCTATTTTTACTGGCTTTATTTTTGGGCTATTATTGAGATTGGTGATGGGAATCATTGCGTTTTTCTTCCCACATATGGCGAGTGGATTCCATTTTTCCGGAACATTGATGATCGTTATATTAGGAATTGCCGTAACACTGGCCAACAGTATCATTTACACAATTGTTTTTCAAACCTCAAGAATGAGCTTGATCCAAAAGGGGTTTTACTTTGGGTTGCTTAGCTTAATTATTTTTGGGACCCCTTTGTTTTTGTCAAATCCAAACAACGAATTATTTGGACCTCAAGCCCCGTTAGGGATCTCATTGTTCTCGGCATTGTTTTTTATTGGGGCTTTTCTTCTTGTATGGTCAATCGAACGTATAACCAAATGGATGGAGCAATCAAATGGCAGGCTGAAACTAGCTTATATAAGCTTTGCCATTCTAGTAATACCCGCAGCCGTCATGCTGTTCAATATGTTTCTTGAGATTTTTTATGAAATGATCCCTGCGATCATCGAAAACTTTTCAAGATAATTAGGAAACAGTAAATATGGTTATCTATTTACATGGATTTTTAGTATGAATGGATTTTTATCTCATTCCATTAGTTGATAAGTGGACCTTATCGCAAGTTGCGGGGACTTAAGCGCAAGTTGATGGACCTTATCCGCAAGTTGCTCGGATTTAAGCGCAAGTTGGTGGGCCTCATCCGCTAGTTGCGGGACCAATCCGCTAGTTGCGGGACCAATCCGCAAGTTGGCGCCCGAAAATATCCCCCAACCAATGGCTGGGGGATTAACCTTTTTCTATCGAGACTATTTGTCTTCCCATGCCCTAAAGGAAAACGGAATTCCTACCTTTTTAGCCGTCAATTCATCATAGGAAACCAAATCCTTTTTTGACAACTCTTTTAAAGAGCGTTTACCCATTGATCTTAATGCCATTTTCATTTCTTCAGTACAAGCTGTTAGGAATTTCTCCGCTGTTTTTTCCCCTACATCGGTTTTAAATTGATCCTTGAACTTGCCGTCATACCAAATCGCTTGTGTAGGCGGTTCAAATGGAAGGGCATTCAATACTTGATCGTGTGCCAGAGCAAACAGCATGGCGGTGCCTACATATACAGCGTCGGCTCCGAGCGCAAGCACTTTTAAGAAATGTCCTGGGACTAACATCCCTCCTGATACGATTAAACTAATTTTCCCTTTCATCTGTCTTTTTTCTAGATGGTTCACAGCTCTCACTACAGCATGTAATGTCGGGATTCCAAAATCATCAAATAATATAGGGGGTGCCCCGTACATGCCTGCTTGTCCGCCGTCAATGGTAATAAAATCAACCCCCATAAAGAGTAAATGATCAAGATCTTCTTCCATTTTTCCACCTGCGCCAATTTTGACACCTATGGGGACTCCACCAGATCGTACCCGAAGTTCATCCACAAGTAGTTTTAAATCTAGCAATGTTTGATCTTCGAAAAAGTTTTCATAAATGACTGCTTCTTCATTTTCCTTAAGTCCCATTACTTCACGGGCACGGCCTGTTAACCTTTGTGGCGGAATTTTTTCGCCCATTCCCGCTAAAGCGCCCTGGCCTAATTTAATTTCAATCATATCAGCACGCTTCAATAATTGATCTTCCTTTGCCCAATCTGTTTTAGAAATTTGTAAAATATACTTTCCGGCAGCGTTTAATTCTTCGGGTAGAATTCCACCTTGACCAGAGTTAATCGCAGTTCCTGTCTTATTTGCTGCTATTGCCAAAGAAAGTCTAGCTTGTTCACTAAGTGAAATACCAAAGCCCATTCCACTGATCATCAATGGAATTTCAATTTTCATTGGTTTTTTTGACTTTGGTCCAATGGTAACGGAAACATCTACTTCATCTACACCATCAATTGGAAATGGTGACGTTTGCGCTGGGATAAAAGTAATGGGCTCTAAATGCGGCCATTTTTTTGCAGAGCCGCCGAGCGGGCGAAAAAGGACCGTTCCTGTTTCTGCCCGTAAGCTATTTTCCAGCACATTTTGAATCCCCATATGCCGAAGGCCTGGTATCAGTTCCATAATATTTTCTTGATAACTGTCAGATAAAATAATTTTACCAGCCATTTTCACTACTCGTTTCATCATCCAGCGCCAACCAATGAGCATGAATAGAAACACCACAAATAATAGGGACATTAGTCCAAAAGTCAAATAAACAAAAATGTTCGCCATTGTCAGTTCTCCAATTGTTTTTCTTCCCATGGATCAAAGGAAAACGGAATTCCCACCATTTGGGCGGTTAATTCATCAAAGGATACCAGATCCTTTTTTGATAATTCTTTTAAAGAACGCTTACCCATTGCTCTTAATGCCGTCTTGATTTCTTCTGTACACGCTGTTAAGAATTTCTCCGCGGATTTTACCCCTACTTCAATCTTAAATTGATCCTTGTATTTCCCTTGATTCCAAACAACTTGTGTCGGTGGTTCAAACGGAAGGGCATTCAATGATTGCGGATGTGAGACGGTAAATAACATAGAGGAGCCTAAATACACAGCATCCGCTCCAAGGGCGAGCACTTTTAAAAAATGCCCCGGTACTAGAAGTCCGCCAGAGGCAATTAAACTAATCTTTCCTTTCATGTTTCTCTTTTCTAGGTGATTAGCAGCCCTGACAATCGCATGTAGAGTTGGGATTCCAACGTCGTCAGCTAAAATAGGGGGAGAACCGAGTGTTGCCGCTTGTCCACCATCAACCGCAATATAATCAACACCCATATAGATTAAATGATCAATATCTTCTTCAATTTTCCCGCCAGCCCCAATTTTTGTGCCAATGGGAACACCACCTGTTATACTCCTAAGCTCATCAACAAGTTCTTTCAAATCATCCAGTGTTTGATCTACAACAAAATTATCATAAATCACGGCATCCTCGTTTTCCTTTAACCCCATCAGTTCACGGGCACGACCCGTTAAATTTTTAGGAGAAATTTTCCCACCTGTCCCGAATAATGCGCCTTGTCCCAATTTAATTTCGATCATATCTGCCTGTTTAATTAATTCTTCCTCTTTTGACCAATCTGTTTTAGAAAACTGTAAAATATATTTTCCGCCGACATTGATTTCCTCTGGCAGGACTGCCCCTTCACCAGAATTAATAGCGGTTCCAACATTATTCGCTGCTTGTGCCAATGAAAGTCTCACTTCCTCACTGAGTGCAATCCCATAGGCCATGCCGCTGATCATTAACGGGATTTTTATTTTCATCGGTTTTTTTGCTTGAGGCCCAATGGTTACTTCCACATCAACATCTTCTTCACCGTCAATTGGAAAAGGTGATGTCTGGGCGGGAATGAAGGTAATCGAGTCTAAATGCGGCCATTTTTTCGAAGAGCCAAGCGGACGATGGAGAACATCGCCTGTTTCTGCCCGTAAGCTATTTTCAAGCATATTTTGAATGCCCATATGCCGGAGTCCGGGCATCAATTCCATCACATTTTCTTGATAACTGTCTGTTAAAATAATCTTTCCCATTTGCTTTACCATCCGTTTCATGATCCAACGCCAACCAAAAAGCATGAATATAAAAATGATAAAAACACACGCAACCATTCCAAAGGTCAAGTAATATAAGATATTCGCCATCGTTATTTCTCCAAAATCTAAAAAGTTTCAACCAATACTATTATATTCCACAAAATGTTAATTTTATAAATATCAATAGGTACCTTATAAAATGTTGGAGTTAGCTTTGAAAACCATGTTTTTATTACAACAAAAATATCATTATAAAAAATAAAAATTTATTGATAATCAATAAATATTGTGTTAAATTCTCATTAACAATAAATTTGTGAGGTGCTGTTTATGAAACATGTATCAACTCTCTTCCTGAAGATAGCAGTTTTTCTGATTGGGATCCCTGTTATTGCTTTATGCATCTTTTTGGTGCCTGAGTTTGGAAAACTTGCAGCAAAATTGCTTCCAGGGGTTGCTTCTATAAAATATCTGGTTTTCATTATTTTTTATGCATCTGCGATTCCTTTTTACTTTGCTTTGTACCAGGCTTTCAAACTGCTACTCTTTATTGACAAAAATATAGCTTTCTCCGATTTGTCTGTAAAAGCTTTAAAGAAAATCAAACAATGTGCCATCACCATCAGCATTTTGCATGTGCTAGTCTTGCCGCTCTTCTATCTCTTTGCGGAGAAAGACGACGCCCCTGGTGTCATCTTTGTCGGATTAGTTGTACCTTTTGCTTCCATGGTGATCGCCGTCTTTGCTGCTGTTCTTCAAAAACTGTTAAAAGATGCGATTGATATCAAATCTGAAAATGACTTAACGGTCTAGGTTTGTATTACAAATCATTTGTGAGGTGTTTTTTATGAACCGATCATCAACTTTTTTCCTAAAGGGAGTTATTATTCTAATCGGAATGGCAGCACTTGGTTTGTGTATATTTCTGTTGCCTGAAATAGCTAGTAGAGATGCAGAAGAACATCCAGTAACTGCTTACTTGCAATATCCCTTTTTACTAGCTGCTTATTTATTCTCTACGCCCTTTTTCATTGCGTTGTATCAAGCATTTAAACTTTTAGTTTACATTGATAAAAACAATGCTTTCACGGAATTATCTTTAAGGGCATTGAAGGTAATCAAACGTTGTGCGATTACCATCATTGCCTTTATTGGAGCTGGAATCATATCTGTCGTGATATTGAGTACAGGTACAGGTGAAGACATAACAGGTATTATAAGCTTGGGATTTATGCTCACTTTTGCTTCAAGCATAATCGCAACCTTTGTTGGCGTCCTCCAAAAACTTGTAAAAGTAGTCATTGATATAAAATCTGAAAATCATCTAATAGTGTGAGGTGAAAACCATGTCAATCATCATTAATATTGATGTGATGCTGGCTAAAAGGAAAATGAGCGTAACTGAGCTTTCGGAGAGGGTCGGAATTACGATGGCTAACCTTTCCATCTTGAAAAATGGAAAGGCCAAGGCCATTCGTTTTTCCACTTTAGAGGGTATTTGCAAAGCATTAGAATGCCAGCCTGGAGACATTTTAGAATATAAAAATGACGAGGCCACTCAAGTATAATAGACATCTTCAGCGGGCTGTAAACTATACAGAAAAAAAGTCGATAAACAGAAATTGAAATTGAATATAAAAAGGGCCGTAAGAAAAGCACTGCTGAAAAA
Organism: Neobacillus sp. GCM10023253; assembly: GCF_042653105.1. Taxonomy (NCBI): domain Bacteria; kingdom Bacillati; phylum Bacillota; class Bacilli; order Caryophanales; family Bacillaceae; genus Neobacillus; species Neobacillus sp. GCM10023253. The sequence continues at coordinate 422,142 of NZ_JBHSHV010000006.1, forward strand.
ATGTATTGCTTTTATTCAATTCTTGCACCCTTTAGTTGAACAAGAACTCACAGTAAAAAGGGATTTAACTGATATTCGAATAAGAAGAAACACTTCTACGGTGTTTCTTCCTAATTTTTCAAAGAAAAAATATATTCTTAACGGAGCCTTATCTTAAAATGTCCTCAATTCGAGCGAGTGTTTCAGCATTTAACTTTACGCCTGATGCTTTTACATTTTCCTCCATTTGTTCAGGACGACTTGCCCCTACCAGAGCACTGGATACATTTTGTTGTCGTAAAATCCACGATAGTGCCAGGGTGACAAGTGACATGTCATTGTCTTTGGCAACCTCTTTTAGCAGTTCCACTTTATCAAGATTCTCCTCAGTGAGTAATCCAAAAAGATTACCGTACTTTTCTTGTGATGCACGGCTTCCTGCAGGAGCCTGAGAACCCTTCTGATATTTACCAGTTAAAACACCCTGGGCAAGAGGAGACCAAACGACTTGGCCAATGCCATGTTTTTCACATACTGGGATGACGTCCTTTTCAATATACCGCTCTAGCATACTGTATTGTGGCTGATTCACAACAATTCGGTCAAGGAGCTTTTTGTCTGCAAGATGAACAGCTTCTGTAATTTGCTCAGCTGTCCATTCACTAACCCCGATATATAATACTTTTCCTTGGCGTACAAGGTCATCTAAGGCCCGCAATGTTTCATCGAGCGGCGTTTCCTGATCAAAACGATGGCAATAATAAATATCCACATAATCGGTGTTCAGGCGTTTAAGACTCGCATGACATTGTTCCATTACATGTTTTCGGGATAACCCACGATCGTTCGGCCCATCACCCATTGGCCAGAATACCTTTGTGGCTAAAACGTAGGAATCACGTACGAACTTCTTTAGGGCTTTTCCGACTACAATTTCTGCTTCCCCGCGCATATAAACATTGGCAGTATCAAAAAAGTTTATCCCAAGGTTATAGGCTTTATCGATTGAAGCTGTAGCATTTTGTTCCTCTACATACCCGCCATATGTAAGCCAGCTGCCTAAACTTATTTCACTCACTTTAGTCCTGTTTTTCCTAAACGACGGTATTCCATGTTTATCCCCCCAAAAATAATTTCGTGACACAAAATAAAAATACTATATGTTTTGTCTTTATGTCCAATATTTTGCCACTTGTTCCAAAATAAAGTAAATGCATCTTTTATTTTACCTTATTAATTTTTCAATCATAACTAATAGTGCCAGGCATCTTCCAAATAATTGGTTGGTACCTGGCACTTTTCTATTTTAACTCAATCAAAATCAAACAAAATCATGGCCGGGTCCTTTCCTTTGCCTTCCAGATTAATTCTGGAATAAGAGGTAAATGATGGAGGGATACACCGGCGGCTAGCGAAAGGGCATTTCCCAGTGCCCCAGGCATACCAAGTACCCCATGCTCACCAACCCCCCGTGCACCATATGGTCCATCCAGCTGCGGGGTTTCAACAAAACCCACTAGGTATTCTGGGTTTTCACCGTAATGCAATGGGCGGTATGTTCGAAGCTGAGGGTTCAAAACCCTTCCAAGTTCATCAAAATAAAAAGTTTCCCTTCCTGCGAAAGCCAGCCCCATGCTCATTGCACCCATAACTTGGCCCAGAGCCGCTTTTTCGTTCATTACTTTCCCTATATCGACCACACACGCTGCTTTTATCAATCGGTAGGTTAAGTCCCTTTTATCAAATTCTACCTCTACTCCATATGCTGCAACCGTCCACTCAGGACCTGGCTTCCCTTCACCTGTCTCAGGGTCAATTCGGGTTAAATGGCGTAAGATATAATTTCCCTTACCGATAATTTGGCCACCAACAGCGTTACCATTTGGATAGGAATAGCCATAACAAATATCTGTGAAATCTAACCCAATCAAAGGGTCATCCCGTAAAAAAACTCGGCTGTTTGCTACTTCAAGATCTTGTATTGGCGCTCTTAGGACACATGCCGCAATTTCCTTGAGCTGCCGGATGACGTCATCCGCAGCTTCCAAAACGGCCCTTCCTCCCATAAATGTTCCTCTGCTTGCGACAGTTTTCCAATGCTCGGGCGTGGTTTGGGTATCAACTTCCATCCGAACATGGATTTTGTTTACATCCATTTTCAGCCGTTCTGCAATAATTTGCGCAAGAACCGTTTTGGTACCCGTGCCAATTTCAACCACTCCCGCCATTAAATTAATACTTCCATCGCGGTTAAAAGTTAAAATAGCCCCTGAGGGCGCATTTGGGTCAATGGTGGATGACTTCCAACTGCAGCTGACCCCTTTTACCCGAACAAAACGCTCGTCAATCTCTTTGATAGGCCCTTCATCCCAGTTGAAAATGTCTCGTAATTTCTCAATACATTTCTGTAAGTTTCCCACATTGCTATTATTTAACCGAACCCTTGTCGGGGTCGTGCTTCCTGGCATAATTGCATTGACATATCGAAGTTCAAGCGGGTCCATCCCTAATTTTTCTGCTAATAAGTCCATCGTTCTTTCAATTGCAAAAGAAAGTTCAGGGTGGCTAAACCCCCTAAACGGAGCGGGATAGGGATGGTTTGTATACATACAATATGAATCACACCAAACATTTTCAATATGATAGGGCCCAGTACAATCCACCACCCCCGATCTTGAAATATCTACGCCCTTATCGGAGTATGCACCGCTATCCCACCAGTATCCGATTTCCATAACCGTTATCTTTCCGTTACGTTTTGCCCCAAATTTTACTTTAGCATCCAGTCCGATATGGCCAGGGGAAGTAATCATATCCTGTTCCCGTTCATTAAAAACCTTAACCGGTCTGCCGCCCACAGCCTTTGATGCTAAATAAGCGAATATTTCAAGTTGTGTTGAAGCCTTTCCTCCAAAGGCTCCACCAACTAATGGGGTATGAACAACAACTTTCCCTTCATCCTCCCCAAAGTAATCAGCTATAAGCCTTTTAACCATAAATGGGGCCTGTGAGGAGGTCATGATGTTAATAATACCATCGGGTAAAATTTCCGCGATTGAACATCTTGTTTCCATTGCTGCATGGTATGATGGGGCAAACGAATAATCTCCTTCAACCGTTATTTCGCTATCAGCCCATCCTTTATCCATTTTTCCTTTACGGATTTTATAATGGGTCGCAATATTTGTACCCGGGACCGGATAAGAAACATCATCTTTCTTGTATTCACCCAAATGCTCATGTATAAGCGGGGCATTCTTTTGAAAAGCCTGTGTTGGCGAAGAAAGAACCGGCAGGGGCTCATATTTGACATGAATTTGATCCGCGGCTTTTTTTGCTTGTGCAGGTGTTTCGGCAACGACAAGTGCTACGGGCTCGCCGTGATAGCGCACCCTTTCAAACGCAATTGGAGGCCGGTCACGCACCGATTCGCCAATTAAGGGGAGGTGCGGTCCCCCTTTGACAATTGCCTGGACCCCCGGCATTTTTTCTGCCGCCGATGTGTCAATTGAAACAATCTTTGCGTGTCCATATGGGCTAACTACCAGTTTACATGAAAGCATATCGGCAAACCTAAAGTCGTGGGTATATCGTGCCTTTCCGGTTACTTTTTCCCATGCCTCTTTACGAATGATGCTTTTACCGATAACCTCCAAGACTTTCCCCCCATTCTTTGTTGAATCGTTTCCCAGAGATATCGAAGGAATACTCCTAATTTAAATTTGAAAACTTCCTTTGGTTCGGTATTCCATTGTTTTAAAACATTCATTATAAACATATGTTGACTAAAAAAACTTCATACCATTTTCCTGAGTTGCAAAAAATGATCACATGTTAAATTTGATCATAGCCTCCATTGGCGGTAACTTGTGCCAATTCATTAAACAGGGATGTTTCAAAATGTTTTCCCGTAAAATAATGTTGTGTTCAATAAGACTTTTCGGTTTATAAAAAGTTTAAGTAAGATATGGGGATACTTTAATAACAGTTGGTGAGGTTCAGTGAATTTGTTGGACTATAAATTTACGTGGAGATATGGAATAAAGGCGAAATTTGACAGATTTCCGGGATCAACCGTTATTTTTAGGCCTATCAAAGGCTACTACTATGTTTATACGGTTGATTGGTCTGTTATGGATCCAGTCGTAACAAAGGCTGATTTAGAAAAAATGGGGCTATTAATAAACATCGAACTAGGATTAGAAAAGGGCTATTTAAACCGGAAATCCAATACTGATAGGACACCAGAATGAGGTAGTTTTGGGGACAAAAAAGCGAATTTCCGACCCGCCCTTTTAGGGCTTTACCTAGTTTGATTAATACGTTTTTCACTCAACAGATCGCTAACGGTGCCAAGTTGAATTCCTTTTGCTTTGATACCCGTTATCATATCGCCAAGCCCCTCTACGACAGGCTTTGTGGGATGCATAAGCACCATAAAGCCATTATCTGCATTTTTAACTATGCGATTAACCATTTCTCCCGTTGCGGGCTTTCTCCAATCAACCGTATCGATTGTCCATAAAATAGTTTTCATATTAAGCTCGTCAGCGACTTGGATTGTTACCTTATTAAAACTCCCGCTTGGCGGCGCAAACCATTTCGGTTTTACTCCAATGGTTTCTTCAATGACTGTATTGGTCTTACTTATTTCCTGAATGGTTTCACTTTTCGAGCGTCTTTGCAGATCTGGGTGGCTATACGCATGGTTGCCGATTTCATGGCCTTCCTTATAAATCATCCTTGCCAGATCCGGGTTCTTTTTAACCCAGCTGCCATCATAAAAGAACGTTGCTTTAACTTTGGAGTCGTTTAATACTTCAAGGATAGTTGGTATGTATTCATTACCCCAAGCGACATTGATCAATAAAGCCACCATTGGTTTTTGTGGATTCCCCCTATAAATAGGTTCAGCCGCTAAATCTTCCAAGTGGACACGTGGTGATACCTCCTTAAAAACAATTTTATTTTTATCGAATTTACCGCTCTTCTTCATTTTTTTATAACTTGCCTTAATATCTGCATCCAATCCGTTATGACCGGGAATCGCCTTCCAAATCCTATCAATGGTTGCATCAATCGGCGCAATTCTATGCTCGTTGCTAAATGCTTCTATTTTTTTATAAAGATCATCATTTTTCTTTTGCTTTGCTTGGATGTCGGTTTTTAAAGTGACTGCGGTAACATTAAGTGGTTCGACCAAACTACCCAGTGCAATTATAAAAACATATAGGAATACCGTTGGAATGAATAGCCCCTTTTTCATTGTAAATCAATCCCCCAGGACTGGCTTAATACCTTTAATTTGTCCACCGCCCTTGCATTTATGTATTTATCCAATAGGTTACGTTGATATGCTTCGGCATGAAATAAATTAAAAAATCTTGAATATACATTAGGGGACTACGGAAATGGGGTGAAGGGATGGGTTATACGGATAACTATAATAGGGACATCTATGGAATACTTGATTTCTGGGTTCGTAACAGTTATGACCATAGCCGATTTTTAGACAGGGAAATAAGCCATCATGAGCTTGAATTAGCGCGTACGAACAACCATGCTACTCAACGGATGGGGGCTGTCCTTCAAAAGATTCAATCCAAATCAGGAGATCTTGGCTCCATTATAAATGAGGCGCAACATGCTGTACATGAGTATCATGGTATTGTTACCTATACCATGGATAAAGCTTTACACTGTGAGGTCATTGTTTCAACTCCTGTCTCCCTGCTTGATCATATGGCAAGGGAGGCCGAGGAATCCCAACGAATTTTTAATTTGTTACTAAGTGGTGGTGGTAACTATACACCAGCAGATGCGTCCATACACGAAAGCACCTTTTGGTTAAGGCAAATGGCGGACCATTTGGTCTATATCCAACATTATTTGGATGCATCTAATTACCAACTTCGCCAACAGGTAATTGAAATGACGCATAAATTTGAACGACTTTTATTACAGGCGCAGGCATTAAAGACAATGATACGCAAACCGCGTAATGAGATGCTGCCGGTTTTACAGCAATTTAATAAAATGATAATTAAAGAAGCGAAGGATCTGGAAGCATTTAAATTGGAACTGGATGATTTAATCAAAAAATGCGCCGCAGTTACAACCTCACCGCCTGATTTATTGGAACATATCGCCAGGGAGGCCCATCATCTTTGGAGAAACTTGGAGGATGGGATTATAACCTAAATAAACCCCAATAATTAGCCAATTTAATTATAATCTTCATTTTACCCCCATCCTGAAATCAGGACGGGGGTCCTTTTAATATTAAAATAATCCTGTTTACCCAGTTAAAACGTATGGGTCAATTCTACCTCCGACTCCTTCTATCTTTCAATTATATTTCCATTTGTAGGCATGAGAATTTAATTCATAGACAGAGAATTTCCGCCTAATGATATAGTGGTAGCATAAGAAGCAGATATAAGCACTAGCCTTGCAAACATGTGTTAAAAAATGGAAGTTGGTGACATTTTACTCCCAGAACCCTTCTCGGTAAACGGCTTTGAGATTCCCGACCTCACGTTAAGGTTCTGACTAAATGGTTTTTAAGATTATTACTGTGACTATTGGATTTAATAAGGAGAAAAAAGGAATACCTTAATAAAAACCCATTAACAATACAAACACGTTACCAATTATTAAAAACTAGTTGTTGATAATAATCTTCTTGGCTTTCATAATTCTAGGGTGTTTACGTGGGCGTCCTGGTTTGCCCTTTTTTCTCCGTCCCTTGGATTTTCGACTGGGTTCACGGAATAGTTCTTCTAAGAATTCATTCCAGTTTTTCTCCCAGTAAATACGTAACAGCTCCACGATTTCTCTGTTACATTTGGTCGTCTTAGTTAGTATTTTCACCAGTTCTACCAAACCGTAGGCAATCATGGCGATGCAAATCTGATTCCAAACGGCTTTGGGCTTATAACAATAGAGCTTTACCGTATTTAAATTTTGTTTGATCCATTTGAAAAATAGCTCGATTAGCCACCTGCGCTTATAGATATCTGCAATTTCTTGAGCTGAAAGATCCCAGCGATTCGTGACGACACGATAAGGTCGTTTTTGGTCGTCACGATACTCTACAAGCCTTAAGGAAAAAAGCTCCTTAGTTTCATGGTCCGTTACTTCAACGTCGGCATCTAGCTTAATAAAGGAACTTTCCTCTGTGGAACGGGTCACTAAGACACGAAGTTTTGAATTGGCCTTTACACGAGCGACAAACTTGAAACCTTCGGTTTTCCAAAGATGGAAGTGATGATAGTGGATGTAGCCTCTATCAAATACGTGGGTTGTGTCCTTGTCTGTAACGAGTTGCAGGACCACTTCTTTGTCATCAACAGCGCCAGTTGAGTAAATCACCTTTTTGGGGAAGGTAATTTTGTCGTTAATACAGGCCAATTTTGTATGAATCTTAATGGTGTTACTGTCTTTTGTGCAATAAGCCCATTCGCCAGCTTTTGAAGGAAGTGCAATCTGGCTGGAATCCACAATTGATAATGGACCCAATGGTGAGGTATTAGGATTTTTTTTAGTGTAATGCTTGTCAACCTTATGGAAAATGTCCGCTGAAAGACTCTGTAAAAGGTCATAGGGAAGGCGCTCGATTTTCCGATTGACAGTAGAGCCGTGAACGGAATCTAAACCGGTTAACTCTTGGATAGCAGGGCTGGATCGCAAATTTTTATCAATGTATGAAAGTGATTTATGTTTCCGAATCTCAGCTTCTACAAGCAGCATAATGGCTGGGCCGGTAAGGAGCTTTTTTGAACCATGGTCAACATAGGGATGTCGAAAATTTTTCAAATTTAGAAGCTCAAGGCACTTTTCAACAACACTTTCTTTTGGTACGTTATCCATATGGATTCTCCTTTTTGTAGAAGTCATAGGGTAACGTGTTTATCTTGTGGGTTCAGCTTCTACATTAGGAGGATCCTTTTATTTTGTCTACTGAAAATGAAAAAATTACCAAAAATTGTAACTTATTTGCAAGGCTAGTGAGATATAAGCGAAGATATTCCGATTAACTACCCTAAATGAGTTAAAATCCAAAGATTTGGATAGTATAAACGGAAAAACTTCCTTTATTTTTGAGGAAATATAGGTATTTTCTAATTTAAACGGAATTTTACCGTTTATGTATCCGGGTATTTTGTTTATACGAATGCAAATTTGAAACTAATCACCATCTACAAATCATAGGTAAAGGGGTAAGCTTAATGGAGCCACTTGAAAAAGGATTTTATTATCAACCAACGCTTGAACTTGCAAAGGCATTACTTGGCTGTTTTCTTATTAAGGAGACACCCTTTGGGACAGCATCTGGTATTATTGTCGAAACAGAGGCATATATGGGGCCCGATGATCGTGCGGCACATAGTTTTGAAGGACGTCGTACCAAACGAACAGAAGTTATGTTTGGTGAACCAGGTTTCGCCTATACGTATTCCATGCATACGCATTGTCTTCTTAATGTAGTAAGCGGTAAAATTGGTCAACCACATGCCGTTCTTGTTAGGGCATTAGAACCTTTTTCCGGTAAAGAATTAATGGCCGAAAGAAGGCCAAAAGCAAAAAATGAAATAGAATGGACAAATGGTCCGGGTAAACTTGCAAAAGCGCTGGGTATTACGATGTCCGACTATGGCCATCCACTTGATGAACCCCCGCTTTGGATATCGAAGGGAATGAATATAGACCCAAGGGATATAGCAATTGGCCCGAGGATTGGAATACAGAATACGGGGGAAGCAGTACACTATCCATGGCGCTTTTGGATTTCCGGAAACAAATTTGTTTCCCCGAAAACCCAATAAAATATTATACTTTAGTCAAGTTTTAAGGCCTGTAAACGGGAGGTGGGGCATTGGTCCGGCAAACCAAAACTCCCCCCATATCAAATTTAAAAAACGATGTTTAACATAATATCAATTATCTTAAATTAGCTGTACATTGAGCCATCCCAACAGTACCTTTCAATAATCCCTTGATCTAATTCAACACCAATCCCTTCACCAGTAGGAATGGCTGCTGTTCCGCGGCCCGGTTCAATTGGTATAATTGAATTAAATGGATTTTCCATCACATCCCATTCAACAGGTTCAATATTTTCCAAAGGCATTTTACTCCAAGCTGGTAAACAAGCTTGAGCAAATATGGCGTATAATCTTGATAAAGCCCCGTCAAATGTATGCGGTGATGCTCTGACCCCAAAATAACGGGAAAGTTGCAACGTATGCCTGAACCCATCTACCCCATCTTCATGTGCAATATCCGGTTGAATAATATCAATTGCCCCCTCACGCAAGAAGGCTAAGAATTCCTTGGCATTTTTCAAGTTTTCTCCCCCGGCAATTGGGGCGGGAAAACTTGACCGAAGTAATTTATAATCCGAGACGAGATTTATCGGTAGTGGCTCCTCAAACCAAAGGAAGTTATTCCACTCTGAAATCGGTTGTCCCCATTGCTTGGCTGTTGAAAAATCATAACTTTGGTTGGCATCTAAAATTAATTGGTGATTTTCCGACATCACATTGCGGACACCAAGGATATGCATAAGATCCTCCTTAAATGTCTTTCCCCCTATCTTTACTTTTATCATGGTAAAACCGTAATCTAAAGCCTGTTCTACAAGGTGAATGGAATGTTTAGCCCACCCTACTTTATCCGTGTAGGATTGGAACGACGCGTAAACGGGTACTTCTTCCCTCCATCTACCTCCCCATAAATCGCATACAGAAAGTCCGGAATGTTTCGCGGCAATTTCCGTAAGCGCCATACTGACACCGGCCGCTGCACGTTGATGCCATTTTTTGATGTGATTAACCAGTTGCAGGCGGTTTAATGCGTTTTTACCGATTAAATGGGGAATAATTCTATTTTCAAATCCTAATTTCAAAGTCGGCAGCCAGTCAACACACTCCCCCCAGCCAGTAATCCCAGATTGGGTTGTAATCCGAAATAAGAAACAGGTTCGGTATTGTTTATAACCGTTCGCATCACCATAGGGCTGTGTAAGCGGATAGAACAAAGGGAAGGTTTCGATACTTGCAATCTTCATTAGCCTGGCACCCCTTTACGCTTTTTGTACCGCCCCATATTTTCCTATCCGTTAATAACGATTCCCCCGTTTACATGCAGGAATTGCCCAGACATATAGGAAGAGTCCTCCGACGCTAAAAACACATAGGCCGGTGCAATTTCCTGAGGTTGTCCCGCGCGTTTCATCGGGGTTTTTGCCCCCCAGTTTGCCACCTGGTCAGCGGGAAACGAAGCAGGGATTAATGGTGTCCAAATATTTCCTGGACATACACCATTCACGCGAATCCCTTTGGTCTGAAGCGATTTGGAAAGTGACCGTGTAAAAGCCACAATGGCTCCCTTCGTTGCCGAATAGTCAATTAATTGTTCGTTCCCTTCGTAGGCTGTAAGTGATGCGGCATTAATGATTGTACTTCCCTGCTTCATATGGGGCAAAGCAGCTTTCGTTAAATAAAAGATTGAATAAAAGTTTGTACGGAATGTCTTTTCCATTTGTGCTGTTGTGATATATTCCAGCCCCGATTGCACATGTTGCTCCGCCGCATTGTTGACCAGAATATCCAATTTGCCGAATTCAGCAACTGTCTTTTCTACCACTTGTTTGCAAAAGTTTTCGGTTCCAATATCACCGGCAAGCGCAAGGCAGCGGCGCCCCTTCTGCTCTACCACCTGTTTTGTTTCCTTAGCGTCTTCATGCTCATTAAGATAGACAATGACGACATCGGCCCCTTCTTTGGCAAAGGCAACTGCAATCGCACGTCCTTGTCCACTGTCGCCTCCCGTTATGATGGCAACTTTGTCTTTAAGCTTCTCACTGCCTTTGTAATTTGGGTTATCATAGGCTGGTCTAGGATTCATTATTGATTCAATGCCTGGCTGCTGGTTTTGATGTTGGGGTGGAAAAGGTGTCGGTATAGTTTCCATGTGTTTTTCTCCTTTTAAGAAATTTGATAATTTGGGTAAGAAACCTGGGCGGTTGGAACATCCAATATAACAGGATTCTCACTCATTTGGGCGGTTATTAACAGCTGCTCCAATTCATCCCCTGATTGAATCCTAAAGGCCTCCCAACCACATGCTTTTGCAAGCATGACGAAATCAGGATTGGTTAATTCAACCCCCTCCGGAGTAAGTCCTTTTTTCACCATTTTGTTGTATTCCATTTGCAGCATGCCATTATTCAGGATAATGACGGTTATTTTAAGCCGGTATCGTACTGCGGTTAGCAAATCGGCCAATACCATCGCAAGCCCGCCATCCCCTGTAACGCAAATCACATGTTTATTTGGCATACATAACTTTGCGGCTAAAGCTGACGGCAGGCCAAATCCCATTGTTCGCCAATTACTAGAAAGAAGGACATGCTCACATTGGGCACGGAAATTTCTCATAAACCAGAGCGTAAAATCCCCTTCATCCAATGCAATGACCGTATCGGGAGTGGTACATCTTTCGATAGCCCTAATAACACGGGAAGACTGGAGTGGAAAACTCGATTTATTTCCTTCCTCCTCGTTTTGAGCGGCCCAGGTTTGTTTACATTGGTTAATTTGGCCAACCCATTCTTGATTCCGATCATGGGGTTCAAATCTACTAATTAGCTGTAAAATGATATCTGACATGTTTCCAACAATTCCGCAATCCACTGGCATTCCGTTTCCAAGATTGGTCTGCCTATTTTGAACCTGAATAACACGGGCTCTTACAGGAGTATGCCCCTCCGGCCACCACGATGTACCAATGGCCAAAACTACATCAGCCTGCTTGAATAAATGGGTTAAAAAAGGATTACCTCCTTCTCCCAATCCGCCCAATCCATATGGACAGGAATCAGGAAGAATCCCAACTGCACCATAGGCCGTGGCAATACCCCCTCCCCAGCGTTCGGCCAATTGCTGGATTTCCACCGATAGTGGCCCAACCTTATTTCCTATTAAAATCATGGGGTTCTTTGCCGAATACATGATCTGTAGCCCTTTTTCAAGTTGTTCAGTGCAAAATTCCCCATCGGTTATAGATGTCGGTTTGTTTGTCGGAACTAACGTTTTTACTGTAAAGACATCTGCTGGTATGGAAAGATGAGATACTGTATCCATTGTAATGGATGTATAGATTGCCTTTGTCAAGGAACCAATAACCGCATCAGGGTGAACAACTAATTGACTGTCACCCGTAACCGCCTGAACCAATTCTTGCTGGTTTATATACTGTTTATAGGAAGTACCGATTTTCTTTAATGGGGCTTGACCTGAGATAGCCAAAACAGGAAATCCATCTAAAAAGGCATCACCAAGTCCATTTATTAAATTGGCTAGCCCAGGACCCATCTGTGCAGCGCAAACTCCGAGTCCTCCCGTACATTTTGCCTCAGCGGAAGCCATCATTGCAGCAACAGACTCATGCTTAACCGCAATAAATTGAATTTCCCCATTCTTAGCAATCGCATCCATGAGCCCAAAGATGGCATCACCGATAACTCCATAAATTCGTTTGACCCCGAATAATTCAAGTTGTTCAAGAATAGCCTCTGCTACAGTGCGGGAAATAGGCCGCAGTAGTATTGAGCCTTCGGTTGTAGACAATCGCCAAGCCCCCTTCCATTACATTCAGTTATTTTTATAGTTTTAAAAATATAATCTCTTATTATTCCTGAATAGCGATTACAAATTTTAGGGAATAATGGAATTGTATCTATCAAAAATGGAAGGTGATTGTTTTGGGGTGGACCGGGTGGTCATTGGATCGTGTTTTCATTTTCGCGATGGGTTTATTATTTCTAGTAATCTTTGTACAAGTTACCTTATTTCATTACCGGCAAAACTTTCGTCATTGGTCGATGTGGATTCCCGTACTTGGTACGCCAATCTTTGGTCTTTGTTTAGTTATATTCACATTTTATAATGCTGGCTGGCTCCGAAGCCTTTTAACCGTGTTGCTAGCCATTGGGATAATCGCAGGCTTATTTGGGTCTTTTATGCATATCCGCGGGGTCGGACAGCGCGTGGATGGCTATAAATTACGAAATTTCATGATTGGACCGCCGTTGACGCTTCCGGCTATGGTAAGTGCCGTTAGCCTTCTGGGGCTAATCGCATTGCATTGGGGGTGATTTTGAATGTCAAAGGATCAATTTCATTATCCAAATTTCAATGTTATGGACGAAGAAAAACAGTGGGATTCCCACACCCGACAAATCGTGGGTAAACGAACGGAAACGGATTCATTTTTTCCACTCCAATATTTTACCGAGAAGGAATCAAGTACATTATTCCAGCTTTGCGCTATTTTTCTAGATGACCTGCGTGATCCGATTATATCCTTTATCGTCCATCACTTTGATTCGACATTGGCCGCTAATATTGGGGAGTCTCAGCGAAAGGCTGGCGTCCCGCAGCAATCCGTCCTGATACGCGATGGGCTTGCCTTGCTTGACCAAGTCTGTACCCACATTTATGGCAGTTCTTTTGATAGCTTAAAAGATGAAACAAAAAAGGAAGTAGTAAGCAATTTGATGCAAGGAAACTTTACCTTAGAATATGGGCAGATTAGTATTCCCGTTAAAGATTTTATCCAAAAGATTTCAAGCGAGGCAACGGCTGCTTATTATTCCCATCCAATAATTTGGTCGGAAATCGGTTATGCCGGTCCTGCTTACCCAAGAGGATATGTTCGTACAGAATTGGGCCTTACTGACCCATGGGAGGCGAAAAAAGATGGCTAATATTCAAGACTCTGTTAAGCACAACGTCAACCATTACCATGGACATCGTTATGATCACCTTGACAAGCGAAAATATAAAGATGATGCAGATGTATGTATAGTCGGAGCAGGCGCTGCCGGTGGTGTTCTGGCTTATGAGTTAAGCAAAGCGGGGCTAAAAGTCGTTGTCATTGAGGCGGGACCATTTTGGAACCCGCAAACTGACTTCGCCAGTGATGAATTATCCATGACTCACCTTGGCTGGCAGGATACACGAATTGTCAGCGGCGCAAATCCCCTGCAAATGGGTCATAATAACTCTGGAAGAGGGGTTGGCGGGGGAACTACGCATTTTACCGGCGTATTTTTACGTTTTCATGAAAGTGATTTTCGTACAAAAACGGAAGACGGCGTTGGGGAGGATTGGCCCATCACCTATCAGGACCTTGAACCCTATTACGATAAAATCGAAAAAGAAATTGCCGTATCTGGACCGAAACATTTTCCATGGGGTTCATTTCATGGTCCTTATCCTTATCCGGAACGCGAGCCAATCAGTGCAAACGCGGAAATGTTCCGGATTGGATGCGAAAAATTAGGTATACAGAGTGTAGTAGCACCACTTGCTATTAATTCCGCACCCTTTGATGGCCGGCCGCCTTGTATTAACAGGGGGTTTTGTAACCAAGGATGCATGCCAAATGCAAAGTTTAGTACACTGGTTCATCATATTCCCAAGGCTATTCAGCACGGGGCCGAAGTAATTTCCGACAGCATGGTTACCCAAGTATTAGCTAATAAAGAAGGGCTCGTAACCGGCGTAAGGTTTGTTCATGATGGACAAACATATGAACAAAAGGCACGTATTGTCATCCTGTCTAATTTTGTAGTTGAAACGCCAAGGCTATTACTGAATTCTGCCAGCACACAGTTCCCCGACGGACTGGCTAACTCCAGCGGGTGGGTAGGTAAAGCAATTACGGTCCATAGCAGCAACGATGTCTATGGTAAATTCCCGGAGGAAATCCGACTTTATAAGGGGACTCCTGTTTTGGCAACAACGCAGGATTTTTATGAAACGGATAAGAATCGTGGGTTTGCTCGGGGTTATACTTTACACGCACACGGTTCCCGACCAGTTGAAATGGCAAAGGGCATTTCCAAATCAGGAAAGCTTTGGGGAGAGGCGTTGCGAAAAACGATGCTAGATTATAATTTTTACGGCAGAGTAACGCTAGTTGGCGAAGTTCTGCCCAATCCAATGAATTGTGTCACACTTTCGGAGGAAAAGGACGAATACGGAATGCCGCTAGCAAATGTTTCTTTTTCCTATGGGACGAATGATCAACTATTAATAGACCATGCCGTAGTAAAAATGAAGGAGATTATTCAGGCAGCTGGAGGCACCCCGGAATTTGTTACGAATGATACAGCCCATTTGATGGGCGGATGCCGTATGGGAGATAACCCAGTTGAATCGGTAACGAACAGCTTTGGGCAAGCACACGATATCCCTAACTTATTTATTTGTAGTGCTAGTCTTTTCGTGACGTCAGGGGGGGGTAATCCAACCAATACGGTGATGGCGCTTGCCTCTCGTACCGCCGATTATATCATTGAACAAATGAAATATCGGGGAATTTCATAGTATAAAAATGGTATAGTCATAAAGGTAAGGGTTCTTATAATTTTACTAACCCCGAATTTGGATTTGCACTTAAGATGCATTAAACAGTCATGTATTGATTTAATTAGATCAATACATGACTCTTGTTCACTCTGGATAAGGAAGAAAAAAGGGTGATGAAACTTCAATTCGTAGCTCAAGCGTAATAGGACCCATGTAATGACTCGACCACTAATGTCGTGAGTACATCCTTCATCCATACTGTAAGCCTTACCGAATGGTTATATTCCATGGAATGAATTATTTGCTGGTCAAATTCCCCCGCCTCATGCTAGTCAATGAGATGCTTTTTTTCTCTTTTTGATAGCTAGTTTAGTTTAAGTGCAATCCTTCACAACTTTTAGTTTTATCTATAATCAACAAATATTGATTAATCATTTTACTTTTGCCACGCCAATTGCAAAATGATACCAAAGTATATCCTCAATTATTTCAGCTTGCGTTTCTTCACAATCAACAATTAAAATTATTTCAGAATGTTTGCCTTTTATAACCCTTTTATTTTTCTTTATAACTAACTCCATAAAAAGTCGAATAGTTAAGCCAAGAATAAACCCCACAGATGCACCTATCAGCCCCCAATAAATTGGACCCCAAACTAATTTAAATCCTATGCTTGCTCCAATAACTGAAAACGCAGTGGCAAGTCCCATACCGATATCAATAAGGCTTGTACCGTCTGAGCGATGTATGGTATCAAAAATTTTACGGTCTTCTTCTCGATTATCCAGTGGAATAGCAAATATATTTTCCTTTTTAATTCCTTTTTTCTCTAAAGTTGAAATTGCCATTTCTAAAAATGCGTTATATTCAAAAGTTGAAAATAGTTGCAAACACTTCACATCACTTCACTTTTTGACCTTTAAGTATTTGGAAACCTGTATCTTGATACTTTTCCATTAAATACCTTCTTTGATCTTTTTCATACAGTTTATTATTCTCAATCGTATCTATATAGGAATCAAAAACAGCAAATCCATAGTGAGATGGAAGGAATAACAGCCATTCCGAGTTTAAAACAGAGGAAGCCTCCTTGACATTTCCTAAGAACAAAAGGGAAACCGCTTCAAGTGCATGGGATTGATAAAAAAAGACTACTACCCAAAAGATAATAAAAAAGGCTGTCAAAATTCTATGTATATAAAGATGCCCTAGCCCTGGAATAAATAGTGACCACATAATAGAAGCTGTGGGGTTTCTCTTATCTAAATAATTAATTCCAGATGGTCCTAAACTAAATGAGTTGAAACGGTGGTCTTCATGGTCAGCTAAAATAAAAACTTTGTTCAAATCAACCGTTGTCCGATAACTATCCCAAATCGCAAATAGATACACGGGGATATACATGAGTAACCATCTAGTGTCCAACACCTCCTTTGCCATCGATATATTTCCTTGAAATGAGTAAATCATGGCAAGATTCACATGTGCTTTAATATTTACAACCACTTCCCAGATAAATAATGCATATCCTCTTGGATATTTACACAGCATCATATGTCCGAATCCCGGGAAAGCTGCTGACCACCAAGCAACAATATAAGGGTTTCGTAAATGGATTTGGGTCGTGCCAAATATGCTAATATCAGCCTTATAACGTCTTGCAGTGTTATCATTCGTATAGTTATTCATTAAATTCACCATTTGTGATTTTCGCCATTTATTTCCACGTTCAACTACTTCCCAATCATTATTAGGTATTACGCCCCTTGGTGGTGGAATTAGCTGCAGTCTTGCAGTACTTAATGAAGTAAATCCACCATTGATATGGGTAATGCCTATATCACGCTGTTTAAGGAACTTCCAGTATAATACCGGATCTTCAGTATCCAGTTATTTTTTGTAGTAGGTCATGCTTTCCGCTATTGATTTAAATCCGAAAGAAAAATCACTTTTTATTACGATTATAGAATCTTTTATATTTTCCGGAAGTATGCTTGGTATTTCCAATTTTGCGAGAACCTTGGAGTCTTCACGAGTATTTGTTTTGTTGACAAGACAATTTTATATAAGCTTTCCTTATCCATTTTTTTAATCTTGTTATCGAATTTTTCCAATTGCCCCATATTGGCTGTAACCATCTTTTCAATTTTATGTTCAAAATCCAAAAATGCTTGCAGTTTTTGATTGTACTTTGTTTCGGCTAAAGGAATATATGGATATACAGACAAGGAAAAAACAAATCAATAACGAGATTATTAGGTATTTAGGTATCAAACGAAGCATACAAGTGCAAATCCTTTCCTGTTAAGATTCTTTCCCAAAAATTTCTTAACTGTCAATATCGTTCCCTATAAAAAAATATTTAGTAAAAACAAACTTAACCAGTTTTTCATATCATAAAAAGTCATTGAGCTATGAACATTCACCTAATTGAAACCTATTTAGCTACGGTTAAATGGGTTTTTTTACGGCTTGCAATAAGCATATTTTAAAAAAATTTTGGAAAAATAATTTTTATGACAAAGCTTATATTGGTTTTATTTTTTAGTTGCAGTTTTCTGTTATCCGGATTTGATAAAACGGAAGAGCAAAAAATCCTTTCTGTTGTTGAATCAATGGTTACAGCAATCAATGAAAAGGATGCTGAGAAATATATTCAAACTTTAGGGGATTATTTTATAAAAGTTAGATATGGAGACAAAGATTTCATATGGAAAAATATAAACAACTTTGGGCATGTCGATTTGTTGGAAACGAAGGTAGTGCCAATGAATATATTTCTCGTGTAAACTATAGGCTGATACATTCAAATGAAAGGAATGAGAAAAAAAACCTTTATGGGCAAATAGTGCTAAAAAAGTCCAATGATTGTTGGAAAGTATATTTCGTCCAAGAAGAGGAGTAAGACAATTCCGACAAAACATAGACATCCTAGACCATCAACTTATGGATATTTTAAGTTATCTAAAACATCTTATATTCACTAAAAAGTATCTTCCTTTTGATAATAAAAAACGATATGTACATATTGATGAAGAAAATAACACACCTGTTGCCCCAGTTGTCAAATACCTTAAGTATCTTGACAACATTTGTAAAGAAGAAAACACGTTAAGAGCATATTGTCGTTCAAATAAGGGTGGGTCATCTATATGAGTGAAAAAACCTTAACCGAACAAGAGTGGGTTTACAATTATCTAAAAAGTAGGAAAAGCCTTTACCTCTTGTTATAGGCACAAGAGGTACCTGGGGCATAAATGGTAAGAAGTCGATTATCTTAGTTGCCTTTACAATACCGGATATAATGGTTTTTAGAGAAATGCATAACGTTGTAAAAAATCCAATTAGAAAAATGAAATATAAGGATATTGCTTATTTCGCTGTAAACATTGTTGACAAAAAACAAGTCGAGTACCTGATTGATCATTGGAAGGAAAACTAAGATATAATGGCGTATATAACCTAGATGATCTGCCATTTGTCTCAACCAAAAGACGGTTTCATGGATGGTGGCATCTGCCGGCTGAGTATTAGACAGATGAGGTATATCATAAAACGAATATCAAGTCGGGTAGGAATTAACAACGATTTCATCCTCACCAGCTATGCCAGACACCTTTTGAACAACGGGGCTCCCATTCATGTTATTCAAAGTTTATTAGGACACGAAAATAGCGAGACTACAAGGATTTATGCTCTGTTAAGTGGGAGCCTTAGAAGGGAGTTTTATAGAAAATACTTTCAGATTGGATGGCAAAAGGCAACGGATAACTCCGCTGCCTTTTCACTATTGCCCCCGTTTGTTTAAGTACAAAATTTTTCATCAATATCAAAAAGGAGTTGCATAGCAACCTTTAATTAACTCAATACCGGTATTTATTCTAATTTTTATTTATTATTTCCTTAATTGATTTTACGCCTGGTATGATGGTCTTTGCTTTAATACTCATTCTTTATAAACTCTAAAATAAACCCAAACATAATTGACTGCGTTCTTTCAAAAAATATACCTTCGCATATTTATTTAAAGTTCCTAAATTACTTCCTAAGTCATATGAATAAATAAATAATTGGAAAGAAGTGTGTATATTTGAGCTATACTATAGTAACTGGTCCTTTTCCAGGTCATCTTGAATATGATATCTCACATTATTACCCCGGTACCCATCATTTTCACTATCACTTTCACTACCACATAACAAATATTTCACAACCATATATAGTCGAATCTTATAATCCTTTCTTGAGATCTCCAGGGACTCCTTTTTTCTCATTATATTAAGTATTATTTGAGCTGTTTAGCTGTATTATTTTTAATAATCCAAACAGCTCTTAAATTTCATTTTCACTCTCCTACATATTGCACAAATTTTGGTCATTTGGACATTTAAAGAAGTGTGATTGTTATTTTCTTCTTGTACTAAACTCCCGTTAATTCAATAAGAAGAAAAGAACCACTGCATAACCCCATTTATTCACCTACTAAGCCTTCACCATCTCAATCATCCATATATTAATAGAGCAATGATTATATTTAGGTTAGGAATCAAAAGGGTTTTTAATAGAAGGACCACACATTTTAGATATGTCTAATATGTATGGTCCTTTATTTATTAAATTATTCAACTAACGCTACCCGTTAGTTTAAGTGTACCACTTCACAAAGTTACATCGATTTTAACATATATACATTGAAACTTTTCTTACTCACATTTCATTTTATATCATATAGAGCACCTCCCAGAACAAAAGGTACTTTATACACACGAATCATTGAACTCCTTGTTATTCTTTTCCGCTAAACTCTAAAATATTTAAACCCTCGAATGCCTCTGGTGCTTCAAAAAATTTAGTAACATGAATAAACACCGCTTCCGTGTCAAAAGCTGCTCTGTCGGGTTGTTCGTTACGCCTTTGTGCAATTTGACGTAAGCATTGCTCGTTATTTAGATTAAGGAAAATTAGTTGATGGCTTGCATTGACCTCTGACGCCATATCCAAAAACCACTTTCGCAGTTTTTGAGTGTTAGCTGAAAATCCATCACTACATCTGTACCGACCCTTAATATGTTTTGGACATGTTTTTTCACCAACGGCTTGAGCTGCACTGAGAATTTTAGATAGTCCTCAAATAATTCAATCTGATTGGGATAAAGAGATGAAAGCCATTCATCCTCAGACAACAGTATCGCATGTTTATCTAACGCCAATTGTTTTGATTTAGTTGATTTTCCAGCTCCCATTTTTCCGCAGAAAAAGTATAGCGTCCCCAATTGTTTCATATTTTTTAACCCCCCGCGCTTATATTAGTTTAAACTTTTACTTCGTTAGCGCCCATAGATATTCTCCTCTTATTAATATTTAGAAGTTAAGATTTATATCCAATTTACTTATTCTACCAATTTTGTTCATATTCCTTCTTTAACAAACCTCCCTTTAACTTAATAAGAAAAGAAGTCGCCGAAGCAACCCCTTGTTAAACACCTATCCCCATTGAGTTAAATAAGATTAAACGTTATGGGTTTTCAACCATTCGTTTTCTAAAATGCTCATTTCCCATAAACTCCAGTATTCATCACCATTTTTTCTTGAATCTCGAAGCAACCCCTCTTTTATAAATCCTGCTTTTTCGTAACAGGCGATGGCCGAACCATTAAAGTCAAAAACGCCAAGACTAACTCTATATAGTTGAAGTTCATCAAATGCGATTTTAAGGATTGCCTTCATCATTTGCTGCCCTATTCCTTTACCCCTTGTGTTTTTTATCACCGACTAATACTTTTCCCACTCTTGCAGATTTGTTTTTTCTATCAATTTTCCCCAAAGAGATATGACCAATCGCTCTACCAGTCTCTTTATCAACTACTTTATAAACCATCGTTTCTGTGTTATCCTTATTGGCATTCTCGATGTACGTTTCTAGTTGTTTATCATTTAAAGGGTAATCAAACCCTGGACCTCCCCATTGAAGCAAAAATGCTGGTGAATCAATCCAATTGATAAGTTGTTTGAAATCAATACGTTCAAAATACTTTAGTTCTATCATAAATGCCTTACTCCCATCCATTTATCACTTTAACGCTTTATCGCATTATACAACTAAAGTTTAACCTGATAATTGTTTGTTCCTCAACTAAAATACCCTTAGCTTAGCATTATTTATGATCATGTTTTTATTGGTTTAAATTTAATGTCAAACCAATGGGCAGGGGATACACATTACCTTTTTAATTTTTCATTCATGATTTCTTAATAGAGCTCAAAATGACGTGTATTAGCACACGTCATTTTTGTTTGGACCTATTTTATTTAGAGCTGATATCCGCCATTACCTTCAGTTAGTTGGTTAATCATTAGACAATTCATCCGGCTTGTTTAATTGCTGCTGACGGTCATTTATACTACGGTTTGAAAAACTAGGTAGCGAGTTTTCTTCTTTCCGCACTCGTCTTTTCTCTAGCCATTCCCGAATACGTCTGCGCAACCTTGACCTCTTTTTCAATATATATCACCCCTATCAACCTCACATTTTCCATGGGCAATCCACCGGGTTAACATCATTTAGGTTTCACTAGTAGTATATACATTCATTTTAACAGGTTAAGGGGAAATTTGGTAAATTTATTTGTATCTTCCTGTACGGTTTGCAAACTGCATATTAAAAAAGCGAAGGCGTCTTAACACTGCACCCTAATCATTAACACAACAATAATTGGGATACAGTTCTATTTTGATTTGATCCTCATGGTTATTTGGTTACTAATCTCATCTCGAAAACTGGCCATTATATATCATTGGGAAAATGAAAGATTACATATTTTTTAGTCCACATTTCACTTGAAACCATTATTTCACCTTGTTCATTTTGAAAAACAAAGCCCGAACCTAGTTGTTCTTTAAAAAACCAGCCTTTATCTTCCATTAATCTTTTTAAATTTTCATACGCTCTCCCTTGTTTCATTTCTGATACATACCATTGGTAACTGTCTTCCTCTGTGATTTTAACAATATTTCCATTCGATTTATTCACCTTATTTATCACTTCGGATTTTGAAATTGATCTGATCGGAAGAGAAGGATAATAAACATCCTTCAGATATATCAATAGGACTCCGAATAAAATTAATACAATAGTACCTGTCCTAACCCATTTCCCCATGAGGAACACCTACCTTAATACTGAGAGATGACAACTGATTAGGCCTATTTTACAACAACCAACAAGGCATTACCAATCATTTCTACATGATGATATAAGAATTGGCTATTAATCTACCGGAGCCACTGATCGGCGGCTATT
The DNA here is from genome assembly GCF_042653105.1 of Neobacillus sp. GCM10023253. Classification (NCBI taxonomy): domain Bacteria; kingdom Bacillati; phylum Bacillota; class Bacilli; order Caryophanales; family Bacillaceae; genus Neobacillus; species Neobacillus sp. GCM10023253. Next base: position 444,804 of record NZ_JBHSHV010000006.1, read on the forward strand.
TTTTTCCGAACTTTCTACTTAGTACGGACATTTACTCGGTTTTTCCACCGTTTTTGTCCGTAGGAATCCTTCTTACGGACAGTTCCTCTGCTTTTTTCACCCGCTTTGTCCGAAGGTGGTCTGAAAGGTGATGCATGAGAACCGTCCCCATGCATCACCTTGCATCAATGAAGCAATTGTCGTAACTCCTGTGCGATTCTGCGGTTTGTATCGATCACTTCATCGACGATGCGTTTGCTTTCTGGGTCCAGGTCTCCCTTTACGAGTTCTTCCGAATATTCAACACCATATTGCTCCATTCCCTTTAAAGCATCTTGGATTATCCCTTCAGTTTCATTGGGGACGATCATCTTATGCATGTAGCTTTTCAGCTTGCCTGAGACTCCTTCACTATCTGCGGGAACTCCATGTAAATTTTGAATCCGTTCGGCTAGAACTTGGGCCGATTGCTTCGCCTCTTGCTGCAGGGACTGAAACTTCTGCTTTATGGTGGTTTCCTCCAGCTTTTGGATATGATGTTCAAAAGCGTGAATTCCCATATAGGTTCCTCTTAATAATGTGTTTAATTCCTCAATGACTACCTCTTCTTTGTCCATTCGTTTCACATCCTCAAGGTTTATTATGAAGCGTGTGCAAGGTTTTATCCTATCTTATGTTGTTTCGAATTAATCCACAAAATATTATTATGTCAGTATAATTCCATGCTTGTCCATTTCACTCATATTCGTTCTATCATAGCATGTATTATCCCTTAGAGATAAGGAGGTGATACATTTTGTCTGACGGACATGGAATGGGCACATCTTTTGCTTTAATCGTAGTGCTTTTCGTCCTCTTAATTATCGTTGGTACACAGTTTATGACGGTGTACTAAGCTTAGAATCAAAATTGTAACGACTCATTTTATGGATAGAAGCGTCAAAAGGCGCTCCTATTCCTACATAATATAATGAAAAAAATGACAACCAATTTGATATACCTAAAAATAAGTAGAAAAATAGGGTCAGACCTCCGGTGTCTTAAAGCGTTAAACGACCGGGGGTCTGACCCCTAGATTATTAAGATTATTGACTTTCCGTTCGAAACAGCACCGATTCCCTTCCTTGTCCCTTTAACAACACGCGATTCTCTGCTTCTATTAATTGTATTTGCTTAAAATAACAGATTTCCTCACAGAGTTTGCAGTCGACGCAATTTGCTGGTATTAGCTTGATCTGCGTGGCGCCATTTTCTGTTTCTTGGACAAGTGCGTTGGTAGGACAGAGAATGGAACAGGCTCCGCACAAAGTGCAATCAGACAAGATAATTGGCACCCGAACATTCTTTTCTGTTTGTAGGTCTTTATTCGTGATAAGTTGATTCAAAAACAAGTTTCGCTTCACCATATAGGGGTAGGTGGATTCTTTAAAAACTTTTTCCATCACACCGTTGGCTGCCACATTCCATTCTTTTCGAATGAGCGAAGCCGAATCGCTCTTGAGCTTTTCCTGGTACGGTTTAATTTCAGCGCTGCCGAGAGCTTCTTTCACTGCCAGCTTATGAACGTCCTTCCATTCCCTCCATATGGAATGAAATAAGGATCGCTTGCTCTTATCCAGCCCTTCTAATTCTGTTGACTTCTTCAAGGCCAAAGCCAAATCCATACACTTGCCGCTCATCCTTTCTGCAGCAGCCAATTCTCTTTGCCACAACTCTTCTCCCTGTTTTATTTCACACCTATCGCATCCCCCATCAGGAAGGTGAATCGACAGATTGTCACATTCCTCAAGAAAGGTAAGCCAGGCTTCTCGTGGTATGCTGCCGAGGCAGGGAACAGCGACGACTGCCACACCTTCCTCTTTAATGGAATGTCTTTGGCAATGCAAATAAACGTGTTCGCTTTCTTTGCATGTGTGCAAAACCGTTTCAACCAAATGGTGGAGAGAAGGCCGATTGGTGGAAAGTGCGCTTGTCGGACAAACCGTTGTACATAATCCACATTCTAAACAGGAATCGGTAATCTCGAGTGTATCCTTCGTAAACGTGATGCAGTTTGTTGGACAAGAGTCAACACACTGCCGGCATGTACTTTTAGGCGATATCAATCGAGTACAAAGATTTGCTTCAATCATAAGCGTTGTTGTATTTTTCTCAATGGCCTTTGCCCAGGTCATCAGATTCATTCCAAACCAGCCTCCTCTCTAGCTTATAAAACAATCTAAACCTACAAGTGAACATGATGCATGAGAACCGTCCCCATGCATCACTTACCTACAAATGAACGGCCGTTTCGTAAAATTGAAAGCGGGCCAAGAACTCACTAATTAATAGGAGCAAAAACACCACGGAATAGGTGATGCCCGTCTGCTTTTGTTTGCCGATTGAGTTGATTGCAAGAATGGCAAACGCAATGACAAACGTGAACAGCCGCAGCCAAAAAATAAACTGACCTGTCATTAATCGCAGGCTCTCACCCGCTTGCGGCAGGCCGCCTTGAAGCCCCGAGAAATAGAGCAGCATTACAATTGCCGCTGCAATGAAGCCAAATAGGACAAATGTGGTGATCTTCATCGACAGCTCTCCACGAATCAGTAAAAACAACCCAACAAATAATGGTCCTAAAAGAATAGAAGTTAAAAAGAACATCATCATGGTCGTCATCCCGTTCCAAGCTGGAATCGCTGGAATCATATAAATTTTGGCTGAAGAGAAAATCGCAAGACCGCCCAAGATTGCCGCGATTCCTCCAGTGATGCCGCGCCAGTCCGCCACATCTTTAAACCAAAACCAGGTGTACAGGAAGCTTAAGCCAACAAAGGCACCGTAAAAGGTAACCTCACGGCTAAGCCATGAGACCTTGATATTTAAAATTGCCCGATAGGCTGCAAATGGATGGCCTAAATGAAACATAGAGACTAGGACTGCCACCCCGCCAATCACCACAAGTGAAAGCGAAATAAGCAATCCGGTTTTCCGTTGGATCGTGTTCTTCCAGTCCATCCACCAAAGCGTCACAATCCCGCCGACGGCTAGTTGTGATAATACAGTAAAGATCACGAGTGGCAGCTCATGCATTACGATGACCTCCTTGTTTGTTTGCCTGGCTTTGGCAAAATAAACTGTGTCGTTGGATGGGTAATCGAAGGGTCGGCAAAGGTCGGCACGATGCTAACACCATTTGCCGGCTGGACCTCATTATAATCGACGATTTGAATCGCCTCCAACGGACATTTTTCTACACAGATGGGCAATTGGCCCACATCTAAACGTTCATGGCACATGCTGCATTTGTCCATTTTTCTTTTAACCGGATTGTACACAGGAACCTTATATGGACAGGCCTTGCCGCACATTTGGCAGCCAATGCACAGCTCCTGATTGTGGACGACAATTCCGTCCTCCCGCTTCGTATAGGCACCAACCGGGCAAGCCTTTTTACAGGCTGGGTCCTCACAGTGATTGCAGGCGGTGGACACAAATGCCCGGACAGGCGTACCGACAAGGTCCTCCGGCAATTCCGTTACCCGGCGCCGCCGCATCTCCGGTTCAAGCTGATAAAAACTTTTACACGATATTTCACAAGCGTGACAGCCGATGCAGCGCTCAATATTTACTAAAAACCCCAGCTTTTTGCCCATAGTTGCTCCCCCTTACGCTTTTTCAATGTTGACAAAGTTGTCATGAAAGGCAATTCCGCGCTGCCCTTTTTGATATTCACCCATATCTTCCGCCAACGCCTTTACCGTAAAATTCTCCGTATAATTGACACCCTTCCACCAGCCTTCATACATGACAACCGTATCTGGCGGTACCATCTTTGTTATCTTAGCAGGCAATGTCATATGGCCAGTTTCGTTTATGATTTTGACAATATCGTCGTTCTGAATTCCCTTTTTCCTCGCCAATTCGGGATGGATCTCAAGGAATGGATGATCCTGAATCGCCATCAGCCAATCTTGATGCTGAAATTGGCTGTGAATCCCAAATTTCCAGTGTGGCGACATACAGCGAATCGGATATTCCTTCGGCGCTTTATACTCTTCTGTAAATACAGGAAGCGGGTGATGGCCATATTCAACTGCTTTTTTTGAAAAAAATTCATATTTGCCGGATGGTGTTCGAAACTGTAAATCCTCCCAGGCTACCGTAATTTTTTCATTTGCTTTTGCCGTACCTCCTTTTTTCCTGAGGTCTTCCCAGCTGTCAATGTTAAACAGCTCTTTTATTTCATCATTGAACTCTTTTTCGACCCAATCCTGAGGGTCGCCGGAGGTTGGAAATGTACACGAGCCCGAACTTAACTGGTTTAATTTTTCCGATAGACCCATGGCAATTTCCAAGTCACTCTTTGCTTCATAGAGTGGTTTGATCGCTTGTTCGTTGACATTCATCCAATAGTGCCAGTAGCTGACATTGATCCCGACCGACTCAAACGGGGTGGTGACCGGCAGGACGATGTCGGAATATTCAACGGTTTGCGTCATATATAAATCAGCGGTCACGATTAAATCCATTTGATCAAACGCTTTTTTCACTACGGTTGGTTCCGGATCTTGGGCTAACGGGTTGCGGCAGGCAATCCACATCATCTTAATCGGCGGATCATTGGCTGCTAAAACCTGGGCCCCGAAATTGTTCATATTCACATAACGGTCCTCTTCTCCGCCGCTTCCTTGTGGTGCACCAAAGCCCATCGTGTAGTAATTGAAACCCCATGTTTCTTCGCCAATATAGTTGACACCACCGCCTCGTTTGCCAATGTTTCCGGTAATCGCAGCAAGGGCATCGATTGCCCGGACCATAGCGCCGCCATTGACGTGACGCTGCATCCCGAAACCAATCCAAATGTTGGCTGGTTTGGCTGTCGCATATTCACGTGCCAAGCGTTCAATCACTGGCTGTGGAACACCCGTTTTTTCCGCCGCCCATTCAACCGTAATATTCTTGTTTACATAAGCGAAGAATTCCGAGAAACCAATTGAATTCGCGGCAACCCACTCCTTATCATACAATTGATGATCGAAGATATAGCGGATCATACCAAGTGCCAGTGCCCCATCTGTACTTGCTTTCACCTGGATATACTCATCGGCTTTTGAGGCTGTTTGCGTAATCAGCGGGTCTATGACGACCAGCTTTGTCCCGCGCTCCTTCGCCTGTTCAATAAAATACATCGAATGCGCCGAAGTCCAGGCAGGGTTTGCTCCCCAAAGGATGATATAGTTCGCGTCGAGAAATTGCTCCGGATCATTGTTATAGGCAGCGCCCATATCAAAGCCTTGGGCATCCGAACCGGCTGGGTCACATGGAGTCCCTTGAGCCCGGGTTGTATAGCCGATACTCGACAGCATTCCTTCGGTTGCATAGTTTAAAATATTGAAGTTGCCTGAATATTTATTTAGACAAATAGGAAGTGTGCTGCCGTATTCCTTTTTTATTTCCAGAATCTTTTTGGCAATAATGGTGTAAGCTTCATCCCAGCTAATCCGTTCCCAATTGCCGCTGCCTCGGCCCTTTTGCCGCATCGGATATTTAATCCGGTCGGGTGAATAAACCACACGAGGATACGTATTTCCCTTAACACACAGCCTCCCTTTCGTATAACTGTTGTTTTCGTTTCCAGTGATAAAGGTAATTCTGCCGTCCTCAACAGTTGTTAAAATCGAACAAGTATCATAGCAGTTGCGCGGACAAGCATTATAGAATTGCTGGACTTTTCCGTTTGCTTTGGCTGCCGCTTTCGAAACCAGCCCATTTGGCGCCTGACTGCCGGCGGCACCTAGTCCCAAAAGGGCTGTTAATGAAGCGGACCCCTTTAAGAAATTTCGGCGTGTAATCGATTCCGTTAACATATGACGGCCCCCTCTTCTTCCATTAATAATTTTTCCTGCTGTAAAAATCCTTTCAATAAATAGGCAAACGCCAACGTAATCGGATTTCGGCTGTGCTCCTCAATTTTGCAGCAGTGTGTCTCGCACCATTTCAAAAGGTGATTTTTCAAGAACAAGTGCAGGACTTCCTTCTTCTCCTCAAATCTGATTAAATACAGAATAAATTCCAATTCAAATTGGAGATGATCATCAGGCATCTGCCCCTCCATGTCCACCTGCAGTCCTTCATGATAATAAAAGTTGCGAACCTTCAATGTCTCAGCCTGCATTACTGTGCCTTCAATGTTAAGATAACTAGACTCATAGGGCGACGCTAATAGTTTGTTAGGACCGACAAAAAGCCGGTTATAATCGTATTCGAATGTTTCCAGCGTTTGTTCGTTGATGTCAGCTAGCAGGTTTAACGCTTTTGTTCCCCATTCATTTTTCCTTATGGCTGGCTTGCTTGAAAGACAAGCTGCAACTGTTTGCCATTCACCAAGGGTTAATTTCATTAAGTCCCCCCTATAGTAATGCCAACAAAGCTGGTATATCTCGACTCTTTCATCCTGCCTGTCGATCCATTTTTCATTCATCGGATTCGCCCTCTTTTGTGGACATGATTTCTTGTTTAAGCTTGTTGAATTCCGCTTTTTCCTCTTCGGTTAATTTCATTTCCTCTTTCACGACTGGATGCGGATTACCCTTATAATTTTCATTAGGAGAAGATTGGATTTTCGCTTTTAGATCCTCATTTGCCTGCTCGCCGCACCCGGTTAGTGAACTAGCAATCATGACAGTAAGGAGGAGAAATAGAAACTTTTTCATCATCGATTTAACTCCCTTCAGGATGTTGAATTCAGCATACCATGTTCAGGAGTGAGCAAATGTAGAAGTGTCTACAAGCTTTCGAAGCCGCTGGTGTAAAAAGAATGAAACCGATGCTTTTGTCACACCTTGCTCATATTTTCACAATATTTCCGACACATTTTTATAAAAAAAGTATTTATGAATCCAGCAAGCTTATTTGCGATTTTACGAGTTTTAATTGCGAATCCTAATCTTTTAAAAAAGAGCCAAAAAAAGAAAAGTATGGAATTCGATTCAACTACTGTTCTACAGTAACTGAAATCATCCATACTTTTTCAAGTGAGTTTTTCGATATTAACGTACAGATCATTAAGCGCATTCCCGTTTCCACCGGTGACCATTTTTCCCATGTCAGTAGGAATAAAGTCAATCAGCTGATTGATCAAAGGATGATTGGGATGAATCACAAGTGTATGATTCTCTACATCCTCGGAGTATTTGGCACGAATGGTAACTTGTCCATGAGAATTGAACAGCTTAATCAGTGAATTTGATTGAATCCCTTTTTCCATTGCAAGTGCAGGATGCAGATAGATACAAGGCTCCGGATTTATTTGCTTATAGGAATTTAGGTTTTGAAATTGTGAATTAATCCGGAACGGTTCATGATTTAACAGTAAGAGATATGGATATTTACTTGTTTTTTGCTCGTTTAATAGCGCCATCCCAAATGGTGAAAGCTGTTCGTTTTCCGCCCTTGTTGAGAAAAGCTCCATTTTTCCTGACGGCGTTTTGAAATCTAAGCTTTCCCATGCTGTTTTCGGGAGATTCACCCTTCGTGGACCGTTCAATAATTCACGCCAATTTTGAATTTGCAACGCTTGGTAAAATTCATCCGTAAATTCCTGGTCAATAAATTCCTCATCCGTTAGGTCGGTTGGAAAAGCACTGAAATTCTGCTCGTACTCATTTAACCGTTTGGAAAGCATTCGGGCAATTTCCAACTCACTTTTGCTTTCATAGTAGGGACTGATTGCCGGCTGATTAATACTGATCCAATGATGCCAATAACTCGCAACCACATCCCACTCCTCAAATTGAGTGGTCGCCGGCAAAACAAGATCGGAAAAGGTCGCGGTCTCGGTTAAAAAATGATCAAGCGTCACGATTAACTCCAATTCTTGCAGCGATTGCTTCAGCTGTTCGATATTTCCGCTTTGGGTGAGTAAATTTCTGCTCGTAATCCAAAGAAGTTTCACAGGAGGATTTTGTTGCTTCTGCAATTCATTCGCGAAATCATTAAAATCGAGCGGCCGGACCCCGGTCGATCTTTTTTTGTCTTTCGGTTCAGCTTTGAGAATGTTGTAGCTAAATTTCCAGGTCGCCCGTTGTCCAAATTGAACACCGCTTCCCTTCCTACCCAGATTCCCTGTGATTGCGGCAAGGGCATTGATGGCGCGAATATTCTGTCCGCCATTTTGGTGGCGCTGCATGCCAAACCCCACCCAAAAATAGGCCGGTTTATTTTTCGAAAGCACTTCTGCCAAGTATTGGATTGCCTCTATTGTTTGCCCGCATTGCTTGAGCGCCTCCTCCATGGAACTGTGCCTTAGGTATTCTGTTAATTCCGTCCAACCATGCGTATGGCGGCTGATAAAGTCAGCATCATACAAGTCATGCTCAAAAATGTACTTGGCAATCGCGAGTGCCAGCGCTCCATCACTCCGCGGCTTAATTTGAATATAAGTATCTGATTTCTTCGCCGTCTCCGTGTAAACTGGGTCAATCGTAATCACCTTCGCCCCTCGCTGCTTAGCCCCAAGGATATATGGCATCGAATGAATCGAGGTCCAAACAGGATTAATTCCCCACAAGATAATCGTTTTCGCATGACGAATATCTACCATATCTGATGTGTGATGTTCGCCGAAATCATAATAAAGGGCATCCATACCGGGTGCCCAGCATGGATTACCGATTGCCCGTGAGGTTTTCCCCAGCCCGTTAAAGAAGCCCTCCATCGCATGATGCAGGATGCCCATATTCCCGGAATATTTATTTAAGGCTAACGAAAGGTGTGAATCATAGTGCTGATAGAGCTCAATGATTTTTTCCGCTATGAGGTCGATTGCCTGAGTCCAAGAAATCCGCTGCCAATTCCCGCTTCCCCGCGGCACTTGTCGCATTGGATATTTCAGCCGGTCGGGATGGTAAACATGCTGCAAATAATTATACCCTTTGGCGCATAAGAGCCCGTTTGTATAACCATGCTTAGGATCACCGGAAACCTTGGTTAAACGGCCATTGACCGTATACCCCAGCATGCTGCAGGAACTATAGCAATTACGGGGACAAATATGGCGGGTAATCGTGTACGTCTTGTCCATGGGCAATCTCCTTTCTCGATAAATTGTTAAAAACTTGTACCAAGTTCCGCAATTCCTCTGTAATAAAACTATTTATACTTAGTATAAAGGGAAAACTTAATTATTTGAGGTTAAAAAGGTGATCATTTTATGAAACAACTTGGTTTTCTTGTCCATATTGAAAAATGTCTGGGATGTCGTTCCTGTGAATTCTCCTGTAAAAATGAACATGGCTATGAAGATACTTTTCGGAGAAAAATCCATGCTGTTGCGGGAGATGGCATAAAAGGGCACAGTTTTCACCATTTTTCAATGGCGTGCAACCATTGTGAAAATCCTGCCTGTCTTCCTGTTTGCCCGGAAAGCTGCATCAAAAAGAAGCCGAATGGGATTGTTTTGATCGATCAAACCAAGTGTTCTGGCTGCGGTAAGTGTGTAACCGCCTGTCCATTTGATGCGATCACAATTAACCCGATTACGAAAAAAGCAGATAAATGCAATATGTGCTACGAGCGCCAGATGAAAAACAAGGCGCCCATTTGCGTCTCGGCCTGTCCGGTTAAAGCGATTGAAATCATAGATATTAACGATCCAAAAAATGCCCATTGTGAAAAAGCCGTCCATGGTTTCGAAATGAAAAAAGTCACCAGCCCTTCCATTCGCTTTCAAACACGAAAGGAAGAAATTCAGCATTTTTTTGTAGCTGTCGATGAAGGAGGAATCTAACATGTTAATTTTTCAGGAAATTATAAGCTCGACTCCTTTTGACAATGCGGAAATACTGGCAGGATGGAAGGGAAAGGACAGATATATCCTGCAGGCTGCTGCACCAACCGACTTGTTGGAAGAACCAAGCCTGTTACTGTTGTCAAAGTCCGGCGACGCCCATTTACTGTTGGCAGATTATCTTGAACATCCAAACATCCAAGGGATTCTTCTGTACGGGGCAGAAAATATACATCTATCTCCCACGATATTACAAATGGCTGAAATCATTGGTAAGCCTTTATTAGATGTATCGGTGTCAAATCCATACAGTTTGCAAAAAGCCATCACCGATTTACAGCAGCTTAAATCGATGGGATTGTTTCATTTGGTTTGGGAGCGTACTACGAATTATTGGCTTCAACTCGGGCAAAGAAGCGGATTGAACGGTCTTTTGGCAAGATTGGGTTCCATCATCGGCGAAGGAATACAGATGTTAAATGAACATTTTTATATCCGAAATTGGAATGGAGATGCTGACCCGGAGGAACAAAGAAAAGACCTTCAAGCAAGCTACTATCAGCAAGTAAAGTCACGGTCAGATGTACTATTCATGCTTAACAACGGCGCCGATGAGTATCTCCTCATGCGGCTGCAATCTGGGGAAATTCTTTATGGCTTTATGTTCATCCAAGTACGGCCTGGCATGATGCTTGACGTAACGATTGAACAGCTGACACATGCGATACCTGCGATTATTTCCATGTTAAAAAGTGAAAAAGCTGTTCTTCGTGCACATCAATCATACAAAGAACAATTTTTAACAAATCTTTTATATAACAATATTGAATCTGAGCAGACGTTAATCAATTTGGGCGGGCAATGGGGCTGGGACTTCACGAAACCAACTCAGTTAATGGTATTGCGCATGGATGTGACCACCAACTTCACTGGTGGTACCATTGACCAAAACGAGATTATTAGTCACATACGCTCGATCGTCCAGGCCAATTTTCTCAACCTGATCGCCTTTCCCATCCAAGGGTTCATTGTCCTGATTATCTTTGATTCCCCTGCTGTGACGGGAATCAATCGGAAAGAATTTATGGTTTCATTGGCTGGAAAAATCCACCACAGTCTCGCACACTCCTTTCCGGGCATCGACTTCCAGATTGGCCTTGGCCGGCAGCATCCATCAAATATGGAATGTTTTCGAAGCTTTTATGAAGCGAAAGTTGCACTGGAGCTCGGGAAGTATGAAACGAAGCACCGTGCTGTTCTTCATTTTGAGGACATCGGTATCGCGAGGCTGCTGGCCAACATCCATAATGATATTTTACATGACTATTATCAAGAAACATTGGGTAAATTGATCGGAATGGATCAAGAAAATGATGATTTTTACCTTGAAACAATCGAAACCTTCTTCACGAATAATGCGGATATCAATACAACATCGGAACAACTGTATATTCATCCAAACACATTAAGAAAACGGATTAAAAAAATTGAATCCCTGCTTAATGTAGATTTTAATCTCTTAGATGACCTTGTCAAAATCGATGTTGCCTTAAAAATTATGAAAATGCTGAAATGAGTTTATCTAACCAAAGAGCGGGACAGTCCATATAGCACAAAAGATATGATAAATTGCTGGTTTCCTTTAGTATTTTTATAAGATCCTTCCATTGATGAAATCAATGGAAGGAGGTGATATGCCGTTTGTTAAGAGGAACATGCATAATAATCTGGGTCCCCATTCCCATTTCACTCGTTGCACGGATTTTTCCGCCATGTAATTCAATAATCCACTTGGCAATTGAGAGTCCAAGACCCGTACCTTCATATTTTCTAGTCCTCGCTTTATCACCTCGATAAAAGCGGTCAAATATCAAAGGCAAGTCTTCTTTAGAGATCCCTTCCCCTGTATCTGCAATGACAATGTGGGCATTAAATCCTTTTACATTACATTGAACGGTGATTTGCCCGTTTTCGGGAGTGTATTTCAATGCATTATCTAAAATAATCATAAATAATTGATAAAGCCTTTCTTTGTCTCCTAGAATTTCCACTGGACTCTGGATTTTAGAGATCATCTTTATACCTTTTAACCTGGCCAATTCCGAAAAATCTTGAACCACTTTATTTAATAAGGTATCTAATTGAACTTTACTAACAATTATCTCAAGCTGATTGGAATCAGATCGTGCTAACGTAAGAAGTTCGGAAATCATTTTCGTCATATACTTAATTTCACTGATTGACTGTGAGATATTTTCACTTTCTTCTTCAATACTGCTTTTTGGGTGCCGAAACAAACGTTCCAAATTCAGCTTCATAACAGCAAGAGGTGTGCGTAATTCATGTGAGGCATCTGCAACAAACTGAGATTGTTTGTTCCAAGCCAATTGTATTGGCACCAATGCTCGATTGGCTAAAAAGAAACCCGCTAGAATGGCGACAACAACACTTATTACACTTCCAAATTCAATAAAGACTAAAAGATGTTCCAACATTTCTCTTTCACGTTCCAAATTATAAATTAATTGTATTCTTTCAACATATTTTGTACTGCCATTGATACTTATTGAATGATGAATTGGAATGTTAATCGTTCGATAATAGAAACTTCCAATATGAACGGTACTTGGCGACTTTGAATTTTTCTCTTCTAATAGTTTATCTTTAGCCTTTTCAGAAATAATATTTTTAGGAATTTCAGCTTGAAGGATATCGTTTCTTCCCCAAAAAAGGAAAATCGTTCGTTGATCATCGTCATTTTCTTCTGGTTTAATAAATTTAGACATATCACCTTTGTGCTCCCGGGTAATATGTGTTTTAGCATGTTGTAATGTTTCATCTACTTCCCGATATAAACGATACTCCATATAAAAATAAAGGAATGTTCCAAAACTGCCTAATATGATTAAGAGTACAATTGAATTTAATAAGACTAATCGCTGCCTCGTCTTTTCAAACATTTTATTCCTCCGTAAGCATATAGCCTACACCCCGTATGGTACGAATGATATCGCCATATCCAAAAGGTGCTAATTTCTTTCGTAAATAGTGGATATACACATCCACAACCGACTCTCCCGCATCAGATTCAATCCCCCAAACACGATCGTAAATTTGGTCACGCATGAGAATTTTTTCTTGATTTTGGATTAAATAATAAAGCAAGTCATATTCTTTTTTGGTTAACTTTAACGTATTCTCCCCAATTGAACATTGCATTAAGTTCGTATCTAAAGCGATTTCACCATAGGAAATTTTTCCTTCAAGACCTATTTTCCCTGCACGCCTAAGGACGGATCTTACTCTTGCTAAAAATTCCTCTGTAGCAAAAGGCTTTACCAAATAATCATCTGCTCCTACATCTAAACCCTTTACTTTATCCGCAACACTATCTTTTGCTGTTAAAATGAGGGTTGGAACATTCATCCCCTTCACATGGAGCTCTTTAATCAGGGAAATTCCATCTAGACCTGGCAGCATGAGGTCAATAATAAGTAAATCATACATCCCAGATTGGGACATGAATAAACCTTCTTTTCCATCTGCAGATTGATCCACTTCGTAACCTTCTTCTTCTAATATCGTTGATACGATTTTTCGAAGAGCCGAATCATCCTCTATGACTAAAATACGCATAATCTCACCTTATTCCTTGTTCTAAAAATGAAAACAATGATTTTAACTATATATTTTATCAAAGAAAGATTTAATTTTTATTAGAAAAATTCTCGTTTTATGACTTCCCTACAAAAATTTTTATTGGAAAGAATTTTCATCTTTCTAAGAGAATTTTAAGATTGCCTCATTATACTAATGTTAATCATTAAAAACCAAAAAGAAAAATTTAGGAGGACTTTTAATGGCTAAAATGGATCGAAAGTTGGTCGTTTTGTGTTCTGCGGCGGTTGCTGCGGTTTACGCAACCGGTTATTTTTCTACGGAAGCTGAAGCGACGAAAACGACATTGAGACAACATCCCCCTATCAATATTCAAACAAATGCAGATCACCCAAGTGTGACTGAATCAAAAAATCAGCCTAAAAAATCATTATATAAAAATGGTACCTTTACGGGCATGGGGGAGAATAGACGCGGTTCGATTGAAGTCGCAGTAACGATTCAAAACGATAAAATTACGGATGTTGAAATAAGCGATTTTGCTATGCATTATTCTGAAAGTGATGTCGTCGGACTGCCTAATGAAGTTTTACAAAATCAAAATGCACAAGTATCGAATGTTTCAGGGGCAACATACAGTACCCAAGCTTTTCAAGACGCCGTACAAGACGCACTCTATCAAGCCCAAAATAGTTAGGAGAATAAATGAAAAAAGCGAAATTATTTATGGATACAGTTGTAGAAATACAGGTAGTGATGAATGGAACAGCATCCAAAGAGCTGGTTGAAACAAAAGTAGACAGGGCTTTTGAAGCGTTCCGGAAAGTAGAACAGGCCTGCAGTCGATTTAGTCCTGACAGTGAATTAATGACTGCCTGCCGAGTCATTGAAAAGCCGGTACAAATCAGCCCGTATTTATTTGAACCTCTGAATTTCGCGTTAGAAATGGCCAATTGGACGGATGGTGAATTTGATCCTGCCATTGGAAAAGTCATGGAGGAGCAGGGATATAATCGACATTATTTAACAGGTAAATCCATAGAAACGCCTGCTGCCGATTCCACAGCTACATTTAGGGATATTATTTTAGATGAACATGACCATACATTATATTTAAACAAACCTCTTGTGATCGATTTAGGTGCGGTTGCTAAAGGGTTTGCCATCGATTTGGCTGCTAACGTACTAAGAGATTTTGAAGGTTTCATGGTTAATGCAGGAGGGGACCTGTTTGCCGGCGGAATGGATTGGAATGGACGCCCATGGAAGGTAGGAATTCAACATCCCTTAAAAAAAGATCAAATCATTGATGTGATTGAAATTTCGAATGAAGCGGTTTGTACCTCTGGAAGTTATGAACGAAAGAATGCCAACATTCCTGGGATGCATCACATTATCAATCCAAAAACGGGATATTCACCTAATGATTGCGTCAGTTCCACCATTATTGCACCTTTTGCCATGATGGCGGATGCCTTTTCGACAACTGCGATTTTGTTTGGCCGTGAAAAAGGAAAGACATTAATCGAAAGCGTTGGCTTAAGGGGACTTTTCATTACACCTGATTTACAAATTGTGAAAGTTGGAGGAACACAAAATGACAGCAAAGAAATGGCTTAAAACACCAAAAGGTTATGTGACCCTGGCGATGATTATTTACCTGTTGATCGCCTCAATTGGGTCTAAAGATATAATGGGTATTAAAAATGTTTTCGTGGCTGTTTTCGTTTCGGTCATCGTGGACATTCTTTGTCGTACAATGAAAAAAAGCAAATGGAGCATGCCGGATAGTGCCATTATTACAGGGTTAATTATATCCTTGATCATAAGTACAACGTCATCTGTAGGAGTCATTGCAGCAACGGCTGTAATGGCTATACTTTCCAAGTATCTTCTGGTCTATAAGAAAAAGCCAATCTTTAATCCTGCAGCCATTGGTTTGCTTTTATCTGTCCTTTTCTTCCATTCTGGACAAAGCTGGTGGGGGGCCTTCGGAGATCTTCCCGCTTGGACGATTGCGTTTCTTATAATTGGAGGATACGCCATTACTAACCGAGTCAATAAATTCCCTCAGATTTTCGCATTTTTTGGTACATCTTTTTTACTATTGCTCCTTATCGGCTATTTCAATATTGGAGGTGAAACGGATGCCCTCCGTCCACCTTTTATAAATGCTACTCTCTTCTTTGGCTTTTTTATGCTTACAGATCCGCCTACATCGCCGGCAAAAGATAAAGATCAAGTGATATTCGGAATCCTTACGGCGGTTGCGGGAACGCTCACTTATGGACTTTTTGGAGGATTGACTTATTTGTATTTTGGGTTAGTTATCGGAAATTTCTATTCCTTCCTCAAAAAACGCTCGTCTTCAAAGGCCTCATTGAGCCGTTCTAATGTAATAAAGAATAGAGGTTTGCAAACTTACAGATAAAGTGAACTAAATTAGTGGGAATTGTATTACCCCCACACTGATCAATAGGAACTAAGTTTAAAGGGGCTTTTGGGGAGCCCCTATCTGCCATAATATACATTTTAGTTATATGCTAGAAACACTTTCATTCACCCTATTTGTTTGTTAATTCCTTCAATGCCTGCTCTACAAATTTGTTTTCAATTACTTTGGACGTATCCAGCTTTTTATTAATACCGCCAACAGAATATAAAAAGTCAGCTTGTTCTTGGTGTGCTTTGCTAAATTCAGCTGTAGCCGGAGACAAAATAGGATCACTTTTTTTCAAAACCGTTTCAATGATTTTCACGTCAACCTTTTGTGATTGCGCGATCTCCTTTGCTACCTCGTCAAGGTTTTCGACGTAGTGCCTGCGGACCTCTTCATATGTTTTTAAAAATAAGACGGTTAAATCGGGATGTTCTTCGGTAAATTTTGTTCTGGCAATCAGAAAGCTAGGTGCATTAATATTCAAGTCCTCTCCGGTCGCTAGTTCTTTTGCTCCCGTTTGAAACACAGCTGTCGTCACATAAGGCTCCCACACAGACCAAGCATCAATGGAGCCATTATCCAATGCCGGTCGCGCTTCATCCGGCTGGAGCTGAATAATCTCGATATCTTTATCTGTTAAGCCGGCACGATCCAATGCCATGTATAAAAAGTTATAAGCACTGCTGCCTTTTGCGACACCTATTTTCTTATTTTTTAAATCCTTTAATTCTTTAATGGAGCTTCCTTTCGGTACTAAAATAGAATTCCCCTTTCTCCCATCAGCTGTAACACCAATGGCCTTAAAATCGACATTCCCTGACTGCCCGGCAATGACTGGTGTACCTCCCACAGACCCAAAATCCAGCCGGCCTGAAGCCAATGCCTCAAAATGCGGCGGTCCGCTTGCAAACTCATTCCAGGTCACTTTTACTCCCTCTTTTTCAAATGCCTTTTCAAAGTATTTATGATCTCTTGCATAAGTGAGGATGCCTGTTTTCCCTTGAACCCCTATGTTCACAACAATTTCCTTATTCGTAGCCTTTGACGAAGTTTCAGAATTTGAAGACGACGCTGCGCAGCCGCTTAGTAAAAGTAAAATAATGACGGCTAGTAAGCTATAATATTGCACTAATTTTTTGGACATGTAATTACCTCCATTTAAACATATATGATTAGTCGGATTAAAACCAAAGGTTCCCCGTTACCCCTTGAAATTATCCTGCCATTTTAATAGTCTTTTTTCGAATACCTTCACAATGGAATCTGAAACTTTACCAAATACAGCAAAAATGATAATCCCTACAAACACAATCGATGTTTGCGAGAATTGCCGTGCGTCCATGATGAGATAGCCGATCCCTTCACTGGAGCCCATTAATTCGGCCGCAACCAGCGCCAGCCACGCAACGCCTATGGACAATCGCAATCCTAATAATATGTTTGGCAGCGCTGAAGGTAAAATCAATCGTGTAATCAGCTGCCAGCGATTAAACTCCAATACTTTTGCCACATCAAACAATTTTGAGTCTACAGTTCTGATGCCTAAAAATGTGTTCACATAGAGCGGGAAGAATGCCCCTTTTGCAATCAACAATATTTTCGAAACCTCGCCAAATCCGAACCACAGAATGAACAATGGAATCACCGCCAGTGTAGGTACGGTTCTCAGCATTTGGATGGTCGGATCTACCGTTTGTTCAATATTCTTTTTAAAACCAACCGCCACTCCGACCAACAGTCCGAGGGTCCCGCCTAATACGAATCCACCTAAAGCTCTCCATAAGCTAATTTTAAAATGCTCTATTAAATTACCAGTTAAAACTAAATCAATAAAGGTTGTAAGGATCGCGCTGGGTCTTGGCAATAGTGTCGGGGATATCAGGCCCCAAGCCCCTGTCAGTTCCCAAATGACCAAAATGACAATTGGAAAAATAAATCCTTTTAACATGATGGTTACCTTGCCTAGGTCTCTCTTACTTTTTAAAACTCTCTTTTTTGAGGAGTTTACTTTATCCAAAGATATCGCTGATTGGTTACTCATTTTTGAACCTCCTTTAAATTCCGGCGCTATCGATTAGCTCTAACTCTTCCACTTTTTCGAATTCCCTTAACACGAGCTGCCGAAACTCTTGAAAGGACTTGGTTGATTTTTTTCGTGGAATTGGCAAATCGATGTTGATTATGTTTTGAATCGTACCAGGCCGTGCACTCATAATAATGACTTTGTTTCCCAAATATATCGCTTCATCAATATCATGTGTCACAAAGACCATCGACGTTTTCTCTTCCTTCCAAATATCCAAGAGCGCATCCTGCATATGCGACCTGGTAAACGCATCTAATGCGCCAAAGGGTTCATCCAGCAGGAGAATCTTTGGTTTTCTCAGTAATGCTCTCGCGATCGAAACTCGCTGCGCCATACCGCCTGATAGTTCCTTTGGATACGCTTTTTCAAATCTCTCCAGCCTTACAAGCTTGATTAGCTTATCTACATTCTCTTTTACTTCGCTATCCGATAATGGCAGGCTTGCTGCAATATTCCTTTCCACCGTCAGCCAAGGAAACAGTCGAGGTTCTTGAAAAATAACCCCTTGCTTGATGCTTGCACCGGTCACCCTTTCTCCATCTAATTTGATTTCACCTGAATACTCTATATCCAACCCCGCCATTGCTTTTAGGAGAGTACTTTTTCCGCAGCCGCTTGGCCCGATAATCGTAATAAATTCACCTTTTTTGACATGTAAATCAATGTTGTTTAAAACATGCGTCACATCCCTTCCTTTTACAAAGGTTTTATTTAAATGGTTAATTTCTAATAGTGTCATAGTAGTCTCCTTTTATTTTTTCAAAATGATTAGCTGGTCTTAATAGGCCAAGGTGATCTCGTAATGTTCGTCCCGTATATTCTTCTCTGAAGAGTCCCCTGTTCTGTAGTTCTGGAATGACCAAATCAACAAAATCCTCCAAACCGCCTGGCAAATACGGCGGCATAATATTGAAGCCATCCGCTGCACCATTTTCAAACCATTCCTGCAGCTGGTCCGCGATTTGAACAGGTGTTCCTTTAATTTCTCGATGACCCCTGGCACCCGCCACCCGCTGGTATAATTGACGGATTGTTAAATTCTCTCGATCTCCTAAATTCTTGATGAGCTGGAATCTTGTTTTTGCTCCGTTTATATCATTGATATTCGGTAATTCTGGCAGCGGCTCATCTACTGGATAACCAGTTAAATCAAAGCTAATAAGCGAAGACAGCAGTCCAACTCCCACTTTTTCCGGTATTAATTCAATCAGCTGTTGCTTCTTTTCATTCGCTTCCTTCTCTGTCCTTCCGATCACCGGAAACACACCTGGCATGATTTTCAAAGAGTCTTCCGTTCGGCCATATTTCTTTAACCGGCCTTTTACATCCTGATAAAAGGCTTGCGCCTCACCGATGGTCTGCCAAGCTGTAAAAATGACTTCTGCCGTCTTCGCCGCAAGTTCCTTCCCTGCTTCCGAAGAGCCTGCTTGAATTATCACCGAATGTCCTTGGACTGGTCTTGAGATATTTAATGGTCCTTTTATGGAAAACCAATTACCCATATGGTTTAAGTGATGCACAAGATTAGGGTCTGCAAATCTCGCCGATTCTTTGTTAATTTGTAGGGCAGCGTCCTCCCAGCTATCCCAAAGCTTCCTGACCACCTCGACAAATTCTTCCGCGCGTTCGTACCTCAAACCATGCTGGAGATGATGTTCCTTACTAAAATTCAGCGCCTCTTCCTCGCTTGAGGATGTCACCACATTCCAGGCTGAACGCCCGCCGCTAAGATGATCAATGGTGGCAAACTTTCGTGCGAGATGAAAGGGTTCATTATAGGTTGTCGATGCTGTGGCCGCCAAGCCAATATGCTTAGTTACGGCTGCTAGTGCGGCAAGCAAGGTTAACGGATCGGGTCTTACATTGACGCTCTGCTCAATGCCGACGCCATTTCGGTCATTTACCGCATAACCATCTGCGAAAAAGATCATGTCAAATTTGCCGCGTTCTGCTGTTTCTGCCAGTTTCCTATATAAATCAAAAGATAGAATCTGTTCTGTTGGACTTTCAGGATGCCTCCAAGAAGCTACATGATGGCCTGGAATCATAAAAAATGCCCCTAAATTCATTTGACGCTTTTGATTATTCATTACAATCGTCTCCCTTATGTTTTTTTATATAAAAAGGCCTGCCTTTTAATTTGTATAAGGCAGGCCTTCGTTTGTACGATCGGCGGCTTTTGTTGGTTGGGGCTCTTCGTTCGGACAGTTCCTCTGCTTTTTTCACCAATTTTGTCCGAAGGGACTCTTGGTTCGGACACTGCCTTCTCTTTTTCAACAGGTAATGTCCGAAGCGACCCCTTATTCGGACACTTCCTCTTCTTTTTTCACCAGTTTTGTCCGAAGCGACCCTTGGTTCGGACACTTCCTCTGCTTTTTTCATCAGTTTTGTCCGTAGGAACCCTTCTCATGATTTTTAATGAAGTCATTTAGTTTTTTCATTAGTCCTCCATGACCAAATCTTAAAAATTTAGTTGATTCGGTTTTATTTTCCTGGTAGGCAAAATCCAGAAATGCTAAAATAAAAATCCTTCTAGGTGCAATCTGAACAATACCATACTCGAAAAACCAATCGTCAATCATGTTATATACTCCGCGATTAACACGGTATTGGTGGTTGCATTTTTGAAAGAAGTGTAGGTCAGGAAGATTTAAAAAATGGTTTGTTATTAAATTGTTATTCTCGGCTGACAAAGGCAACTCCATATTGTTTATGGCGTTCTTTTGCATTTCCATACCTCCTATTCTCATCAAATCCAGCCTAAACCAAGATTTTGGTTGCTGATATTTAATATAGTAGCTTCGCCGTTTTTCGGGATGGTTTTTGTTGTCGTGCTGTTTAGTCCAGGCAATTAATAAAAATAAATACAGGATTAAGATGACTAAAATGAATTTGTTTACGTGTGGTTTCATTGGTATACCTCCAAGAAAGTCTTTTTTGGTATCCAAAAATTTGTATTAATTAATGGCCACTATCTTCTCCAGCAATTCCAGTACTGCTGATGCCAGCCGTTCTTCGAGCTGCGGATCGACAAATTTGATTTCATCACCTGTATAGCTAACCTGTGCGTCCACAATATAAACTCCTTGTAGAATTTCCCGTGCGCCCAGAACTGAAAATAAAGGTTTAAATGCATATTCAAGCGTTAATAAATGAGCAGGGGTTCCACCCGATGCAATCGGCAGCACTATTTTGCCTTCAAGCCCTTTTTCAGGAATCAAATCAAAAAAGCTTTTTAAAATCCCTGGATAACTTGCTTTATAGACCGGACTTACTACAATCAATGCATCCGAATCCTCTACCAACTTTTGGGCTTTATTGATTTCCGGGTGGTTAAACTGTGCGTGAAGCAGTGCTTCTGCGGGCAGCTCCCTTACTGACAGATGCTCCACCTTCGTTCCCTTTTCAGCCAGGATATTTTTAATAAATGCAGCAACCGCAGCGGTACGTGAAACGCTCGTTGGACTTCCCGAAATAATTAAAATGTTTGTCATCTTTATCTGCTCCTCTTTTTTAAAAATTTAAAAATAAAAAGGCACCTAACTCTAATAATAGTTATGGACCTTCAGGTGCCTGATCGGTCATATTTTTTATTCCATTTGATTAACCCTAGATTCGTATGTGGGTGGCAGGTTTGTATAAATTGCCGATATTCATTCTCCAATTCAGATAATGACAATTCAAAAAGATGTTTATCAGCTTTCTTATAGACGTTAAATGCAATCAATTTATCTATTAAACTTTGCCGTCTTTGTTCCACCGCTTTCCTAAGAAGGTTCCCCAATTAAAACACCCCTTATATTTAGTTAATGTAGACAAAAAGGCCTTGCAATGTTTAATCATGTGATTTCAACATCGCAAGGCCTTCAGTAGACTGATCGAACCTTTATTATTCCGATTGGATAACTTTGAATTATAATTTATCAGCATTTTCCATCATTGTCAACAACAAATTGATGCACGTGGACTGTTCTCGTGTCCCAAAATGTTAAAACCATCCACGGCGAGCTTTTTAGTCTAAACTAAAACTTTTTTTTCAATGATTTTCTCTATATATGTTTGTGAATTCTTGATGATTGCATCTTTGTCATAATCCATCGATGCCACATGATAAGAATGATAAAGTGTCACCACATCTTTTTGTGCAGACCCAATATGATTGAATATATAATCCGTGCACTCGTGAGGAACTACATGATCCTCAAGGGATTTAAAGCAAAGGATAGGCTGTTTGACCGTTGGGATGATATCAGGCGTTTTCTTCATGAGCGCTTGGAGTTCATGAATGGACTGAAGTGGAACTTTGTTATAGGTTATTTCATGAACACCTTGTAATCTTATATCCGGCGAACCTTCAGGAAGAAATCTTGGTTTTGATTTTCCAACCAAATATTCATAGTCTGGTAAACTTAAAGCAGCGTTTATGGTAACGAGTCCCTCTATATCTGCATATTTTTTTGCCAACCAGAGTGCTAATGCCCCTCCCATCGATTGACCGATGACAAAGATCGTGGAGCAGCGTTCCTTTAAAAACTTGTAACCTGTTTCCAAAGCTGAAAACCAGTCATGATGCGTAGTATTCTCTAGGTCCCGATAATGCGTTCCATGACCTGTTAACCTAGGGGCATAAACTGTATAACCCAGTTTGGAAAATTCTTGTCCCAAGTATTGCACACTTTGAGGTGTCCCCATAAATCCATGGGAAATTAAGATGCCCGTATCGTTCCCTTCAATAAAAAATGACTCGGCTCCAGCCAAAACAGGATATTGTTCTTTCATCCCAAGTCCCCTCCTTAACGACCATTTCCATTTTTCTAATTAAAAGGATTATAATTCATATTATTCCTACCTGTCAACTATGAATTATTCGAAATATGGGGACGGTTCTCGGGTCCCAAGATCATTTAAGCAGCCTTCCATGTGGAGCAAATACTTTTATCGCAACGGCTGACTATTGATTTGGCTAATCATGGTGTACTTACCCTAACTGGCGTTTAAATTGTTTATTGGCGAAGAAGTAAGCGATGATCATAATGCCGACGCACCAGGTAAGCGCGATCCAGATATCGTTGCCTACAGACCCTTCATACAAGAGGGCACGAATCGCATTCACGATTGAAGTTACGGGCTGGTTCTCAGCGAACACACGGACAATTTTAGGCATGGTTTCGGTGGGGACAAAGGCCGAACTGATAAACGGCAGGAAAATCAGCGGGTACGAGTAGGCAGTCGCCCCTTCCATGGATCCCGCTGTCAATCCGGGAATGACTGCCAGCCATGTCAGCGCCAGCGTAAACAGCCCTAGTATCCCAGCCACCGCGAGCCAATCCAGCATATCAGCGCTGGAACGAAAGCCGATCAAGAGCGCGACGAGGATCACGACCACGACAGTAAGCGCATTGGAAACAAGCGAGGTCAACACGTGAGCCCATAATACCGACGAGCGCTTGATGGGCATGGTAATGAAACGAGCCATCAGCCCGCTTTTTACATCCGTAAACAGCCGCACGGAAGTGTATGCGACGCCGGATGCAATAGCCATCAGCAAGATTCCCGGCAATAAATAATTGACGTAGTTGTCCGTGCCTGACTCTATTGCGCCGCCAAATACGTAGACAAACAGCAGCATCATCATAATTGGCGTAATCGCCACCGTGATAATCGTATCCGGGCTGCGCATGATGTTGCGCATTAAACGCCCTAGTAATACCCCTGCTTTGCTTTTCATTTACATCTCCTCCTTTTTGCCGATGATCGCGAGGAAAATTTCCTCCAGTGTCGGCTGCTTCTCGATGTACTCCACTTTTGCTGGCGGGAACATCTCTTTGAGTTCGGTAAGAGTACCGGTCGTGATGATTTTTCCGCCATGCAGGATGGCGATACGATCTGCCAGTTGTTCGGCTTCCTCCAGGTACTGGGTTGTCAGCAAGATGGTCGTGCCGCCGCTGGCAAGCTCCTTGACGGTATTCCAGACTTCAATCCGCGCTTCGGGGTCCAGCCCTGTTGTCGGTTCGTCGAGAAAAATGACTGCTGGCGTCCCGATTAGGCTCATGGAAATGTCAAGCCTGCGTTTCATCCCGCCTGAATATTTGTCCGCCCGGAGGTTGGCCGCATCGGTCAGGCTGAATCTTGCAAGCAAATTGTCGGCGACTTGAGAAGGATTAGAAACTCCCCGCAACTTTGCGATCATCATCAGGTTTTCCCTTCCTGTGAGCATGCCGTCTAAGCTAGAGAACTGCCCTGTAAGGCTGATGCTCTGTAGAACATGTTCCGGTTGACGCTGGACGTCATAGCCGAAAATACTTACTTCGCCGCAATCGAGTTTCATCAGTGTCGAGAGGATGTTGACCGTAGTCGTCTTGCCCGCTCCATTTGAGCCCAGCAGTGCGAAAATTTCGCCACGCCTCACCTCAAAATCCACCCCCTTTAAGATTTCCTTATCTTTAAATGATTTTTTTAACCCTTTTACAGAAATCGCTGCCTTGCTCATACTTTTTTCCTCCTTATAAAAGTACTAGATTGCCTATAATACCCTACTTAGTCTGACTGATATTCAGTATTACTTACTACTGTGTTAAAAATATAACTGAATAGTGAAGGTGTGAACACATTACATTTGTAACCAGCTATTCAGTCGGTATGATCTATTGAATTTTCTTTTTTCCCAATCGCTTCATGATACTCTGATTCAAATCTTCACGATACTTGTCAACATAGGTTTTAGCGTTTGCCGCTAGTTCGTCGGCAAAGGAAGCCAAGTCGTCATCAGTGGTAGTTTGCGTCTTTATTGTCGATGCTAGGCGAAAATCCACACAGGAATTGCCGTTAGCCACGACCAATCGTATCGTTCAACTTCTTGCGATACTTATCCTTCCAAGTTTGCTCATCCTTCACTAGTTCGTCGCAAAAAGCAGCCACGTCCTCGCCCGTAAGGTCAGTGACTTTCTTGCCTTCCGCTGCTCCTTCCTCGAAGAGGTCGAGAATGCCGATAAAGATACGGCTGCTGTCCTTCCAGTCGGTAGGACCACCACCAGCTGTCCACATATATTTTTGTATAGCTTTGTAAGCGTTGTGGTATTCACTTGGAAGTGCCTTTGCACGTGCCTCCATCGCCCTCCATTCCCGCTTGTCATCCAGACTTCCGATAATTTTTTCAAAAATATTCATTTTACTTCTCTCCTCTTGATTTTATTAGTTTTGAGTTCGTTAATTTTACCTGCGACGAATTCCCACTTTTTCCAAAATATTTTAAGTTGCTCTTGACCTGCTGCGTTGAGTGTGTAAAATTTTCTCGGCGGTCCCATAGTGGATGGCTTTTTCTCGATGTCCACTAGATTGTTTTTCTCAAGCCGCATTGTAATCGTATAAACTGTGCCTTCAACCACATCAGTGAAGCCAAGTTCTCGCAGCTGTTGCGTGATTTCATAGCCGTAAGTTTCGCCGCGGCTGATGATTTCAAGCACACACCCCTCAAGCACCCCTTTCAGCATTTCCGTGATATTTTCCAATTTATTACCTCCATGTATATTTTACTTATATTTTTTTCAGTACTCTGTAACACAGGTATTTTGTGTTACTGATTACTAGTATATAGTATTACTGAATAGAGCAGTTTGTCAATAAAACTTTTCGTCAAAAAAGCCCGTTTTTACGACGTCAAAGATGCTTTTATTAAATTTGACAGCTAAGACTTTATCCAGACACGTTTATTCTCAAGAAGATCTAAATAATTTAAAATAATTGGTGAAGGGGTTGATGACCAGGAACTCACTCATTTTGGTAGACTTGATTTAAATGTTACAACTATTCAAATAAGTTTTATCTCGTTAAATCACTTAGAATAATCTTTTTGTTACATTAATTATTTATTTTACTATCTTCGTTTTTCATGCATATACTTCATCCATTTTCTCTGTTTATAACTACAAATAAAATACCCGACAAAAGACACGACGGTTACTCCACAGGAAATCTGCCATATAAAAGAGCTAACTGTATAAATGCCTACTACAATTCCTGTGAATCCGATTAGTGTTAATTGAAATAACTGCTTTTTATGATTTTCATAAATAGTAAACTGAAATTGTCTTCTTTGCTCAATCTCTTTTAACAATTCTAATTTTTGAGGTGCATCTAAAAATTCCATAACAGAATGGAATATTTTAAAAATCGGTTGTGATTGAATCCATTGCCACACAAAGGACCATTTATTCCCTTGTTTCCCCAGCCACTCAATAAACACAGGTTTCAATAAATCAATTAGTTCAGAATCTGGTGCCAAATTTCGAATAATCCCTTCAATCGTTACAAAAGATCGGCCTAAAAAGACAAATCTTGTTGGGACTTGTATGGGCAAGGCTTGGAGTAAATCATTCATTTCCATTTTTAAAGCAAATATGTCCATTTCTTTTAATTGAGATGGCTGTATAGCGATCAATTCAGCTAATAAACGCTCAATTGTTCTTGACTCAGCTTCAGGCTGCAAAAATCCTAAATGGATCAAACAATCAACAGCTTTCGGATAATTTTTCGAAAGAATGCTTTGGATTAACCCTTGAAAATAAGCTGCATCCTGTTTAGAAATCTCCCCCACCATTCCAAAATCAAGCAAGATAATCTTACCTTCCTTTGATATTAAAACATTACCTGGATGTGGATCTGCATGAAAAATACCTGGTTCAAGCCATTGAGGAAGGAATACTTTGAAAAGCCTCTTGGCAAGCTCCTCTCGGCTTTCTGTTAATAGATTTAACCCCTTCATATCAGTGAGCTTTATACCTTCAACCCATTCCATTACAAGGACATTTGGGGTGCTAAGTTCTGGGTATACCGAAGGAATCTGCACGACATTCATATCCTTAAATCGTTCTCTAAAAAAAAGAATTGTGTCTAATTCCTTTGAGTAATCAAGTTCACGCTCAATCACTTGTTTAAGTTCTTTAAACAGAACTTTAAAATTAATGAACCCTTTTGGCATGGGAACAAAGTGATCAGCAAACCAAATGATAATGCTTAAAGTACGGAAATCTGTTTGAATTACCGAATCAATATTAGGGCGTTTTACTTTAATGGCAACCTCTGTTCCATCTTGCAGCACCCCCTTATATACTTCTCCTATCGATGCAGAAGCAATTGCCGTTTTTTCGATTGAGATAAAATTTTTATTTAGTGAATTCCCCCATTCCTTTTCAAGGATTTCCTTAATTTCAATCCAGTTTGAAGGAGGAACATGGTCCGTAAGATCTTCAATTTGATGAATAAAAGCACTGGGTAATAAATCAGCACGGGTACTTAAAAACTGTCCGATTTTGATTAGCAGTCCCTCTAATTCAAATAGGGTTTTTCTAAATCGTTCCCCAATTTCACCCCATAGTATTTCCCACTTGTCTTTAGGTTTTCTTCGAATTTTATACCAATAGATTTGAAGGAAGATAATAAAGGACATAAAAAGCAACTTTCTTGTTCGAGTTAACTTGTTTCTCGTTTTCATTAGCACCCCTCTTTTCTTAACTATTTTGTTTTGACTTTATAGAAAAAAGCCTGTAACAAAAGGACATAAAAAATCCTATGGTGACAGGCTCCTCCAGAAAACACGCTATTTTATTACTTAAACTATATCATAATTATTGTTTGGATTTTTCCTTTTTTTGAACTTTTTAACAATATCTCTTTAAGCTTTCCGGCAAAATTGGTTTTAATTTAAGATTAAATTTTAAATTTTTTCACAAGAAATTTTATAGGTGTTCCTTGTAATTAACTTAAAAATGGTTAGTACTGAAATTGGGTCCATTGGCTGACATTACAGCCCCCAAAATTAATATATCAGGAAAGTAGATAAATCCTAATGGAAATGAAAAAAGTCCTTATGCTTATTTACAGAAGGACTTTAAATATGTTTATAATTGATTCTTTTTCCTAACTAGTTCATCTCTATCCGAGGCCATTGGAGGCTGTTCCAACCATCCATTTTTTATCATAATATTGGCACCATCTTCAGCATACAACTGCACTTCTAAGGATAGCCTGTTATACATTGCACTAATATCACCTCTTGGACTTTGACTGACAGCTGTACCGTAATACCCCACGCTCAAAGTAACCAAACCAGATGTGTAGAACATCATAAGTTTATCAGAAAATGTATACGCTGTACTATTCGTTATTTCCGAATCCCATCCCATAGGTGCAGGGAGTTTACTTTCCTCTAACTTTCCTCTAAATAATTTCATATGTTTATTCCCAATTTCTAAACCCTTTAAAAAGAATTGTTTTACATCCTTATTTTGTGCAACCTGACTAAATCCAGTGAGTGCCGCAACTCCCAAAGCGTTTCTTTGGAGATTGGCAAATAAAGCGTCTACTTCGGCAGCGGTTAATGGTCTTTTCTCTCCAAACACATCTAACATAAACCATTGCTTTTTCACAAATTCAACCTTTTCTAAATTTGGCAAGCTGGGAGACCTGATAAATAATCCTTTTGACAATAATAATTCCGTTGAATTTTTATATAATTGCATTGTTTCGGTAAGGCATTCCATATAATAACTTTTAATGTCATTTCTTACAGATGCCGCTACACTTCCAGCATAAGAAATGAGACCAATCTTAGACATTTGGTTTATAAAATTAAGTACAAAAGTGTCAGAATAAAGTCTAGGAGCGGATAAATCTACATCCTCTTTTATACTAAAACCGCATGGTACAACATTTTTTTCCTCAGTTAAAATTGCTGTAATTTTTTGAATATGTGATTGAGATAACTCTATAGCAAATTTAATAATAGGCTTAATTTCATCATCCTCAGCTTTTTCTAAAAAAAACGAAAGAACACATATGCTTGAGCTATCATTTAAGTATTGTATCCAAAGTTGAGCAATCTCACCTGCTGTTAGCCTGATCTGGTTCCCTGTTTCCTCCATAAGTAACCTCCAAAAAAGATCTACTAAAAAATACCTTCCCCATAAATTTCGTATAGTATGTATTAGTTACCTTATAAAAATCAACCCTGTAAGCACCCCAAAAGTCAGAATTCAGCTCTAACTTTTGGGGTCAGTACAGAAGTGTAGCTCTTTTCTCTCATGCCCCCCGTTTGTTTAATAAGAGCTTAACCCTCAAGATTTTCAATTACTTTCAAAAAACCCTATTTTAGGAGTAGTTTTTTTAGTTAAGAAAAATACTATTAAATGAAAAAAGATCATCGTCATCGATGATCTTTATACTCGCTTTGCTCCAATATATCTAGGATGCCAATATGGGTTGCTTGTGTAGGTGATAATAACCCCTTTTGATGAGGATGCCATGATCATTTTCCCGTATCCGATATAGATGGCAACATGGGTCGGAGCACTTGCTTTGGATGGTCCATAGAACAGTAAATCACCTATCTGCAAATTAGATGGTCGATATCCGTTTCCATAGTACATTTGGGCAGCAGTGCGATTAAGTGTTCTTCCCGCTTTTCCGTAAGAATACTTCACAAGACCTGAACAGTCAAAGCCGCTTGGCGACATCCCGCCCCATCGGTAAGGAACTCCGATATTAGATTTCGCAATCGAAACCGCTGCTGTATGATAATTATAAGTTGCTGCTTCCGCATTATCACCCTTGGCGGCGAACAAAGAGCCACAAGAAGCTAAAATGGTAAAGGCTACGATGAATTTCTTTAGCATGATTGTTTCCTCCTAGTGTGATTTGATAGCTTCACTATACTAGAAAGGTATAACAGACTCATCACAACAATATGATAATCTCATTACAAAGTTTTTCTAATATAATTAAAAAGCGCTAATTAATTATTTTTTACATGTTCAGAGCTGCTTTCTTTTTGCTATTAACCTGCCCTCTTTAGCTGAACAAGAAGAGCGATTGCTCTTATTGAACAATCGCACCCGTTACTTTAAGTGTAATACTTCACCAACTTTGCCACTAAATTCTTGTTGTTGATAAGTATCTAAAACAAATATGGTGGACCTAATAACTATTTCCAAATACGTTTGATGAAAATCTCCATTTTTTTTGGATATAAATCCATACTGACTTGTTGTACAAGCATAAGATAAATAGAATCTTATAATAAAGGAGGACAGGTATGAACGTATTTGCAACGCTAATCTCTTTTTCTCCAAGCACTGGTACACTCACCTACAGCGTTGATGGCGTCACACAGACGTCCACCGTCGTGTCTACGACGAAACCACTGCATGCACCACTAGAACGGTTCTTCCCCTCCGACCCAATTCGTCCACTAGTCACACGCTGGAATACACTGATTGAGGGTATCAAAGGACCAGTGACCTTCGGTTCGACGACATCTGACGTCCTAGACAGTTTCGCTGCAATCACAGCCGACTTAGCGGCTAATGATGCAAAAGTGCAGATTCACGTGAAACCGAATAGCGATACCGTAGCCTCTATCCGCCCCATTCCATTTCTTCCACCACATCCAATATAATTAATTAATAATTTTCTTGAAGAAAGCACTTGAATTAGTGCTTTTTTTTGTGTAAATCCCTGTTTCGAAACCTACCGATATTTAGTTTTTTTATACTTGTTTAACTAACCCGCCCGTTACTTAAATAAGAAAAGAGCTTTACTCCAAATAAAAGTAAAGTACTCCGTTAGTGAAACAAGCAGGTTCATCATTTACCTCTCGTTTAATTCCTCTAGCCACTGTATATACCACTCTTGAGGTAATTTTACCTTTGATAAGTCCATATTCTCCAATTCTTTTAATGAATAGGAATTATCCAAAAATAAATCCCATTGACATTCTATATCTCGTGCGACAGTAACTGCAATTTCAACGATTGGTGATAATTCAGCTTCATCAAAGACCATTGTAAAATTATCGCACCACTGAGCAAAATCATATTGGGAGAAATTATTTTCACTTTTAGATATACGACTTAATAGCCCAACTAAACTTTCATATGAGTATGGTAAATTAATTGATGTTTTATTCAGGTTCCAAGATGCAGTCACATTCTTACCCCCAATTTTAAGAAATGCTACCCTTTAGTTTAAGTGTAATTGTTCACAATGTTACTTTATTATAGAATAAACACAAGTGTCAGTTAGTTTGTTACCATCAGCGGATAAATCATCATTTCTTAAAGTACCTTCTAATACAAACCCAAGTTTTTCTGGGATAGCACGACTTTTAAGGTTTGTTGATTCACACCTTATTCCAATTCTTCTAAATTTGATATTATTTAATCCAAAGTTAACCAATTCCTTTACAGCTTCTGTCATATATCCATTACCGCTATATTTTGTATTAATCCAGTATCCAATTTCACATTTTGGAATGTCCCAGTCAATCCCATGGAGGCTCGTAGTTCCAATAAAGTCATTGCCACCTTTATCAAAGATAAGAAAACGAAAACTTTCTCTCTTTAAAAAATTTATATGAGCATTCCTTAACATTATCTCTGTTTCTTCAACAGTAGGAGGTTCTTGGAAAAGTGACAACCACGATTTTAATTCATAAAAGGAATCTCCAATTGCTTGGTTCACAATTTCTCCGTCACCAGCTTGTAGTGGTGCTCGAAGCATTAGCCTTTCTGTTTCTAATTTTAAAGGAACATCTAACAACAATGGGTTCATTTGATTTTCCCTCTCTCTGAACTTTTTAAATTAATAATGAAAATCAGTGAAATAAAAAAACTCTCACCTCCAAGAAATAAATCTTTAGGACGAGAGTTGTAACTTCGTGGTACCACCTCAGTTTGTTGAAACGTCACCATATCAACCTCTTCAAGTACTTTCATACCCTATCTTTCTATCTTAAGATCCCGTCTTACTATCCCTATTTTTCATTAGATTGGTAAGAAGTTCCGAGGCTTTATTCATTAAGACGAATACTACTCCTTTTCAGCAAACAGGAGCTGTCTGTAAATATCCACTAATTAACTACTCTTATCATCAACTTTATTTAATGCGGAATTTTCTGGATATTATATCCTCCCAAGTTACTCTTGTCAAGAAATTCCTTGTTGAATTAACCTGCCCGTTAGTTGAATAAGAACAATGGTCAAAACACCCTTGGATTATCAATAACTAACCACATATTTTCTTCATCAAATCCAACTACTGTTCCTATTATTTTGTGTCCTGGATAAAGGTTTTCTGGGTGCGTACTGTCGCTACATTTATTGTAGTCAGCGATACCAATTACATCTTGTGAAACATTAATAATTACCCCTTGAGGATAAAAAACTTCAATTATGCCCTCAATCTCAACTCCAATAGGGAATTTTTCTTTTGTCTCGTTCCATTTATCGATAAGGTCATTTCTATATGTGTACCATACACTAAAAAATTGTTCTTCATTTATCTCAGAACCACCGTACTCTATAATTTCATCAATTTCCACTAGTCCTTCGGCTAAATAAAAATGATGTTCTTCGTCTTTACGGTTGGAGGCTATGTACTTGTTTGGTGTTACTGCAATCTGTTTTGTTGCATAACCATCATCAATTTCTATATATATAGTGCCTCCAATATAGTCATCATCGTCCCACCTGAAGTAACGTTTCATAAAGTCAGCCCTTCCCATTCTCTCCTAGTTTAAATAATACCACTTCTTCTTCAACTAAACTGCATCGTTACTTCAATAAAAAAGCATTACCGTTGTTCCAGTAATGCACCCGTTACTTTAAGTGTAATACTTCACTAAGAGAAATCCATAAAATAGCCATTTAAGGTTACTGTTGCTGCTTCAAATGTTTTACTAAAACCAACTTCAAACGGTTCTGAAATAGCCACTCCACTAGTTAGACTAATACTCCCTCCTCCGTTACCCTCAATATCTGTTGGTTCTGTAGCACTTTGGAAATATACCTGAGAGTTGGCGGGGACTAATATCGATAAAAATGGATGTATTCCAGAAGTAGGATTTATGGGGCTAGATAAAAAAGTAAAATTTATATCCATTAGGATAAAAATCTGATTTTCGGGAATTTCAAAAGGTGCTTGAGTACTATCTGGAAATATCCTAATAAAATCTCTAATGATAAAATCGTTATCTAGTCTACCTCGTACTGTTACTAAATCACTCGGCGCTCGTCCTAAATGTGTGTGATTTGAAGGAAAATTAGTTACCGAAACTGGCCAAGCGTTGGCTGGCGTGTTTGGTAACCCCTGATCTACAGTTTTATCTGACAATAAAATCCACCTCCTTTTAATGGGAATAATATATTTTATTAAAATAGTTCTATTGATGCTTAGACAAAACTATTAGTTTATTAGTGGATTTTTATAAAAAATCATCCAAAGCTTTTCTTCAAGTAACCTGCCCTTTAGTTCAATAAGAAAACGGGTTCATCGTACCAACTCGTTTTTGAACATAAGCATCCGTTTGTTTAATAAATAATTCCCTTCAAATGAACAATAATAAAACTAAATGTCAAAAAGTAAAACGGTGTCAAGAATGAGAAAAAAGATAAAACTTTTCAATAAAAACTCAACTCCTTTTTTGTTGTTAGCAGTTTTTCACTTAGGTATGTTATTGATATTGTTAAAACGTAAAAAACAAAAGGATGTGTGGATTTTACTATTATCAAATATAGGATTTGCTTATTTATTTGAGTATCCGACCCTCAACTTATTTAATGGTTATAGATATAGACCTTCAATAATGAAAAAGCGTGTTTTTGACTCAGTCTTGGGAGCAATCTTTTCTCAAGGAATTTATGTACCAATTACAGCTACTTTTCTAACTCTACTAAATAAAAACTGGAAGTGGAAAATAAAGTTCAGCATTTTTTATTATTGTATTGAAAAATTATTTTTACAATTAAATATTTATAAAGATTATTGGTGGAAACCTATATACACTCTAGTTTTAATCAATGTATATTTTTATATTAGCGATGGGTTTTATAAGGCACTTTCAACCCAAAAAAGATGGGCAATGGTAATTGCTCATTACTTGTCTATTGAAGTAGTTTGGATTACTGTTATATATATTTCTGCAATAAAACGTTTGATTCGATTTGGGCGAGGAAATTTACATACGTGGACTGAACATTTTAAAATCGTACCTCTATACAGTTTGATACTCTCCTTTATCGCTACCATTACTTCTTCAAAGACTGGATTGCTTTATAGAATACTACTACCAATAAGCCATATATTTATTGATCTAACATTGGTTAAAATGAATATCTTAAAAATGAATATCAACCAATTTTTAGTTACCAGTTCTCGATATTTAGTAATGACATTTATTTCAAGATTTTTTTATAAAACAATACACAAAAAATAAAGTATCCATTTTCATGAATGGTCATCTTTCTACCTCAACTATTCTGCACTGTTACTTCAATAAGAAAAGTGCCTTGCTCCAATATTGAAGCAAAGCACCCGTTCGTAATATAAGGTTAGCCAGATTTTTCTGGTTGACCTTTTTTTATATGGTTTACTTTAAGTACAAAAATCTTTATCTAATATTTTCATAAATATTCATGCTAAACAAATTATTGGGGATTGGGCTCCTTTATTTTATATAACGAAGTAAATAAAAATGGATATGTACTCGAAAAAAATGCAGCGGAAACCAAATTTTATCCATCTAAACACCCATTAAATCCCCATTTCGTCACAAACCCCGGACGGCTCCAGATGTTAGCTTTGTTGCGTATGGCTAGCCGTTCATCGTCCTTAAATAAAGTTAGATATTTATAGGGAGGTTTCATTACGTAAGCCACCCGCGCGAATCCATCCTTCAGCAGGCTTTCTTGAACCGACTTTCCATCGACATACACATAGGCTAGCAACCGACCGTAGGAATCCCTTGTGTTCCCCTCTTCCCATTCCAAAGTCAAGACTCCTGACTTCACCAGCTCGTCATTCCTAGAAAAAGCTTCTTTCGCATAGGGCTGGGTGCACATTCCCGGCTTTTTCGATTCCGGGGTATCAATCAATAAATAGCGGACCGCTTCAACTTTTCCGTTCACTCTTGCACGGATTGTATCTCCATCGATGGTTTCTACTAGAACCGCCGGTACCCGCTTCTGTGTATAAAACGTAGAGACTATTGCAGGAGTCGTTTCCTTATTCTGTTGAACACTGCTCCATTTGTTTTGCAGGGATCCCGGCTGCAATGCCAGAAAAGTTGCTCCTGCGATAAGGGTCATGCCGGCAATTTGCTTTTTTATTAAGCTTCCCCTCCCTGCCTGCTCCGGCAAATTCTAAACAATCATCGTCTCCTTGTTTTTTCACCCTTTATTTAGTCAAATGAATCGAAAAAGGACAGGGTCGGGTCGGGTAAAAAAACGATGCAAAAAAGTGTACCTTAATCCGGTACACTTTTACTAAAAAATTTTGCCTTTTTCAATAATGCTTTTAATACTATACCTATGACAACACCTGGAATCACGCATACCATTGGAAACCAAACTGTTCCCAAGGAAACCCCAAATAACCTTACTTTTGCTGAATATATAAGGCCCACAGTCACGAAAAAAGCACATAGAACAAAGGGTAAGAACGAATAAGGTTCTTTACCGCCACCTGCATCTTTAAATGCATCCCACATGGCAAAAAAATAGACACACGGATAAAACATTAGCCATTGGTATTCTGTCTTGTCAATGGCTCTTTCAATTTCACCGTTAAAACTAAGCAAGATTAATTCATTAAAATGAGATTGACCATTAATAAGAAATTCTAATGATATAAATATGATTCCTTTAAGGTATTTTCCATTCAGTAATTGACCAAATCCAGGGAGTGCGATACTCCATAACAATTTTTCTTTTGGATTCAAATCATTCTAACCTTTTTCTTTTAGATTTTATAGAACACATCGTTAGACTTCGGCAATATGGATGGTTACTCTTTTTTTGCTAACTTATTTCTTTCAAGTGCATAGGGAGGCTGCTCCATCCAACCGTTCTCCACCATGATTTCTGCTGCATCCTCAACAAATGATGCAAGGCGCAATAATGACTTTGTGTACATAAGCCCTATATCATGTCTACCATTTACCGCCTCAGAATTTCCAAATGCCCTAATTTTCATGGAGAACATATCCATCTTATGAAACAGCATTAATTTATCTGAAAATGGAGCAAAAGTTGATTTTGTAACCAAATGGTCAAGAAAAGAAGGCGTAGGCAAATCTTCTTTATGGAGTTTTTCCATGTAGGTTTCAATATGTTTATGAGTCATTTTCTTCCCGCGAATAAACAGCTCTCGAATCCTTTCCGATTTTACCACTTGGCTAAAAGCCATAATTAGCGCTTTACTTGTTACATTATTTTCAATATTGTCGTAAAGATGAGTAACTTCTAATGCGTGTAATGGCCGTACATCTCCCAAAAACCCATTTAAGAATTCTTTTTGAACAAATTCCACTTTATCGGGTACTGGAATAATAGGTGGTTTGATAATAAGACCTTTACCCATTAATATCTCTTTGATTTGTTTTACCAAAGCAATGCTGGAATCCAAACAATAAATAAAAAACTCTTCTACATCCTTTCTATAAACAAGCGGTATGGCAATGTGATATATGCTTAACCCCGCTTTGGCAGCATATTTAAGATAATGAACATAGTATTCATCTTCAAATAAACGAGGAGCACCAACGTTGAGATCTTCCTCTACTGAAAAACCTTTCGGAATCGGGAAATTTTCCTTCTTGAATATCGCTTCTGTCGTTTTCATGAATTCCGTGCTTAATTTTAATGCGTTCTCTAATAATGTCTTAATATCTTGATCCTCAACATGTTGAAGGAAATAGCGTAAAATGCATCCTGACATACTGTTACCCATATAGGTCGCCCAAAGTTTTCCCATTTCTGCTGAAGTAAGATTTTCAGTTAGGTCCGTTTTTTCTGAACTTATATTAATTGGCGTTAGCGGTTCCATTAAGAAAAATCTCCCTTTTCGAGTTTTGAGTTAGTATTCTCCTCCATTCAAATCATATTCGGGATAACTTAATCTAAATTGAGGCATGGGGACAGTTCTTCTGCCTCACTTTAGCCTAAAAAGTGATGCATGAGAACCGTCCCCATGCATCCGACGTATAGTTTTCTTATTTTCAAATTGGATAAACCATTAAATCGTTCTGAAAGAGCTTTTAGATTGCTATGTAGGCTTATGGATATATCTGCTCTGGTCATAACTCGATTCCTTTTTAATTTTTGTATGACCTGCTGTTTATAAAATTTGCTTATATAATGAATACTTCTTATCTTATTTAACAGTCCTAACCATTTCAAATTAAATTAATAAAAACCAAGCGTCTCCACTTATTGTAGAAACGCCCGGTTTTTAGAGACATCATACTGGGTTTAATTTTTTTATATCAGCAATTTTTAATAATGGGGGTAATAATGGTGGTGATATGGATATGGGTACGGATGGCCATATCCCATGCCTGGTCCGCCAAACCCAAGTCCAGGATAATAACCTAACCCTGAGCCTGGTCCGCCTAAACCAAGTCCTGTTGCGAAACCAACGCCCGAACCCGGACCACCTAAGCCCATACCTGGATAAAAACCAGGTCCAAATCCTGGTCCCCCAAAACCAAGTCCTGGTCCAAAACCTAACCCTGAGCCTGGTCCACCTAAACCAAGTCCTGGTGAAAAGCCTACCCCCGAGCCTGGTCCACCCAAACCTATTCTTTCATCAATTGGAATATGGACAATATAATTTATATGATTATGCGGACTCACTTTCATCCTCCTCATTTCCTTTTCCATTAGAGCATATGCTTATTTGGGATAAATTCCTGGGTATTCGTCCTGAATCTTCAAATTATCTATGACATATGCGGATGAGTATTTATTTTAGCTAACCTTCTCGTTCCTTGAATATACGGTTTCTGTAATATTGTGTTTAAATACAAAAAGGCAGGTTGCCCAAACAGGAACCTGCCTTCACGCTTACTATTCGTTTTTCTTTAATACGTCAACAACAGTTTCCTTACTAACATTGCCAGCAGCATCTGTAGCCGTTACCGTTAAGAAATTCTTGTGTTTTTGCTTTGGTATAGATACCATAAACTTACCGTTTGCATCTGCTACAGCTGTGCCTAGCTCCACATTGCCCATTATGATCTTAACAATTGCACCGGCTTCTGTTGTCCCTGTGACAGTCGTATCATTATGAATGACTGGGTCGACCTGTGGGGCATCTGGTGCGGTTACATCCCTAACTATCACAACTGTCGCTTTACTTACATTGCCAGCCGCATCTGTGGCCGTAACAGCTAATTCAGTTCCAGCAGCTTGTTTCGCAATTTCAATGACAAAGCTGCCGTCCTCTAAAGCCGTACTTGAACCAAGAATGGTTCCATCAACAGACACTTCTACCGTTGCACCTGCTTCTGCTTTGCCTGTTACTTTAGTCGATTGGTCTGTCACTTCATTTACAGAAGGAGCCTCTGGAGCTACAGTATCCGCAACCTCTTGGACAATTCTACCTTCCACCGATGGTGAAACAGGATTGAATTTTTCTAAATAGGAAGTAAACACTTCAAAGTCTACAATGTACAACTCTGTGATCCGTCCTTCGTCCTTCGCTGTTTTAAACATGCCGTATCCATCGCCACCGTCCGCAGTGAAGGCATT
The DNA here is from genome assembly GCF_042653105.1 of Neobacillus sp. GCM10023253. NCBI lineage: Bacteria > Bacillati > Bacillota > Bacilli > Caryophanales > Bacillaceae > Neobacillus > Neobacillus sp. GCM10023253. The sequence goes on from NZ_JBHSHV010000006.1 coordinate 483,281, forward strand.
CGTCGCTATTCGATACGTTTTATCCAGTTGGAGTTCTTCATAGCCATCAGCTGTTAAAGCTTCCACATACCAGACTCGTTCCCCAACTGGTTTCGCTGGATCGTACTTGAACTTTAACCCTGATACCTGCATGAATCCGCCTGCACCAGGGGCGCTCACACTGTGCTCTAAGGCAGCAAGAATTTCTTTTCCAGATAGATCAAGAGTGACTAGGCTGTTGCCGAATGGCAATACCGTTAACACTTCTCCTAATGTGATATCACCTTGATCAATGGAGGCGCGGATTCCGCCGCCATTTTGCATGGCGATATACGTTGGGATGAACTCATTGGCTTTAGCTGCCATTCCGTCTGCAATTAAGTTTCCTAGGTTAGTTTCCTTACTGCGAACATCAGCACGTTCACCATTTAACGCAACAGATGTACTTCCTACCACCTGTTTTTGTAATTCTGTTAATGGAGCTTTATACTCCTCCACCTTCGCTTTTGCAGCTGCATCCTCTGCATACTTACTTAAATCCTTCAGTTCACCGGCGTAATCAGTAATCACGCCATTTTCGTCGAATGTTACATCAACAACACCAAGGTATTTTAGATACTCATTGGCTTGGACAATTAGTGTCGGCTCCACTTTATCTACAACCACTGGAGCATCTAGTTTTGTATGGGAATGTCCGCCAACAATAACGTCAATACCGTCTACCTTTTTCGCTAAATCCAAATCTTGTTGATAGCCTAAGTGGGATAAAGCAATAATTTTGTTTACACCTTGTGCTTCAAGCATTTCAACTGTCTCATTGGCTTTTTCGACTGCATTTTCAAATACAATATCTTCGCCAGGATTCGCTAGGAATGTTGTATCTTCTGTTGTTAAACCAATAATCCCTACCTCTTCTCCATCCACTTTTTTAATAATGGCTGGGAAGATTTCACCTTGTTCATTCGTTCCACCGATTGCGTTATTGAATAGTGGACCTAGTTCAGGATCGTTTGTCATGTTTACGTTGGAAGACACAATTGGGAACTCCGCTTGCTTGATAAAGTTCGCAAGAGTAGCCGAATCCTTATCAAACTCGTGATTTCCGAGAGTCATACCATCAAAGCCTAGTTGATTCATAAAATACAAGTCTGCTAGACCTAGATATTGTCTAAAATATAATGTTCCTGAGAACACATCCCCTGCATGTAGCAACAGTGAATTTTCCTTCTGGGACCGCACTTCGTTCACAGCCGTAATCAGTCGTGGGAACTGCTCTACATAAGCATGTGTATCGTTTGTATGAAGAAGTGACAACGAAAATGGTCCTTTTTCTACATCTAAATCTAACTGAGCAACCAGCGCATCATGATCACTAGCACGTCCATGCTCTTCCATATACGGAGAGTTAAAGTTCACGATATCAAGCTTTGCTGACTGAGCTAAGTTATTAGATACCAAAATATGATCCAATACCTGTGCATTTCCTTGATAGTTGTATGTGTACCTTTCAGAAGCAGGCAGTGTTTCAACTAAGTTCGTTAAATCATCACCTTTTAATGCTGCTAGTGGTGCTGAAAACTCAAAATCGTTCAAGTCACCTAAAACCACTACATTTGCGTCCTCGTTCTTAGTCTTTATATCAGAGACAAAGTTATTTACGATCGTGGCAATTTGCACACGTTGTGCTTCACTTTCAAGGAACGGCGGCTGATTTTTTCCAAATAACGGCTGATCTCCACCTTTTGAGTTAAAGTGATTGTTAATGACAATAACTTCTTCGCCTTGGAATGTGAACTCCGCTGCAAGCGGCTTTCGGCTGCTGTTAAATGCAGCATTTGTAGGGTCAATGCGGCCAGGATTTAATGAAAGTGAACCATTTTCGTAAGCGACAGCCGTTGTGGCATCTCCCTTTGGTGCATTATTCAACGTCACACGTTCAGGATTGTATAAATATCCGACGCGTATATTTCCTCCCGGTACTCCACCGTCTTTCCCGTCAACTGGTGCGATGTCTGTCCAAGCATAGGCTGGTCCGCCAAAGCCTTTGATTGCATCACTTAATGCCTTATAGTTTGCATCCGCTTTGACAACACCGTTATTCGTTTCCCCACTTTCGTCAAGTACCTCAACAAGACCAATGATATCGGGAGATCCTAAGTTCTCGACCATTGATTTTGCCAGCTTATCGCGTTTAGCCGTGTCTGTTGCTACAAAGTTTTCGATATTGTAACCGGCGATGGTTAGTTTATCTTCTTCTTTTTGAATAGTCGTTACTTCATTCGTTCTTGGACGTTCTACTAAGTTAGGTAGATTAGCTGCTTTTGTAAGAATCTTAAAGTTACTAAACGTATAGCTGACCACTCCTGTTACGGTTCCATCAAAGGAGTCCCCTGCTTTCGATACATAGCTGCGATCATCAAGTTGAAGAAGCATTTTCTCTGGATTTTGATTTTCTTTTGTTAAAAGAGGAGTTCCTTCTTTTGTATATGCTTTTCCGTCCACTTGACCTGTAATGACAGGTACTTCTCCATATTTTTGTGGCCCTGTAACAATCGGATTTTCAATGGAAACAAGCATTCCTTCAAGGCTTTCATAAAAATCGATACCATCTTCTGCTGGGTCAAATGTGCCAAATCGATCGTTGTCGATGACAGAAGTTGGCGGTATCGCGTCCTTACCGATGACAATTGGAGCCGGAAGCTGATTACCACTAGAAACCTTAGTAACCTTGCCTGATTGGGCATTGATTTCGGTCATCGCTAAATCGGTTTGCAACTTCTCCGCATATCCATCTAATACCCACTCTTTGACAAGTCCTGAAATGGTTACGCTATCCCCCACTGCCACACCATGGGATGGCTTGTAGACAAGAACACCTTCTGATGTATTAGAGTTGTTATCTGGGTTTGGATCCTGCATGTAAAAATTGCTGCCGTCTACTACGTAGGTTACTACTCCAGGTACATCTGCTACATTTTTATCTTTATATGGTGAAATATGAGATTGACCTTGAATGTCGCGAATTTTTAAACCTGTTTCGCCATCTCCGGGTTCATCTGGAGGTGGAGTTGTGCCATCAAAGGAAATGGCCGTTGGAGATTTTAGGCCAGGTACTGAAAAATAAGCTTCAAGTGAACCTGTAACAAAAACCTTTTTACCTACATTCGAGGGATTCGATAATAAACCATAGGTTGATTGGAAACTAGTTGTGATCTGAACGGGTAATATTTTCGTGGCATCTCTTTCAGTAGGGCTATCTGCGATGGCGAAGTTTGTATTTCCTGCAAATGGTGCCTCAAAATCATATGTAGCTTTTCCACCACCACCACTTGTGGTATAACCTACAATATACCCTGTCACAGTGGCTGTCCCCATATTATTCGCAATTGCCTGAGCAACCGTTATAGGTTCAGCCGCTTGTGCTCGAAATGGGAGAACCATGCTAATCAACATGACAAACATTGTCGTTATCGCAAATAGCTGTTTTCTAAGCCTCTCCACGTGTATTCCTCCTTTAAATTTGTTTAATTATTACCCTCTATAGAATAGTACTTCCAAATAATCTTCTAAATCTATCAATAATATCCTCCTTTCTCTTGTAGGAAGCACTAGAGGTATACTACCAATTTACCATTTCTTCTAGTTTTTTCCTTTCGTTTAACTGAATTTTAACCCTCACAAAACAAGGCGTTAACAATTTTTACAAAGGAAAATATTGAATTTTTAACTTTTAATTTATTATAATATTTTCCAATTTTTTCTTAATGAGAACAAGTACCTAGACCTTCCATCTTATATAGACTATCTGCTAGCGTAATAATCATTGAAACATATTTTGCTCAAACAAAAAAATACGACGGTATAAGCCGTCGTATCAACCGAAACACCAGAAGAATTAGTATGGTGGTTGGGGGGGCAGCCACGAAAATGGATGCCCTCCTTTCCCTCATCATTATAGAGACTTGTTCGCCGTTTCCTTGGTTTTTAACAAAGCAATAAATGCTATTAAGGAAGCGGCTATTAAGTAGAAGGCCGGTGCAAATTTGTTGTTTGTTTGAAGAATGAGAAATGTAGCAATGAATGGTGCAGTTCCACCAAAAATGGCGTTACCCAAGTTGAAAGACAATCCAAAGCACGTAAAGCGTACAGAGGTTGGGAACATCTCTGATAAGAACGTGGCGAGCACGCCATCATTTCCGGCCAATATGGCCCCAAGGAAGATCTGTGCTAACACGGCGTATACTCCTCCCAAGGGTAGAAGCATGAAGGCAGGATAGGAAAACAAAATAAACAATAAACTGGCTCCAATCAGCACTGGCTTCCTGCCTATGCGATCTGCAAGTGTACCAACAATAGGTAGAAAAATTACATAAGTTCCAAGTGAAGCGATGGTCGACAGTATTGATTTAACACTGTCAAAGCCCAACTCATTAGTAAGGTAGGTCGGCATGTAGCTAAGAATAGTATAAAAACCAACGGCATTGAGGCAGATTACTCCGAAAGCAACGATGATCTTTCTCCAGTTCTGACGAATGCTCTCGAAAACTGGGTCCTGCGGCTTTTCATGGTCCATCTCTTTAAAAGCAGGCGTTTCTTCAACTCTCGTCCGCAAATACAAGGCGATTAAACCTAGAGGACCTGATACAAGAAAGGGAATACGCCATCCCCAGCTGTGCAATGCATCCTGATTTAGAGAGAATTCAAGACCTGCCGCGGTCAAAGCCCCTAGTAACAGTCCTGCCGCGGTACTCGCCGGCACAACACTGACAAGAAGTCCCCGGCGTGAACTCGGGGCATATTCGGCAATAAACAAGGAAGCTCCAGCATATTCACCCGATGCTGAAAAACCTTGAACAAGACGGCAGAGAAGCAGTAACGCGGGTGCGGCCATTCCTATCGTAGCATAGCTGGGAATTAGCCCAATTAGAAATGTCCCAAGTGACATCATGATGATCGTAAGAGTCAAGATCCGCTTTCTCCCAAGCTTGTCACCAAAATGTCCCCAAACGATTCCACCTATTGGCCTTGCTATGAAAGAGATGGCAAACACCCCGAATGTACCTAACAATGCGGCTCGTTCGTTCCCGGGGGCAAAGAAGACTGCAGCGATGACCGTAGCTAGATATCCGTATGAAGCGTAATCAAACCATTCAATTAAATTCCCCATACCTGCTCCAAAAACAACTTTCTTTACGTCTGAGTAACTGACTTTCTTCGTTTCTATCGTATTTTCGGCTATTTGTTGGACTTCCACCTAGTATTACCCCCTTGTTTTACAAACCCACTACCAGACAAACTATTCCTATAATTCAGATAATTTTAGATTTAAAGACCCCTTTGGAAATTAAATTCCAAAGGAAAACAAATAACAAAACGACGTTTTGTTTTACCTATATCGAAAGCGCTTACAAGTAGAATACCATAGTAATATTTCTACAACAATTGGTCTCAAACGCTAAACTTGTTGATAAAATTCCGAATATTTTGTATTTATTGGACAAAGATACCAAACTTTGCAATCGACAATTTTATTTAGAAAGGTTTACTGTCGCATAATCTGCTCTTACTGTCGCATAACGGGTTGTTACTGTCGCATATGCTGCTGTTACTGTCGTATAAGCCCCTGTTTCTGTCGTATAAGCCGTTGTTACTGTCTGAACAAACTAATAAATCCGAAATGGTACAAAGCCCTGATTCTAATGGCACATTTCTGTAGATTTTCAATAAATATTTATCCTATTTTATGATGTTTTTATTGCGTTTTAATGATAATTCCAAAAAAGAGCATTCCTCATGACAAAGAAATGCTCCATAAAACCTAGCCTATTCAATTTTTCATTGCACCAAGCACCCCATCTGGATCGACTAAACCGGCAAAGGACCATGTTTTGCCCGTATCCTGTGAGGTAAACTTTGCCAATACCTTTCCGCCCAAATAATCACCTTGTGGACCTTGATTCACCAATAAAATTCCTTCATTTCCGTTAAAGGCAGGAATCTCTGCTATTGTGAAATAACCCTGATATTCTTCCGGTATCGGGACCTCGACGCGTTCCCAGTTTGCCCCACCATCGATCGTCCTATATAAATTTGGAATTGGCGGTTGTGCTTCATATCGTAATTCACCAAAGGAGATAAACCCTAATTGATCGTCAATAAACCCTCCGTCTGTCACTAAGGAATAGACGTCCTTAACCGATCCGGCGTTGTACCAGGACACTCCGCCATCGTTTGTTTTAAATACAAAGTGTGCCTCCCAACTCATCGTTTTTTCACCTGTCACGATGAGATAACCATCCTTGTCCGATGTGAACCCTAGTTTTCGCATACGCAAAGATGGCAGCTGGTCCGAAACCAACACTTCATTCCAGGATTTCCCTTTATCCCTACTAATCAGAACCGTCAAGCCTTTGTTAAGTACAAACGCTGTTATCTCCGATGTAATCAGATAGCTGCCATCCAGCAATTTTTGATCCGTACTGCCTAATAAATCTTCAACCGCAACAGGAACTACTTTCCAACTTTTACCCCTATTATAAGTAACCCTAAGCTTATCATCCTTAATCTCATAATCTATTTTTTTAGATGGCTCTTCAATTCCGACATTCTTTCGATATTCTTCCAACGTTTCAACAGGCGGCAGCCCGATTTGCGTATCGGTTGTCCTTTCAATATTGGTTAATGTATACGTTAAATTTTCTTCCTTTTTGATGCTTAGTTTCCAAACGATATTAGGAACGACTCGGGTCTCCTGCACCTTTCCCCAACCGTAATCAATTTTTTGTGTTCCTTCAGGTAACTGAACTTGAAACACGACCGCCGCAATAAAATAGTTCTCATCCCCCGATAACTTGGTAAATCTGGTAAAGCTCTTATTGGTAATCGCTCCTTCACTCACTAACTGATTCATGAAATCAAACCAGATTCGGTAAGCAATCGTTTCTGGTTTTTGATCACTTTCTTCTACCTGAACTGTGTAAGGGAGTTTACTGTTTATATCTACCTTTTTTACTTCAACTGGTTTCGTATTGGGATTTTCATGAACCCCATTAAACATTTGGAAGATAATGAAGATAACAATTAATATGGAACTAAAAAGGATTAATCTACTTTTCGTTTTTTTCAATGGAATTCATCCTTCATTCAAAATATAAACTTATTCTTCACGAAAAAATGGTTTATATATATACCGCTGTGGAGGAATCATATCCTCCTTGCCTGGAATGTATAAGGAGATGGTTGGTCCTGAGTTTCCTGGGTCAGCTATGGAAGGAATAGCCTTGCCTTTTTCATCTATATAGTGAATCCCATCCCTAGTAATCCCCCAGTTTCTTATTCCTTTATACAGTACAGCATAACGTCCTTCATTCCACCGTTTTACTTCCTCTTTAACGGGTATCCATTTCAGCATATTGATGACGATCGATAAATCGTTATTCGGATCATAAACTGTTGTTCCTTCCCCATTCCAATCTTGTTTATGGATCTTAACCTTATTGTCCTTTGTTTTATCAAAATAGATTAAATATCCTGATTGCAATTTCTTGTCTTGGTCAAAGCCGTAAATATATATATAAATTTCTGCGATTGTCCCATCCTTTTCAAAGTCTATCCTTAAATCATTGGTCATTAGATACGGTTCCAGCTTCATCTTCTCATTGACAGAATCGATTATCCCATCTAGCTTTGTTGTGTAAAAATTATCATTCTCAAGCTTGACCAGTGTCTCTGTTTTTAACTCCTGGATTTTCCAGGCTAATGCTCCGTTAAAATTGACAGCATTTGAACCAACATAGTATCCTCCAACCATCGTAACCAATGAAAAGAGAATAACCGTCCATTTCCAAAAGTTTGGATGAACAGGCTTAGCGTTTATCTCTCTTTTCACTAGCTTACAATAGGTAACAAAAATATGGATAACCATTAATAATAGCAGAAAGCTGATTCCTATAAAAATCGGAATATTCGTTTTCAATTGTCCTATTTTTGTAATGGTGTAAAGAATTCTCCACCACATGATATATAGTAGAAGGATAAACAAACTGCTCTTACTTCCCAAAAATAAATCTCGCAACATCAGTCGTCGATATAATTTTTTTGTTAATTTATTTTCAACTACCATTCATATAACCCCTTTGAGTCAAATTGCATCCTGTTTCAAATTCTTCCACTAAACTATCATATTAAAATAATACCTATTCCAATATATAGAAGGCAAAATAAAAATACTGTATCCCAATATGGAAGACAGTATTTTTGAATTTAATGAATATAATCGATCTATTAAATCCACTTAGCAAACCAAGCTACATAATAAGCCGCAGGAATAAACAGAAGTTGAGCCACAATTGTCCCCAAGAATTTTGAACCAATCATAGTCAAAGAATAGCTTTTTAAGTAAATGTAATCGGTTTGTTTTTTCATTACTCGATCAGCTAACACCGACGCTTTCGGATCAATAAACAATGTCAAAAGAATCGTTGCTATACCATTAATAATTCCAGATGACATTAATGCTGCCTGAGCATAATCTTTAGGAACTAACATTGAAGCATAAATTGAAGATAGAACGCCAATCGTAAAAACAGCTGAAATGATGACATTAATCACAAAGAGCCGTTTTGGAATGGTTTTTAAGGTAATTCCCTTCAGATATGCAAATCTCGGCATCCTTAAACACATAAAAACTTTTCTTAAGCCATTTCGATTGAATTGATGAACAAACAGCGCAATGATTGAACCACGTTGATTTGAAAGTTGAACAATGGCTCTTGAAAAGATATTGATAAACGTTGGAAATAAAAGTATCCCCAACAAAACCCCTATGGAGGTCACAGCTATTAAGATCCTATATTGTTCCTCTATAAAGTGCAATTTGTTTACATCAGGTGCCTCTGCAATAAGTTTTGCTGTAAGAGGCTGTTGAATCATTGTGGAAAACCTTGAAACAATCACCAATGTACTAAACAAAGATAAAGCAGTGGCGATTAATCTTACTCTGGCTCCTGAAATTCTTGTTGAATAAGCTAATGTTTCAATCATGGTAATGATCAATAAAAACAGAGCGATAATAATAACTTTGCCTGAAATTAGTCCCATAAATAACCCCTAAAAAATATGATAGCCGTATTATAAACTAAATTATTTTCTTTTGGAATGATTAGAAGAGAAAGTACAAGTATCATTCATTCTTTAACTAACCAACTGACCAGCTGTTCACATCCTCTGCACGTCGGCCTGCATATATTGATAGAAAATTCAAAAAACCTCTTGACATTGGAGTCAACTCAAATGTTATTCTGAATACATGGAAAAACTTTATTCTATTCAAGAGGTTTCGCAGATACTTGGGATTCCCAAGGATACACTTCGGTATTATGACCGGATCGGGATTGTCTCGCCGTCTCGGGATGACAATCGGTACCGCAGGTATTCGGGGGATGACCTCATAGACTTGATGAATATTCAGATCATGCAGTTTGCGGACTTCTCTCTTGATGAAATCAAGGAGAAACTTGGTTTACGAAAGATGGAAAATCTCAACTCCGCTTACTGTGAAGAGGCTGCTGCTTTCATCGATGCAAAGAACGCAGAAACGCGCATGAAGATTCACCATCTGGAAAAGGTCAGTCTGCTGCTCAGTATGGCAGCCGAAACGTTAAGAGATTTTAGTAACGAAAGCGACCAACGGTTGGCAGAATTCGTCCGCGAGCTTTACAAGGATATCCGAGGAAATAAACCGGTAATTTCTAAGGAGGGTTGTGATCATCATCAAGGTTAGGAATTTTTATTATCTGATTGCAGGTGTTCTTGCGATGCTGTTTGCTGTCACGCATGCATGGAACGGGCAAGCCGCTGTGCTGCAGACCCTCGACATTAGGACGATATCCATGGATACCCGAACGGTATTCACGTATGTTTGGCACATTATAACCGCGGAAAACCTGATCTTCGGCATCGCGTTCATTCTCATGTCTTTCCAAAGTGAGCGGTCGAAGGTCCGTTTTGCCGCATGGATGATAGCGGCAATCCTGATTGTCCGGCTGATGGTCATCCTTGGCGTAACGGCATTACTTGACGTTACGGCTCTTACGGATACGCTTATAGATTCGATTGCCATCGTAATCTATGTTGCCTTGATCATACTGGGCACAACTGTGAAGAAAAAACAAGGACTACCGTAGCAGAGATTCCCGAATTGTCTTCTAACTCGCAGAATCGCTCAAAGCTGTTTACCTTCAAGTGATATAAGGTACTGTTTTAAGTAAATGGTTATTCAAATAGAGGGCGCTTTTCTTGTGTATAGAGAGCGCCTTTTCTCAATAAGTTTCACATCCCTTGTGAGTCTTTTAGAAAAGCTGTTAAATATTCAACATTGGTTATTTTTTTATTGCATTCTAAGCTATCGGCACAAATGAGATTTCCGATAGATTTGTAATAATCTGGGTTCTTTGATTTTTTCGCTTTTGTTACGGTGGAAAAATAGGCAACCTCACCAAAGCAATTACAGAAGGAACAAAGATTTTTTTTACTAGTCGGTGCAAATTCGCATTCAATGCCGACCATTTTCCCCTCTAACTCATATACTATAAATTTCTTATTTGATCTTAGGTCGTTCCAGCTTAAATAGGTCAGCTGGCTGTGGTCTATATTTGATAAATCAGGCATTTTTAATTTTTTATGTTTCGGAAACATTTTTTTCAATTGCTGTTCGGTGATTCTTGGAAAGGGCAGCAAATAGTCTGAAAGATGCTGGATATATTGCTCATACTCTTTATCTGTTTTTAGTCTCGAAAGATCCAACATTTCTTGTTGTTCCGAAGAGACATTTGGAAATAGATCGGAGATTTTGGCATTGGCTAAGTCAATCACAGCAGTCAAAACGTTTTGAGGTACGTTCTTTTTGGTGCTGTCCTTAATGACAGCAATCTGTTTTTTTATAAAATTTAATTGTTCATTTTTAATAAACTTTTCGGTCATCTCTTCTATCTCCATTCATTTTGCTGAAGTCTCTTTACACTTATTTTAAAAAATATATCAACCTTAAAAAATGGAAAAAATGATTTAGAATCGTTTTTTACATAAAAACAGCACTGATGAAGGATTTTCACCAGTGCTGCTCTCCTACTTTTTATGTGAATATACAATTTTCTTAATCGTTTCAGGTGAAAGATAATACTCCTCAGCCAGTTGCTGGATGCTGTTACCACTAATAAAAGAATTTCTAATATCGGTATTTCGGAGGTCAAGCAGCCGTCTTCCTCCACTTGAAGTTCCCCATTTCCGATATTCCGTTTCCTGTTTAGGAATATAAAGGGTTTCCCCCTGAATATACTTTTGGATTTCCACAATTAGCTTTTCTGGTAAAACTTTGCTTGCATTCATATACTTCAATTTTGCTCGCCCCTTATTTGATTTTGAATAAAATAAGGTGCAAAGCCAAAAGATTAGAAAAGCTTATTCAGCGATAAAATTAAATGTTTCGCCCCATGCAAAGTATCGCCTTTCTAATAATTGGCTTTGCATGAGTGAAAGAAGTACCAGACAATCTAACGTGATTCTCCATCTGTACGCACCCCCTTTAAAATTTAATTATAGCGCAATTCAATGAACGCATCTCACCTTTTTTAATTCCCATTTTAACATATCATTCACAGTTCCAATTTTATTCATCTTCAACTTTTCTAACACTCTAATGGATGGAATATTATCATGTAGGCACTCAGCAACTACTTTATCTACATGATCATTCGTAAATGCCCATTTAATAATTTCATTTACGGCTTCAGTTGCATAACCTTTGTTTCGTGCTGAAGGGATCATTCCATATCCTACTTCAACCGTATTTTCTGAATTAGGTTTACCTTTAAATCCAATATCACCAATAATCGTATTGTTTTCTTTATTGATAACTAGCCATACACCCCAACCTAATTGAGTAGAATCCTCTCTAAGTTTCTCCAAAAACATCTTTATATGAGGGCCTATTTTGTAATCTTCTGGTGAAATTGTAGATAATAATTCATCTGTGCAAGGAACAATTTTTAGTCTTTCTGTCTGTAATTCCATCTTCATACTCCTCGTATATTATAATAAGTAAGGGATTTTTCTAAATATTTTCTATAAAACTCTATAATTTCCTTTAAATTCTCGAGATTAAATTTTATTCTTCTTTCACTAAACTCCAGTTGTGAAATAATAGAGATTCCTTTCTCTAAAATAATCGGTGCAATGGCTAATTGGATTTCACCAATTAAATTTTCTTTAAAAAATTCACGACCAAGCCAAAAATACTGTCCCCTTTAAGGAAGACAGTATTTTTGATGTTAATGAAGATAATCATAAATATTTTTTGCTAGCAATAAGCAGGTAACGGCAATAAACAGCGCACGAACATAGCCGCTTCCTTTTTTGATCGCAAATTTTGAGCCACAAATGGCACCAGCAAGCTGTGCCACTCCCATGATTAACCCATACGTGTAATTTACTTGTCCTAGAAGCATGAACATCAACAATGCGGCAATATTACTGCCAAAGTTTAAAAATTTTGCGTTCCCCGCAGCTTTTAAAAAATCAAAACCAACCAATAAAAAAGAAAAAATTAAAAATGAGCCTGTCCCGGGACCAAGGAATCCATCATAGAAACCAATCGAAAAAAGAGCAATCGTAAAAATAATGAAGTGCTGGATGGACAATTTCTTTGGAGTTGAAACGCTTCCCCAATCTTTCTTAAAAATCGTATAAATGGCAACGGCTGCGAGCATGATCAGCATCAATGGCTTTAGTACTTCAGGGTTTATCAAATGTACAGTCCACGCACCCAGCATCGAACCAATAAAAGTGAGCGGAAATAATTTATAAACTGACTTAATATCTAGTTTACCTGACCGATAAAACATAAATGTACTCGTTAAAGAACCTATAGTCGATGCTAGTTTATTGGTCGCTACTGCCCCTGCCGGATTCAAACCTGTAAATAATAATGCGGGTAGTGCGATTAGTCCGCCTCCACCTACAACCGAATCAATAAATGCTGCTAAAAATCCGAAAAGAATCAAAATCATTAATAACGTTGGGTCTAAGTCAAAATGCATGTCATTCAGCCTTTCGTGTAGTCACTACTAAAATAGTAACTAATGAATTGCTTATTGTAAATAGGTATTGTAAATTGGAAATATAGGAAAGAAATTGGAGGACGGAAAAAGTGGTCGACATCGTGCAACGGCTCAAAAAATTAGGTTTTAACGAATACGAAGCTAAATCTTATTTATCGCTTGTTAAACAAGGTCCTGTCACTGCCTACCAAGTTAGTAAGGAGTCTGGCGTCCCAAGAGCTCGAATTTATGACGTGTTAAGTAATCTAGTTGAAAAAGGGATTGTCTTAAAGGAAGAAATAAATGACTCCACTCGGTATTCCCCTTTGCCCGTTGAAATTTTTTTGCAGAAGGCTCAATCAGAGTGGCAATCGACTTATACGGAAATAAGTGATTCATTAAGAAGTTTAGAAGCTTCTGAGGAAAAAACAGACAATCGAGTGATTACTTTAAAGGACTATCAAACCATCATTAGCTATTGTCAGACATTAATAAAAAAAGCAAACAGCCGTATTGTTATTTCGATGTGGGACGATATGTATGAGGTGTTGAAAGACGAACTGGCTGAGGCTGCGGCTGATAACGTCACTCTACAAGGTATTACCATACATGTTGAAAATCCTATTAAAAATCTAGAAGTACATCGCATCACAACTTTTACTGAAACTCCTTCTACAGAGCGTTGGTTTATTTTATCCATAGATTCTAAAGAGATGATTTACGGACCATCTATTGAGGAGCGTAGTGTTGCTTTTTATACAGATGACCCTGTCCATATTTATTTATTAGAGGATTATGTGTGGCACGATGTGCTAGTAAACCGACTTGTCCGACGCAGCCAAGACGATCTGGACAATTGGATTACCAATGAGCGGAAAACATTCTTTAAGGAAAAATAAAAATGGGGAATGCCCCTTTCCTCAAAGAAATAGGCGATCAATCACTTATCATGCATATACTAACATATCCTGGGGGTGATGGATTTGTTTATAAATTTTTTTATAAAGGTCCCATTAAGGACGCGGTAAAAATAGTCGATAGCCTAAAAAATGTTGAGTGAGCAACCTTAAGCGGAGAATTTCCGGTTAAATGCAGAATGAAGCTTGTTTCGAGGGAAATAAGGGAAGTTTTTCCGTTTATGCGCAGCAAAATCCCCCATTTTTGAATTTTTCGAGTCAATAGGCGGAACCTCTCCGTCTATTTCAGCCTTTTTTAATATAAATTACTAATTTAGCGGAATTTTTCCGTCTATTTATCAGCTCGGTTGCTTAACCTAATTCCCCAAAAGATAAGTGAGGATCCTCTTGATTCTGGATACGGAATTAGCATAAAGGCTTTGCCTGTCCAAATCCGGGAACTCCCACAGATACTCTTTTTTATTTGTAAAATACCAATTTGTTGCATATAATAAAGATATACAGCATAGCATAAAAAAGGGATACTAGCGCCAACTAGTATCCCTAATATACAGCCACACTGCATGAAGTGCAGTGACCGCCAAGCTATATTATGAGCAAAGAAGTAACCATTACCCTTTTACACTGGCAGGTGCGGGGGGAAGGTTACTTCTTTTTGAAGAGAGCGATTAACACTGAGATAAATGTTAGAATAAACATTCCAAATCCAAACATCAGAGTCATTGCTTCAACAAAAGTAACCATCAGCGGCCTCACCCCCCTTCAGAGGAAGTCGGTTAATACCACCACCTTCCACAAAAGAAAGTTCACGGCCACTTCTCACCCCGCTATGCAGCTGTACACCTTTATTATATCATTCGCCCCTACCCCGCCACAATTTTTATCATGATGTATAAGTTTTTTGAACTTTGTCTTTCATGATGAATGCCTCACTTCTAGATAGTCACAACCGAAAACAAAATAATTTCCACATAAAGTTTAATTCAATTCGACTAATTAGCTACTCTAGCCTTCACTTCTTTTGAAGAATTATTGGCTTGCTTCTTCCAAAATAATGTAAGAACGATTCCCAGGAATAAGATCAAAGTCGCAAAATAGTATGGGTAGTTGATATCTATATCAAATAAGATCCCCCCTAGAATGGGTCCACTTATGTTCGCTAAACTTGTAAACATAGAATTCATTCCTCCAACAAAACCTTGTTCGTTCCCGGCGATATTTGAAAGATATGAAGTAACTGCCGGACGGAATAAATCGAATCCAACAAAAACAAGAAATGTAACAAGTAATATAGAGAAATAGGAATGAACAACCGTCATTAAAAAGACAAGTATGGCTGATAAAATGAGGCTATATTGAATCAGTTTAATTTCACCCCAGATTCGTGTTAGCCTATCAAATAATACGACTTGTGAAACTGCACCAAGGACAGCACCGCCTGTGATGACTATTGCAATATCGGATGGTTTAAACTGAAATTTGTGGTCCACAAATAGACTAAAGAACGATTCAAAAGCTGCTAAACCAAATGAGGCAATAAAAATTAACAGAAACGCTAGGAAATATTTTGGGTCCATAATACGTTTGAAACCAACCTTCCCATCTGAGACTTGTTTATGGCTATTTTCATGACGATTAGGCTCAGATAATAAAAGGATAGAAAGTATAGCTGCAATAGTTCCCAGTGCTCCTGCAAAGAAGAATGGGATACGTGTTCCAAATTCCGCTAAAAATCCACCAATGCCGGGCCCAATAATAAATCCTGTACTAATCGCGGCAGACATATAGCCTAATGCCCTCGGACGAGTATCCAAATTTGTAATATCAGCAATAAAAGCTGTCACAGCTGGCATGATGAACGCAGCACTAATTCCGCCTAAAAGACGAGAAATAATTAGCATTTGAATGTCTTTGCCGATCCCAAATAAAAATTCCGAGATGCCGAAAATAAATAAGCCAATGACAATCATAATTTTCCTGCCGAATTGATCTGCTGCCTTCCCTGCAAATGGCGAAACAATCAATTGAGCAATAGCAAACGCCGCTGTTAAATAACCAACTGTTGTTCCCGTAATGTCTAATTCATTCATCAATGTCGGTAAGACTGGAATGACAAGACCAATTCCTAAAAAGGCTATGAATAAATTCATTAATAATAATCCTAAGGTGACCTTATTATTCTTCATTTTTTACATTCTCCTTAACAAAACTAACTACAGCAAACCACTTCATTTTGTTTATCATCATTTGTTTACAATTTCCATCCTAGTGTATATAGTTACTATATAGTCAAGGGCGGTGCTGTAAAAAATGGATAAAAAAAATGGCAAGTATTTAACTACTGGGGAATTTGCGAAGCTTTGTAAAGTAAACAAACAGACACTCTTTTATTATGATCAAATTGGACTTTTGTCTCCCCTCTGGAAAAATGAAAAAGGCTATCGTTATTACTCCATTCACCAAATAGAGCTATTTTTTGTTATTGATTTATTAAAGGATCTTGGTATGTCGCTAAATGATATTCAACAATACATGAATAATAAATCGCCTGAAAGTTTTTTATCGTTAATGTATCAACAAAAACAAGAGATTGTAAAAAAGCGTCAGGAGATTGAAATGAAGGAAAAAATGATCGATGCTAAAATAGCCATAATGGAAGAAGCGTCGCACCTTGATTTTCAACAAATGACGCTTAAACAATTACCAGAAGCAACACTTTATCTAAGTAGAAACATTGAAAATATAACGGATGAAGAATTTGTAGAGGTTATTTCAGATTTTATTAATGAATTGAACATATCCCAACTTGATTCAGGATATCCAATAGGTGGTATAACAAAACGGGAGCATGTAATGAAGGGAGAATTCTCTAATTATAGCTACTTATATATTGAGCAGCCCCATCCAAAGGTTGGATATCCCTATTTCCAGGCTGTGAAAGGTGATTTTCTTATTGGGTATCATATTGGGGATGAGAAAACATTACATAAAACCTATAAGCGGCTTTTTTCAGAAATGGAACGTTTAAATTTAGCCTTAGGAGAGTATGTTTTTGAGGAATATATTTATGATACAGTTGTAATGAATCATAAGGAACATTATGCAACCAAAATTATGATACAAGTGGAACAAAACTCTGGAGGATAAGATGAAAATATATGTTGATGCAGATGCTTGTCCGGTAAAAGATATTATTATTTCTGAAGGTACGAAGGCTGATATTCCTGTGATCCTTGTTACGAGCTTTTCACATTTTTCTAATGCGGAAAAACCAGCAGGAGTGGAAACAATTTATGTTGATTCTGGAGCAGATGCTGCAGATTATCGGATTATGAAGTTAGCAGAAAAAGGAGATATCATTGTTACGCAAGATTATGGTCTTGCTTCACTAGGTTTAGCAAAAAAGTGTACGGTCCTTCACCATACTGGGTATAGCTATACAAATGAAAATATTGACCAATTACTTCAAGCACGTTATTTAAGTGCAATGGCCCGAAAAAGCGGAAAGCGGACAAAGGGGCCAAAACCTTTTACTACAGAAGATAGTGAGAAATTTAGGGTGCTTTTTAAAAAAGCGATATCAAGTTAAATAAAGGGCCGTCCATTTTGGATTAAAAATTGGTGCCGGTTACTTAAGGACAACAGTTTGATTACGACTGTTGTCCTTTCACATTAATCTCTAACTAGTTCCATTATTTCAAGTTTTCAACTGGTCATATCCCAAAAATGCTATCAAGAACGGATAATGGAGTTTCGTATTTATAGCCAAAATCCCTTCCTGTGTAATAAAATACGGGATTTTTCAGGTTATCTGTAAATGATTTTTCTTTTTCCATTTCTTTTTCCAGCTGGTCCAACGAATCATCCATTTGGCTCTGAATACCCTTCTTACCTTCGCCAATAAATTTAACGGTTACAGAGGCAATCTGCTCTTTTCCTCTCATGATAAAAATATCCCGACCGCCGTCCGAAAAAGCTTTTAGATGAAGGTCATCGAATGAAACTCTAACCTTATCGTTCTTTTTTCGAATCACAAAGCCCCTTTCACGAAAATAATCCTCAAAGCTATCTAAAAATTCCTGAACTTTGCTATGTAACCCTGGTTCAACTATGGTTTGGAATAACTCCTGATTTTGTTCCTTTACACGGTTTAATTCCACTTTCAATTCTTCGATTTCTTTACCATTCATGTTCATTCTCCTTGTTCCTTACATTCCAATCTATTGTATCGTGAAACCATTCTTAACGCCATTTTCTTTACGTAAACCGATATAATAGGAATATACCGAACCTTTTTATGGAGGATCCACATGGACAAGGAAAATCAGGATTTTCATGAAGAACAGCCGGATTGGGAAGCTTTTTTTACTGAAGAAGAAGCAAAAGAATGGGAAAAGGATAAAGCAAAGCGGAAAAAGCGAAGAAAAATTGCTGCTAAAATAGTCAGTTCACTGCTTGTGTTTGCCATGTTAATCAGCGGATTAGGGATGTGGTTTGATGTCTTTAATCTGCCTGCCATTCGTTTTGTGAAGGTGTCTAATCAGCTTTCGAAGAAACCGGAAGTGAAAAAATACAAAAAAGCCGTCGTCACTCTGGAATGGGACGGTGTTAAGGGAACTGGCTTTAATATCGCTCCAGATGGGTTAATTATCACTAATGAACATGTTGTTGAAAAATCGAATCGAGTGAATGTGCATTTTAGCAACGGGGATTCCTTTGCAGGTAAGGTCATTGCCAAACGGCCGGAATGGGACCTTGCCATTGTTGATATTGAAAAGGCAAAAAAACTGCCCGTCCTGTCGATTGCCGCTGAAAAAGACTGGGAGACTTGGGCGGGCGAGAAAATTATTTTTATCGGCAATCCTTTAGCTTATACGCAGATTGCTAATGAAGGAACCTTCATAAGTCCGGTCCTAGTGAACGGATTGGGTATTCCGGTTATGATGATTAAGGCGCCGATTTACAAGGGAAATAGCGGCAGTCCGGTGATTAATCAAGAGGGGCAAGTCATCGGAGTCATCTTTGCCACATTGCAAAACCCGGAAATTTCCACCAAAGAAATCATTGGTGCAGCCATTCCCTCCTATTACATTCAGCAGATTATGGAAGAAATTAATTAAGATAATAAGCTGGGGAACAGTTCTGATGAAGTGTAACCAATTAATCCCTGTGGTGAACTAATGGACACACCATTAGCAATATGACCTTAGATATTGTATGATAAAAAACATGATGAAAACTTATATTAAGGAGAAAAATCATGTTTAATGAAGAGTATGAACTACTTTTAAAGAAATCCGTTGAGGTAGCTCCAGATTGGTTAAAGAAGGATGTCGAAAGCATTGTGAGTAAGGACCCTCATGCAGGCATTAGCTATCTGATTTCAGAATTGCATCACACCTATACATTTAGCCTCAGACATATTTTATCAGCAAGCCATCTATCTAGCGAGTGGTCGCAGGTTTCAAGAGAACGACTGAATTTTATTGATAATAATATTGATATTATTGTTGCACTTTATAATGAAATAAAGAACAAATAACGATTCGTAATTTCTTCTTTTAAGATCATAAGACGGCTCCCTATTTGGGAGCCAATATTGGTCGGTCTTTGTGGATCAATAAGTTCATCCCATCATGAGCTTCAGTGCTTCTGGATCCAAATTTATTGATGCACGAGAACCGTCCCCATGCATCTTTCATTTACTTCCTTTAGCATTCGCCTGTAATGATCTATTTCCAGGAGCAAACCAACCAATTAGGGCAATAGCGACTAATACTCCATAAAAAATCAGCGTCCAAGCTGTACTGTGTGGAAAATCATGATTTAAGATCCCAATATCTTCATGTGCTAGAGTGATTACAGCCAGTTTGACACCAACCCAGGCAACAATTACATATGCTGTAGTTTCCAAGGCTGGACGTTTTTCAAGAAGTTTCACAAACCAGGTTGCTGCAAACTTAATCAAGATGAGGCCAGCAACACCACCAATAAGAACAACTAAGAACTGACCTCCGTCCATACCTCCGAATTTGTCTAAAGGTGTATCTGGAAGGCCTAGAGCGAGAGCAACCGCAGCTAGAATCGAATCTATTGCAAAAGCGAGGTCAGCTATTGCAATCTTTCCAACTGTTAGCCCAAAACCTTTGCCTGCGGATTCCTTTTCATCGTCCTTGTGGATGTTCTCATTTTCTTTGCCGAATCGCGCTTGAATGATGTGCTTTAATCCTAAGTACAGAAGATAAACTGCACCTATCGCCTGTATCTGCCAAACATTTGCAATAAATGAAATCGCAAAAAGTGCAACAAACCGAAAAGCAAATGCTAAAATGATTCCGTAATTTATAGCTCTTTTTTTCCGATCTTCCGGTAAATGTTTTGCAATTACTGCTAGCACTAGAGCATTGTCAGCCGATAACAATCCCTCTAATCCGATTAGAATTAACAATGCCCAAGCGTACTCCAGCCATATTGAATCCATCCATTTCTTTCCTTTCTTTATTATAATCCACCGTTTTATGACTCTTTGTATGTCAAAAACCGCTTGTTACCATATATCCGAGTAACATAGTAAAGAACAATCCAACAACTCATAACAAACAAATAAATCACAAAAGAATAGAAAATTTTATATCCGTGTTGCGTGTAGTGAAAAACTCCCAAAGCAACGGCCAACCGCTCAAACCCGATATTTATGAATGACCACACAAGAATGTAAACTAGTGAGTACCGTAATTTGATATGCCATTTATCGTATAGATACATGAACAAATAGCAGTACGCTGCGTACATAAAGTGAGATAAAAAATCCATCAGTTCATAACGTGAGGTATCGTTTATGTCATAAAAACTAACTGGAAATACACTCAATGTATGATCGAAAAAAAAACCAAAAAACACTCCGCACATGAGATAAACACCCGTCGTCTTCTTTGTAAACCGTTTTGGGAGTATGAATACCATCAGGACTCCAATGCAGAGTGAGGTTATGACATACCACTCATTGGCATTAAAACGATTGTCATACACGATTTCATTCAAGGTTCACGAACCTCCTTTATCCAAACGAACAAACCATCGGGCAGTCCATGCCATCAAAACAATAAACATTCCATAGTCGAGGAACGCAAATACATAGTTCCACTGGCGATATTCCAAAATGCCAAACTGCACTAAAATCCAGTCGTTCACGGTAAGAAACAAACAAATTGTAGCTGCAATTGTCCATCTCCAACCCACTCTTAAGGATGAGTTAATAAGAACCTCCGAAGACATAATGAGAAGAAGCGGTATTTCGACGAAGCGACAAATATCCAGTGCCAATGATTTTTCCACGTTCCGAGTGGCTGTAACCCATTGAAAATTCTCATCAAATAATGTGAATACGGTAACGGTCATGATGGAACTTACAAAATATAGGAAGATTATTTCCGTGAGGGTAAACCTTTTTGGAATATTGGCGAAGACAATCATTACTAACCAAGTTACCATCGCCAGCAAAGCAAGGGACATTGTAATCTCCCCTTCTGAAATGGAAAAACCACCTTATTTTTTGCCTAGCTTTCATTTGGAAGTTGTTCAATCTGTTCCGATTGTTAAACCCTGTCATGCGCTTTTGGCGGTGATTCCAACCAACCTTTATCAATTAAGATATTCATGCCGTCGTCAACAAATAAGCCTATATTTATTAGAGTTCTTGCATACAACATATCTATATCTCTTCTTGCCGTTACCGCTAATGAGTTTCCAAATGCCCTTATCTTCATTGCAAACATATCCACTTTATGAAACAGCATTATTTTATCGGAAAAAGGAGGATATGTTGAGGTTGTAACCAAATGGCCTAAGTACGCTGGTGATTGTATCTGTTCAATGTGAAGTTTTTCCTTATACTGCTTTACCGCTTTATCAGTCATGTTTAAACCTCGTTTGAATAAAGCTTTTATTTTTTCATCTTTAACAATCTGATGAAATCCCAATAATAACGCCATACTTGTTGTGTTATTCTCAATGTTATCCCAAAGATGAATGATTTCTAATGCCTGTAATGGTCGGACTTCTCCAAAATAACCGTTTAAGAAACTTTGTTTATCAATTTTTTCAATTCCATCTGGTGTCGGAATGATAGGAGGGTTTGCAATTAGTTTTTTTCCCATTAAAACATTATTAATTTGCCCTAACAAGACAGTTGTACATTGATTACAATAAATAAAGAACTCTCTAATATCCTCTCTCATTACCAACGGAACTGCTACTGCATAAAGGCTCATACCTGCCTTTGCAGCATATTTTAAATAGTGAACGTAAAATTCATCGAAGTATAAACGTGGGGCACCAAGATTTACGTCATCTTTTGTAAATCCAATCGGTATAGGGAAATTATCTTTATTAAAAAATCCTTCGATCCTTTGTATGAAATCCTCTGATAAAGCTAAACCATTTTCCAATAGCGTTTTAATTTCTTCGTCCTCGCAATGCTGAAGAAAATAACTTAAGATTTGAATTGACATACTGTTTCCCATATATGTAGCCCATAGTTTACCCATTTCAAACGTCGTTAAAGGTTGGCTCTCATTTAATGAATATGAACTAAAATTGATTGGTTTCATCACATTCATTGGATTAAATCTTTATCGGTGGTCATAACTAATCTCCTTTTCCCGCATTTTCGCTTATGATTTCCATTGGGATATAGTTTAATTCCAACAAACTCTACCTCTAACTTATAATGGTAATTTGAACAACGCTGCAAGTTCGTTCCTTCATGAGCTTTAGTGCTTCTGAATTTAAATTTAACGATGCACGAGAACCGTCCCCATGCATCACCAAGAGAATTTATAGGTTTTTATTCCGTTCCCCACTTGATAGGTTGTAACTGTTACTGGTTTACCTGCAATGTTTTGTTCTATATACCTCTTTACGTAGTTTCCTACGAAGTTTTCTTCTGCGCTTTCTACTCCGTATACATATAGTTTATGACTATTGAGATAGTCTGTGTTAGTGGTTAATGTCCAGTGTCCACTATCTACATATTCTTTAAATAGTTGTTGTTGGGTCTTTTGAGGAACGACTGGCTCTTGCTTTACTGGCTTTTCAACTGGAGCTGGTTGTTCAGGTTCTTGTTTAATTTCTTGTGGTTTCGGCTGTACCTCTTCCGGTTTTTGTTCTGTTTGTGGTGTTTGTATTCCTTGTGGTTTTGGCTGTTCTACAGGTTGATTTCCAGGCTTTTGAGTTAATAGTGGTGTTTGTTCAACTTTCTTATTTTCCTCTTGCTTTGGTTGTTGTGCTTGATTATTATTGGATGGTTGTTTATTCTGTTCTACTGATTCTCCTGGTTGTTCCTTTTTAACCACGTTTATCTTTTCACTTTTCATTTCTACTTTTTCTTTCGATGGTTGCTCTGAGCTCTTCTCTTGTGTTGCTGTTTTACCACAACCAGTTAACAATCCTATTGTTAAGATAACTGAAAGTAATTTTTTCATTAGATGTTTCCTCCATTTAAGTTCGGACTATTTTATTTTTCTTCATCTTGTTAGTTAGTATTCCGTAATGAAGGTACCGATCTTAAGGTCCATTCTCCCAAACCTCTATGGCTAATACATATATCAATTGTAAGATGGTAAAAATTATGAAGAGTTATTTGAAAAAATATTATTTGAGGAGAGTTCTCCCATGAACAATGAACATACTTTAAACCCCGAACTGAATGAGTCAACACAAAGCTCTCATCGCAATGGTAACTTTCCGTGGATGGATCAGTCATTGTCACCGCGTGAACGTGCTGAGAAGCTTGTAGCGGCAATGACCTTGGAGCAAAAGATTGCCCAGCTTCACGGAGCAATGGAGACGATTAACATCTACGCCTTACCATCAATGGAAGAAATGAATGCGATGAGCCCTGAGGAATATGACAAGCTCATGGCCCAGATCCAAGTGCAGCGCCATGTAAAGGGTATCGAGGAACTTGGTATCCCGCGTTTTCGGATTACCAACGGCCCAGTGGGTGTGGGCATGGGTGACGGGCACCCGAGCCCGCCTGCTACCGCATTGCCGATGACCATTGGTCTGGCTGCCGGTTTTGATCCTAAGCTTGCCCGCGATTACGGGGACATAATCGGTTCGGAGACTGCGACGCTGGGTCAGCACGTGCTTGAAGGACCGGGTGTTTGTCTGCACCGAACCCCGATTGCCGGCCGCAACTTCGAGTACTTCTCTGAAGATCCATACCTGTCAGGAGTGATGGGTGTTGAGGTAGCCAAGGCGATTCAGGCGCACAACGTTATTGCCATGGGCAAGCATTATGTGGTTAACGATCAGGAGTATGAGCGCTTCCGTACCAGTGTCGAAGTGGATGAACACGTGCTCCGCGAGCTCTATCTGCTGCCATTTGAAATGCTGGTCAAAGACGCGGACCTTGCAGCGATCATGAGCGCATACAATCGCGTTCGTGCCACTTACGCCACCGAGAACCGTTACTTGCTCAATGACATTCTCCGGGATGAGTGGGGTTTCCAAGGCTACGTGCAGTCCGATTTCTGGTCCTGCCGCTCTACTGCCGCGTCGCTGACCGCAGGCATGGACCATGAAATGCCAGATGCCAAGTGGTGCAACGAGACCAACGTAAAGAATGCGCTCGAGGACACGAGTCTCGAGATTCAGACCGTCAACCGGGCGTTGGTTCGCCGCTTTACCCAGATGTTCCGTTTCGGACAGTTCGAACGTCCTTACAACCCGGGCGTCATCGACGCTAAAGGCCATGGCGCCATCTCCCGGAAAATCGGCTCCCAGACAGCCGTTCTTCTGAAAAACGAAGGCGGAATGCTGCCGCTTGACCCGAAAGCTTACGGCACCATCGTTATCATCGGCCAATCCGAGTTTGTCGACGATGCCTGCAATGGCGGCGGCGGCTCGTCCAAGGTTGACCCGCTTTACACCATTCCACCGGTAGAGGGAATGCAGGAAGTCTTGCACGGCCTTGGTTCGGAAGCGAAGGTCAGCAAGGTGACCGTCGCCAAAGACCTGTCGAACCTTGAAGAGGCGAAGTCTGCCGCCAAAGAAGCCGACCTGGTTATCCTGATGGCTGGCTTGGTTGCATCCGAGGGTGCCGATTTACCGAGCCCGAATATGCTTAACGATCAGAACCGCATGCTTGACGAACTCCTGGAAGTCAACAGGCACACAGTTCTAGTTTTGAAAAACAGCAGCCCCGTGATGATGCCATGGATCAACAAAGCTCCGGCGATTCTGGAAGCATGGAATCAAGGTACTGAAGATGGTCACGTCGTTGCTGATCTGCTTTTCGGTGTTGTCAATCCATCTGGCAAGGTGCCTACTACCTACGCAGCATCCGAGAACGATCTCATGTACGCCGGCCACCCTGAACGCTATCCTGGCACCGACGAGGGCAATGGCTTCCCTGTCATTCGTTACTCCGAGGGCCTCAACATGGGATATCGCTGGTTCCAGTCTCAGGGCATCAAGCCGCTATTTCCGTTCGGATTTGGCTTGTCCTACACGTCCTTTGAGCTTTCCGAATTCTCGGTAACGCCGGCTAAAGTAGACGGCAAGTCCCCGATTACGGTGAAGGTTACCGTGACCAATACTGGGAAGGTCGCAGGGGCCGAGGTTGTCCAGGTCTATTTGGGCATACCCGTCACGGGGCAGCCGCCTAAGCGCCTGGTCGGGTTCCAGAAGGTGTTTCTTGAGCCGGAGCAGTCACAGGAAGCTACCATTACGATTGATCCGTCCGCGACGAATCATCCGATGAGTGTGTGGGACTACTGCGAACATGACTTTGTAGTGAAGCCTGGTGAATACACGGTATACCTTGGTACCTCCAGCGAAGAAACTCCTTTCGAAGCTACGTTGGTCGTTTCCTAACCCCAGATTGATTAAAATAAAAAAGGATTGAATCCTGTACACTAGACAGGACTCCATCCTTTTTTTCTGGTTTAAATAAACTTAGATATCATTCCGCAATTCCAATGGCCTCAAGCCGTTTATTCGAAAAAGATTAATTCTATAATATCACGCCCGCAAAGTTCCCCTTCAACACTTGTTTCTCATTCTGAATAGTGCACAAGAAAGTAGCCATAATGGCGGTTCTATTATTCTCTTGTTTTTCAAATTGCTCAATTGTCACTTCACAAATTATGGAATCTCCCGTAAAAACTGGTCTTAAAAACTCAAAATTCATCGTACGAGCGAGTACATTGTAATCTCCGCCAACCTTTGTCGGTAATGTAGCAGTTAACATGCCTTGCACTACAAGTCTCCCCTGTTCATCTGGAGTAATATGATGATTCCCTTCATCCATAGATACTTTTGTAAACATTTCAACATCTTCTTGTTTGAATGTTCGTTCAAACTTAATTACGTCTCCTACTTTTGTTGCCAATCTGGTCTCCCCCTTGAATTTAATACTAATATCAGTATAGATACCTTAGAAGATTCAAACAATTGTTATCATGTTTTTTCAACCAGTAATATAACCACAAGCGAAAAGCCCAGGTATTTGTCCACACCACGATTAAAAACAAAACATATTTTATTGTAGAAGAAAACGGTATGAAAGGAAGATAAAAGCATTATGGAGTTTGAAAAAGAACATAAGCCTCCACAGGATGATGCCGATCCCTTTACAAATCTAATGTTCGGGAAGAAACGAAGAGTCATCGAAGAAGATATTACGAATCAAACAGAAGAATTCCCAGACCACCATGAACCTTCTCATGCACCGCAAAGGGATCCTTGGTTGTTTGGGCCAAACGGTACCCATACCCCCCCACCCGTTCACAACCAGTACAACCAAATTGAACATCTTCTTAACCAAGTAGATATCATTTTGCTCATGGAAACCGTTGATGAGGCAGTTAAAACATATAAACTATATCAACCCATATTTAAGGACGTTTCAACTTACGTGAGAAAATTCTTTAAGAAGTGAGCCATTAACCGCCGTCCATATACGTTTCAGTCTCCTTGCCCTTTTAAGTCTTCAATTTGTTACCTATTTTGTTTTTCTTATTGGATTGTTTTATAGTGTCTACCAATAAATAAAGTAAAGGAATGAACTCTAAAAAGTATAAAAAAATAGGCCATACGTAGTAAAGGAAGCTAGATAGCTCTGCAGTTCCGCTTGCCGTGTTTATAGATAATGCGACCATAACTGCTGCTAACGAAAACGTCAGAGGGCGGTGATCTTTTAAACGAAATAGATGGGCAAGAATTTGAACTGAAATAGTAAAAAAAACGGTCACCTTTAAAAAAACCATTGTTGCCCAAATCGAAATTAATAAATGATCCAAGTTTTGAATGAAATCCGCGATTCGAATGTAGCGAATCATCTCTAACATCGGATAGGTAAGATGGCTAGATAAATTCGGACCAAAAAGTAATAATAGCCAAATAATATTTTGTCCAATAAATATAGCAGAAAAAAAAGTCGCCCAAATGATTGACTTTAGTGTTTTATGTTTTTGAGTTAAATATGGAAATATAAAGAGTAAAATAACGACTTCTCCAAAAGATGGAGCAGTCTGGAAGCTGCCGTTAAAGATTCCTTGTCCGCTATGGTTCGTAACAAAAGCGATCCAGCGGTCCCATTGTAATTCCTTACCAATAAAAATCGCATTTCCGATATTCCCTATAATCACAAGATAAAATAGCCCTTGGGCAATCCGGAATAAATTTTCAAACCCTAAACGTGCTGTGACCGCTACAACCATTCCAAACATGCAGCCAACCGCCCAATTAGGTGTTCTTGGGAGATAAGTCTGCACGATGAAATCTTCATATTCTCTTAAAATGATTCCACTAATTTGCAGGAAGGAGACGAAAAAAAACACCATAATTGGAATATGAATCCATTTGGGAAGTATCTCACTACCATAGTGGACGAAAAATTCGTTTGGTCTTCGCGTCGCAAGTTTTATGACAAAATATGCTAGAATAATTCCTGCTAATCCGCTTATAAAAATAACGAGCACTGAATCGTATTGAGATAGGTAAATCAGGCGACTCGCTGCAAATCCAACTAATGTGGAGTAATAATGAAGAATGAAAAAAAGCATTAATTGATTTTGAGTGATCTGTTCTGTCTTCAAAGGAGTCCACCTAACCTAAAATTTTCTGTTGAATCGGTTCAAAAATGAACTGAATCAAATCACTTGGACTGGGCATATGCTCGAATAATACAGTAGAAATGCAATAAATACAGGAAGCCCCTAGGGTACAAAGGACAATCCAATAGGTTCTTTTTTTCCGTTTTTTACTTTTTAAATACGTCAACTCATATCCAAAGATAATGAGAAATCCGATAATAATTAAAATCATAAACTTTTTTCCTTTTCCCAGAATGAATTGTTTTCAGCACCTAGTCGTTTAATATGCAAATCAACCTGAACATTCATTTTTACTTTTTCATGATAAGATTCAGGCCAATCTTTTTTTACCATTTTCCATATTTTTGGTTTGTGCCAGGATAAGTATTCACTGAATTGGAAAACATCTGCTTTTACCTCTTGAGAAGTCTTTAAAGTGGCTTTAATTCTATTCCGGATTTGCTTTTCAGCTACATGCTCAAGTTGCGCCATTTGTTTTTCATTTGTTAAACTCATATTGGATTGAGATTCAGAAATATTCCCTTCCGCTTTTATATCCACATTAAATGTAAACGGTTCTTTTTTAGAAGGGCGGATCTTTGTATGTGCGTCCGTGACTAATAAACTGATTAACTGTTGATCGGCCGGGGCTTTTATAGTTACTTCTGCACCTTTTATCAGGTTGCGAAGCCAGAACGCTCCTCGGCCCACTTTTGCGTCTAATTTCCCGACCATTTTATAATTATGAAACAAAGCCATCTCCCCAGGAAGGACAAAAAGCCCCTCTTTCCCGCCCTCACTAAGCATTTTTATCCTTTTCTTTGATAAAAGGCCGACAATCATATCTCCGCTAGTTGTTTCAAGGAAGTCTTTTGGTGTTGTATCGACTGTCACCTTTCTTTGGGCAAATGATATGGGAATGGTGGTTGGAAATCGTTCAAATATCGGAGTCAATTCTTCGATATCTTTTGCTTTTCCTGGTGCAATTAATAAAGTTTGATTGATATTCAAATTTGGTTCGCGGAGAACAAATTCCAATATATCCCTGATACCGTCCCTAGCCATTTCTTCGCTGATGATAATGATCCGCGTATGCCCCCAACTAATATTTCTGGTAAGGGTGGCTTGTATTTTCTTATAGGCTTCCGTAAAAGTTTTTCCAGTTGCAGATTGAAGCGAGTATGGTTTTCCTGTTGTACCGGCACCACCGAGATCACTAGGGACAAGGCGATTAGGCAAGGCAAAAGATAGGCTTATCTCCATGTGGCCATTTGCGGCCTTATCAACGTAGATGCCGGAGACAAAAGCGCGTTCATTAAGTTCAAATTGTGACCAGCAGCCAGTTAAAAAACAAGGGCATAACAGGATGAGCCATTTGAGTCTTTTCATTAATCTTCATCACCTTCGGATATGGTTTTCTCGATGTTAGAGCGAATACGATCATTTGACCCGGAAAAGGAGGGCCGGCGCTGCATCTTCCACCATGGAGCGCGGATGAAAATATCCTTTAAATCGCTAGTTCTAAGCGGCGCTGTTGGTGAAAGATAAGGCATTCCAAACGAACGTAAGCTTACTACATGAATATAAATTAAAATGGTACCAATCATTAAACCGAATATTCCAAATGTGCCTGCTAAAAACATAAGTGGAAATCGAAGCAAGCGGACGGAAAATCCTAAATCATAACCAGGTATGACGAAGGAGGCAATCCCGGTAATTGAAACAATGATCACCATAATGGCAGAAACAATCCCTGCCTGCACAGCTGCTTGGCCGATGATAATTGCACCTAGGATCCCAATCGCCTGCCCTACCGCTTTTGGAGTACGAATCCCTGCTTCCCGTAAACCTTCAAAAGCCAGTTCCATCAATAAGGCTTCCACAATACTTGGAAATGGGACATTTTCCCTTGATGCAGCAACACTTAATAATAAACTGGTAGGAATCATTTCCGGATGAAAGGTGGTAATCGCTATATAAAAAGATGGAAAGGTTAGCGAAACGATTAACCAGCCATAGCGAAGCAGGCGAATAAAACTGGTAAGGAAATACCGTTGATAATAATCTTCAGCAGCTTGGAGAAACATGTAAAAATTCACAGGTGCTATAAGCGGAATGGGGTCACCATCCACAAAAATAACCACTCTGCCTTCCAGTAAGGCTGCTGCCGCCACATCCGGCCGTTCTGTTTTTTGTGATTGAGGAAACGGTGAAAATGGCCGATCGTCAATACACTCCTCAATATAGCTGCTCGCTAAAACGCCATCGATTTTAATCCTGTTTATTCTTTGTTTCACTTCTGCTATTAAATCTTCTCGACAAAGCCCTTCAATATAACTAATAATGACCTTTGTTTTTGTATAATCTCCGATGACAAGTTGTTCCATTTTTAAGGCAGGGGATTTTATTCTTCTCCGAACCATGGTGACATTCGTATGTATATCCTCCAAAAATGCCTCTCTTGGCCCCCTGATGACATTTTCATTCGTGGTTTCACTACCGGTCCGCTTTTCGAAGTTTGTTAAAGGAAAGGCGATCATCCGACTGTCGCCTTCGAAAAAGACAATAATTTTTCCATCTAATATCGTTTCTGCAGCTTCCTCCATATCAGAAAGGACGCTGGTACACATTGTACTAATGGACTGTAAATCCAGAACTTTATGAATCAATTCACTTGGTGATGAAGCAAAGTTCGGCGAAACAATATATTTTAACACTTGCTCATCAAAGACTTGCTGATCCACCATACACTGTATAAACACAATACCGCAGCGCGTTTGATTGGCAGTTAATTCGTGAAAGGTGATGTCAATACTTTGTTGGAAGATTTCTTTAAACCATTCCATTCGCACATCAAAATCCGCCCCTAAAAAAACCTTTTTATTTTCCTTTTGGGTTTGCTGCAACCCTTTCAATTTTGAAAAAAACGACATCCTACTCACTCCACGAACTTTTTGTTAGATTTCCCTTTTTTAGTAAAAGTATTTTCTAAATAAAAAAACGGTGAATTAGTTGATACACCGTATTTGCTTCAAATAATAGTTGTAATGGAACCTGAATAGACGAAACGATATTTGTAAAGCCTTCTAGTAATGTTGTTGATGGAGGAAATATGTTTTCATATGTTTTCATTTCGAGGAGATGCTCATAAAATTTACCTGAAGCTAAAAAGGGCATTGAACAATGAACAATCATTTAAATCAGTAAAGGAAATTGACCAAATCGAACAAATTCAGAGCTTCTACATTTCTATTGATAGTCCTACATTAAAAAAAATATATTTATGCATGATAAAAGAGAAAAATGGCTCCGGAATTATACCTATTCTTGTATCTTCTGGCCCATGGCTGCTACTTCTCTTTTCAGAGCAATTACAAAAATTTCTCTTCAAAGAGGGAAGTGTACTTTGGATTTACTTTGCTTTCGCCTATATATTCATCCTTACCATGAGCGTGATTCTTCACTTTCATGAAAAATCTTGGGCTTCCGTTCATATCGAAATCATCCAAGAAATTTTACAGGACCGAAAAGAGCAATCTAAGGTAGAAAGTTGATAAAAAAACAGACCATCATTTTGATGATCTGTTTGCTGGCTTCGAATTGCCTAACCACTGCCATTCACTACTTTGGATTCATTTGATTTCCAATAATAATTTGCAAGTATCTCCGCAAATACATCAATCGTATTATGAAGTTCATTCAAATTATTATCTACACCACCTATTTCCAGCAGCATTGCCTTATTTGATAAATCTTGATTGTATACACCGTTCCCATCCTTATACGTTTTTAGAAATACCCCTCTACTGATCCCAGGATATTTTTTTTCTAACTCTCCGTTCAGTTCTTTGGCCACCTCCAGATTTTCGAGGTAATTTTTGTTTTCTTTTCCTACTACAAAATAGAGCCTTGCATAGCTTGTACCATTGATCGTTTTAGTCGTAATTTCTTTTCCTAGCGAATCACGGTGTATATCAATAAAATATTTTAATTGGTGATTATTGGCTGTTGCAGCTTCGACAATCTCTCGGGATTCTGTATATGCTTTTGTTGATTCCCATCCTTTTTTCAATAATTCTTGCGTCATATTTGATTTGTCATGCTCAACGCCGATTCCTTTACTCATTAAATCACTTGCTAAACGATTTCCTAACCCAATCACATTTACTCTTTCATCCGAGCTTATGGCATCGTCAGGTATTTTTGCATCATTTAAAACTGGAAGGAATGACTCCCAGCTATGGGATTGATAAATAAATACGGTTTTGTTTTCGGGATTTTTAAGCTGGCCATCGTCGGTTCGTTGATTTTCTTTTAATTTCTCTTCAGATGCTTGTCTCTCCTTTAATAAAGCCTTATTTGGAGGAGCCGATTCTTTCGGAAGGTTCCTTAGGTTAGTCCCCTCCCCGGCTACGACGATCTCTGT
Source organism: Neobacillus sp. GCM10023253 (assembly GCF_042653105.1). Lineage (NCBI taxonomy): Bacteria > Bacillati > Bacillota > Bacilli > Caryophanales > Bacillaceae > Neobacillus > Neobacillus sp. GCM10023253. The sequence continues at coordinate 515,799 of NZ_JBHSHV010000006.1, forward strand.
TTCATGCATTCTTAATCCAGGTATTTCATTGCCTAAGTACGTTCTTATATCTGTTGGTTTGATGGTGGTTGCTATTTGGAATGCTACATTTGTTATTTTTGGGATGGTAAAAACAGGAGTATTCAATTTTCGGAAAAAGGAATGGTTCTCGGCTTTGAAAAATTCAACAAAGAGTTTCTGTCCATTTAAGATTCCGATAGAATTACTCATTTTTAGGGAAGTAATATTTACTTTTAACACAACAACCAATGAAATAGTGAAGAACATTAATAGAACAACTAGGACAGAACGATAAATAAATTTTAGTGGGATGATTTTTAGCGGATTCAATGGAAATACCTCCTTATCTCATGTGTATGAGTGAATAAGGAGTTTAGGAGGAAAAATAGAGTATTTTATTTTTACAATATAGTTACTTTATTACAGGTGTGAAAAGCAAAAGCCAGCACCTTTAAAAGGCAAACTGGCTTTAGATCATCACACAAATATCCATTACCATGTCATTCTCCTTCTGTATATGCTTCCGATGTTTTATCTTTGCACTCCCAGCATTCCGCACGATTTCTCTCCATAACTGATAATTCCTCACCACATGAAATACAAATATCCATCGATCATGCCCCCTTTCCACTGTTTTGTCCTTAAAAACCACCAACTTCATTTAGCAACTATTGTAGTTACATTATATTCTGAAAATTAGAACATGCATATTTTAATTATGTTACAGATTCATTTCATAGTATTTTTCTTATCACTGATTTCGGTTTACATAATAAAATTATTGTTAATTTTTTCTAGTGAAGTCAAAATTGGAATATACTGTAAAAAATTTACACGAAAGTCTATTCGAAAGTCCCGCTAAATATAATTTTATGTATATCCTTTTTTTGGAAAGGGTGGGTTACCTCTGAAAAATTATATTTGCGAGACTTGTGGTGTTCAGTATGAAAGTTCAATGGCAGAACCAGAGCAATGTCCGATTTGTAATGAGGAAAGGCAGTATGTAAATCCGAATGGGCAGTCGTGGACCACGTTGGAGAAAATGGCTAATGAAGGCTATCAAAATAGGTTTACTTTTGAGGAAAAAGGTCTATTCAGCATAACCACTATTCCAAAGTTCGGAATTGGTCAAACTGCTTATTTGGTCCAAAGTGCGGGTTTCAATTTATTATGGGATTGTATCACTTTTATTGACGAAAGTACCATTAAAAAGATGAAGGATTTGGGTGGACTGCAGGGAATTGCACTATCCCATCCGCATTATTACTCTGCACAAGTTGAATGGGCAGAGCTATTCGATGTGCCGATTTATATACATGAGGATGATAAAGAATGGGTCATGAGGCCAAGCGATAAGATTCTTTTCTGGTCAGGTGAATCCCTTGAATTGCATAAAGGGGTCATTATTCACCGTCTAGGCGGACATTTTAAAGGTGGATCAGTTTTAGAATGGAAGGATGGGAATGAGCAAAAGGGAATTTTACTGTCAGGTGATATCATCCAAGTTGTCGCCGACAAAAACTGGGTCAGCTTTATGTATAGTTACCCTAATCTGATCCCACTGCCTGCATCTAAAGTGCGTGAGATGGCCAATATCGTAAAAAAATTGAAATTTGACAGATTGTATAATGCTTTTCATGGCATAGTCAAAAAAGATGCCAAAATAGCAGTACAGAAGTCAGCGGACAGGTATATTGATGCGTTAAGTGGGACGTTGTTTGATACTTAATCTGTACTTCGTTTGTTTGGTTTTATTGATGCCGAACCGGCCCACTTTTCTCTGTTCCGGGCACCAATTCTCCTTTTCAAAAAACAAAACCTCAAACTATTGTATGAGTTTGAGGTTTTGTTTCAGGTTAAAATGCACCCATGCCGCCGTCGATTCGATATTGGGCACCTGTGATGAAAGCACTCTCATCAGAAGCTAGGAATAATACTAAATTAGCAATGTCAGCGACTTCTCCGTACCGTTTAAGCGGTATGCTTTTGCACCCCCAGGGTTATCCGGACTAACTCCGCTTTCTAAAGACCGCATCATTCTCGTATTGACTGGCGAAGGATGAATGGAATTCACTCGAACGTTCGCGCCAGCTGCCTCAAATACTAGAATAAGTCCAACCAAAAAATTCAACTAAATGGCAAATAAAAGTTAAATTGTTAGCATATAATGATGGCGGGTGATGGATATGGATCGTTATCTCGAACAATCATTTGACATCAGGTTTTTGAAAATCGGGATTATCGCCAATGCGGGAATTTTGCAAATTGGTACGGGGTCAGCTGCAACGATTCCCAAAACTACTCCAGTCGGATATACGACAATCGGAGAGACTGTCGCTCCACTTTTGGCACCACCGTCTGTTCCATTGCAAGCACCAATACGTGATATTGGAAAAGGTTTGTAATTAGAAAGTTTAAGGGATTCTTTAAATTTCAGTTATAATTGCATCTAATTTATCAGCGATTTTGTAAATAAAAAAGAAATGACTCATAAAATAGAGCCATTTCTTTTTTATTTGTGCATCTCTATCCTATTTATTTCTTCCAAAAAATAATGAATCAAAATAACTAGTCCTGATTAAACCACAGTGGATCCTTGTTATCCACTTCCCCATTATAATTAATTAGAATTTCATCCCCTGCTTTTATATCTGTGTAAGCGTAGAACTCAAAGGTATGATTATCAAAATTAATCTCATAAAATGCATTGGGCTCGTATGAATGGTTAAACAACATTCCATAACCTAGAAGGATCGCAGAATGATTGATCCCATACTCAAAAGTGTAATCAGCAAGTAAGGTTTTCTCTATATGTTGATGCTCCTCATTTGGATAAGCAATGACAGGTGCTTCGTGTAAAAGCGTTCCTTTTTTGATATCACATGTAGCAAATACTCCTCTATCGAATTCTCCATCACTTAGTGGAGATTTTTTTATCTCAATCATGTTGTTCTCCTATTCATCTTTAAAATTTTCTTACTAAACTGTACCATTAATTTGAACATAATGCTCTTTTTTTTACGCTCTTTTTTAAAATAAAGTATTCTACCTTTTCACTATATTTTGATTTCTAAGTGATTCTCTATCAATCGATTGGGGGGGTTTTTCAAACCACCCATGATCAATTAAGAGTTTTGCACCTTCTTCAGCAAAGGCCCCGACTCTAATAATGTAGCCTTCATAATTAACCGTTAAGTCCTTTCGAAATGATGAAGCTATGGCAATTCCAAAATCTCCAAGACCAATAGCACTTTGTGCACTTGTATGAAATAACATTAGTTTATCGGAAAAAGGTGGGTCTGTGCTATTGGTAATAGTAGAATCCCATGTAGAGGGATATGAATTATCATCTTCTTTTAGTTTTATCATAAAATCTTCCACCATTTTCTTTCCTAATTCATATCCATCTTTAAAGTAGTCACTAATTTTTTTAGATTGAGCGACTTGGCTAAATCCTAAAAGTATTGTTTTGGCCACATTTGCCACTTCAATATTAATTCCTAAATGGGCAATTTCTATTCCAAGAAGCGGTCGCCGATGACCTATAAGACCACCAAGAAATTTTCTCTCTGTTATGTACTCAATTTTATCAGGATAAGAAATATAAGGGGATCGGATAAAAACCCCTTTTTCCTGCATCAGTTCTGCATTACGGTCATATAACATTTCGGTTTGAGAATAAAACTGTTTGAATAAGTCACGGACATCTTTACGGGCAGAAATTGACTTAGCCAAACTATAGGAATTCAATCCCGTTCTACCCATATGCTGTAAGTAACGCAAATATGTTATATCCGAAAAAAGCTTCTTTGCTTGCAAGTTCACATCCTGGTCCCCAAATCCATTTGGAAGAGGAATACCTTCTTTTGTAAATAAATCCGATATTTGTGCCACATGGTCTTGGGAAAACTTTAGCGCAATTTTAATAATAGGTTTAACGTCCGGATCTTCGCAAGTTTGTAAAAAATGTTTTAGAACACAAATAGACATGGTGTCACCAATATAGGTACTCCATAACATCGAAATTTCAGCAGATGTTATTTTGGGTATGTGTTTAACCATGAATTTTCCACCCCATCACATAGATTTAGATTTTCGATTTATTACTTGAACTAACCATTTTATAGATACAGCCTTTGCAACATAAATTGGAAGTGAATAGATGTATTTCCAGCTTTCTAATTTATAAATGTTAAGCCAAACTGACAAAGGTTCAAATATAAAGGTAAAAATAGTTGCCATTACTAAGTTAACAATGATAAATGATTTCCATGTTTTGCAGAATTGATAAACCGTCATATGGGCCACGATAAGTATTCCATAATCAACTGCGACTAATCTTGGTATCACCTGTAACAATTTATAGGGATATGACCACAGGTGAGCATTAACACCTATATCATCCAACAGTCCAACCAAAAGCATTAATAAAGTGCCAAAAAGTACAATTTCCTTTAATCTAGCTTTATCAACGTACCTCCACCATATAATCCATGGAAGAATAAAAATTATCAAAAGCAGCCACCATTGAAATGTAAACAAATCATGATGAAGCCAATATTCATTTTTCATTTCAGTTAACTTATATTCGATTTTTTGAATTTCATCATAACTTGGATAGGCTGCTTTCAACTTCTTCACTCTCTCGTATCAGATGCTTTTATTATCCCCTTTTCAGGTACCATTACCCATAAAAAAAGCAAGGCCCGATTGGCCCTGCTTGTTATTTGACTATTACTTTCCCGGCCATTCCTTCCTGTAGATGATATCGACATATCAGATCATATGTACCGGACATAGTCGGTTTCACAGTAATGGTTTTTTCTGTTCCCGGCAGGACTTCAACGTCAATTTTGAGTTTTTCCACTGTAAAGGTGTGCTTTTTCTTTCCTTTGTTTTTCAATAGTAACGTTGTCGTACTCCCATTCGGAATAGTGATGTCTTTCGGCATAAAGTAATCATCGTTCAACTCGACCTCAATTGCTTTGGCTGACTCAATAGGCTGTGTTAGTTTGCCGGTTTCGGCAAATACACTGAATGAGCTTGGAGTTGTTACAACTAATACCATCGCAAACATAACAGCCAATCCAGCTAACCACTTTTTTACAGACATTCGCACTCCCTCCTTTCCTATGGCTATTTTTTTCATAATTATTAAATATTATCAAAATTAATTGGTCTCAACGTGCCTAATTCACTTTTTTACTTTTATTTTCTCAGGAATCGTCTTCCAGTACTCTGGGTCTTCTAAACCGAGTCGCCAAATCCCAATTCCCCGTAAGTTATATTTTTCAACAAGGTCTAGCTTATACTCCAGACTATCGCTATTCTCAAACCAAACCTGATGGCTATGTTGTTCTTGATCCACATAACTGAAATGAGGTGTTTTCGAATGGGAGTCCCATAGAACTTTAGCTTTATATTTTGTTTTCTGTGCTATTAACTCTTCATAAGAGCTATACTTGCCTTTGCCTGCTGTTGTATCCCAGTCCCATCCATAACCAGCGATTCCGAGTAAAATTTTTGCTGGTGGGACTTCATGTTTCAAAGCATACCGAATCGTTGCTTCTGTCCAATCGACCGATGCGGTTGAACCGGGTTTTGTTCTTGGGTTATGTTCATCGTACGTCATAATCATTAACCCATCTGAATATTGGCTAAGCTTTTCGTAATCAAACCATGGTGACCAGGGATTAGCACGGGAATCACCTGTGTTTGCCGGGACTGAAACCGTCACTACTTTTCCATCACGATGCAGTGTATCAGATAAATTTTTTACCATTAGACTAAAGGAATCCCGATCAGACAAATTCAGATTTTCCATGTCAATATTAATACCGTCATAATTAAACTGATTGACTTCATTGCGTAAGTTCTGAATGAAAACATCGCGGTTTTTTTCATTATTGAGTACATCACTCGCAACCTGCTTGCCTTTCTCCACGGTTTCGTAAAACAGATTATGTACAACCATATATACCTTTAGTTTTTTTTCATGAGCACTCTGAATAACCTTTGTCTTATGATCTGCTTGAACGGAACTTATAACACTTCCCGGACTTTTATCGTCAAGCTTATACCAAAAGGGTGCGATGCTGCTTAAACTTTTGTATTGCGAGTCCACTGTAGGCTGCGACCCTGGAAACGTTCCTTCCTGTTCTGTGTAAAAACCTAAAACTTCACGAGGAGTTTTTTCCATTTTGTCCACCCCTTTTGATTGTGACTGCCTACACGATGACATTAATAATATGGCCAAGCATATCGAAACGATGGTGAATGACCGATAACAAAACTTCGCCATAATACCCCTTCTTCCAATTCGTATATTATACTTAAGTTGGTAAGAAAAGGTGTAACTTATTCACAAGTGAGGCATGGGGGCGGTTCGAGACCAATGAAAAAACACTCCTTCCCCTTGGCTTCTTTAAGATGAACTGCCTTAAAAGTAGCGTACCGGTCAAAATAAGCAGCCCTATTCTGCCCGTGAGGCCAAAAAAAGAAGCGTAACGGTAAAAATAAGCGGTCTATTCTTCCCGCGAGCCCTAGAAAAGAAGCGCATCGGTCAAAATAAGCAGCCCTATTTTGCCCTTGAGGCCAATAAAAGAAGCGCATCGGTCAAAATAAGTGGTCTATTCTTCCCCTGTGCCTTAGAAAAGTAGCGTAACGGTCAAAATAAGCAGCCCTATTCTGCCCGTGAACCATAGAAAAGAAGCGCACTGGTAAAAATAAGCCATCTATTTTGCCCTTGAGTTCAAGAAAAGTAACGCTCCAGCATCTTAGGATCATTTTTCAGTGGTCTCGGACGGTTCTTTTGTCTCATTCTGAAATAACATAAAAAGGACAACAGTTGAATCTCACTGTTGTCCCTGATAACTTTAATCTATCGTTTCCCTTAACCATTGCAATACCTGATTGATTTCATCCTTCGTCGTATACCTGCCCAAACTAAAGCGGATGGCCCCCATTCCAACCTTTTCAGGAACGGCCATCTCCTTTAATACCGGTGATAATTCGATGCTGCCGGCATGGCATGCCGAACCGGTTGAGGCCGCTAACTGTGGGATCGCCGCCAGCAGATCTTGTCCTATTTTTTCGACAAAGCTTACGTTCAATGTATTGGGCAGACGCTCCTCAGGATGTCCATTTAACTGAACTCGGTCCCCGAACTCTACTTTTAATCCGCTCCAAAAATAGTCCGTGAGTTCCTTCAGGACGCTATTTCCTACATGGGTTTCAGCGATTTCACACGCTTTTCCCAAGCCAACTGCCAACAATGTATTTTCCGTCCCTGCCCGGAGCCCGAATTCGTGACCGGCCCCATGAATGAGCGATTCCAGTTTGATTCCATCTTTTATATAAAGCGCTCCAATTCCTTTAGGGGCATAAAGCTTATGGCCGGCGATGGTCAACATATCGACCTTTAACTCGTTCACATTAACAGGCACTTTCCCGACTGATTGAGAAGCATCCGTATGGAAGGCAATCCCGTGCCTTTCAGCAAGATTTCCAATCACTTGAATCGGCTGTAAAGTCCCAGTTTCATTATTGGAGTGCATAATCGAAATCAGTATGGTGTCCTCCGTGATGGCTTGCTCAATTTCTTCGGCTGACACTCTCCCGAATTGATCCACGCCTACGTAGGTGACCCTCGCCCCGATTTGCTCGAGAAATTGGCATGGATTTTTCACTGCTGGATGTTCTACTTTAGATGTAATGATATGGTTGCCTTTACTTTTATTCTTAAAATAATAGCCTTTTAATGCCAGGTTATTGGCCTCACTGCCCCCACTTGTAAAAATGACTTCCCTTGGCGAACAGCCAATTAAGTCAGCAACCTGTTCCCTTGCCTTCTGTAACCATTCTTTCACTGGTGCCCCAGCCCAATGCAGCGCTGATGGATTTCCATAATAGTCATGCAGGAGCGGCATCATGGCATCAATTACTTCAGGAGCCAGAGGTGTACTTGCGTTATAGTCCAAATAAATTTGTTGCATATACCGATTCATTCCTTCCCCGGAGGATTCCCATTTCCCAATTAAACTTTCATACTGTTCTACTAGTTTATTGTATGTATTCTATGTTTATTTTACGAGGGTTCGGCATTTATCACAAGTTCCGCAGCTTTCTTCACTTCATTTCATTCAGCTAACTATTTGAAACACGAGAACCGTCCCCTTATTCAAAAAAATACCCGCCAAGCCATTACAGCTCAGCGGGATTTTCTGATTCCTTCGGAAGCATTTAGTTTCCACCATTTTCATATGGTTCTGTTCTCTCCAATACAATTTCTGCAGTTATGGGTAGGTGATCCGATGCTAACGTTTTTATTACTTCTTTTTCTACTGTTTTAATTTCAGCTGATGTAAAAATAAAATCAATTCGTTTGGTAGGATTTACTGCAGAATACGTATAAGCTTCAGGCTTATCATAAAAAACGTCAAGATAATGACCATACATCGGCTGCATTTCAATGCTATCTGGAACAGCATTTAAGTCTCCCATTATCACTTTTGGCCCTTCAGATTCTCCTGCTATAGAAATAATTTCCTTAATCTGTATTTGTCGTTCTGCAGTTGTCAACGCCAAGTGTGTATTATAAAAATGAAGATGATTTCCTTTTACATTAATAGTCGCTTCAAGGAGACCACGCTGTTCCGTGTTTCCGATTTTTGTAAGGGGATGGTTTTCAGAATGCAAAATAGGATATTTGCTTAAAATTGCTGTCCCATACTGCCGGCGTGGCTCACCTTCATGTAATGGATCTCTGTCCAGGTTAGCTGCATAAACATAAAACATTCCTAAACGATTCGCAAGCCACTTTGCCTGGTCTTGAAAATCACTGCGTTCTGACCAATGGTTGTCTACTTCCTGAAGTCCGATAATATCTGCCTCTTCATCCTCAATGACCTTTGCAATTCGTTCCAGATCCAATACTCGGTCAACACCTTCAGCGTGATGAATGTTATAAGACATTACCTTTACGTTGACTGATTGTCCTCTAGGAAACTCCATTTCAATCCCTGCTGCTTTTGTCTGCACCCCTGTTAAAGTAACCATAAAAAATGCCATAGACAGAAGGCTTAGCATCCATTTCCCTCTTTTCTTTGTGCCGATTTTCATTCTCTCATCCCTCCCTGATTGTTTTCTTTCTATTAAATATTACTTGATCAATTTGAAGTATTGATTTCTGACGTGTAAAAAGCGCATTAAAAATTGTTAAGAACTGGTAAAGTAATCAGTTTTGTTCCCCAAGATTTTATGAACAACCATGAACAGCGTACTTCCATTCGCATTCTATAAATAAATTAAAGGAGATTGAATTTTCAATATTTTTACCCTTCCTTAACTACCATTTAACAATTATTTGCTACCATTTTCTTGTAACTATCATTTAGGGGGAATGAAATTGAAAAAGTCGTTCAAACGTCTATTTGCTGTCACTACTGCCGCGGTCCTTGGCGGTGGAATCCTAATGAACTCTTCACAAACTCTCGCATCCAATAATGCTGGACAAGCGGTGTCCAATCAAGGTCTGGGCAACAAAGACCTTGTCAATTTGCAATTATTAAGTTTGACAGACTTGCATGGCTACCTTCAAGCCTTCAATGACAAGTCGAATGGTCAAATCATGACTACAAACGGGCCGCTTACAGTTGGTGGTGCAGCGTATTTGGCCGCCCATATCAAAAACTTAAAAGCAGGTCACGAAAATTCAATCCTTTTTTCCGCTGGGGACGATTTCAGCGGTTGGCCATTTGAAGTGGCATCTCATCATAATGAGCCAACCATCGAATTCCTTAACGCGATTGGATTGGAATTTTCTGCGGCTGGCAACCATGAATTTGATGCTTCCAAGGAGTTCTTGACGGAGCATATCATGAAGGGAAAAAGCTTTGGAGTCCCAGGCGTTGATAGTTCATTTACTGACTCTACGGGAAAGAAATTCAAAGGAAGTGATTATGACTACCTTTCGGCGAATATTCGTGATGCAAAAACTGGGGAACTGGTGTTAAAGCCTTACACCATTAAAATGATCCATGATGGCAAGGGTCGTGCTATCCCTGTCGGTTTCATTGCTCTTACCACACCAACAACCATAACAGGGTCCACTTCGTTTCAAGAAGGGGTACTAACAGCGGATCCTCTCGTGGAAACAGCCAACCGGTATGCAAAGGAATTGCAGGAAAAAGGTGTTGAAACCATTATTGCTGTCGTCCATGAAGGTGGGTCGACCAAAAGCGATGGCTCTGACATTAACGGGTCTGACAGTCCTTTTGGTCCTATCTTCGATTTTGCAAAAGAAGCTTCACCGGCAATTGATGCGATTGTATCCGGACACTGGCATGCAAAGTTTAATGCCTTTATCGAAGATCCTGCCGGTAACCCTCGTCCTGTTGTAGAAGCCGCCAATCATGGACGCCTTCTTAATGAAATCAACTTGTCGATTGATCCAAATACAAAGGACGTTGTTCGCAATTTAACTACGTCTACAAACCACCCTGTTACACGAGATCTTCCAGCTGACCCGGAGATTGAGAAGATGGTATCTTACTGGGTAGAACGTGGAAAGGAACGCTGGGCAGAGCCAATTGCCAAACTGACAGGCGATTTGACACGGGCTCGTAATGCAAACGGTGAAAGTACACTTGCCAATTTTGTGGCAGATGCTCACTATTATTCTGGTAAAAAAGCAGAGAATCCAGCCGATTTCGCTTTGACAGCCGCCAGTCCGTTGCGTGGGGATTTACTGTACAAAAAGGGAACAAATGCCGCTGACAGTGACGGGCAGATTCTATTTGGCGAAGCGTGGCAAGCCCATGGCTACCAAAATCCATTATTAGTCGTAACGTTAACTGGCCAGCAAATTAAACAAATCCTTGAAGAGCAGTGGAGAAAAAATGCAAACGGTACTGAAAGCTTTTACCCGCTGGCTGTTTCCTATAACGTCCACTATAGTTACGATAAAAGCAAACCAATAAATGATAGAATCGATCCAAAGACGGTTATCATTAATGGGGAGTCCCTAGATTTGAACCGCTCCTACAGAGTAGCTGCACTGGCGTATATGGTCATTGGTGCTGATGGATACCCGACATTTACACAATATCGCGAACCTGTTCGCACTGAAGTTGATTATTGGGCTCTCCAAAACTATTTAAAGGAGCAGAAGGTCATCGAACCGCCAGCATTAAACCGTGTAACATCTATAACAATTTCTCAATAAGTGATAAAGCTGGAAACATGATGATCCACGTTTCCAGCATTTTTTTTGCCCATAGTTATTTCTTCACACTTGGAATTGATAAAGGCTCTTGTAAAGTGAAAGAAGTTGTAGGTTTCGTTAATTGTCTATTAATTTTCAATTCAAAAAATTAAAGAGATTTTTCGATAGGATTAAGTTGTGTAAAGAATTGGAAAAATGCCTTCTTTTTTCCTTGAAGGCTTGTATGATAAGACTGTAAGACAATATGGAACTCGAGGAGGAATACAGATGAAAACTTTCAAAAAATGGTTATTTGCTTTGATGTCCGCATTGTTGTTACTGGGAGCTGCTACGGCATGCTCAAATGCCAGTTCAAAAACGGATGATCCGAACACGGAACAAAACGACGATAGTTTACAAAATGATGGATCTCAACAGGATGATGGGTCACAAGATGACGATAGTTCTCAACAGGATAATGGCTCACAGAATGACGATAGCACCCAACAGGATGATGATTCTCAGCAAGATGATAGTTCTCAACAGGATGATGGGTCTCAACAAGATGATGGTTCACAAAGTGAAGATGACAATTCTGGTCAATAAGGAAAAGTAGCAGGAAAAAGTGAACAAGACGGCTGCTGCCGTCTTGTTTTTCATAACAACTATCCTATTTATACATCTATCATTCAATCCACAATTATGCATTTCATTTCGAAAATCTTTCAGACGTGGAGGATATATCCTTCGTTTTTTGATTAGGAACACGCAAGAATAAATTTTATCCATTAATTAAATTGGGCACGAATCACTTCAATTGTCCGATTTAAGAAATCCTGCAGCTTTTGTAAAAATGACTGTCCCTCATCTGAATGTAAAAAGTTGGAGACTTTTTCTGCAGTATCACTTACCTGGTTCTTTACTTGGTTCCAGTCAATGTCCATCCCCTTCAGTTTGTTGAAGAAGTCTACTAACTTATTTAACTCTTCATTTGATAACGAAATCCCAAGCTCCGTTGCAGCTTGTTGAATGATTTCACGTATGTCTGCTTCAGTTTTTGGATCATTTTTAGCAATTTCATCCTTGACCTTTTCCATCAGAGCTGCGGCATTGTCCGCTCCAATAGAATCACCAAGCTGTGCGGTTTTCACCATTTCTTCATTGGCCGCTTTTTTGACCTCTTCTGGAATTTCTTTATTCGTGGTTGTTTCATAAGCTTTCATAATCCCCGTCAAAGCAGCCGTTCCTGATACTGCATAGGGAGCAGTAATCTTGATTGTTGCATCCTTTACCCCTGCTGTCATCAAGGCATTTTTATACATTTCCTCTGTAACCCAAGTAATATTATTCGTTTGAACCTTTAACCCGGAATCCTTAGCGTCGATTGTGATACTTGCTGATGAAATAGCTTTGTTGCCAATTTGTGCCTTGGGAACAAACTCCCCTAAATATTCATGCTCTTCTTGATTGGTTACTGTAATCATTTGCACGTTTTCCGGTGCCCTTAACTCTGCTAATATGTCATTTTTTTGCTGTTGTGTTAGGTTTTCTCCTAACGTAACAATGACATCTCCTTCTGATGCGTCTGCAAAGCAGATTGAAGGGATCGAGACAAGCATCGCTATAGCAAGAAACATTGCCTTCAATTTGAGTTTCAAAATAAAACCTCCTTAAAGCGCCATTTTTCATTGGATGAGTATCTTTTCTATAAAAATACCTCCTGAAAATTTGGCTTTGCATTATCATAACACTAGAGGTTTGGCATTTCATTATAAGAATCGGTAACAATTATGCCAATTCTATTAAGGTATTTACACAGTGGATAATAATGTTACAGCTAGAGTACGATTTCTTTACCGACCCATTGATTATCACAAAAAGACTAATGACGGCAGTGGTTCCAGATGTAACCATGGCCAAAAAAGTGATTTCACCATGCAAAAAAGGACAACCGTTATTTCCTAATGTTGTCCTATTTAACCTTATTTTTTTATCTAGCCTTCTTTTGCTGTATTTATCTTAGCAATAATATATCCAAAAACTATAACAAGAACAGTAATAGCAGTTGGTACCAATAAGTGAAAATCGTTTGGGAGTATTGGCTGGAATTTAGGCTCTCCTACCATCATTTCGCCTGCTGTCCATGCTAATATTCCAGCACCAGCATAGGTGATCATCGGGTACTTTTCCATGGCTTTTAATATGAATTGGCTTCCAAAAACGACGATTGGGATACTAACGATTACACCGATGAAAATCCCAGCTAAATTTCCTTTAACGGCACCGGCAATAGCTAGTACATTATCAAGGGACATCACTGCATCAGCAGTAATAATGGTTTTCACGGCGGAAATTAAACTTGACCCTCCTACTCTCTGATGATTTTCACCCTCATCAACTAGAAGTTTAATGGCTATATATACGAGAAGAAGGCCCCCAGCAAAAGTTAAGAATGGTAACTCTAGCAGGTACACTATTGCTACTGCAAAAATTAATCGTAAAATAATGGCTCCAACTGTGCCATAAAAGATTGCATTCTTTTGTTGTTTCTTTGGAACATTCCGAGCTGCCATTGCGATTACAACTGCGTTATCTCCACTTAATACAATATTGATTAAAATAACCTCCAAAAGCACCGCAAACGACAAACCAAATATCTCCAATTTAACCACCTCTGACTTAAGTTTAACTAAGCCATTATATTAATTTGGGGTTTATTAAAGACCACCTGATTTGGATTAATTGAAATATATTTTCCTTTATAGATTTACATATATAAATTATTTTAAGGAAAGCGGTACACCTGTATATTTAATAGAATAAAGGGGAAATATTAAAAAAAAACGTTTATTATAACGTCTAAATCGAGGGCAGCTATGAAATGAATTACATTTGGGAATCGATGGCAATTTTATTCACAGGAGTTTGCTTAATACGGATAGCCGGAAAAAAAACAGTGGCTCAAATGTCAGGATTGGAAGTTATAACAATTTTAGCGATTGCTTCCACAACTGGTCACGCTATTTCAGAACAAGGGTTAATTAAAACCATACTTGCCTTGTGTTCTCTTGTAGCAATTCTAATAACAATTCAGTTTTTAGCAATTAAATTTAATTTTGTTAAAAGATTATTGGTAGGGAAGTCAACACCAGTTATCCAAGATGGAAAAATTATTATTAATAATCTAAAAAAGCTACGCATCACCGTTGATCAGTTGGAAGCAAGGTTACGAGAAAATGGAATTTCTTCTATCACCGATGTTAAAACTGCATCCATTGAAATTACCGGACAATTTGGGTATGAATTAATGAATTATTCAAAGGCCGTAACACTCGGAGATTTAGAAAAAACTATAGATGAACTACAATCAAATATACTCCAACAACTTCGCATTATTGAACAAAGAGTTTCTAAGGAAACTGTTCAGGATAACACTCAAACACAAAACGAGCAGAAAAATTAAAATAATCACAAGACTGAACTTTACGGTCATTGTGGAAAATTTCAATAACAATAAATATCAATCCGGTAAAAATAATTTTCTTTACATACTGCATTAATAATTAGAGTTTCCATGTTCGCATTAAATAATTGAAGCCCGTTTGCCCTTGCACACCACCCCTTAATAGCTCAGACTTTAGAACGTAAAGGTCACATTATTGTTCACATTGTATTTATAGGATTAGGTACTTTTATTTTGATTAAACACGATACGTTCCGTTACGTTTTTAAATTCTAATTACCAATAAAAAACCAGCCAAAAAAATGGCTGGTTTTTATTTTTAAAACAATGAAACAAGTGACTCTTGTTCAACTTCCGTTACTTTTAAGTAGATTTCTTCACATTCTTCCACGAAGCCCCGTCCTTTACTAATATCTTTATTAATTTTTGTCACATTACAAAAACATAATGTACTTTTTACATTAGATTAATAAAGTAGACTCCAACTTCAAATATAATAAAGTAGAAGCTTACATTTTTAGAGGAGTGATGATATGGATACAACTTCTCACATCTTAATGGGGTTGGGATTAGGTGCCCTTGCTCAAATTGATCCGGTGATCGTTAATGATGCTGCCCTGGCACAAGCTGTTGTTTTAGGTACAGTCATAGGTTCCAATGCTCCTGATTTTGACTTTATGTATCTTTTGAAAGGAAAAGGCAGCTATTATCGAAACCACAGAGCATGGTCCCATTCTCTTCTTGCTTTACCATTATGGAGTGCTGTCCTTTCAGGAATTATTTTTTCCCTTTTCAATGTGCCGTCTTTTTCCCATCTATTCTTATGGACCTTCTTAGCCGTTATTCTGCATGTCTTCTTTGATTTGTTTAATGTGCATGGAACGCAAGTCTTACTCCCTTTCTCAAAAAAATGGATTGCCTTTGATTCGCTCCCCTTATTTGACCCAACGATTTCTTTCGTACATATCCTAGGATTTTGCCTGCTGCCTTTCAATGAACCTGGAAAAACCTTTCTTATTATCTATCTTTTTATCTTCCTATATGTTGTTGTCCGGACCATTTACGCATTTTTAATAAAAAGAAAATTAGAGCACCACTTTACCCGGTCCCTCCGGATTAAATTGATTCCACGTACGTTCTTGTTTCAATGGGATGTCTTAATCGAGACAAATACAGACTTTTTATTTGGCGTCTATTCTGAAGGAAGTCTACATATTGAGCATACTTTTTCAAAGGAAATAGACTTTCCAGAACTCGTTTCAGATAGCCAAAACCACCCTACCGTTTCCGATTTTCTTTCTAGCACACAATATGCCTTTCCGTTTGTTCGGTCTTGGAAAAATGGATACCTCATCTATTGGAGGGACCTTCGTTTTCGTACCAAAAAATTTTTTCCCACTGTTGCCATTCTAGTTATTTCGTCTGATTTTAAAATAAAGAATTGCTTTATCGGTACTTTGCATTCCTTGAAGCAATACAAACAGGTTGTTCGAAAACTAAAAATATAAAAAAGGGTGATCAAATGGAAAAAACATTATGGATGATTACTAGCAAAATGACAAGTTATGTTCATAGCACAATACTTCTCCCCCATCCTCACACTCTTTTTTACATAAAAATTCCGCCATAAATTTTATCCGCACCCTAAAAAATAGTTTAGGAGGGAAAAAAGTGAAAGGCGCATTGAATGGGAATGCCATCAGAAAAGCTGTACCTGCTTTGATCCTTACGACTGTGTTTTCAGCCGCTTTTGTTTTGGACTCAGGGAGACCTGAAACGACAGGCATTTCTCGCATCATCGAGACTGGTCAGTCGCGCATTCACGTTCAATTGCTTGGGGTTAATGATTTTCACGGCCAATTAAATGTAACTCGTGAAGTAAACGGAAGACCAGTTGGCCGCGCGGATTATCTCGCTGCCTATCTAAAAGAAAGAAAAGCGAAAAACAAAAACACCCTTATCGTTCACGCCGGAGACATGGTTGGCGCAAGCGCACCCGTCTCTTCGCTTTTACAAGAGGAGCCCTCAATCGACGTGTTAAACCAAATCGGCTTTGATATCGGAACGTTAGGGAATCACGAGTTTGACCGGGGCGTGAAGGAAATGCTCAGATTGATTCGTGGAGGTTTCAACCAAAAGTCCGAATACTTTATTGGTGCTGGATTCCCCTATCTATGTGCCAATGTTCTTAACGCAAAGACGAATTCTCCCATTCTCCCTCCCTATAAAATTATGAAAATAGCAGGCATTCCAATCGGCTTCATCGGTGTCGTAACAGATGACACACCCAGCATGGTTGATTCGAACACGGTTGAAGGAGTCAAATTCATTGATGAGGTAACTGCCATTAATCAAGCCGTGACTGAATTAAAGGAACAAGGCGTGAAAGCAATCGTAGTCTTAGCACACAATGCGGGCAAACAGTCTTCCCTCGACGCTGCCGGTACCGGTGAAATTGTAGATATGGCCAAACGGGTTGACAATGAAGTGGACGTCATGTTTGCTGGTCATAGCCATTCCTATTTAAATACGGAGGTTGACGGAAAGCTGCTTATCCAGGCTGAATCATACGGTACAGCCTTCTCCGATGTGGATTTGGAGGTTGACCCGGTAACGAAAGATATTGTGAGAAAAAAAGCGGAGATTGTTGTTACCTATCATGACAGCATCAAGCCAGACCCAGAAAGGAAATCATTGATTGCAAAATATGAAACAGAAGTTACCTCTGTGATGGACGAAATTGTTGGAACGGTTGCTTTTGATATAGTTGGAAATCGGAACGAAAACGGAGAATCCGCTTTGGGCAATCTGATTGCCGATTCCGAGCGTTCCATGATGAATACGGATTTTGCTTTTATAAACCCAGGTGGAATCCGGGCAGATATTCAAGCTGGTATTGTCACTTATGAACAGCTGTTAACGATATTGCCCTTTCATCATCACCTCGTGAAGATGACGTTGTCTGGCGACCAAATCCGTCAAGTATTAAATCAACAATGGCAGCCAGGCCAAGTGCGTATGCTTCAGGTTTCCGGTTTGAGGTATACCTGGAATGAAACGAAAGCTGACAGTGACAAAGTAGTCGATATGTTTATGGACGATGGTGCTCTCATTCAACCTGAAAAAACTTACACCGTAACCGTAACTAGCTATCTGGCAAATGGCGGTGATCATTTCACTGTTTTTCGGAGTGGGACGTATAAAGAGATTGGACCTATTGATGTCGATAGTTTTAAAGAATATATGAAACAGTTTAATCAACCTATTCTCTCTTTCATTGATGGGCGGGTTCAAAAGGTTCACTGATAGAATCCCTGCTAGTGAATGAAGGACATTTCCTCCCTGTAGCTCCTCTCTTTTGTCCTTCATCGCCTTGATGACTGTCCCAACCCGAGGTTCTTTCATTTTGTCTTTCATCCCCTCGATGAAGGACATTTCCACCCCGGGGCTCATTCGTTTTGTCTTTCATCCCCTCGATGAAGGACATTTCCACCCCGGGGCTCATTCGTTTTGGCCTTCATCCCCTCGATGAAGGACATTTCCACCCCGGGGCTCATTCGTTTTGGCCTTCATCGCCTTCATGAAGGACATTTCTACCCCGGGGCTCCTTCGTTTTGGCCTTCATTGCCCTCATGAAGGACATTTCCATCCCAGGGCTCTCTCGTTTTTGCCTTCATCACCTTCATGAAGGACATTTTCAACACTAGGTTCCTCCATTTTGTCCTTCATCGCCAATGCGGACAAATTCGCAAGAAATATTTAAAGGTAACTTTACACTTTCTTTATCTAAGCTTAAAAAATATAGGCTACAATTATCGTAAGTAACCGATTTAATAGCCACAACGTTAAGGAAAATCAAATTTTATTCATAAAGGTAGGATGACTTATGAATATTTCCTATAAAAACTATCAAGGCGGAAATAATAATTTAGTCGTAGTAGAAAGCGATGGAGTGGTTACCACAAGTTTAAAAGATAAGGATACCGCAATAAGAACCCATAAAAGAAAATTAAAGCGGTTAAAGGCTAAACAAAAGTGAAACATAGGGACGGTTCTCGTGGCAATTTTAATTTCATGTTTAAAAAAGCCTGCAGAACCGACCCAGTGGTTTCTTAATAGTTTTTTATCAGCATTTTATCAATTTCACGCACTTGATCATATGAAATTAATAGTTTCTCAGGTACCAAGGTTCTGCCGTATTCCCAGGAAGTCCTTTCTATTTGAGATAGAAGCTGTACTTTTTCTTCATCTCCACCATAATGAATTGTCCTTAAGTCATGTTTGTTTTTCTTAAAATCTAAATAATATCCGAGTTGACGATAAAGAATAAGTTTTACACAGTCTTCATCTGTTTGTTTAATTTTAAAGTTAATATTAGCTATGTATCCATTTATTTGTAGGTAGTTAAATTTAATAGTATTTGTCGATACGTTGTAACTCATCGGTGCAGGTAATTTATTGTTCATCTCATAATTAATATCTAATTTGTGCTCTTCTAAAGTATTGCTTATAATCTCCTCAATATCCCATATATAAAGCATTCTATCGACCACTTCCCTTCCTAAAATCTTTTCATTAAAAATAATTTTTTCTGCCTTCCTCTCTTTATTTTTATGAAATGGTAACGGAAAGTAAATCCTTCCATTTACCTTAAGTCTTAATACCTGCATCAACCGTATCCTTCCATTTTTTTATTATTTATTTCGACAAAGATAGTTCTTTTGTCTTATTTTTCCTGATTTACACAACATTTACAGAATGTTTATTCTCCCCTAATAAAACTTATTTAATATTTAAGCTGTTGAGCAAGCAAATTAATAAGGGGGAGAAGGAAAAATGAAAACTCGTTTTAAGAAGGCTATTCCTTTCATTGCTACAACTGTTCTAGCAACAACTGCTCTTACAACCCAATCATTATTTAATGAGGGTGGTAATCAAAAAGCAGAAGCTCAGTCAGTCTCAAATGAAGATGTGAAAAAGAAGGATGCTACATGGCTAGCAGGAGATCACCACGTACATAGTGAATGGAGTGTTGGTTGGGACAATTCTACAAATCCTCCGACTGCTATTAGAGGTGGGGATGCTATCTATCCAATCTCTAAAAATGCCGAAAATGGTAAAAAGTATGGACTGGATTGGATGATGACAACAGACCACGGCGGTCCTAATCATTCCAAGGTTAACTTAGAGCAAGCATATCCTGAGTTATTAAAATCACGCGCTGCTGTTCCTGAAGTTCTTCAATTCTATGGAATGGAGTTTGATACACCAGCAGCTGATCACAGCACGCTAATGATCCCAAAAGTTGATAATGAATCGCAAGTGCTTTATGAAATTGAAAGTAAATTCAATAAACGTGACCCATATCCAAATGATGGAAGCAGGGATACGGAATCAACTATGATTGAAGCTCTTAACTATATGAAACAAATGGACGAACTTCCAATTTCTATCGCACATCATCCATCCCGTTCAGCGACAGGTGTTGGAGTCTGGGGACAAGATACTCCGCAAGAATTCCGTAATTGGAATGATACAGCACCAAATATCTCTATCGGAATGGAAGGAGCTCCTGGTCACCAAGCAGCTGCTATTAATCCAGATGGCACACTTGATCCTAAAGGATCCCGTGGCTCATACGGAAACGTAAACGCTCCAACAATGGGTGGATTTGACCAAATGTCAGCTATCGTTGGTGGTTTATGGGATTCGATGTTAGGTGAAGGAAGACATTGGTGGATTACTGCTACCTCTGACTCACATGTTAACTGGCGTGATGGAGGAAGTGACTTCTGGCCTGGTGAATATTCGAAAACATATGTTAAAGCGAAGAAAGATTATAAGGATGTAATGGAAAACCTTCGTAATGGTAATGTGTTTGTTACCACGGGTGACCTTATCTCAGAACTTGATGTTAAACTGCAGGCAGGAGGAAAATCACCATTGCATGCACAGGCAAAAGGAAATACAGCATCAATCGGTGAAACACTTACACTTCCAAGTAAGAAATCTGATGTAACAGTAACAGTTCGCATCAAAGATCCAAACGCCGCGAACTCTCATGGAGATAAGCCAAATGTTCAACGTGTTGACTTAATCATGGGAGAAGTGAACGGAAAAGTGGAAGACCGCTCAACTGCTTCTAATCCAACTACAAAAGTTGTGAAGCGTTTTACTGAAAACGATTGGAAACAAGATGGTGAATACATCACGATTACTTATACTTTAAAAGATGTGGATAAAGATAGCTACATTCGTTTACGTGGTACTAACACTGATCAATTAGAACCAGAAAAAGATCCTAAAGGTGAAAACCCATGGAATGATCTTTGGTTCTACTCAAACCCAATTTTCATGAAAGCAAGTAAATAATTAGGAATTCAAGGAGAACTTGACGAGGGGCATTTTATACTCCTCGTCTTTCCGTTATCTTTAATCATCAACAACATTGCGAGAAAACATTTGAAATGGACGTGGAATGAATGAAAAAGCTATGGCTGCCTAGTTTATTCTTTTTACTTTTATTTGGTTCCCTTTTGCCTGCCCCATCATCTGCTCATACAAATAATAGTGAAGGTTTTTCTAGCATTGATGTGAAGGAGAAATCGCTAGATTACGAGTTAAAACTCGATCTAGAAGAACTAGGGCATGCCCTTAATAAGACAACAGCTGAAAAGGAACTAATTAACAATAAGATTGTGGAGCAATATATTAATTCCCATATAAAACTTTATGCGGATAGTCAACTTATTGAGGGCAAATTGGAAAAATCAGATATAGAGATGATTAACGAGAAACCATTTTCGGTCATTAACTTGAATTATAATATTGAACATAAAGCCCAAAAACTAGTAATGGAATATAATATGTTTTTGGACGACTCCGATCCAAGTCATGCCAATTTCGCAACCATTAAAATGGACGGGAAACAACAGGAAAAGGTTCTTACGTTTGAATCGAGGGAATTAGAAATTGGTGAAGTAAGCCTTTTGCAAAATGTTAAACAGTTTGTCGTTCTTGGCTTAGAGCATATTTTTACAGGCTATGACCATATCCTGTTTATCATTAGTTTACTTTTTGGGGCAAAAACTTTTCGTCACATTCTTTCTTTAGTCACTGCCTTTACGATTGCCCATAGTATCACACTGGCTCTTGCTACTTTCGACATTGTTCAGCTGCCAAGCAGATTTGTGGAATCCGCGATCGCTTTAAGCATCGTCTACGTTGCGCTTATGAATATTTTTAATAAGGACTCCAAACACCAGCCATGGCTTGCCTTTGCTTTTGGTTTAATCCATGGATTCGGTTTTGCAGGAATCTTATCGGAAATGAGATTAGACACAAACCATATGGCTGCGTCCCTCTTATCTTTTAATATCGGGATCGAAATCGGCCAACTTATCATTGTTTCTTTGGTATACCCGCTTATTTTATGGATCAAGAAATTAACGGTGAAACCAATAAAATGGGTCATTCCCGGAACATCAGCAGCCATTTTAGCATTTGGTCTTGTGTGGTTTATTCAAAGAGCTTTTTAAAAAGGCTTTTTTCGTAAATACAGTTGCTTCTTTCTATAGAATTGACGTAGCAAAGAGTAATATTAGACTTTTTCAGAGGGTTTTCAGATCTTTTTTGTGAATCCAGCACTTTTATTTGCGATTTTAATAGTNTTTGCAATTTTTATTTGCGAATCTGACACTTTTATTTGCGAATTCAAACCTTTTATTTGCGATTTCTATTTCTTTATTTGCGAATTCTTATTAGCAACTATTTTTTAGAAAAGAGCCTAAAAAAATGCCATAGGGACGGATTTCTATCATTTTGAGGCAAGAGAACCGTCCCCATGCATCATTCCTAAAGCCCCTTAGTCGACAACAAGGCGTATTCAATATAGCTGGCAGCTGCTCGATTCATCCGTGCAAATCTCTCGTCCTGGGTCTGTCCTTTGAAATACCGGAAGTAAATTTGCTGAGCTATGACAGCTAATTTAAAGTACGAGAAGGTAAGATAAAAAGGTATATTAGCAACCTCAATGCCGCTTTTCTTCGCGTACCTTTCTAAAAATTCTCTGCGAGTAAAGAAGCCTTCTTTTGCTGTGACAGGTTGTTTTCCTGACCCGCCTTTTAATTCGTCAGGGTCGCCGGATTCCAGCCAGTAACATAAGGCTACCCCAACATCTGCAAGCGGATCGCCGATTGTTGCCATTTCCCAATCAAACAAACCGTTCATCTCACGAAAATCCTCTGAAAACATCGCATTATTCAATTTATAATCATATTGAATGATGGCGGGTTTAGGTGATTCAGGGATATTTTTTTGCAGCCAGGAAGTTAACTCCTTAACACCGGGAACCTCTTCCGTTTTGGCATTTTCGTACCGTTTAATCCAGCCGCCAGTCTGCCGCTCCATAAATCCGTCCGGCCTTGAGATGTTTAGTAATTCTGTTCTCGTGTAATCGACTTGATGCAGTTCTACTAATTGATCGACCATAATCTCCGATATTTTTCTCCCTATACTAGGTTGATAGGGAACATGTGCAGGAAACTCTTTATCTAACACGATCCCTTTTCTTCTTTCCATGATAAAAAAAGGACTGCCGACAATGGAGTGATCATTGGAAAAAATATACGGTTTAGGGGCAGTTGGAAAGATTGGGTGCACATTCGATAAAATCGTATATTCCCGCTCCATATCATGAGCTTTTGGGGCAACAGGTCCGTGCGGCGGCCGGCGCAGTACCGCCTCCCATTCGCCAACTCGTATTAAATAGGTCAGATTAGATTGACCTGCACCAAATTGTTCAATCTCCAATTTGCCTGCAGGGGCCTCCTCGATATGTTCATGAATAAACTTTTGGAGTTTCTCGTAATCGAGCTCCTCCCCTTTTCTCACATCAATCGTGTCACGAAAGGTTTCCTTCATTTCTTTTTTCACTCCCTTTTAAAAAAAAGTTCAGGCAATGGAGGTCTGACCTCCCATTACCTGAACTCGAATATTGTTTTTAACTCCGGACGGCTGATAATTCTGGAGTTTGATATTTTTTAAGTTCCAATCTGGCAATTTGACGGCGGTGCACTTCATCAGGACCATCGGCAAGTCTTAATGTACGTGCCTGCGCCCAATGATTGGCAAGAGTGAAATCATCACTTACGCCGGCAGCTCCAAATGCTTGAATCGCACGATCAAGCACTTTAAGTGCCATATTTGGTGCAACCACTTTAATCATTGCGATTTCGGCTTTCGCCTCTTTATTTCCAACTGTGTCCATCATATAGGCAGCTTTCAATGTCAATAAACGGGCTTGCTCGATTTCAATTCTTGATTCTGCAATCCACTCTTGAACAACACCTTGATCGGCAATTTTTTTACCAAAGGCAGTCCGGTTAAGCACGCGCTTAGTGAGGTCTTCGAGTGCACGTTCTGCAAGGCCGATTAATCTCATGCAGTGATGAATCCGCCCCGGTCCAAGCCGCCCTTGGGCAATCGCGAATCCTTTTCCTTCTTCCCATAGCATATTCTCGGCAGGCACCCGGACATTATCATAAACAATTTCCGCGTGACCATGCGGGGCATCATCATACCCAAACACTGAAAGGGTTCGTTCAATCTTCACACCTGGTGTGTTTAATGGTACGAGAATCATAGACTGCTGATCATGCAGCTTTGCGGTTGGATCATTTTTACCCATTACAATCGCAATCTTGCAGCGCGGATCCCCTGCTCCTGAGGACCACCATTTTCTGCCATTGATGACATATTCATCGCCATCCCTGACAATACTTGTTTCAATATTGGTTGCGTCACTGGAAGCAACATCAGGCTCTGTCATCGAAAAACAGGAACGAATTTCGCCGGCCAAAAGCGGTTCAAGCCATTGTTTCTTTTGGGCTTCTGTACCATACCGAACAAGAACTTCCATATTTCCTGTATCTGGTGCGCTACAATTAAATACTTCCGGACCAATCATGGATCTCCCCATAATCTCACATAGCGGTGCATATTCCAGATTGGTTAATCCAGCCCCATACTCACTTTCCGGCAAGAACAAATTCCATAGCCCTTCCGCTTTTGCCTTTTGTTTCAATTCTTGCATAATCGGAGGAATATCAGACCAGCGTGTTTCCTGTTGATTCAGCTGCTCCTTATACAACTTTTCATTTGGGTAAACATACTCCTCCATAAACTTAATAACTCTCTTTTGCAAGTTAACAACCTTTTCAGAATATGAAAAATTCATCCTATCCATCCCCTTTTCATGTTTTTAGATAAATTTAAGATTGTACAATAGACCTGAATCGAGTGTTGGCATGTTCACTGTTACCCATTTTATTTATGGGCAAAAACGGGCTTTCTTTTTTCGATAAATGCTGAAACTCCCTCTTTCACATCTTCTGTTAAAAAGACCTCTGCAAACAGTTCAGCTTCTCTTTCAATTCCGGCATGGAATTCCATATTTGTTCCTTCATCTACCGCCTTTTTAATCCGAGAAAGAGCCTGCAGAGAATACCCGCTGATTTTCTTGGCCATTGCCAGTGCCGCGTTCATTCCTTGTCCTGTTGCGACAACTTTGTTCACGAGTCCAAGCTTCACCGCTTCATGTGCCGAAATGGGGTCACCGACAAACATGAGCTCTTTTGCTTTTGCTTCTCCTACTATTCTCGGAAGACGCTGGGTGCCCCCTCCGCCAGGGAAGATTCCCAATTTGATTTCCGGCAGGCCAAGCTGTGCGTGTTCTTCGGCAATCCGGATGTCACAAGTGATGGCAAGCTCACAGCCGCCGCCGAAGGTCAGGCCATTTAAGACGGCAATCGTCGGCTTCGGCAGGAAATCGATTTGGTTAAAGACAGCATGCTGCTCCAATACTCGGTCCTTCATGCCTGCTTTGCCAATGGATTGTGGAAACTCTTTAATATCTGCTCCCGCCATAAACGCCCGGCTTCCTGCCCCCGTCAAGATGACCACCACAATGTCGTGATCGCTGGCAATATCATCAAAGACAGTCTTTAACTCACTGGTTACCTGCCCGCTTAAAACATTTAGCGGCGGATTATCAATCGTCACTATCGCAATATGATCACTTTTTTCCAATTTTACCAATTGCGTATTCACTTTGCCTTCACCCCTGTTTTTTCGTATTCATACCAGCCTTTGCCGGTTTTACGGCCAAGAGTCCCGGCCTTCACTTTTTCTTCTAGGCTTGCAGAAGGCTTATCCTCTTCATTTCCTGTTTCTTTATATTTTTCCGCCAGTGCATAGTAGCCGACATCAATGCCGGATAAATCCATCAGTTCAAAAGGGCCCATCGGGTGGTTTAATGCTTTTTTGACAATCGTATCAATGTCTTTATAATCGCAGATGCCTTCTTCATACAGCTTGAGCGCCTCGTTATTTAGGGCAAACAACAGACGGTTGGCTATAAAGCCCCATGTTTCCTTGCGCAGCAACACGCCGGTACGATTGATTTTTTCACAAACAGCCATTGTGACAGCAGCCGTTTCTTCAGACGTAGTCTCACTCATGACGACCTCGACGCAATCCATCACTAAAGCTGGAAAGAAGAAGTGCATATTGCAGACTTTCTCCGGCCTCCTAGTTACATCGGCAATTTTTGAACTAGCAATCGTGGAGCTATTGGATGCTAAAATGGCATGAGGTGGTGCCAAACGATCAACAACAGCGAAAAGCTCTCGTTTAACATCTAGCTTTTCAACTACAGCCTCAATGACAAAGTCTGTATTCCCTACCGCCACTTCTAAATTAGTAGTATAAGACAACCGGGCGAAGGCCTGATCCAAGCCTTCCTGACTGATTTTCCCTTTTTGAACCCATTTTCCCATTTGAAAATCAAGGGCTTCCTTTGCCTGTTCCAACGCCTTCTCCTGGATATCGTAGATGGTTGTTGAAAACCCGCCTAACGTGCATAACATGGCAATTTGGTGTCCCATAGACCCTGCACCTAACACCGAAATATGTTTTACATCCTGTATATTCAATGATTTCACTCCTTCCGGTACTAACCGGTTAGTACTTTAGCAATATTCAAAACTTATCCTTCTCGCTCAATCAACGCTGCAATACCTTGGCCACCGCCGATACAGGCCGTAATCAAAGCCCGCTGTTTATTTGATCTTTGTAATTCGTAAACGGCTTTCGTCATCAAAATGGCTCCTGTTGCTCCAAGTGGATGGCCGTGTGCAATTGCTCCTCCGTTTACATTGAGCTTTGCTTCGTCAATTTCCAGCTCGCGGTTACAGGCAAGAACTTGAGCAGCAAACGCTTCGTTCAATTCTACCAAATCAAAATCATCGATTTTTAAACCTGTCCGCTGTAATAGCTTTCTAGTTGCCGGTACTGGACCAATTCCCATAATATTAGGATCAACACCGCTTACGGCTGAGTCACGTACAACTGCCAGCGGCTTTAAGCCTAATTCTTCAGCCTTTTCACGGGACATGATCACTAATGCACTGGCTGCATCATTGAGTCCTGAGCTGCTTCCGGCTGTAACAGTTCCTCCTTCAAGGAAGGCTGGCGGTAATTTAGCTAATCCTTCAAGCGTCGTTGATGATCTCGGATGTTCATCCACTGCAAATGTGATAGGCTGCCCTTTTCTAACAGGAATTTCAATAGGCACAATTTGTTGTTTGAAAAATTCTTGTTCCATAGCGGCTGCCATTCTTTGCTGACTCCTTAATGAATAGGCATCTTGTTCTTCTCTAGAAATATTATATTTTTTCACTAGATTTTCAGCCGTGATTCCCATTGGAGGATCACCGATTTCCTTTGGTGAAAGCTGCGATTTGCGAAAACTTGGGGGCGCTGCACTGTACGCTTTTGTTGCGCGATCCATTAAATAAGGAGCACGGCTCATGCTTTCGGTCCCACCTGCCACATAAATATCACCTGCTCCGGCATTAATCGCCTGGGCAGCTAAAACGACGGCATTGATACCGGATCCGCACTGACGGTCAATGGTTAAACCAGGAATTTCAAGGGAAAGCCCCGTTTGCAGAGCTGTTAACCTGGCAATGTTCCCGCCGCCGCTTAAAACGTTTCCAAAAATAACATCATCAATCTGATTCGCGTTAACACCTGCTCGATTTAGCGCTTCCTTAATCACGACTGCACCAAATTCATGGGCATTCAGGCTGGCTAATGCCCCACCCTGCCTTCCTATTGGAGTCCTTACGGCTGATACGATCACTGCATCTCTCTTTGACATTCTTTTTTCCTCCCTATTCATCTATTAACTATGTTTATAGTAAAACCTGTCGTGCAATGACAAGCTTTTGTATCAAATTTGAACCTTCATAAAACTGGGTAATTTTCGCATCCCGCAGCATTCTTTCCACAGGGTAGTCATCGGTGTAGCCGCTGCCTTCTAGCATTTGAACCGCATCCGTGGTCACCTTCACCGCGGTATTCGAACAGAATAGCTTTGCCATAGAGGCTGAACCTGCCACTTCAGCTGATCCGCTGTCCAGCAATTCTCCACCGTAGTAAAGCAATCTTCTTGCCGCCTCAATCTCTGTTGCCATATCAGCCAGCATTAGCTGGGTATTATGAAATCTCAAACTCTCCCTCGAAGAGCGCATAAATTTATGGGCATACTTTATTGCCTCTTCATATGCGCCTTGTGCAATCCCCAAAGCTAGAGCCGCAACATTTAATCTCGTTCGATTAAGCGTTTCTTTTAAAATTTTAAATCCTTTGCCCTCCCCTCCAATTAGTTGTGATTGGTTAATTTTTACATTTTCTAAAATAACCTCTCTTGCGGGAATCCCTTTTACACCCATTTTCCCTGTTTCTCTTCCTACTATTAGTCCAGGTGTACCTTGCTCGACAATAAAATAGGTGATTCCTGCATTTTTTATTCTGGGGTCCATGGTTGCCACAATCATGTAAATATCAGCTACCCCAGCGTTAAACACAAATAACTTTTTACCATTTAAAACATAATAATCGCCCATTTTCTCAGCAGTTGTATAAACCGTTTCGAGATCGCTGGTGATTCCCTCTTCCGTAATCCCAATCGCCCCTATTAACTCACCTGATGTGAGAGGGGGTAAATACTTCTTTTTTTGCTCCTCCGTACCACCTAGAAGAATGGGGTTCATCACCATTTCCTGATTCGTCAACAGCATGGATGTCGAACCGCAGCAGCGAGCAATCTCTTCAATCATGATCAACTGATTCAAGTGCGATAAGCCGCCACCTCCAAAACTAGTAGGTACACTTGTTCCGAATAATCTATTTTCTGCTAACTTCCTGACGTGGGTGTCCGGTATTCTTTGAAGTTGGTCCACATCTTTTGCTGCAGGAAGAAAGCAATCTTCAGCAATAGACCGGATAAAATGACGAACCATTTGAATCTCTTCCTGAATCAATTCCATTGCCCCTCCCATGGTCATTATTCTTTTATAATGCAATTTCTGTGCCAAACTAAATTGACAGGTTATTTAGGCTCCATTCCTTTGGTAATGCAAAAACACAACAAAAAAAACAGTGCAAAATTGCAACACGTTGCATTTCCGCACTGTTTTTAGAAATTAGAATATTTTTGTACTTTCCTTGATAACGTGGATGCATCGACGTCTAGTGCTTTTGCTGCCGCGCGAATGCTGGGGTAATTTTTCAAGGCACGATCGATGAGCTGTTTTTCATAATGTTCCATTTGCTCTTTTAGGGACTTTAAATTGTTCGGCTCAGTGATGATGTTGTCACTTTCCCTTTGTGGTTCAGTCTGCGTTTTTTCGTTATGCTGCTGTATAAACAATTCATTTCTGATGTCCTCAGCAGTAATGATCGGTTTTTCAATCATAATGCACAGCCGCTCAACTATGTTTTGAAGTTCTCGCACGTTTCCCGGCCAATGATAACGTTGAAAGCTATCCAAAACTTCCTTTGAAAAAATCTTATTCACGCCATATTTTTGTCTTATGTTATTGATAAAGTGATAGGTTAACGGAATGATGTCATTTGTTCTTTCCCTTAGCGGAGGAATATGGATTGGAATGATATTTAATCGATAATAGAGGTCCTTTCGAAATCCTCCTTTTTTGATTAAATCTTCTAGATTTTGATTAGTTGCAGCGATCACCCTGGTGTCAATTTTTATCGGCTTTGTCCCACCGACCCTGGTAATTTCAAATTCCTGCAGCACCCTTAGTAATTTGACCTGTAAGTGTAAGGGGATTTCGCCAATTTCATCTAAAAGAATTGTCCCCTTAGCTGCCTGTTCAAATAAACCAACCTTACCCTTAGGGCTAGCTCCAGTAAACGCCCCAGGTTCATAGCCGAACAATTCAGATTCTAATAGATCATTGGGAATCGCCCCGCAATTCACTTTGATAAGCGGCTGGCTGCTTCGATTGCTATTTTCATGAATTACTTTTACAACAACCTCTTTCCCTACTCCTGATTCCCCATATAAAATGACGGTTGAATCGTGCTGAGAGACTCGTAAGGCGCGGTCAATGACTTTCTTCATTTTCAAGTCGTAGGCGACAATGGAATGAATGGCTTTTTTATTGGATTTTAGTTCCTCCAGCTGCCGAGTGATTTCCTCATGCTCCTGCTCTAATTGAAAAATTTCATGCTTGAGCTGGTTTAATACCGTTACGTCCAATATCTGACTGACAACTTTAATGATTTGCTCCTGTTTATTTTTAATCGGGATGGCGGTTACTAAAACTTCCTTGCCATTATAGAGTTTTGTCAGCTGGGTACTAGGTTTTCCTTCTTTAAAAACCTGCAGTTCGACAGTTTGGTCAATGATTTCCTCGATCATTAAATCACGATGCTTGCGGCCAACCACATCACTTGCCGATAATCCCGTTTGTTCCTTAAATGCCGGATTCACTTCGGTAATCCTGCCATCCTGATCAGTGACGACTATTCCTGTTATGGAATGCTGAAACATTTGCTGATACGTTTCATAAATCTCTTTCAGTTTCTCTAATTCGCTCGATGCGTCTGGTAACAACGTCCACTTACGATCCCTATTTGCTATTTTCTTAGTCCTCCTTCCAATTAGGGTTGTATGTAAATAATGTGAATATAGTTATTGTATTCTATATTTTCTGAAAAATAAACGATTTAATCTGTTCATCCCTATTCATTCCTATCCGCAACTCCTGGAATATAGGAAATAGATTCTTAAAGATGATTTTGCCGTTGAGATTTTATAATCTCAAAATATTGTGTATCGCCCAGACCATAATCTTTAAATTTTTCCAGTAAAGTTAGCATAAGTTCTTCTTCTGGAATATCACGGTGTTTGCGAATATACTGCATAAGATCACTGTCTTTTCTTAAGTAATTCAAATATAGCCCTATCCCCTTCTTTAATGGTTCGGGATTGATATTTTCAGACATAGTTTTATCAATCAACACTTGTTTGTAAATGTCATAATATCCTTTCGCCTTTAAGGTATACTGGCTCACAGGCTCAAACTGATCATCGACTATATAAAGATCGATAGCATCTATATGCTCTGCTTTGTCTAACCAAGCTAGGATGGTCAGAATATTGATTTGACAAAACATATCGGCATCAAACCATAAGGAAATATGAGTAAATTTTCCGCAGAAGAGCGGCTGCAATGGTGTTAGTGTGTGTTCAGTGTATTGTTTAGGCGTTACATGATGGACCTTCGCACGTATTTGGATGAATTCTTTGGAAAATAGATTGGGACTCGTATTTCCATAGCACATCGCCTCGTTAAAGGGAACCATTAATTCTTGTTCAAGAAAATTTGTCTTTTTGTAAAAATTATACATAGCTAGTCCATTTAGAATATGTATTGTTCTTTTTCGAATCATTGTTAACAACCTCTACTTCTATTTAATCTAAGCCACGGGGACCCTTTTGTTCCTGCATTTTTGCTTCCACATTTTATAGAGCACTTCTCAGATATACTTGTTCCCCTCTCCTACAAACCGCTATATTTGTACTCATATACGTTAATAACTCGAGAAGGTTTCAACGGATTAATCACGGATTTGTTTTCATTATTTTTATAGTTGTTTTAAGAAAGCAAAAAACCCCATTTCCATTTTGTGCTAAAATAGAAGAAAGTTGTATATAAAGGAGCAGACCAGGAGGGGAAAGAGATAGGTAATGAGAAAGTAAATACGCCGGCCAAACTCATTATTTTTTGCATTCTTTTTGGAATCATTGTGATTTTTGATAGTGTATTAGTGATTGGCTCACCCTATGTATTTATCAAAGTGTTGAATCTTATCGTTGTCATCATACTTTCCTCGATAGTGGGTGCATTTATAAGAGAAATCTTTATTTTAAATAAAAAGAAAAAGTCTCACACAACTTAAATCGCTCATGAACAGGAATCGGGAAACCACCGGGACGGTTATTGATGGTAACCCTCAAGCCGCAGATCCGCCCCCATACATAACACAAAAATGATCTGAATAAAGGAGCTTTAAACAATGGACTTGCAATTACAAGGCAAAAACGTACTTATTACTGGCGGTTCAAAAGGAATCGGAAAAGCGATTGCCGAGGCATTTATTGCGGAAGGCGCAAATGTTACGATTACCGCCAGAGGTTTAGGTTATTTAGAAGAGGCAAAAGCGGTACTTGGCGGCAACGTATCAATTTATCAGGCTGACCTTACTAATCAAGTGGAACGGGACAAATTGATTCACACGTTTATCGAGGAAAATGGAACGATTGATATCCTGATTAACAATGCCGGTGGCAGCAACGGTGGTAAAACAATTGAAACCGATATGGAGCTTTTTTATCAGGCAATGGAACTGAACTATTTTTCCGCAGTACATTTGAGTAAACTGGCTGCAATTCACATGAAAAATCAGAGGTCGGGATCAATCATTAATATTACCTCTGTTTATGGTAGGGAAAGCGGCGGAAAAGTTACCTACAATAATGCAAAAGCTGCACTCATCAGTTTTACGAAGTCTTTGGCTGACGAAGTGATTCCTTATGGTATACGAGTGAACAGTATTGCTCCCGGAAGTATTTTGCACGAGACTGGCAATTGGAAAAGACGCATGAACGAAGACCCGGAGGGCATCAAAGAGTTTGTGAATAAGGAAATTCCCGCTGGCCGCTTCGGTACCCCAGAAGAAATCGCCAATGTTGCGGTATTCCTTGCTTCTGAAAAAGCATCCTGGATTGTCGGGGCCAGCATCAATGTTGATGGCGGACAATCAAGGATGAATTTTTAAGTCGATTTTCGAAGATTGGATGGTTTTCCTTAATTAAGCCATAATAAGAGCGTTTAACCACAAATTAAGGAGGATTAATATGCAGCAGAACCAACAAGCTAAAGGGAATGCGGGTTCCATGATGAAACAGGAATTTGCTGGAACTGATGCACAAAAAGTAAAACAAGAAATTCAAAAAGATGTAAGTGCAGGACAAGGTGCGATGACTTCCCGAGAGGCAGGAGCAATGCGCGATTAAAGAATGGTTCATGGGGACGGTTCTCTTGTGTCATTTTGGTTCACTGAAGTGCGAACTAAAAATTGATGCACAAGAACCGTCCCCATGTGTCATTTTAACTCTCGTTTTTTGTCGTAAAATCGGGTACGAGCCAATGGATAAGCAATCCAGCAATAGTAGCGTAGGCGATACCATTGTGGGCATATCCAACACCGATGATAAAGATGATTGCAACTATTACTAAATTTTTCATATTAGCTAGACTCACTTTTTCTTCTAAAAGGTGACGGATCCCCATTGCGGCGATCATACCAAACAACAGGATACATATGCCGCCCATCACGGCAACTGGAATGGATTGAATTGCCGCACCAACTTTACCGAACAATCCAAGGAGAATTGCAATAACGGCAGCGCCTTGAATGATCCTGCTGGAAAACTGGCGTGTGATGGCTAGTACCCCGAGATTTTCAGCGTAAGTAGTTTGCGCTGGTCCGCCCAGGAAGCCGGAGACTAATGTTGCAATGCCATTCCCCCAAAGGATGCTCGAAAATCCAGGATCCTTTGTAACTTCTTTTCCTGTAATTTCATTTAATACAAACATATGACCAAGGTCTTCAATGATGGTAACCAGGGCAATCGGTGCCATTCCGAAAATCACGACCCAGGTGAATTCCGGCATAACAAAATGTGGAAGTGCAAAAGCCGGTGCAGTAGCTATTGTCTCAAAATCAACAAATCCACGTATCGCGGCATAAACATACCCGACAACAAGACCGATGATGATCGGCAAAAGGCGGATTACCTTTGTGCCTGCTAGCGTTGCGATAACCGCTGCAAGAAGGCTGACGATCGCGACATCCCATTGAGTTGACGCCATACTGGTCACCGCTGTGGTTGCCAGTGAAAGGCCGATAATACTTACAACCGGTCCGACAACAACTGGAGGAATAACCTTGCGGACTTTTTCAAAGCCGAAAAAAGAAATAATCAATGATACAATGGCATAAACAATGGAAACGCTAATAAGTCCTGCGACCGCTTGACCCGGAGAGTGCAGCTTCCCCACATACAACGCAAGCGGAGCAATAAAGGCAAACGATGAACCTAGATAAGTAGGAACCTTTCCACGCGTAATAAGATGGAAAATCAAGGTTCCCAAACCACTGGCAATTAGGGCACTTCCCGGATCAAGACCGGTGAGTGCTGGGACCAAAACAGTTGCACCAAACATCGCAAACAAATGTTGTAATGACAAGGGTATTGCACTTAAAAAATTTTTCAATCGTGTTCCCCCCTTTTGATAGTTCATTTGTTCTATTCAATGTTAAATATTCGAATGAAAAATGTTTTATGTCTTTTTTGATTACATTTTTCTATTTTCTGTTTACACAAAAAAGGCCCCTGCCGGAAGCCCTATTTCATGCTAAAATTATCGATAAAAAATAAGATGGTGAACTTCGAATGAGAATAAATTTATCAGAAAATCAAATAGCGGAAATAAAACAAATCGTTCAAAAAGAACTTTTGATAAAAGGAATAGAACCAACAGATGAATATTTATTTATCCACTGTTTTTCGAAAAAACAAAAAGAAACCGTCTATTATCATCTGTTTTCAGAAAATGATACGTTGATTATCCGTTGCTATGCGCGCGTGTTTGACAACTTAGGTCTGGTCGTGATAACCAGAAGGACCGCAAAAAATGTATTTGAATATCTGGTAAACCAAACTGGATTTCAAAACACAATCTATCTAGAAAATGGGATAGAATTTAGATTTTAAAGAAGGGACGGACCCTATTTATTATAAAGGCTCAAATGATTTAGCCTTATTATCCGATGGGCTATTAAATAGATTATAAGTAACAACACAATCCCCAACCCAAGCAGTGCTGTCCCAATACT
Source organism: Neobacillus sp. GCM10023253 (assembly GCF_042653105.1). Lineage (NCBI taxonomy): Bacteria > Bacillati > Bacillota > Bacilli > Caryophanales > Bacillaceae > Neobacillus > Neobacillus sp. GCM10023253. The sequence goes on from NZ_JBHSHV010000006.1 coordinate 550,802, forward strand.
TGCTGCTTTATTTTACTTATTTTAAGAAAGATGAACGGACAAAATCTTTTTAGCCTGAACAAAATTAAAGTCAATAACATATCATAACCATAGGTAGGACACCAGAAAAAAAGACCGTGACAAAAGCGACACGGCCAAATACAGTGTTAACGGTGATTCAATAATCCATCCTCGTCTGCCAACAGGATGGATTATTCATTTTGTAAATATTGACCCAACATGACATCACTCTTCACTTTCTTTAATGTTGTTATATCAATCTCTCGAGTTTTCACATCGTTGTTAAGGTAATTGTACTGTTTTAATATGCTCCACATTCCGATAGATCCGTTCCCCTTCTGCTGTGATTAAAGCAATTTTGTTATTTTGAATCTTTTGGAGTACGCCGATTTTTTCAGGATGGTCTCCTCCATCAATAATCACAAGTTGATTTTCAAATTTTTTCAACTGCTCATCAAACGACCTTGCTAAAGGAGTGGACTTTGGCATAAGAGGCAAGTTTTCACTGTTTAAGGAATATGGCGTTGTATTTGGTGGGTAGGGAATGAGCCATTTCACATGATTCATTGAGATACACATTGTTTTATATACAGGTGAGTGAAATACGAAATAGTCGTTCATAATGCTGGTTAGGTAGCCATGGATGGATTTATTCCCTGTGACATAAACTTTCAAGAACAATCCTTTAGCAACAGTTAATGCCTTTCGAAAAGATATGGCATCCGTTTCAATTGGTTTTTCCGCCGGTGGGGTATTAGTAAGATCTTCTTCTTCTAATTCAGTTTCTTTTAATCTTTGTACATGAATGAATGGAATATAAATGAAACGATGGTTTTTGCTATCGTATAAGACGATAATGTCTAATCCGCTATCTAACAGGATTCCTTTGTGAAAATTCCCTCCCGAAAGTTCAACTTCAATTTTCTTTCCTATTAAATCAACAAAATCGATCGGCATCTTCATTCTCCTTTTTTACTAAAATATCTTAATGCGAAAGAGCACCGCCAAATAGCCAAGAAACCCAATAATATAAAACGACTAGGGTAAACAGAGTTGCGGGCGGTATGACGACGACCGTGATTTTGATATACTCCCACCAACTGATCATTACTTTTCCTTTCCTTACGATATGCATCCACATCAATGTAGCAAGGGTTCCCATCGGAAGCAGTAACGAGCCCATATCACTGCCAATCACGTTCGCCAAGTAGGCAATTTTCAATTCGAGCAAACTAAGATCCATATGGGTTAATGTGAGTGTTCCAACCATGAGGGCTGGGTGATTATTAAATATATTGGATAGAACGGATAGAAGCACGCCCATCATGACACTCGCGTGGAGCAGGCTTCCAGAAACCATCGGTTCCATGAAACCAATCAACCAGTCTGTCAATCCGATGTTATTGAGACCGTATATGATGGTATACATACAAAAGGCGAAAACGATAATGTACCATGGTGTTTTCTTCAGCATATCGGCTGGGGAGATTTTTAAATATGCCCATCTCCATGCTAAAAGAATAAGCGAACCGATTACAGCCATTAAAGGAACGGGTATGTCCAAAAACGACGCAACAAACAGACTGCAACGGACAGCAAACACGAACAGCAGAACATTTCGCATAAATCTTGAACGGGCTTTTTCTGAAGGATGTTCAATACCTTTAGCTGGTTTAAGAGGGTGATACTTTGAACTTGTCAGCCCTGAAACATTCGTAGGAACGGTTTTCGGTAAGATTTTCTTAAAGCGAAGGAACAAGAACCAAGTCAGCAGCAGCAATCCTAGCGTTGCAGGTACAAACATCATCGCCGTATGCAGCCACAAATCCATATGGACGATTTTAAGCGCAATTAAATTTACAATGTTACTTACACCAATTGGGGCACTCGAAGCAGTCGCAATTAACGCTCCGGATAGCAAATAGGGAATTTTTTGCTTGTTTTTTAAGCCCATATTGTTTAACAGCATGACTAAGATTGGGGTTGTGATTAAAATACTTCCATCGTTATTGAAAAAAAGAGTCATGAGGAAGCATAAAAGGTTGACATACCAGAATAATCTTACCCCTGACCCCTTTGCTCTTTCTGCGAGTTTCTCAGCCATCCAGCTAAAGAACCCAAAACTTTCTAATACAATCGCCATGACAATCGTTGCCATGATCGTAATCGCGGCACCACTTATGGTTTCTGAAATGATCCCCAGGTCTGATAATGAAACACTTCCACTAAGGACGACAATAACCGCTCCGATTGCTGCAGGTATCGCTTCATTGATGCCTTTTGGCCGCCAAAGAATAAGTCCGAGGGTAACCAAAAAAGTCACGATGGTGATCCAAACGGTTAAATGGACCATATTTTTTCTCCCTTCATTTTGTGATTTCTCAGGACGTATCCCTGAGACCACATACCTTCCTCTTCAATTGTTCCGCTGATGTCCCCCCCTACCATCTATCCCTCTTGTGTTGTTGTACTTTATCCTATGAAAAACGAATAAGACAGGCTTTAGACTTGTACCCTTTTTTCAATAAATCAACAGGAGTCTAAAAAATAAAGAATGAAATTCTAATAGCTACGTCTCACTGGGAAAACAAAAAAGCGAAGCAATTAAGCTTCGCACATTAAAATTTATACAAATTCAACGGAAAGGGACATAAATGGAAACTCGCCGATTGGCGAGTCCGCGAGGACGAAGACAGAGGCGTAGTTGAATTTATGCGTTAAGTAAGTATAAAGCTTTCGACAGAAAGTTTATACTTTCTTATTAGCTTACGAAAAACAGTACTGTCCCTTTATTATTTATATGCTTATTTAACTATCCTGCTGGTTCCTTGAATAGTTTATATAACAACAACGCTGACACAGTTATAGCAGTTAATAGTAGCCATTATAGTAGTATTCATCATAATAGCCGCCATAGCAGCTGCCACATCCGCCTACCGCTAAACCAATGCCGAAACAGCTAACACCTACACAGCCAAATCCACCACAGCGGAAACCTCCACATCGAAATCCTCCACATCGAAAGCCACCGCAACGCATGCCGCCACCACAACGCATTCCACCACCACAACGCATGCCGCCACCACAACGCATGCCGCCGCCACAACGCATACCGCCGCCATGCAGGCGCGGATCCAGGCCCTGTGGATCCATCACAACTAACTCACCAGCTTGATAAGGATCGATTCCCAACCCTTGCAATTCAAATTGAAAATTATGCATTTTTTCCTCCCCTTTGTATTTCATCAGGTTAAACCTGAATAGAGAGATAAATGTGTAAGATACAACATTCAACACGCCTTGCACTCTCTTCAACAATTTATGATTTCTTATAGGTCGCTGTCACTAAATAAAGAGCCTATTTTTCGTTGAAGTTTTATGAGATGTTCTCAAAAAAGTCCAAAAATAGATTACTATATTAAAAGATTTGTTATGTAGGTAGAACAATTATTTAACCTTCCCCATATATGCTAGCGATTAAACTTCATCTAGAAAAATGATTCTATGCTTTAACTCTTTATTGGAATCTAAAACACCAATTACAATTTGATTATCTTCAGTTATTGTCACATATCTGAATTGTTCAACCCCATTAATAATTATTGCTGGTTCCAGCTTTGCCTCCATCTTGGCAAAGACATTCTCTGAATACTCAAGTTTTAGAATATCAGCAATTTCTTCTGTGGTTTGTCTAATATATTTAAATAGGAAATCTTGGATTGAAAATTGCTCAATCATCGTTAAATTTTTCTTAAACTTTAACTCATTTACTGAAACTGTTTTCACTTTAATCACTCCTCAAATAGTAATTAAAGTGTAAACTTATCATTTCATAACCTCAACGATATTATAGTGACAGAATATTTACATTTTGATTTCAAGCATATACTGTAAATTATTCTAAAAAAGTTTTTTCTTTTTTTATACGCTTGTCCACACACTTTAACAATGAATGAATATGTTATTATTACCTCCGTCAACCATATATCAAAACCTCCTTTAAGGCGTTTGCACGAATTGCAGACGCCTCTTTTTTATATTTTTAAGGAAAAATTTAAAAAATAATAATTATTTCAGAATACCATGATGCTTGTCCACGCAATCCTTGTCCAAATAAATATATATACATAGAGGAAAGTTTCTTTCCTCCTAATAATCAAAGGGTGGTGAGGATTATGTATTACGGCGGCAGCAGCTTTGTGTTAATCGTAGTTTTGTTTATTCTCTTAATTATCGTTCTAACAAGCTTTGCTTATTAATCGGTGATAATCGTATGGAAGCCAACAAAGGGTGGTGAGGATTATGTATTACGGTGGCAGCAGCTTTGTCTTAATCGTAGTATTGTTTATTCTGTTAATCATTGTACTAACTAGCTTTGCTTATTAATTCCAAATGAGAGAATCAAATGAATAAAAACCATTTAGACTGGAGGTGGTATACATGGAAGAACGCAGAGAACGCAGAAACAATGTTGCAGCATTAATTGTAGTTTTGTTCATTCTCCTAATCATCGTAGGATCTTCCTTTATGGGCGGCTATTAATTTAATGGCACTGCCAATTGGTGAAGGACAGGTTGGGTAAGATTAATCTGTCCTTTTACCCGATATTAATATTTAGGAAAGGAGGTTTTATGCATGTTTCCCTTTCCAGACGGCTTTAGAAGAAGACGATTCGTTCCCATTGAAATTGAAATTGAAATTGAAAGAAGAAGAAGAGTAATTGAAATTGAAATCGAAATAGAGAGAAGAAGACGAATCGCAATTGAAATCGAAAGAAGAAGAAGAAGAGGCGGATTCTTCTTGTAAAAAATAATCTTTTGTAAATTCAACGCTTGTCCACTCTCTTTTATTCTAGTTGCATATAATATTACTAGACCGCCGCCAAAAGCACCATACCATATACACCTCTCTTAAGGAACGTTTGCGTTTATCGCAAACGTTTCTTTATTATATCTTAAATGATTCTGCATGAAAAAAGGCCCTTTAAAGGACCTTAAAAAAAGCTTAATAGTAACAGGCACATCCAACAATAATTAACAGGATAAATAATACAACGATTAAAACAAACGGGTTTCCGCAACCGAAACCTCCGTAACCATAACCGACGCATCCGCAACCTCCGTAGCCATAAGCACCGAATCCATCCATCAATAATCATCCTTTCTTTAAAGCATTCAAATTTTTTTACCAGACACCACAAAAAGAAGCACAAATAATAATTAGCAGGATAAACAAAACAACGATTAATGCAAATCCACTGCTGTTACCTACCACGTATTTGATACTTCCTTTCGAACTGTCAATACAGACTATGTAAATGGAGAAAATTTGTATGGGCTAACCACTATAAAAACCCCCTAGAAATGTCCTGGAGGGTTACATACCCAATTGTGTACTCGCCTGGATTTTTTATCGATAGGTTACTTAGGGTTAGGATCATAACAAATGACCCTAGTCCTTTAAATTAACCTTGGACTAGGGCACCTGATATCGGATATACAAGGTAAACTGGTCTAACTATTTAAACTTCCTTTTAACCAGGCACGCGAACGGTACGGTCCCACAGGGATTTGGATGAGGCTTGTTATTTGTTTCGCTTCAGCTTGATAAAGTTCATCACATAGTTTCGCATCAAACCCTAATAAAGGGTGTCCCCCCATACCCAAGGCACATGAGATCAATAGCAGCCGTTGCAAGAGTATTCCCGCTTCCATCTGTTGAATTCTGTATCCTCTATAGCCCAGTTCTTCTTTAAGATGATCCTTGTCTGCAACCAAATGCAGGCAGAGCGGTACTTGAAACAGATTGACAGTGGGCATGGTTAAAGCATTTTGCAATATCTCACGGAAATCCCCGTCTGTTATTCTACTCAGTGCATGAGCGCCTTTGTCATAGGCGTAAGCGCCATTTGAAACACCCTCCACGTTATAAAAAAAGCCGTACAACGAAACACGAGTCCCCGTTTTTCCATCTGTGCCGTCAAGATCATTCTGATAAGGTCTGGAAAAAACCTCTTTAAACAAAGTTGCTAGTTGAGTTTGACTGACCTTTTCTAAAATAAAATCAATATCAGGAGAATGCCTCTCTCTACAAACAGAAGCAAGGTCGTACGAAAAGGACTCCGTAAATGGGAGCATGATCAATTCCGTACCATAGGACTTTTGAACACGACCATCCTTTTTTATCTTCACAAATGACTGGGTTGTTTCAAATATCGATGCTTCATTCATCTCTCTGAGCAGTGGGTAATCAAGGACTCTCTTTGAACGGTTATAGGTTTCCGTTTTCAGCAACGGCACTTCCAGGGACAATTCAGCGGTAGACACATATTCTTCTTTATTAAAGTCGTCACCCCATTGGATAGAGGGATCAATAGATAACGGGATCACCGCATATACACTTTCGTCCTGTTCGGTTAGCCCAAGTAAATGATTAATCGAACGATCAAGAAATTGGTAGCATACCCGTGACGAGAATCCCATCCGATCTGCTACTTCTAATGTTTGCCCAATGACCACACCGGCATCAAGACCTTGTAGACGGTAGGAAAAATTATTATATTTATAAAAATTTTTCCAAAAAACCGTCGAGACAAAAACCGTGCAGAAGCACTCAGAAACATCACAATCCCCAAGGCTCCTGGACAAGTAGGAATCGTAATTTCCTTCCCGGAGCAAGCGAAGGCTGTGATGGGCTACATCGTAATGGTAAATTCCCGTTGGGACGTCCTTAATCTTTGCATACACATATAATTCATTGGGATACAATGCCCCGCCAGAAGGAACAAATTTTCGCAATAACTGAAGATAGCTTACAGTAGTTTTATCCTCGGGATCTTCAAGGAAACCATATTGTGCGTAACGCGTTAGACCGTACACATACCATAAGAAAGCCCCGAGCTCCTCTAGTCCGATCCTCGCATCGGCTTCTCGCTTCTCAAGCGTTAACGGTACATCACCGGTTAATGGAATCTCGGGTAGGCCGCGGTATAGTTTATAGGGAAGCGGTGCATCGTCCCAATCGACTTGCCAATCTGGCGGAGTGATTTTTTCCGGTTCAAAGTGAAGGTGCTGCAGAAATGTCTCCAGTTTCAAGAGTAAACCTCCTTCCTTTCCATTATGGGAATGGATGCGGATCTGGATTTAGTTGTTCATACGTCAACGGCTGTTTGGCGTATCCAAGTTTCACGGGCACTTGGAGAACCCTTTCCAGCCCTTTGACACGGGTCAGGTGATGTCCGAATGTCATCGGGAGCATGCCAGGAATCAATACCTTTACACAGTATAATCCATTCCGTTTGGTGATTGGTGTTGTTTGGTCCACCACAATAACCTCGAGGTCCAACTCTCGGAACCGCTGAAGAATATCCTGCATGTCATCCTTCAAATCTGTATTCGTGGGAGGCTGTTTAAATTCCTCAGCAAACGTTCGTAATGGACGATTGTCATCCAATAAAAAGTCCAGCCGGTTCTCCGCTTCCTTCAGACCGTAGAGCAGGCCATGGTCCGGCATCAAACGGACTGCATATGGATCCTTCAGCATTTGTTCATATTTGTGCCGGTTTTCCTCCAGTATTTTGTCATGCCGAACCATCATTCCAGCAAGCTCGTAAAGCGAACTTTTAACAGCTCTTACGGGATCAGGATTCGCTCCTGCTGCACAAATGAGGTTTACCCCCTTATCTTGCCTGTTTTTTGCTATTGCAAAGACGCTGGAAATCTCCTGTTCCATCGTCGAATTGTATAAATAAACATCATATCCCGCCACCTCACGTAACCGGTCGACCATCAGCTCTACTTCTTTATCGTTAGCAGAAAAAGGGTCTAGACGCGGAAGGGGCAGTTTGGCATACCAGGTTAACAAGAAGGAATCCCGCTCGACAACCTCCATAATCCCATGGAAAATGGCTTCCTCCAAGCTTCCTCCCAATGCACACCCATTGGAGGTTTCGTAAACATAGCCCTCCCCTTGGCCCAAACTATAATACGCGAGTAACTCTGGAACCAGTAACGGACGTTCTTGTAAAAACGAATAACCCCAAACCCAATTCATTGGGGCATCAGGATGAAACGGTTTAAACGGAAAATGGGGCTTTGCATATTGTTCCTGGTCATGCAGACCTACTGATGCAGGATTTAATGCGATATGCTTTACATTGTTATAACTATCTCGAACTTTCTTCCTTTTGCCTTGAGGCTCGATTCCGCAATATCGCTCCAACCCCTCCAAAATGGCCGTCAGTTCACTCAATTCATAGGAATTGGTCCGGCCCGCTACCCCCTCGTCTGCTCCAAACAATGGCATGTTCACCAAAACATCGGCAAATGGGAGCCTGAAATCCGCCATTTTCCCATTCATGATTCCAGTCCGCTCATCCAGATAGTCTGCGGTAAGAACCGTTTTCAATTCATCTATAGAACGGCAGCGATACCCTTCCCCATTGATTTTGGGACTGGATGCCAAGCTAATTTGTGCTAATTCCGGTGTGTCTTCAGGGATTGGGCTGCAAATCGGGCACAATGGATCAGGCAGGAAAAAGTGGCTGGAGGTCGTTAAAGTTCTCAGATTGGTCATGAACATTCTTTCTTCCAAGGAGGAGGGTTCTCCTTTAAGAATTGTTTGCACTTCGTTACTGATCAAGATAGCCATTTGCGATAACCCCGTCCGGGAAGCCCAGGCATCACGCAGCACACTTGGACCTGAAGTCAATTTCGTCTGAATTCCCCACATTTCAAGGCGGTCAGGTCCGGCGATCAAGCGCCGTTTGTCAGCACAGAGTGAGCAGCCTGGTTTTTCTCGGCGTATCAATGGGCCAATGATCCCCTCACCAAAGGAAACGAATCCTCGAAGCCAAGGAATTCCGGCAATCATGCATCTCTGTTCCGCTTTTTGGTGAACGGCCGGATGCCAGGCATCGTCAAGCACCAGGACTAATTCTGTTTCTTTAGGAATCTCTTCCAGAATACTTTGACGTCTTACTAGATAGCTAGTGGACAGAAGATCATAGACGTATTCCGCTAATAAACCGACTCCGTCAATGAGGACCTGTGCAGTCATTTGGAATCCCCCTCTCGTACCTGCACACCATACACCACTAACAGCCCTTGCTTTAAAAATGGCTCCATCGACAGATCATAGACAAATAACTGTTTGTTGTTTTTACGTAAGACCTGAATAGCAGATTGTAATAGCTCCAATTGTGTCATGTCTTCACAAGAGCGGATATCAAATTTGCTATCCTTTATTTCCAAATAAATCATCGATTCCTTCGCTTTCCTCTCCACGGAACTGATCCCGTTTTGAGCATCGAAAAGGGCTTGCTGCAGTGTGTTTTGCAATGCCAAGGTTATATTTAAACCGGCCGCTGCGTACCAATGGCCGTTTGACCTAACCCAAACAACCGGGAAGCCTGCTACATCCTCTTTAACACCGATTGCTGGTGGACCCTGCAAGGTAGTCAGGGCATTTAAATAAAATCTGCATGTTTTATCTTCTATGGCTCCCATCGGTACACGATAAACCGTATTTGGCTGACTAGCCTTTCTTTTTTTCAATTCTTCATCCAGATAGGCTTGCAGACCTCGACAAACAGCCTCTGCGATTGTTTCTCCTGAACCGATACCAATAAACCCCTCTGGATGACTCTTGCCTCTAAAAATATGGGAATCTATCAGTTTTGACACATACATTTCAATACCCTTCAAACCAGCATTTCTTCTTGCTTCTTCATGTGTCATCCCCGAACAAACAACTTCCGGCTGCAGTTCTGCCGGTCCCTCTGACATAGGGTCAACGGCCTGAACAAAGCACTGGGAAAGAGGAAGCTGCAGCAAATCCCGTTCCTCCCAGGTATGGAAAATACCTATTTCCTTTGAAGTTAATCGACTGAAATAGTCCAAAATCAAACCCGGTTCCTCTTCCCTGTCCGTTTCTTGTTTTAGTCTTTCATCAAGATTTTCAATCAGTTCGGGTGTATTACGTTTAGCTGCTAATGAAGGATGTGTGATGAAAGAAAGCCAGTCTCCTTCCATCGTTTCAAGGTTAAGCAGATAAATTTGATTACTTTGATTTGAACCAGCAACTCCTGTAGCCTTCTTGAATAATTCGAATACAGAGACATTTGCCAAAAGCGCTCCTGATGTGGAAGAGTAACCTCGAGGCTTCCCATCGGCTTGCACGAAAGATTGATGAATTCTTCGCCACGCAGACTCGAAACAATCATCTGATTCTGGATGTGTTAACGGACCGGATAGCCCCACTCTTTCTAAACAGATGGCCGGGAGAAACGACTTCTTTTCTTCTATACAAACCTGATTTAGAGCTCTCAATTCATTGACATTTCCATCCTGAGAGACGTACAGAATCCAATCATAGTCCTGAACAGCTTCTTTCCAAAAATTGATCCCTGTACCATGATGGTAAGGTACTTCTACCATTTCCACATCGGAATCTATTTTTCTCGCATTATGCACCAGTTCATGGAGCCGCTGCCGATTGGTTAGAACCGCATCTGTTATCATGACATTTAATTTGGGCAGTCCCGATTCAAGTAACGCAGCAGCCAGTGATACCATGAAGGGGCCAGAGCCGACAGTGAGAACCTTAGCCTGGCGGTATTCTTGAAAATGGTATGGACCTGATTCGACAAAATTCTCGATGAATTCAATTTGTGAAGCATATTTTTCAAGAACTTGACGATTTAATTGATGGGGAGTATCTTTGCTGACATCGCGAACAAACCCATTCTTGTACAACGTTTCGCCGATTTCGTATACCCTGTCACGATACGGTCCTGTTAACCCTTGAGTCAAAGCTCCCATTGTTTGCTCCCCATTAAACATCGGCAGCAATTTTTCAATCCACTGATAGATGGTATTGCCTTCCATTCGGAATGAACTTTGGTTATTTCTAAAATAGACACCCCCCTTTTTATCTGGGAGAAAAAACGTATCCCTTTTGACCTTCAGTCGTGAGGACGAGGTAAGTTCTGTCACTGGCGCTCCTCCTTATTTCTAATCGTTACAACTTCCGCACTATCAGTTTATGTATCATTTTTTGTCCAATATGATAAACATAGTAAAGAAGTGCCCTGACGGCACAAGTCCGTGCAGGGCACCTTTTTTCATAAGAAAATATTTTTTTCGGTGATCGCCAAAAGCCAAACCAATTAAATAAAACCGAAACCAATGCCAACACAGCCAAAACAACCAAACCCGAAGCCGAAACAGCCGCCGCAGCCGCCGCAGCCGCCGCAACCGAAACAGCCACCACAACCGAAACCAAAGCCTCCACAACGAAAGCCAAAGCCTCCGCAACGACCAAAGCCTCCGCAACGACCAAAGCCTCCGCAACGAAAGCCGCCACAGCGCATACCAAACAGGCGCGGATCCTGGCTCTGTGGATCCATTGTAACTAGCTGACTAGTTTGATAAGGATCGATTCCCAACCCTTGTAGTTCATTTTGAAAATTCTGCATTTTGTCCTCCCCTTTGTATTTAATCAAATATCGAGAGTTGTATGATTACTTTTGTGTAAATCAAACATTAGATTCAAAGTGTACTCTCTTCAACAAATTATGATTACTAATAGGTCGCTGTCACTAAATCAAGAGCCTATTTTACGGTGATGGTTTAAAGAATGTTTCCAAAACACGTTTAAAATTAATAGATTAATTGGTTTCGCAAGTAAAAATAACTGTCCACTAATTCTTGTTAATGAACATTTGCATGTTTTATTTAATACACTATTCAAAAAATGGAGTTGATTCAGATGGCGAAATGGATTGATGTATCAACATCAAAACACCAATTAAAACTCTTTGATCGTCATAAGCTTTTAAAAACTTACCCCATTGCAGTTGGAAAAATATTGACACCAACTCCTACCGGAACATACTCGATTACTAACAAAGATCCTCATCCCGGCGGACCATTCGGGGTCCTTTGGATGGGATTGTCAAGACCTCATTACGGTATACATGGAACAAATAATCCATCTTCTATCGGTAAGAACGTCTCCCATGGTTGTATTAGAATGTTTAATCACGATGTTCTAGAATTGTCATCTTTAGTCCCAATTGGCACGCAGGTTTTTATTCATAAATAACGCATCTGTTCATAAAATTTAGGATGTTCGTACCTCTTGAGCATCCTTTTTATTAAAAATGTCTCAATGTAAAGAGACTTTAATTTAATGTCACACTCCTGTTCTTTTTCTGAAAAAGTTCAGTGATATGATGGGTCTATCTGTAATATAGAATGCTAGATTTTAAAAAAAGCGAGTGAAAAATGATGCTGAATATAAAAGAAGCGGTTGAGCAATTAACCTCGTCTGGCATAGCAGCCAGTGACGATGACGTAATGGCGTGGATTAAGGAAGGCAAAATGAAGGCCGAAATAAACAAAAGAAGAACAACTACCTACAAAATCAATGTTAAGGATCTAATTGAATTTATCATCCAAACGCATGCCTCTCAACTTACTGCACAATTAGAAGAGTCACTTCAAGAAAATCGCAGTCTTACGGAACAAATAGAGATATTAAATACCCGAATACATATTGAACAATCAAAGGTACGCACCTTAAAAAAAATGCTAAACACACAGATTGAAGTCACCGAACCCAGTACTTTTCACTACGGTGAGTTATTGGGATTAAATCAAGACTCTAGCAGCCATCAAATGAAAAAAGAATTTAAGAAACTGCTAAAAGCCCTCCATCCCGACCGCGGCGGGGATGAAAGGCTTTTTAAAGTGTTTAATGAACATTACGAGAATCTTAAGCAATCGAGTCCACGAGATTGAGTGAAAATTTATCGTTTTAGTTCAAATCCATTCACAAAATAATCGATCGTTTCAGATTCGTCTTCGTTTAAATCTCGGTTTAACTCTCGTACATATTCCGATTTAATTTGTTCTGCATCACCATTATATTTTTCTGTGTAATCGGCCACTGTCTTTAACAGTTGCATTTCGTTGTTAAACTCAGTCCGCGATATTGGTTTCCAGTGGGAAAGGATATAGGTCTCTGCATCAAACTGTTCCAGGATTGCCGCTAGTTCCTTTGTTCGTTTGGTTGTATAGTTCCGTTTGGGAGAAAATATATCAGGATAAATGCTATCACCTAAAAACAATATCTTCTCTTCTTTCATATAGATGACAACAGAATCAGAAGCATGGTCCCCTCCGACATGCTTCAATACACAAGTTACCCCGCCAAGATCGATTTCGAGCTCGTTGTCAAAAACGACTTGTGGCAATGTGATATGTATATTCCTATGATCTGCAAACTCGTTTTTAATACAGCTGGCACAAAATTCAATTTCTGTGCCTTCCTTCACCCGCTCATCTAAAGCCTCATCCGACCATGCTAAAGGCATTAGTTTTTCTATTTCTAATTTTGTTGCTTTAGAAGAAATCGATACACTATCCTTTAATGCCGAAAGTCCAAAAATATGGTCCCAATGCCAATGGGTTAACACAACCATATCAGGACGGCCAATATTTTGTTCCTCCAGCATTTTTAAAAATAATTGAGCATGTGCTTCCGAATTCCCAGCATCAATCATTAATATTTTTTCTTTTCCCACGACCATCCCTAAAATCGGTCGATCTGTATCCGAAACAGCTGTCATATACCAAAATGAATTGCCTATTTTATGTATGGTTTGCATTGTAATATCTCCTCGTATATAATCAATCGAATCTAACTGAATTGTACCAGTTTTATATAACCAATGTACTTCATGAAGAGCACTTCGAATCGTTTGGTCTTCATCAGTTTATATTGAACCTGACATTAAAATGCCTAATTGCTTTCACAATTAGACATTAAAAGGTAAAACTCTTAAGCTATAATGTTATTTTGCCTTAACAATTGTAGAGCAGTTGGGATATCGGAGACGTTCAGGATGATAGAATTTATTCCACTGTACGCAGCGAACACAACTACCCGAGGAGACAAAGCTCGTAACACGTTTCTTAAGATTCCCGGAGCAGGTGAAACAATGATCTGGATAACTTCTTCTTGATGGAACCGTACACCTGCTCGGCGAAGAGCGTCCCGCGCGATCTGGTTAGCACGGGAACTATTTGAATTATCAGGACCGACAACCATTCGGACAAAGTTCACCCTGCCCATGTCCAACTTTGTAATGGTAAATGCAACTATCGTTACTCCTTGATCCGCAATATCATCTAAAACCGAGTCAAGGACTTCCTCGTTCGCATAAAAAGAAAATTCCTGCCTTAATACGGCTGTAAACTTTTTAGTGTTGTTGCTCATAGATATCAATATCACTCCTTTCCTATCAAACTATAATAGCTTATTCATATAAACAGCAGAGGGACACGTTAATTTGTCCAAATATTTGAATCAAATTTTAAAAAAATCGTCGCTAGCTAATACTACGCAGCCTAACGTATTTATTCATAAATTATTTATCTGTAAACAGAACAGACGTTTTGGTGTAGAATAGGAATATCTGTTTCTGTTTGACTAGATTAATAATTTTTGAGGTGGAATGAAATTGAATGGTACAGCACATGCAGTAATTGGATCAGCAACAGGATATATTGTGGCTAATACCTATCAGACGTCTCCTTCTGCGACACTCTTGTTTGTTGGATTAGGTGCCGTGTCAGGATTGATGCCAGATTTGGATATTGACGGGAAGCTTCGTGGAAAAATTACACTGTCGCATAAGATGGTTCGGCTAGCTGCGATGATCATTGGATTGCTGATGATTTTCTATAGTGTCTTGGAGAAAATGGCGGCTGAACGATGGATGGGGGTCGGTATCGGGCTTTTGATTGTGCTGGTTGCATCCCTCATTAAGCAAAAACATATGTTAACCATTACGGGAATTGCTGTTCTGCTTGGAGGATTATCTTTAGGGGAGCTTTGGATCATCCTATTAGGAATTTACTTTATCATTGCTTCCTTGACTTCTCATCGGAGTTATACTCATTCCATCTTAGGCGTTGTTTTCTTCGGGATCATTGCTTTCCATTTAGAATCTTCACTTGGAATTCTCGGTGTTTTCTATACCTGTTTAGCTGGTTACATCAGTCACCTGATCGCTGATTTAAAAATCTTGCCATTTAACAAGCGAGGGATTAAACTGTTCTTGCCGCTGACATCTAAGGAACTATAATTAGCGTAAATTCAGGAATAGTTAAAAAATAAACTAGAGGTTATTGAATGAAGGTATATAGATTAAAAAGACAGTTTAATGGATATAGGAACTCACTTTTACTTGATTAGTGAATCAGAATTTATCGGAGTTAAAGAATTTGTCTTGAGAACGAAAGATTTGGCGAATCGGATATCCATCAATGAAAGAGAACTTCTTAAGAATTTTATTTTCATTAAAGAAATCTTTTAACGATACACAGGGACAGTTTGGAAGGTATGACTACTAATTAGTCATACCTGTTTTTGTACTATATTAATTAGAAATGAAAAATAAATGTAACCTGATAGTTAAATAGTTGAAAATTATTTATGGGATAATCATTACTTCAGAGCTTTCTAAATTATTCCTATATGGGAGCTTAATAGTATAAAATAAACCATTGATGATAGTATTATTTCAGCCTAGGTGGTGCAAGTTTTGACACGAAAGAAAAAGAAAAGAATTAAAATAAGATGGGGCAGAGTTTTTGCCGCCCTACTTGTAATTGGTATTGTCACAGTTGGTCTCTTTACCATTTTTCAATACATAGAAGGAAAAATTAAAACGATTAACCCACCGCTTAAAAAAGTGGAGGGAAAACATACAATTCAAGATGCAAAGAGTAACCTCGATGAGGTCAATGTGCTTTTATTAGGAAGTGACTCACGGGGAGAAAAACAATCCCGAACAGATACCATTATGATCGCCCATTACGATCCAAAAACACATCAATTTAAACTGATTTCCTTAATGCGCGATATGCTTGTTTCCGTACCCAATCATGGACAGCAAAAACTAAATGCCGCCTACGCTTTTGGCGGTACTGAATTGCTAAGTAAAACGATCAAAGAAAATTTCGGACTCGATATTCACTATTATGCGATCATCGATTTTAAAGGTTTCGAAAAAGCGGTCGACCTGCTTGTTCCAAAGGGAATCGAAGTGGACGTGCCGTATGAGATGTCTTATGGAATTGGCATGACGTTAGAAGAAGGCAAGCAGCGGCTCCATGGTAAAGAACTGTTAGGCTATGTTAGGTTTCGACATGATCGTTTAAGTGATTTCGGGCGGATTCAAAGGCAGCAGGAAGTGATTTCAAAATTAAAGGAAGAAGCGTTAGGTCCTAAAAGTGTGTTAAAACTCCCAGAGCTAATCGGTCTTTTGAATAAATATTTAGAGACAAATATGAACAGTTCTACCCTTATTGAAATTGGAAAGGACATACTTACGAGAAAGAACAGCGAGATTGAAACTTTACGCATTCCCGAGGATGGCAGTTTTCAAAATAAACGGGATGATGAGCTTGGTGATGTATTGGAAGTGGATTTCGTGAAAAATAAAGAAGCTCTTGAACGTTTTTTGGACGGGACCAGTGATAATCAAAAATGAAGATAAAAGCAACTCACCCGACTGATTTCCAAGCTGCTTTTGCCTAAGTACACCAGTATGTGATTTGACCTAAACTTATTTGAAAAATATAATTCCAATAAGATAGGCTTTTGAAAGGTGTATGTCATTTGATTAAATCAATCGTAATATTTATACTTGCAGGGCTTGCCGAAATTGGCGGCGGTTATCTGGTTTGGCTATGGTTAAGAGAAGGGAAACCATTGTATTGGGGGATCTTCGGAGGGCTTATCCTGGCATTGTATGGTGTCATAGCAACATTTCAATCGTTCCCATCCTTCGGCAGAGTATATGCTGCCTATGGAGGAGTATTTATCGTTCTGTCTATCTTATGGGGATGGGGAATTGATCGAAAAACACCTGATTTATATGACTGGATCGGTGCTGGTATCTGCTTATTTGGAGCTGCCGTGATATTGTTTGCACCGCGCCAATAAAACTTTAAAAAATGAGAAACATCACTCAGATGTTCCTCATTTTTTTTGAACCTAATTTTCGATTTTAAACAAAATATTTGCGAATCCGAGCAGAATAATTGCGAAATTCCCCTTTTTATTTGCGAATCCCCCTGTTATATTTGCGGATCAATACATGAAGAGGCACCCTCTCTTTTTGTTTAAATAAATAAATAAATGATGCATCAGAACCGTCCCCATGCATCACACATAGACATCTCAACCAGTGAATAAAATGTATTAATCCTTATTTAAACGAGGTAGTGAGATGCCAATAAATTTGAATGGACCAATGACAATATCACCGCAACAAATGATTCACATGATTAGGAATGGGCTTGATAAAACACAAACTCCTAAGCAGATTACCGTGGTCGGTGCAGGAATAGCAGGGCTTGTAGCAGCCTCATTATTGAAAGAGGCCGGGCACAAAGTTACTATTTTAGAAGCCAACAGCATGGTGGGCGGCCGTATTTATACGATTCGCAGCCCCTTCAGCAATGGACTTTATTTAAACGCCGGCCCTATGCGTATTCCTGATACCCATTTATTGACTCTAGAGTATATTAAAAAATTTGGGTTGCCCGTAAATCCTTTTATCAACCGGACTCCCGCAGACATTCTTTATGTAAATGGAGTCATGACCCGTCTCAGCATATTTGAACAAAATCCTGAAATTCTAAACTTTCCTGTCCGGCCGAATGAAAGAGGCAAGAGCGCAGAAGAACTATGGAAATTAGCTACAGATCCGATTGTGCAATTTATTAATAAGGACCCCGTGACACATTGGCCGCTTATCGAAAAAGAATTTAAAAACCAGTCACTCGGTACGTTCTTGAATTCGTTTCATTATCAATACGGAACGACTTTTTCAGATGGTGCCATTGACATGATTGATGTCCTTCTCGACTATGAAGCTTTTATGGGGATGTCGTTTCTTGAAGTTTTGCGCGAAACGTCGGGCCTCACAACTAATCGTTTCTATGAAATCACTGGTGGAATGGATCTGCTTCCAAAGGCATTTTTGCCGCAATTAAAAGAGGAGATTAGGTTCAACCAACGAATCACTAAAATTGTCCAACATAACCAAGGTGTCATCATTCATTCGACTGATCCCCGTACATTTAAAAATTCGACTACCACTAGTGACCTTGCCATCATTACCATCCCCTTTTCTGTTATGCGATTTGTAACCATTGAACCCTACCATTCTTTTTCTTATTACAAGCACAGAGCCATTCGTGAAATCAACTATATGGCCGCCACAAAAATCGGAATTCAGTTTAAGAGCCGTTTTTGGGAGAGGTACGGCCAATACGGCGGTAAATCTATCACGGACCTGCCCATTCGGTTCACCTATTACCCGAGTCGCGGGATCGGCACATCTGAACCTGCTGTTGTGGTCGCAAGCTATACATGGGCGGATGAAGCGATGACATGGAATGGTCTTTCCGACGCAGAGCGTATTCAATATGCCTTAAATAACCTAGCTCAAATTTTCGGCAGCCAGGTCTATTCCGAATTTGTTTCTGGTATTTCTTATAGCTGGGTGGATAATCCCCATGCCACCGGAGCGGTTGTAGCATTTGAACCTGGTCAGGAAAATGAATTGTTTCCTTATATTACAATTCCAGAAGGCAGAGTTCACTTTGCAGGAGAACATACGACACTTACCCACGGTTGGATGCAGGGTGCCATTGAATCAGGCATTCGCGTTGCCAATGAAGTGAATCATCTGCCAATCTAAAAAAAGATGGGTGTTCCCCTATTTTTTACGGGGAACACCCATCTTTTTTTCATTAATCACCAATTGTCCTTCCAAAAAGTGCTTTTACAAATTAAGGTTTGAAAAAGTGACAATTATATGAAGCTGAGATATTATTAAAAAAGGAAAAAATTTGTACCACAAAATATCGCTTTGCAATCGATTGGAGGAGCACACCATTGGAAACAGCATCACAACCCATAATGAAAGGAAAAGAACCCATCTTTCGCCGGGGTGTTTTTACCTTCAGCGGATCACATTTTTTAAATGATTTAGTGACCACAGGTATGGTTCCGGCAATGGTTGTGCTTTATAAACAAGCATTTGACCTAAACTATACCCAGTCTACTTTAGTAGTTTTAATGTCATACCTAACATCCTCTATCTCCCAGCCTCTGTTCGGCATGTTCGCGGACCGTAAGCCTCGTGTCTGGCTGTATCCGGCAGGAGTGTTCTGTTCGATTATGGGGCTGGCTTTAACAGGACTCGCACCATCTCTGCCTTGGCTGCTTTTGTTTATTTCGATTTCCGGTCTCGGATCGGGCGCGTTCCATCCAGAAGCCTCCCGAGCAACCCACCTTGCTTCTGGATCTAAAAAAGCACTCGCCCAAGCTATTTTCCAAGTCGGTGGAAATGCCGGGCAAGCCTTTGGGCCATTATTAGTATCCCTCTACGTAAGTCACTCAGGGATTCAGGGACTCCTATGGCTCATTCCAGTAGCGTTCCTATCGCTTCTATTAACTGGCCAAATTCTGCCTTGGCTGCGTGAAAAATTAGAGACTACTAAACTTCAATCTAAGAAACAAATAACTGGAGACAACAATTTACTGGGAGCTACCCTGCTCTCTTGTGTTATCATCCTGCGTTCCTGGTGCCAAATTGGCGTTGTCGTCTTTTTGCCTTTTTACCTGCACAACCTCACCATCCAACAGTCAGAGATTCTTAGCTTTGTCTTTGTCGGGGCAGGAGCACTTGGTACTTTTGTCGGCGGGGTTCTGGCAGACAAACTTGGCATGAAACGTTTACTGGTCAGTTCCATGCTGCTTGCAACACCGTTTGCTCTTATTTTTCCACATGTACATGGGGTGTTGTCGGTTCTCGTATTGCTCTTGTTTGGTTTCAGTGTTCTTTCATCTTTCTCGGTCAGTGTGGTTTACATGCAGCGCATGCTTCCGAAGAACATTGGTCTGGCCTCCGGTCTTTCGATTGGTTTCGGTGTAGGGGCTGGTGGAATTGGATCAGTGTTTATGGGCGGCATCTCAGACATCTTTGGGATCGCGACCGTTTTCACCATTCTCTCGCTGCTCCCGCTTGCAGGCTCGTTGATCGCGGTCTTTTTACCAAATGATCGTATGGAAAAGAAACTGGCTGCATGATTACATGAGAAAAAAGATTTCAGCAAAAAGAAATGGCCCAGTCCACTTTACTGGGTCATTTCTTTTATAATATAGAATTTCTATTTCCACCCACACCCAGGATTGACCTACCCGGTAAAAGTGAAAAGGCTAGTTTTTTTAATTGTCATTTTTAAAAAAATAATACATTCCTTTTTCATTATATCTAGGCTGTTCAAATCTTTAGAAACATGCTCTTGAAGCACAGTACTCTAAATCGAAAATGATTTCGCCACTGCATATGGGTGGTACCGGAAGTTCTAATTCATTCGGAACACATTTAATATCCAGCATGGTTAAACCTTCCACAAAAATGGGAACGGATGCCCCTGGACTGACGGTTGCGACTACATCAGAACCAACCCGGTCTGACACACTAACCTTCATAGAACAACCGCTGGTCGGGTTCCCTGTATTGGTAACGACAACTAATCCGTTAAATTCAAAATTAGTTCTACTGGTAAAATAGTTATAATATTTATTATCACATGGTTGCGAAACAGGTTCACATTGTTTAAAGCATCTTAATTCATTTCTTCTCCTGCACAAATTAAACCCTTTTACAGTATCTGGACACTTTTCTTTTTCGTGATCACAATGTTCTTTTTTATGATGGCACTTTTCTTTTTTGTGATCACAATGTTCTTTTTCATGATGACACTTTTCTTTTTCACGTTCACAGTTTTTTTGTATTTCACAAGCTTCATAATGATGGTGTTTCTTTATAGGTTCTCTAGAATAGCCCCTATAACTTTTTTTACAAGTGCAACATTCTTTTTCCTTACAGTCACAGTTTTTTTCTTCCGACATAGAATTCAATTATTTTTCCCCCTCTAAGTTTTCCTTAGATATTCCCATACTTTCTATATATGTCTAATAGGCAATTATCGTACAGGCTATTTAATCAGTACAAACATCCATTTTCGGTGGAGAGGGGGATAATGAATACATACGTGTTAGAAAGAATGATAATCTCTTACTCTTTTAAAAACATACTGTTGCAGCACAATATTCCAAATCGAAGCGGATTTCACCACTACAAATGGATGGAACTGGTAGTTCTATTGGATTTGGAACACATGCAATATCCAGTGAGGTTAAACCTTCCACAAAAATTGGTACGGATGCACCTGGACTGACGGTTGCGACTACTGCCGCTGTCCCTGCTCGATCTGTCACACGAACTTGCATAGAACAGCCGCTAGTTGGATTCCCTGTATTGGTAACAACAACTAATCCGCTAAATTCAAAATTAGTTCTGCTGGTAAAGTAGTTATAAAATAAACCATCGCATGGTTGAGAAATAGGTTCACATTGTTTAAAGCATCGTAGCTCATTTCTCCGACGACATAAATTAAACCCTTTCACCTTCTCCGGACATACTTCGTGTTGATGATTACAGTGGTTCCGCATTTCCCCCATTGCATAATGATGGTGTTTCTGTTCACATTCTCCGGAATGGACCATATGCCTCTTTTTGCATGTGCATTGTTCCTGTTGTCCGCAGTTACACTTTTTTACCTCCGACATGAAATTCATTTAAAATTTCCTCCTTGATTTTTCAACTTTTCACACTATCAATGTATGTCCTATTGAACTCTTGGTACAGGCTAATCAATCAGTATATACATCCATTTTTAAAACAACCTATTGAATGAATAGAACCTTGGAACAGTTTGTACTGTAAACTAGATCGTTGGCGCAGGAATCGTTTGCGGAGGAACAGTGAATCCAGTGATGGCACATAAAGAGAAGACGCAAATCTCGGTCGGATTGATCGGGGCATTACCCAAGAATACCAAGCAGTCTCTTACTGCTAATACATAATTAGGGAGTGGCGTTGTGGGATTGGTTACTAACCCTCTGATAAATATATTGACTTGTAGTCCGAAGCTGGCAGCACACATCAACTCTTGTCCAATTCCCTCGGCACAGCTTGGACAAATGCACGGCTGATTCTTACTGCAATCGTCGTCTTCAGTGACCGGTGCCGTAGCATTGATTTGATCCAGCAGAAATTGAAAGACATCAGGGGAGGTATTGGCAACGCAAAACCCTGCGACATCACATAATTGCACTCTTGTATTTGGTACTGCTGTGGCAGGACTTCTAAAGCTGACAGTAGAACAATCCACTACGTTCGTGATAATTTGACCTGTGGCAGGATTGGACAATGTGCTGCTGACGCTAAAAAAGAGATCGATTGGATTGGAAACTGTAGCTGTCGCTTGTAGCTGTCGAACGCTATTCAACAAATTAGCAAGATTTCGGACGCAACAATTGCAACATGAATCTTCATTACACTGCCCGCAATCGCAATTTTCCATGTTATGACACCCCCTCTCGCAACGTTTTCTATTCTTACGCTTCTTAAAGAATTCAAAATCCGGGAAAATAATAGGCTGGCAATCTCCACACTTTACATTCAAGGTGACCCCATCCACATCTATCGGAGTGGAAATGGTTTGGTTGTTGGTCATCGTTTGATCCCCATGTCTTTGGAGTTGGAGCTGTGGACCTTGGGTCTGGTCTTGATCTTCTGTTTGGGCTTGTACCTGTGAACCTTGGGTTTGGTGTTGATCTTCCGTTTGGTTACCTTGCGTTTGAGGACCCTGTGTTTGTTCTTGAGATTGAGGTCCTTGCCTCTGACCTTCTTGAATTTGATCTTGCAGTTGAGGACCTTGCGTTTGTGGACCTTGCGTTTGTTCAAGTCCACCTTGTTCTTGTTTCTGCTGTTGCTCCTGTTCCCCAATCGATTGACATGATGGATTATGTTCAGTAAACGTTTGGTTACAAGGTTCTTCCGGAATAACCAGGTCTGAAGAATAGGAAGTTGGGCATGTGCAAAACTGTTTTTGTTTATAACACCCATTGCAGTAATCATACCCATTACCATTAGAATAACTCATAAGTTTTCCACCACCTTTCTATCTCATCATATGCAATAGTAATTGCCTTTGTATGGACAGGCATCGTTTGTGCCAAAAATGGGTAACCCATTTTTTTATTTTTGAATGAGTTGGAGGAACACTTTACTCATATTTTGGTTTTTACTAAGGTAATTAAAAATCAAAAAAACGGAAGTGCAAGAAAAATGGGAATAGCCGCAACCCCTTTCTTCAACCCAAGTTTATAAATGTACAAAAATTATCTTTTCTTCAAATAGATTTACGTATATATTTAAATCTAATACTTTTTTAGAAAAGAAGAGGTTAAATATGAATACGACATTTTCAACAACAGAATCAACAAAAACAAAAGCCATTGTCATCAGTGCACTTTTCATTGCCTTAACCTTCGTAGCCACGATGTTCATCAACTTAAGGCTCCCAATCATGGGGAACGGTGGTTTAATCCATTTGGGTAACGTTCCTCTTTTTATCGCAGCCTTGGTTTACGGTAAAAGAACCGGAGCCATTGCTGGGGCGTTTGGTATGGGTTTGTTTGATATTGTCTCAGGATGGGCATTATGGTCACCATTTACCTTTGTCATCGTAGGTACAATGGGCTTTGTAGTCGGTCTCATTGCCGAAAAGGTACCCGGAAAAAGAGTACTTGTATATTCTCTGGCCGTTGTAGCTGCACTAGTCATAAAAGTTGTAGGCTACTATTTCACCGAAGTCATCCTCTACGGGAACTGGATCCAGCCATTCGGCTCCATCCCTGGAAACATCATGCAGGTCGTAATAGCAGGCATCATTGTAGTCCCTCTTGTAGGACGCTTAAAGAAAAGAGGGTAACATGGTTCATGGGGACGGTTCGAGACTACTGAAAAACAATTCCTAAGAACGAGGATTAAAGACTTTTTTCCCCTTCTGGTCAGACAGTCCTGTCTTTAAAACGACTTTTTAGACATTTCGCACTGTGGATGTCTAAGTGTATTTTAAATAGCTTTTATTAGACATTTCTGGCACCGGTCGATGGCAAAATGTCTTTTAAATGGATTTTATTGGACATTTTGAACAGCAGCCCATGGCAAAATGTCCCTTAGACGGCTTCTATTGGACTTTTCGAACAGCAGCCCATGGCAAAATGTCCCTTAGACGGCTTTTATTGGACTTTTCGAACAGCAGTCCATGGCAAAATGTCCCTTAGATGGTCTTCTGTCAAGAAAGTGGACAGTAAAATTTAAGACTTTTAGAAACCAAGCCACTACCGCACTTCGTTTGGTACGGTATTAGAAATGATCAGTCGAAAAGCATGACTGCTCATTTCCTAACACCAAATGGCTA
>NZ_JBHSHV010000007.1:0-88968 GCF_042653105.1 Neobacillus sp. GCM10023253
CCCCTTTCCAGGTTATTTCCCTTGTCACTAGTGTAAATAATTTACCATTTTCGTGTCCAATGGATTAAGGGGTCCTAAAAGCATAAGCCTACTTTACTTGCGATACTGGTTCCAAATAAGTTTGAAATGCCTTTTCATATGCATGACAAGCCTGTAAGACAAGTTTATCTGCAAATCTGTTTCCTGCCACCTGCAAACCGACAGGCAACCCGCTGCTTGTCAACCCAACTGGCAATGAGGCCGCAGGGTGTCCTGTTAAATTATAAATTTGTGTAAGCATCCAATCTGTGGAAGGGTTTACACTTTTTCCGTTAATCAAGGACGGACCCGGTAAGTGGTGTTCGAACGCTGTTGTTGCCAGAACAGGTGAAAGTAACAAATCATAATTGTTTAATACATCTTGGATTTTTTTCCATACAATCGTTCGTTTAATTTCAATCGCTTTATAATCAATCGCACTAAGCTTTCTACCGATTGCAATCATTTTGGCCATGCCATCCGAGAAGCTTGCGGGATCGTTATCGAAATATTCGCCGTAGCTGGCAGCAAATTTCACGCACCACATTCCGGAGAAGGCACGAGCTAGTTCCTTTAAGCTTAAACCCAGATCAAGGTCAATCTCTTCCACTTCACAGCCAAGATCAGCATAATGCCCAACCGCTTTGTCGATAACTTCGGCAACATCATCCGAAATTTCATACAGACCGAAGTTACGGGTATAGGCAATCTTTAGGCCCTTCAAATCCCTGTCAAGGTCCGTGAAATCCTCTCCTGAATCCGGAATAGAATTTGGATTATTCACATCATAGCCGGCCATAACCGAAAGTAGCAACGCAGCATCTTCCACAGTTCTTGCCATCGGCCCATTATGTAAATACGGATGTTCGGACCCAAATAAATTGAGACGATCCTCATGAGGAACCAGACCAAAGGTTGGCTTTAACCCAAAAATACCTGTCAGTGCTGCCGGAATGCGGATGGATCCGCCTCCATCGCTTCCTTCGGCGAACGGTGCAAGTTTAGCGGCCACAGCTGCAGCAGAACCGCCGCTTGACCCCCCTGGAGTTAACCTGTCATCCCAAGGATTTTTCGTCACCCCAAACAGTGGGTTATCTGTAACCCCTTTATGGCCGAATTCCGGTGTGTTTGTTTTTCCAAGGACAATCCCGCCCTCAGCCTTAATTCTTTGTAAAAAAATAGGGTCATAATCCGGAACATAATCTTTAAAAAGTGGAGATCCATATGTAGTTAAAATCCCTTTGGTGGGGGTTAAATCCTTGATGGCAATCGGGATACCGTGAAGCTTGCCAACGTTTTTTCCCTTCATCACGGATTCCTCAGCTCTGATTGCTTCTTCGAGAGCTTGTTCATTGATTGTCACATATGCATTCCATTTGGAATTGTGTGTTTCAATTCGATTTAAAAAGGCTCTTATTACCTCGACTGGGGACAATTCCTTTTGTCTGATTAACTTGCCTAACTCTATCGCCGTGAAATCTGTAATGGACACGCCATTCACTCCTTTTTGGGTTAGTCTTCCTTTCTATTATACTTGAATTTATCGTCAATTTTAATTATTTTCTGAATATTTGTTTAAAAAAAGCGCAAGGAACTCTCGAAACCTAGTTCCTTGCGCTTATCTTTTATTTCACCATCTTATTCAATAGAAATTCTACTTTTTCGATTAAACGCCCTTTTGAGGCAGAATCCCAATCCATTTCATTTATGGTTTCCTTCATATTAATAAACCACATTTCCGCCCGTTCTGGAGCGATTTGAAAGGGATGCCGATCCTTAACCTGATTCTCATGATCGTGAGTTGTTTCTTCAGACACCAGTCGATTGATAAATGTGCGTTGACGATTCTTTAACTGTTCAATGTCCACGTTTCTTTCTTTAAACATGTTGATATAGTAATCATCCTTCATCAACCTATCATAAAAGCGGTCCACGAACTCGTTAACTTTTTCCTGATCCAATATTTGAGACATGACAATACCTCTTTTCACAATAATAACAGTAATTTCTAATACCATTATAGTGTAAACCAAAAGGAGAAACTGTGACATGAATCACAATATAAATGATTTGCACAACCAAGATTCCTTGATCTGCTTGCATCAAATGAATCTGCTCATTTAGCTTGTCACAGTTTAGCTATGTACTATCTCCCTTATAAAAATACCTATATGTAATTTACATTTATATGTGTTAAAAAATTAAACTTGATGATATACTAAATTAAGTCTAATCATTATCGGTTTTTTCACCATAAAAATATAGGAAATAAAGGTTTTATCCAAACCCTTAGGAGGAATGAACTTTGAGTGAGGTACAAAAAAGTTGCTCCGAAATTCCTTATTTACGTCTCGGTGCCGGTGAGCCATTAGTTTTCATTCACGGACTTGGTGAAGTGAAGGAAGGTTGGTCAGATCAATTCGAATTAGCCAATCAGTTTGACTTAATCATTCCGGATTTACGTGGACATGGTGAGTATCATTTTCCCGGTGAAATATCCATTTATAACTTTGCCTACGATGTGATCACATTATTAAAAAGCCTTGGAATTGAAAACGCGCACATTTGCGGTTTATCAATGGGCGGAATGGTGGCACAGGAAATCTATCGTCAGGCACCAGAAATGTGCCGCTCCTTGCTGCTAGTAAGTACATTCCATTATGCCCCAAAACAGTTTGGGGAATTATTTTTAAAATACCGTCGTGCTCTGGTAAAGAATAAATCCTTGGAAGGTATGAAAGAAACTGCCGCCAAGACTTGTTTATATTCTTGGTCAAAGGAAAACTTCGAAAAGTTTTTCCGATATTATCAACCAAATAAAGAATTCTATATCCAATCGGCGGAAGCGTGTTTGAAAGTGAATTATTTAAGATTACTTTCAAACATAACTGTACCTACCCTTATAATCGGCGGACAATATGATTCTGTCACTCCAGTTTGGATACAGTACTTAATGCATAAGCAAATTGCCCACTCCGAGTTTGTGATATTCAGAAATACTGGTCATGTTGCCAAGCTTGAGGCAAAAGATGCCTTTAACAAAGAACTTCGTAACTTCTTAAATAAACTTAATACCGCAAGTTAGCCTCCCCCCATTATTACTAATTCCATACTTAAAGCCCCTCTCAACCAAGAGGGGCTTTCTTTATAATACTACCAATTTTTATTTCTTCCAAAGCCTGTTTCATTCAATACTCTGCTATATCGCAAGCTTAAATAGTAGGTTCATTTCCAGAGTTTTTCCTGACCAAATGGACAATAAATGTCCCCATGAAGGTGGTAATTAAAATGCTGAAGAATATGATTTCATCAATATGAATTCCAAATGAAGAAATAATCATTTTTACTCCGATTATTGCAATTAATATAAATGAGGTTGTTTCAAATTCCGGTATTTTAGTAATCAATTTCAGGAATAACTGAGCGACTCCCCGCATCATTAAAATCCCTAATATTCCGCCTAGGAACAAAACCCATTCTTCATTGGAGACGCCAAATGCGGCAACAATGCTATCAAAGCTAAAGGCAATGTCCATTAACTCCACCGTTAACACGGTCCTCCAGAAGCCCATTCTTTTAGGCCGAACCTCATCCTCTTCTTCTTTTTTCAAAAATAAGTTCTGCAGGACAATAAACAGCAAATAGTGGCCGCAGACAATCTTGATCCATGCAATATGAATTAAGGAAACACCTATGCCAATGACCAATAATCGAAAAAAATAGGCACCGAATATTCCATAGAATAATGCCTTCTTTCTCTGTTCCTTTGGCAGATGCTTCACCATTACTGCCAACACCAAAGCATTGTCCGCAGATAATAATCCTTCAAGAATGATCAATGAACCAATAATGCCCCAGCTGGCATGATCAAAAGCTACAGATTCAAAAGCCTTTAATGAAAAAAATGTACTATAATTGTGGATTATTTCTTGAAGGAATTCCATCAGCATGTTTACTCCTTTACCTTAAGCTAGAATTCTCTGTTTTTTACCTACAGATCGAAGGTTTGTCCACTTTAAATTGACCGTCCTTTCCTTCTCTCTAAATTTATGAACTGCTTTGTGATATATGAATTAAAAATAATTAAAGTCTACAAAGTCCCTTTTCCTGTACCTTTCTTTCCCATTAAAAGCAGGATATCTGATAGTTTTTCAGAATACATTATAAAAGACTGAAAGGGGTGGTTGTTCGATATGCTTCGGGCTGAAAAAATGGAAGTGAAGGATGGTCTAGCGGCCATTGAGCATTTTTTTCAAAAAGGCTGGACGGATGGTCTGCCAATTGTTCCGCCGACGGAAGAGCGAATCTATGAAATGTTGCAAAGTGTCAATATGGAACCGGACACCATCGTTGGTGCCATTCCTGAAAGAGGAAGAGTTTTTACAGCTGAAATAGTAGCCATAAATGCGGTCATGGCAGGTTGTTTGCCAGGATATTTCCCGGTCGTCATGGCAGCGGTACAAGCCATCTGTGAACCTGAATTTGGACTGCACGGACCAAGTGCCAGTACTCATGGTGCTGCCATCATGATTGCCGTAAATGGTCCCATTGTCGAACAAATTGGGTTAAATTCTGGTGCTAATGCCTTTGGCCCTGGGAATCGGGCAAACGCCACGATTGGACGGGCGATTCGCTTGTTGATGATAAATGCCGGCGGTTCTCCAGAATTCGACCGCTCGACACTTGGCACCCCAGCCAAATACAGCTTTTGTTTTGCTGAAAAAAAGACGGATTGGACACCTCTTCATGTTCAAAGAGGATTTAAAGAAAATGATAGTACAGTTACTGTGTTTGCCTGTGAAGGCCCAAATCAAATTCAAAATCATGGTTCCCTTAACAGCGTTGGAATTCTTCGAACGATGTCGGACCGGATGAGTGCTTTAGGTACCATGAATATGGCGAGTGAAACGGAAATGGCGGTTGTCCTTTGCCCTGAACATTACCATCACCTGCAAAAGGAAGGCTGGTCTAAGGAAAGTGTTCAGCAATTTCTCTACGAGAATGCAAAAAGGTCAATACGTGATATGAAACATGGCGGAATCATCGATGCGCCCATTGATGAGGGAGATGAATATAAATTTAAACACGCTATTCCTTCCCCTGAACAAATCCTTTTAATGGTAGCCGGCGGGGAAGCGGGAAGATTTTCCGCTTGTATGCCGGGATGGTTTAGCTACAAACAGTCTAAAGCCGTCACAAAGTCGATTAAAGCCGCAACAGGATTCACCTGACACGAGTGCTCTTAACCAATCGGTGATTGGTTTTCATAATTACTTTTCAATAGAAAGGATGGCTGCGATTTGAGTTTAATTGTGTTTAATCCTACCTCTGGTCCTAGTTTAAAAGAATTGCGAATGGCGAAAAGAGAAAAATCTTTAGAAGGCAGTGTCATCGGGTTAGTCGATAACGGAAAGAAGAATTCAGACACCGTCATTCGTTTTCTAGCAGAACGTCTTCAGCAAAAATATAATCTGAAGGATGTCATCCACCATAAAAAATTATCTTTTTCACATGGTCTCACCGATGCAGAGGCTAGTATGCTTGCCGAGAAATGTGACTTTATCATCTCCGGGGTCGGGGATTGAGGGTCCTGCAGCTCGGGCAGTTTGCTCGATGGGATTATTATGGAAAAACACGGCATCCCGACAGCCGTCATCAGCACCAAACCCTTTATTTCTTCAAGTAAAGCCATGGCAATCGCACACGGAATACCTGATTACCCATTTGCTACCATCCCGCACCCTATTGCGGCGACGGAAAAAGAGGTTCTTCATCAGTGGGTAGAGAAGATTGTTGGCGACGTTGAAGATATCCTATTAAGAAGTTTATAAAGAGAATAACCTGCTAAGATGGGTTCGTCCGTCTCGGCAGGTTATTTAAATTAGGTACCAAATAAGAAACCGACTTATAAATTATTACCTTTCTATAAATAAATCATTTTATAAGTTCACTTCCACTCTTGATTTCTAGATACTTTGGTCTTATGAACTCTTTATAAGACCACTTCTACACTTGTTTTCTAGCAACTTTGGTCTTATGAACCTTTTATAAGACCACTTCACACTTGTTTTCAAGCAACTTTGGTCTTATGAGCCTTTTATAAGACCACTTCTACACTTGTTTTCTAGCAACTTTGGTCTTATGAACTCTTTATAAGACCACTTCTATACTTGCTTTCCAGCCTTTTCGGTCTTATGAACTCTTTATAAGACCACTTCTATACTTGCTTTCCAGCCTTTTCGGTCTTATGAACCTTCTATAAGACCACTTCAACACTTGTTTTCTAGCAACTTTGGTCTTATGAGCCTTTTATAAGACCACTTCAACACTTGTTTTCTAGCGACTTTAGTCTTATGAACCTTTTATAAGACCACTTCAACACTTGTTTTCTAGCGACTTTTGTCTTATGAACCTTTTATAAGACCACTTCAACACTTGTTTTCTAGCGACTTTTGTCTTATGAGCCTTTTATAAGACCATTTCTACTCTTCTTCTCAAACCCCTTTGGTCTGAGAACTCTTATATGACCATTTCTATAACCAAAAAATAAAGCACTGAGGCCAGCCCCCAGTGCTTAAGACTTTTTATTAGAATTTAGAATGGTAGTTTGCGATTTCCCAAGAGTGAACGGCAGTACGATAGCTGTCCCATTCTCCTTTTTTCAGGGAAACATATTCTGTGTAAACGTGCTCTCCCAATGTTTGAGAAGCAATTTCTCCAGCCTCTAATTCTTTTAAAGCTTCAGCTAAGCTTCCCGGAAGATTGTCGATGCCGCGGAATGCTCTTTCTTCTTCATTCATGTGGAAAATATCCTCTTGAATTTGCGCCGGCGCTTCTAATTCTTTTACAATTCCATCCAGGCCTGCCGAAGCAATAACCGCAAACGTTAAATATGGGTTGGATGATGGATCTGGACAGCGTAATTCTACACGAGTAGCAAGACCTCTTTTGGCAGGAATACGAATAAGGGCTGAACGATTTGATGTGGACCATGCAATATAGCACGGTGCCTCATAGCCAGGAACCAAACGCTTGTAAGAGTTTACTAGCGGGTTCGTGATGGCAGTAAAGCTCTTTACATTTTCTAATACACCTGCAATAAATTGATAGGCTTTTTTCGATAATTGTAATTCATCAGAAGGATCGAAGAATACATTTTCGCTTCCCTCAAAGAATGACATATTGACGTGCATTCCGGAACCATTGATACCGAAAACCGGCTTTGGCATAAAGGTAGCATGCAAACCAAATTTCTTCGCAACTGTCTTAACAACCCACTTATAAGTAGTCGCCAAGTCCGCAGCAGTAAGGACATCTGCATATTTAAAGTTAATTTCATGCTGCCCTTCTGCAACCTCGTGGTGAGAGGCTTCAATCGTAAAGCCCATTGCCTTCAAGGCACGGTAGATTTCTAGGCGAACACGTTCACCTAAATCATATGGAGATGGCTCGAAATAGCCAGCTTTATCGCCGAGCTCCTGAGTTGGGTAACCATTTTCATCTGTTTTAAAAAGGAAGAATTCCAATTCAGGACCGACCGAAATGGTATAGCCTTGATCAGCAGCACGTTCCACTGTTTTCTTCAGGACATTTCTCGTGTCACCTTCAAATAGAGTACCATCCGGGTTTTTAACGGAGCATAAGAAACGTGCTTCTGAATAACCTTGTTCAACAGTCCAAGGAAGTACCGCAAATGTATTTAGGTCTGGCTGCAAATAAAGGTCTGACTTATTAATCGGAGAAAAACCTTTAATGGAAGAACCATCAAACATCATCTTACCTTCAACCACATCATCAAACTGCTCTACTGTAACAGTGACATGCTTTAAGATGCCTTCAATATCGACGAATTGTAAGTGCAAAAGCTCAACACTTTTTTCGTTCATGATTTTCTTAATTTGTTCTAAAGTTGTAGAATCAATTGCCACATTTGAAATAAGTGTTTCAGTCATGTCACATTACCTCTCAATTTCATGTTATATTTTCTTACATTATATTTAAAAGTTTATCATTAGACAAGTACTTTCTGCATATTTTTTTGAATATTTATGCTAGTTTTTCAGAAAGCGTTTTCATAATATGATAATGGACAATAGGTTACTATCAATTTATAAGAGGTTTTTTATTCATAAATATACATAATTATGTATGATAAACTAAAAAAGCCGACATTCCTACCTAGAATGTCGGCTTTAACAGCATGTTCGTTACCTTATAGGTTTTGTTTTTTCATAATATCATTAATTACTTCCTGAAACATTTCATTCAAAACACTCTTTTTTTGGGCTTTAAGCCATTCAATCTGGTTTATGGGCAGTTTTAATTTTAAACTAACCTCTTCCAACGGCATTTCCACTTTTCTTATTTCTTCCAATGTGATGCCCTCTTCAATATTAGGAAACCATGAATCATTTTCATTGATTTTATCGAAATCCTCATATTCATTTAGATCATCAAGTTCAGAAAATAAATTTAGCTGTGGCAAGCCTCCTGGGAGGATTTTCGCATGCATAATGGTCTGAAGGATGCGACCGTCCTCTAATTCTATTTCCATAATCAGGTTTTCAAACTTTCTATATTTTTTCACCGTCACTTCGCTCACAATGAGATCCAATTGCAAGCTGAATCCAGAACTTGATTCAAAAATATAGATGGCACTATTAAAAATATGGATACTCTCTCCATCGATTTTTACCGATTTTACAACAACCATATCTGTTCCCCCATGCAGCCGTCTCAAACATTCCTATAATTTTTAACTATTAACTTAATTTTATATCATAACCTATTAATTGTTCAATCGGCAGGAGGGCAGAATCCTATAACTATTTTACCCTGGCAAATCCAAATCCTGATGCGTAGTCATCCCCTGTTGCTGCACCGTAACCGCCTTTAATGTCGTATAGTTTAGCTCTTCTTTGCAGTTCTGCGCGGAGCTGAGTGTTGGTCCAGGATAAATTGGAGGACCAAATTTTCGCTGCTAACCCTGAAACATGCGGGGTGGCCATCGAAGTTCCGCTGATGGTATTGTAATTTCCATCGTACCAGGTAGATTGAATGTTACTGCCTGGCGCTGAAATTTCAACATCACGCTCCTGGATAATATAGTCACCATCAGTAGAGGAGTTGCCGCGGGACGAATAATTTGCGACTCGATACGTTCCGTTTTGTTGAACATTTTCCAAAGCAGCAACGGCTACAGCGTTTTTCAAGGCCCCCGGATAACCAATGGTATTATCGGCATAGCCGCTGTTTCCGGCCGCGGCGACAATCAGCGTACCTTTGCTGTAGGCGTAATCCACGGCGCTGGCAATCATGGTGTCTTTTCCGCTAGAACCAAGTGACATGGAAATGACTACTTTTGAACCAGTTCTAACTGCTTCATCTGCGGCATGGCGAATAGCACCAGCAATATCATCAGAATAACCGGAGCCTTGGTCATTTAACACCTTGTAAGCCCAAAGCTTAGCCTGTGGTGCTACACCATAGACTCCTAATCCATCAGAAGCTCCGTGAGCATTAGCTGTACCGGCTACGTGTGTGCCATGCCCGTTTCGGTCTGTACAAGTGCCATTAACTATTGAGGATGAAGATTGCGTAAAATCTTTACATTGCTCACCATTTCCAACTAAATCATAATGATTTATATATACACCTGTATCTAATACAGCAATTTTAATCCCCGTCCCGCCAGATGTGCTGCTAATATACGGATCATTATAAATTGCCTGAATTCCCCATGGTGTCCGGTCGTCCGGCAGAGAGGTTATGGCGGTTGCACCAACTTTTCCATTCGGCGCATTTTCAACTCGATCCAAATGCACCTCTGGTACTCTTTCAATCTTTATATTCTTATTATTCAATAATGCTTCATATTGCTTGGTATTTATAGTCGTTGTGAAGCCTTCTGTCCCAAAGTCCCAGCGAACGCCAACATTTTGCTTTGCTTTTGCCATTTCTGCACTTGGCCCTTCAATCATAACTCTAAATGTTTCATTTGAGTCAGGACCTTGACCGAATGCTCCGGTCGAAAACAAGGATGCCCCCATTAACAAACCAAGTATTGCAGAACCCACCTTTTTTGACTTTTTCATTCCCTCTTCCCCTCTCTTTTTTATGTAGCGGCATTCAACCGCAATATTGAGTTTATTTTTGAATCACTCATATATGAATGCGTTTACATTGATAAAAGTTGGGAAAATTTCTTTATAGCCCTTAGTTAACATAATACAATTATGGGTTCTCATTTTTCTATATGAATTTAATGCATTTAGAGCCAATAAAATGATATGATTATGGTTATGAATAAAAAAGGAAGCTCTCTTTCTTTTCACCTTGGAGGAACAGAATGAAAAAAATGAATAGAACCCTACTCGTCATCGGGATTATTTTTGTAGCGTTTAATTTACGGCCTGCCCTCACATCTGTGGGCCCCCTCATCGGATTTATCCGTACAGACTTAGGCATTTCAAACGGAACAGCCGGATTTATTACCACTCTGCCATTACTATCATTTGCCATCATTTCCGTGCTTGCACCAAGAATCAGCCGCACCTATGGCAATGAACGAACTATATTTTTCGGTCTTTTTATCTTATTTATAGGAATTATCATACGGTCACTTGGTTACATCCCAACCGTTTTTCTCGGCACCCTTCTGATCGGAGTTGGCATCGCAGTCGGGAATGTCCTCCTGCCTAGTTTAGTAAAGCTGAAATTCCCGGATAAGGTCGGAATCATGACAAGCACCTATACGACAGCACTTAGTACCTTTGCTGCGCTTGGGTCTGGGATTATTGTGCCGCTAGCCCAAGGGATGGCTTTAGGCTGGAAAACAGCTCTAGCTTTTTGGGCCGTATTAGCCGTGATGGCAATGATTATTTGGTTCCCGCAGCTTCGTGAAACAAGCGTCCGTAAACCGGTCGAGAACATACCTTCCGGAAATAAAGGCCTATGGTCTTCTGCATTGGCCTGGCAGGTTACCTTTTTTATAGGACTACAATCATTTTTGTTTTACTGCACAATCGCCTGGTTGCCGGCCATTTTAGAAAGCCATGGGATGAGCTTGACTTTAGCAGGCTGGATCCTTTCTATCATGCAATTGGCGGGACTTCCGGCCACGTTTATGACACCGGTCATAGCCGAACGTTTTCGACATCAAAAAGGAATGGTTCTCTTTTTAGGAATTCTTCACTTAGTTGGGTTATTTGGACTTATCTTTAGTAGTAATACCATATTATTAATAACGTCCGTTATTTTTATAGGAGTTGCCCAGAGTGCAAGCTTCAGTTTAGCCCTTACCTTTATCGGTTTAAGAACAACCGATGCCAAGCAAGCAGCGAGTTTATCGGGCATGTCTCAATCAATCGGCTATCTGCTGGCAGCAATCGGTCCTAGTTTGATTGGTTTCCTTTTCGACCAGACCCAGTCATGGACGATCCCGTTATTCGTTTTAGCAATTATAAATGTCATGTTAACCGTTGCAGGTATTGGTGCGGGAAGAAATCAATATGTATTTCGTGAACCATTGAAAAAAATTAGTTAAAAACTAAAAAAATGCCGGTACTCCTTTGTAAATAAGAGTAACCGGCATTTTTTTCTTCATTAAGAAAAACTATCTTCTTCTAAAGCCTTCTTCAACTAAAAATATTTCTGCCTCTTCCCGTGTACCGAAAGTTTCTTCGAGATTGAGTCCGAAATAAATATTCCAGGTTTCATCCTCGTTCACTAATAACAGAACTTGATTCTCCCCATTGACCCATCGTTCCTCTTCGTTATCCCCAATAATCGCTTCCTCTTCGATAGGCTTTTCAACAGCAGACAAGCTATTAATGGAGTCTCTAATCAGTTTTTTTAACTCTTCCTCCGAGTAGTCCCGAATATTAACCATCCCTTTTGAATCGGTTTGATATTGGGATATGCGGCCGGCATATACGAATCCATTTCCATTTGGATGGAGATGGTACACCACATTTTTCTTTTCATAAACACTTTCGTTATATTGGAAATTTACTCGTCCTAGTGAAACATTTACCTTCTCAAGTTCGGGAAATGATTCGATTACAGCCAGTTTTTCTTCAAAAGTTAGCATAATATCCTCCAAATTTCTATCTATAAAATATCATTTTAACCTACATTATAATATTTTGCATTTAAATCACCAACTTAATTAAAAAAGCCCTCTATCCCAGATAGAGGGCTTATAGCCTTATGCAGATTTACGGATGAAAGATTTCTTACCTTCTAAACGGTTCTTACGGTGTTCAGCAGTAGCCGTGAACAATACGTCTGTTGAGGAGTTCAATGCTGTTTCACAGGAATCCTGTAAAACACCGATGATAAAACCTACGCCGACAACTTGCATTGCCACGTCATTTGGGATTCCAAATAGGGAACATGCCAGTGGAATCAATAATAAGGATCCGCCCGCAACCCCCGAAGCACCGCAAGCACATACTGCCGACAGAACGCTTAGGATGATCGCTGTCGGGATGTCTACATGAATACCCAGCGTGTGAACTGCAGCCAATGTCAACACGGAAATTGTTACAGCAGCACCAGCCATATTGATGGTTGCTCCTAATGGAATAGAAACAGAGTAAGTATCCTTATCCAAACCTAGTTTTTCACATAATTTCATATTAACCGGAATATTGGCAGCAGAACTACGTGTAAAGAAGGCTGTAATGCCGCTTTCCTTAAGACACATAAACACAAGTGGGAACGGGTTTTGACGTGTAGCAACGAAAACGATAAGCGGATTGACGACAAGCGCCACAAAAATCATACAGCCGAGTAAAATGACTAGCAATTTTCCATAGCTAAGCAAAGAATCAATACCATTTGTCGTAATCGAGTCGATAACAAGACCCATGATGCCTAGCGGTGCCAACTTAATGACCCAAGTGACCATTTTGGAGACAGCATCGGAAAAGTTCGAAATCATTGTTTTTGTTGTATCCGGAGCATTTTTCAATGCAATACCAAGAACAACTGCCCAAGCTAAGATTCCGATATAGTTCGCATTAAAGATGGCTTTGACAGGGTTATCAACAACATTCAGAAGTAGAGTTTTCAGAACCTCTACAACACCCCCAGGAGCTGTCATATCCTCGGCGCCTTTTGCAAGAGTTAAATTTACTGGGAAAATAAAGCTTATAATTACTGCGATTAATCCTGCTAGAAATGTACCTAAGAGATAAAGAACGAGAATGGATTTCATATTCGTTTGTTGACCGCTCTTGTGCTGCGCGATGGCCGACATAACCAAGAAAAGTACCAATACAGGTGCAATGGCTTTTAAAGCACCGACAAATAATGAACCGAAAATGACTAGCGGCTTTGCTACTGCAGGAACCGTTAAAGCTAGGATAATACCAATAATCAAACCAACAATGATTTGTTTTACTAGACTTACTTGATTCCACTTTTTCAATAGGTTTTTCAAATAAACTCCCCCACTTTTTTATTATTTACGTAAAAAATATCTCTGCCAAACCCTATTGCCTAACATTATTATTATAAAGAATATTTAGATATCTCACAATAGTATTATTTTCAAGTATTTATATATAGAATATTTGAAAAATTCCTATAAATATAAAATCTTAGAAATCTATCAAGTTTATTCCCTGTCCAAATTATTATTAACACAATAATATCACAATCTCCTCTATTAGCGAATGGTATAATAATATAAACAGTTCCCTTAAGACGTCAGCTTTTTAGAAAACAAAACCCACCCTCATAGACAAAAAGGGTGGGTTACTTAGCTATCTTTTATTTTCGATTGACTAGATTTTCCTTTCTTTCCCTTCCCAGTGTGGGTCCCTCAATAGGCGGCGGACTACTTTTCCTACCGGACTTTTTGGCAAGGATTCAATGAATTCAATAGAAGAAGGCTTTTTATATGAAGCTAACTTCTCTTTACAAAATATGATAAGTTCTTCTTCAGATACTGTTTGGCCGTCTTTGAGAACGACATATGCCTTCACTGTTTCTACCCATTTTTCATCCGGAACACCAACTACAGCGGCTTCCATCACCGCCGGATGCTGATAGAGGATTTCCTCCACTTCCCGCGGATACACGTTAAAACCACCTGAAATGATCATATCTGATTTACGGTCAACCAAGAATAAATAACCTTTTTTATCGAGGTATCCCATATCCCGGGTATGTACCCAGCCATCTTTTATCGTTTCATCTGTTAATACAGGTTCATTCCAATAACCAAGCATAGCTTGACTGGATTTTACAGCAATCTCGCCAATTTCCCCAGCTTGGCGCTCCTCACCGAATTCATCAACTATTTTAATAGATGCAGTCGGAACGGGTCGGCCACAGGACAGCAATCTTTCTTCGCCTTCCTCTCCACCGATGGTATGGTCCTGTTTGTTTAAAATGGAAAGAATCAGCGGTGCCTCCGTTTGGCCGTAGTATTGAACAAATTTTGGGCCCCATAAGGCGAGTCCGCGCCGCAAAGCTTCACGAGGCATCGGTGACGCACCATATATAATATTTCTAACGGATTCAAAGGAATACTGTTCGACATTAGGCTGGGACAATAGCATGACAATCATGGTTGGAACTAAATTCAATGTGGTAGGTTTTTCATGGTGTATGGTTTGAAGATATTGTTCGGGATTGAAGCCTGACAGAATGGAATTTGCTGCACCTGATACCCAATGCGGAAGCACCAACGTACCTGACGCATGGGTCAATGGCGCCGCGTGAAGCATTGTATCTCCTTCGTGGATATCTAATGATGATAAGATATTATTGCTAATAGCTGTCCAAATTTCTTGAGTATGAACGGCTGCTTTAAGTGTACCAGTTGTTCCTGAAGTATATTGAATAGTGGCAATATCGGATTCATGTACTTTCACTGACGGTTCCTCTTCGGAAACACCTTTAACAAATTCCGCCATATTAATCATCCATGGTTCTCTTGTGGAACCATTCATTTGGCAGAAGTAACGGAGATTTTCACAATGAATTTTTATTTGTGCGGCTCGTTCACTAAATTCCTCTGTATATAAAAGCGCACTGGCACCGGTCTCCTTAATCATATGAATATGTTCATTCTCTGATAATCTTGTATTAAGTGGGACTCTGATAATCCCAGTAAGGAGAAGTGCAAAATCAATTTCAACACTTTGAAGGGAATTTGCCAGCAAAAATGCCACCCGGTCCCCTTTTTTGAGACCAAGGCTCAACAGGGCATTGGCTAAGCGATTGCTATTCCGATAAACTTGATCGAACGTTAATTTTTGCCCTTGAAAAATAACTCCTGTATGATTAGGGAAATAAACGGCACCTCTTTTGATTAATTCAGCTGCATTCACTAACGATTCCTCCCCGATAAGAATATATTTCTAACATTCAATAACGAATAAGATCCATTACCCGTCTATTTCAAGTTCAGTCCGAATTCTCCGTGCCTGCCCTGTCCTTTTGAAAAACGGGTGGCACCTTCTCTCGTTTCTCCACTATTAACGACATTCACCCCTAACAAGAACTCCAGCTGCATGGCCTTATCAAAGTCTTGATCAAAGCCCCGATAAACTGCTTCCCGGTCACTTATCATGCAAGCTTGTGGAAACTCGGCAATTTCCGCAGCAAGTTTTTCTGCCTCTTCCTTAGCTGTCCCTGTTTCAACGACACGGTTTGCTAAACCAATCAGCAGCGCCTCTTCCGCGTATACAGGCCGGCCAGTTAAAATCAAGTCCAATGCTCGGCTCATACCGATTAACCTTGGCAGTCTTTGCGTTCCGCCATCCACAAGCGGAACACCAAATCTCCGGCAAAACACACCCATGACAGCATCTCGTTCCATCACCCTCAGATCACACCAAAGGGCAAGCTCTATACCGCCAGCAACCGCGTAACCTGATACTGCAGCAATTACCGGTTTGGATAAGTGCATTCTGCTAGGTCCCATTGGACCATCCTTTAACATGTCAAGGTTCATTTCATTTCCTTCATCTTTAGAAAGCGCCTTCAAATCGGCCCCTGCACAAAAGGTTCCGCCTGCACCATGCAGAACAGCAACCCTTAATGTATCGTCATTTTCAAATTTTCTAAATGCATCCGCCAGCTCCTTAGCGGTCCTCCGATCAACAGCATTTCTCACTTCAGGTCGGTTAATCGTAATCGTACAGACCTTCCCCTTTTTCTCCATAATCACATTCATTCTTGACTGCCTCCTACTCTCCCGTTTAAATAACTAGAAATTAAATCTTTAAAGTTTAGTTCCATCTCGTCCATGTCATATAATTGATTATTCATTGTCCACATCGTCCCCAGGCCGATACCCATTGCGATAATCATGACAGGTAAGTTTTTTAGCTGCGTTCCCTTATTGGATACATCACCTAAATATTGCTGGGTATAATCTACTAGGTTGTTAAAAAACTTATTGATAATTTTACGGATTTGCGGATTATGATTTGCCTCGCCCAAATAATTTAAAAAAACGGCCATGTATTCAGGATTTTCTTTTGAAACCACATTAATATTTTCCAAATGCTTCATCAATTTGTCTTCCGGATTTTGCAGCGGTTCAACTGTTTCCATTACCTTTTCATGGGACCGGCGAAATGAAACCTTGAGAACCTGCATAAGCAAATCTTCCTTGCTTTTAAAATAATGATAAATAATCCCCGTGCTGATACCGGCTTCCTCGGCTATATCTTTCATGGACAAATTTGAAAGCCCCTTTGAAATAATACAATTTTTCGCGGCCACAATTACTTGCTCTTTCCTGATGTCTTCCATTCCTACTTTTGGCACAATGGCACCCCCTTTTTTTTTTTTTTATAATGAACGTTCAATATAAATAATAATACTTTAACGAATTTTCTGTCAACTATAACACCTTTTATTCCAACTCTTAAACTACATACGACTGTCCTGTCTGCATAAAATCTGGGACACCAAATCATACTAACATTGAGAAAATGTGGAATATTGGCAAGAGCACTTAAAAATACAGGGGAAATGGTACATGAAATTCCGTAAAAGGAAATTATTATCACAAATTATAAATGAAAAGAGTCAAATGGTTCTAGATGAACAACAATCGCTTTTGAGTAAGGATCGTTTATCTATCCATTTAGATGATAATGTACAAAAATTGGAATCCATCTATGCGGATTGTGCCGATATAAAGTTCCGGTATTTTATAATCGGAAATGAATCAAAAGCTGTTCTTATCTATGTTGACGGCATGTCAAACGTCGAAGAAATCGATAATAACCTTTTAACACCGTTAATGCGTTTAGAGCTAGAAACAGAACCGGATTTCCATGCTCTAATTGAAAAGACCCTAACGGTTTCTAATATAAAAGAAATACAAACCTATGATGATTTGGTTAATGAGGTTTCATCAGGAAATCCGATCATTTTAATAGACCATCAATCAAAAGGAATTTCCGCCGGAATTCCTAAATGGGAAAAACGTTCACTTCAAGAACCGACTGCAGAAACTGTGGTCCGGGGTCCGAGGGATGGCTTTATTGAAACGTTAAGCACAAATATTGTCCTCCTGCGCAGGAAAATAAGAAGTCCTAAATTGAAAATGAAATCCATTCAAATAGGACGCTATAGCCAAACACAAGTCGTCATCATGTACATCGAAGGTATTGCCGATCAAACGCTAATCGAAGAGGTTCAAAACCGTTTAAATCGGATTGATATTGACGGCATTCTCGAGAGTGGATATATCGAGGAGTTTATCAAAGATCATCCTTACTCTCCTTTTCCATTAATTTTAAATACTGAGCGCCCGGATATTGCAGCTGCAAGCTTACTGGAAGGTAACGTGGTCATCTTAACCGATGGGACTCCCTTCGCCTTGATTGCTCCAACGACCTTTTACTCCCTGCTGCAGTCACCAGAGGATTATTATGAAGGGTTTATCATTGGAACGCTGATTCGGTGGCTTCGTTATGTCTTTTTGCTGGTGGCCTTGTTGCTGCCTTCCGTTTACGTAGCCATCCTGACATACCATCAGGAAATGATTCCCACTACCCTGTTAATCAGCGTTGCAAAATCGCGGGAACAAATCCCTTTCCCGGCACTGGTAGAAGCATTGCTCATGGAAGTTTCATTCGAGGCACTTCGAGAGGCCGGCATCCGATTGCCTAAGAACATTGGTTCAGCGGTTAGCATTGTCGGTGCCCTTGTCATTGGTCAAGCAGCTGTCTCGGCGGGTTTGGTTTCAGCACCAATGGTCATGGCAGTGGCGATTACTGGGATTGCTTCCTTTTTAATCCCGCGTTACA
Organism: Neobacillus sp. GCM10023253; assembly: GCF_042653105.1. Taxonomy (NCBI): domain Bacteria; kingdom Bacillati; phylum Bacillota; class Bacilli; order Caryophanales; family Bacillaceae; genus Neobacillus; species Neobacillus sp. GCM10023253. The sequence continues at coordinate 18,306 of NZ_JBHSHV010000007.1, forward strand.
GTGCATCGATTGTCCTTAGGATTCTTCGGTTCCCCATCATGTTTCTGGCTGGTACATTGGGATTAGTTGGCATCATGCTCGGACTTCTTACGATCATTGTTCATATGTGTACACTTCGTTCCTTTGGAGTTCCCTATCTGCAGCCCTTGGCGCCAATTAGAAATTCAGAGTTGAAGGACTCCATCATCAGGGCGCCCTGGTGGTCTTTTAAGAAGCGGCCCCATTGGACAGATGATTATAATAAGGTCCGCCAGCCAAATGGACAACAGCCTTCTCCTCTAAAAGGAAAGGAATAGGAGCTGACTTACCATGCTGGAACAAGGTAAAATTTCGCCGGTTCAAATGGCCTTGCTAATGATCCCGGCTATCATCGCAACTGTGCTTCTGTTGGTGCCATCGATAACCGCCAAACACGCCCATCATGATTTATGGCTGTCCCCAATATGGGCGTCCGGAACCGGTTTTTTCGTTGTGTTTTTATCCTATCAATTGAATAAACTTTTTCCAAAACAAACTATTATTGAATATAGCGAACAAATTCTTGGTAAAATATTCGGAAAATTGATTGGGGGCATTTTTCTATTTTTCTATTTGCACATAACAGGGATTATCGTGCGGGAATACGGCGAGTTTGTATCCGGCGCCGCACTGTTCCATACCCCAATGGGCGTTATAATCGGAACCATGGTAGTTGTTTGTTCGTTTGCAGTTCTTGGCGGCCTGGAAGTGATGGGTAGAGCCTCAGAAATCATCGTTCCCGTCGTGGTTCTTCTCTATATCTTGCTTTTCATTCTGCTCATCAAAGATTTGGAAGTAAATAATCTGTTTCCCATTATGGAAAAAGGGATTATGCCTTCGTTAATGGGGTCGATTGTCCCGCAAAGCTGGTACAGTGAGTTCATCCTGGTCTCTTTTTTATTGCCATATGTGACAAATCAGAAAAAAGGGGTTAAATGGGGATTTATAGCGGTTTTCATCGTCTTGTTTCTAATGGTTCTTACCAATATCATGACTCTCTTATTGTTTGGAAATTTGACCGCTTCCCTCACCTACCCTGTGATGGTGGCAGCCCGTTACATTAGTATCGCTGATTTCTTGGAACATTTGGAATCGATTGTAATGGCGATTTGGATTGCCGGGACCTTTATCAAAATTACGGTTTTTTATTATGCACTTGCTCTAGGCACCGCCCAGTGGCTTAAGCTCTCAGATTACCGCCCAATCGTGCTGCCGATTGGTTTCTTAATTCTCTTACAAGGGCTTTGGGCAGCGCGAGATCTTCAGGAATTATCCCATTTTCTTGCAACATCGGGGGCAATTTATATTTTATCCATTCAGGTAATTCTTCCAGTTATCCTGCTGATGACTGCATCCATTCGAAAAAAACTCGGACAGCGGAAAGGAAACAAGCAGAATGAAACACCGGTCAATCAGTGAAAAAGGACTGCTCTATTTTATTCTTATTTGTTCAGTCATTTTGCTCTCTGGCTGCTGGGACAGGAATGAAGTAAATGATTTGGCCTTAATTACAGCTGCAGGTTTTGACAAATTTGCAGATGATAAGATTGAGCTTACTGTTCTTGTTTATATTCCTAAAGGCGGCAGTAATGCTCAGGCAATGGAAAGCAACAACACCGGAGCGAGTCAAACCCTGGTAAGATCAGCTGTCGGGAAAACCGTTGCAGATGCCATGGCCAAACTTCAGGAGAAATTGCCAAGGAAAATCTTTTGGGGCCACACTGATGTTTTCCTCCTTCATGAGGAGCTTGCCAAAAAGGGGATTGCCGAACATGTTGACTTTATCATGCGGCATCCAACGCTTCGAGAACGCGGTCAAATTTTTGTCAGCAGCCAAAAGGCGAAAAAGTTATTAAGACTTATGCCCCCGCTCGAACGTGATTTGTCCGAGGTTTTGAAGGAATTAAGCCAGCATAAATTGGGATTAAACATTACCACCAAAAAATTAGCCCAAATGCTGCTTGGTGATTCAGGTGATTGTGCGCTGCCGTGGATTACCATCCTTCCCCCTGAAAGTAAGCATAAACCGCTGCAGACGATTGCTTATATTACAGGTACCGCCATTTTCAAAAAGGATAAAATGGTGGGAATCATTGACGATTCTGTTACAAGGGGCGTGCTTTGGCTAAGAAATGAGATTTTGTTAGGAGTGATTACGATTAAGCCTCCAAAAACAAATGGTTATATCTCAGTCAATGTATTGCAAGCACAATCAAAGCTGGTACCGAAAATACAGAATGGCATTTGGACAATCACGCTTAAATCAGAATCTGCCAGTGATATCGTTCAAAATACAACAAATTTAGATGTATCGGATCCGGTTGTTGTAAAATCTCTTGAACCTCTGTTAGCGAAAGAGGTTGAAAAAAGAATAAGACAGGCCAGGAATCAAGTGCAAGAGAAGATGAAAGCCGATATTTTTGGATTTGCTGAAGCCTTTCACCGTAAATATCCAGATGTATGGAATAAGAAAAAAAATCACTGGAATGAAATCTATCCCAATGTTGAATTAAAATTTGAGACTAAATCCCATATTCGCAGGCAGGGCCTAACTTCTTAACACACTTGCAGGAGAAAAAGAGGTGAAATCATGAAATGGGGTCTGGTGATAGCCAGTTTATTCATTGCCATCTCCATGTTTCTTTATCAATGGCCAAAACTAAAAAAGCATCAAAAGAAAGAAAAAGCAGCATTTCTATCACTAACCTTCCTTGGATTGTTTCTATCTGTTTTACTTATTTTTTTTCCAGAAATGCCAGGCCCCACTCAAATGATTGACTGGATTTACAAGCCATTAGGAAGGTTGATCGAAAAATAGGCTTTACGACAGTTAACTGTTGGTATCCGACAGTTAGAAGACCCTATCCGACGGTAATCCATTTTTTACTTCCGCAAAAATAAACAATCCACCCTAGCACTGGACTAAGGGTGGATTGTTTCGTAAAACGTTATTCAAATAAAGGACTGACGGCTTTTTTATTATGAACCCGATCGATGGCTTCAACTAGCAATGGACCAACGGACAATATCGTCATTTTACCGCTTCTCTTTTCTTCCGGAATGGAAATTGTATTGGTTACCACCAATTCTTTTATCGAAGATGATTCGATTCTGCTGACTGCTGGACCGGAAAGCAGCGGGTGTGTGCAGCAGGCATAGACAGCCTTCGCCCCTTTTTCCATCATGGCATTTGCTCCAGTTGTAATGGTCCCTGCTGTATCAATGAGATCATCCACAATAATTGCATTCTTTCCTTGAATGTTTCCAATAATGTTCATAATATCAGTTGTATCGTGCTCAGGGCGGCGCCGGTCAATCAAGGCAATCGGGGCATTTAACAGGCTGGCCATTTTTCTCGCTCTAACTACCCCGCCGTTATGCGGTGCAACCACAACGATATCTTCTAATCCTTTTTCTTCAAAATACTTTGAAAGAATCGGAATCCCGGTTAAATGCTCTACAGGTATATCAAAAAAACCTTGTACCTGCGGGGAATGGAAATCCATCGTAATAATCCTACTGGCACCAGCTGAAACCAGAAGATTCGCGACAAGTTTTGCTGTAATCGGTTCCCGCGATCTTGCTTTCCTGTCTTGGCGGGCATAGCCGTAATATGGCACAACAATGTTAATCACTTTTGCAGAAGCTCGTTTCAAGGCATCAATCATGATAAGAAGCTCCATAATATGTACATTCGTTGGATGTGAAGTAGATTGGACTAAGAAGACTTCACTTCCGCGAACACTTTCTTCTATGCTAATTTGAATTTCACCATCGCTAAATTGCTTCACGGAGCTTCGGCCTAACGTACAGCCTAAAAGTTCAGCCATTTCTTCTGCCAGCTTGCGGTTTGAATTTAAGGTAAACATTTTGAAGTCTTTATTTAATTGATAAGGCACCTTGTTTCCTCCAAAAATACTTTTTCTATTATTATAACATTCAATTGGGACAAGGATAAAATTTTGCTTAAAAATAAAAAAGCACCCTCGAAAGGATGCACCCATTATTATTTTTCAATTACCTCCACAGAGGAAATCCGTGTTGGATTGATGACAATTTTCTCGTCTCTGTCTAAATATACCAGCGTGTTATGCAAGGTTTTTTCACCATTTGCTGAATCAGTATAAAACGTTCGAGTGAAGTCTTTTAATGAATAATCCTTTTCGCTAATGACATATTCCTTCCCAGAATCCATGACGACTTTAATTTTCATTTCCCCCACTCCTAACTTATGTTGTTACTATTCATTATTCGATGTTGGAGGGTGAAAATCCTTTTGAAAAGCCATTCAATTTTTGAAATTATTAAGAACAACTGTTAATAACGTTTCTTTTTGCTGAATGATAAGACGAGATTTTTTAGCGTATAGAGTCTTCCCGAGAAAATAAATAAATCATCGTAGTTATTTTTTACATACTCTTCAATAATGTCGTGCCCTTCTTGAAACCTGTTCACTAAATAATGAGTGTATTTTCCATCCCAGGAAAATTGATTAATCCTAATAAGTTCATCTGCGATGATTTGATACTGAAACTCCTCCATGATTAGTTTCATTTGATACACCTTATCCACATTTACATAAACACTATTTTTATTTGCGTGGGTCTTATGGACAAATTTAATAAAGTTATTTATATTTTCAGCGAGCATGATCGCTTTTTGCATTTCGAATTGCATGTTTCCATCACCCCTGAAAACATAATGTTTTCCTAGGAAAAGTGTATGTTTAGAACTTTTATTATATTACAAAACGAAAAGTGCCAGGCACCTGTCAATGAATGATGCCCGGCACTTACTTTACTTTTTAAAAAATATACATACAAACTGAGATAATGATTCCCGTGTAAACAAGTGTGATGACGGTGAAGCCCATGATGTCGCGGATTTTCAGGCCAGCGATGGCTAAAAGCGGGATGGCCCAGAAAGGCTGGATCATGTTGGTCCAGGCATCGCCCCAGGCAACGGCCATGACCACTTTTGCCGGATTCACACCCATCTCTAGTGCAGCAGGAATAACCATCGGCGCCTGAACAGCCCATTGCCCGCCACCGGATGGAATAAACATGTTCAGCAGTCCCGCCGCCCAAAATGTAAATAATGGCAAAGTATTGCTCGTGGAAATATCCGTGAATAAATCGGAAATCCATAACGCCAAACCTGAAGCACCCATCATCCCCATGATTCCTGCGTAGAACGGGTATTGTAAGGCAAATTGGCCGACGCTGCCGGACGCCTTCAAAATCCCTTTTCCAAGGTCGCGGACGTTTCCATATAATAAAAGAGCAAACGTTAAGAAGATGAGGTTGACCGTATTTAAATCCAGTGAGAAGCCATTTTTCACAAAGTGATTGATTAGGTAAGATAATCCTAAAAGCCCTCCGAAAACGGTGATAAGTCTGCTTTTTTCTAATTTATCATTGAGGTAATTGGTCTCAGAATCTTTTGTGTCCACTTCAATTTTGTCTTCCAACAGTTTTTGATCAATAATAAAGCGGTCTTCTTTTCTTTTTGGATGGACTAGTTTCATGATGAATGGCAAAGTGAAGAAGGTGATGATGACGATGGCCAAATTTAAAGGTGAGAAAAGCGTCTCAGATGTTGGAATGATGCCAATTTTATCTTGAAAAACATGATCTTTTGTCGCTACGAACAAAGCCGGTGAGGAAGAAAGGCCGCCCTCCCAGATGACAAATCCTGAATATCCAGCGGCAACTAGGACTCGGTAATCCACATCCCGTACCTTTTTCGCCACTAGCTTCGCGATAATGCCGGCGACCACAAGTCCAAATGCCCAGCTGATCAGTGAGGCAAAAAGCGACGTAAAAGTCACTAGTAAAATAGCAGAAGTCGGCGTTTTACAAATTCCGGCGATTGATTCAAGTGTTTTCGAAACTGGTTTTGTTAAAGCTAAAGCGTAACTCATGATGAACGTAGTGATAATTTGCGCGGTAAAGGTTAACAGTCCCCAAAAACCGTCTCCCCAATAAATGGCCATGTCTACCGGCGACTTATCTGTGATGAACATTCCGCCAAGAAACGTGATCACCGTAAGTAAAACAGCAAAAACGAAGGCATCCGGCAGCCATCTTTCGGCAATTTTGGCAAAGAAAAGCCCAATTTTTGCAACAATATTATTCTGGTTATTTAGCGAAGATTTTGGTGATTCATTTTGCAGATTCGTTTTCATTTCATTTCCTCCCTTTTTCTAAGAAATAATTTTTCAATAAATGCTTTTGAATTTTTCCAACCGAAGTTCTGGGGAACTCTGAAAGAATCTGAACGGATTCCGGAACCTTAAATTTGGCCAGTTTATCCGTACAGAAATCAATTAACTCCTGTGGAAGAGTATTATACCCGTCCTTCAAGATAACGAAGGCGTGAATGGACTCGTCTCTCATCTCGTCTGGCATTCCTATGACAGCGCTTTCAAACACAGCGTGATGCTGATTCAAAACAGACTCGACTTCACTTGCTGCCACATTCTCTCCAGCCCGTTTGATCATATCCTTCTTCCGGTCAACAAAATAGAAGAAATCCTTATCCGGGTCTTTACGGGCCATATCCCCTGTATAAAGCCAGCCATCCCGCATTGTTTCGTTTGTGGCTGTTTCATTGTTAAAATACCCCTTCATAATCGTTCTGCCCGGAATACCGGAAACAACAATTTGCCCTTCCTCCCCATCCTCTACTTCACAGCCATTTTCATCCACTAGCTTGACGTTATAGGCAATATTAGGACGACCTATACTTAAGTTATCTCGATTTCCGTTGATTGGATTGATGAGTGGTGTCCCGACTGTTTCAGTCATGCCGTACAACTGGCATAATGGAACCTGGTACCTTTCCTCAAAGATACGCAGCTGTTCACTCGTTACTGCTTGGGCAAAAACAATTAAGCGCAGTTTGTTACTGGCATCCTCGGAATCAAATTCTTTTTTCAATATCATTTTGATTGGTGCGGCAAACAAGGAACCCACCGTGGCCTCGAGACGTCTCGCCTGCTTAAAATACCTGGAAGCGCTAAAGGATTCTGTTATGGCGATACTTGCGCCTACCGTCAGGGCCGGCATCGACAAATAATATTGACCGTTTCCATGGAAAATCGGCAGCACAATCATCACGCGGTCTTCAGGAGATAACCTTAACGACCTCGACATGATTTCCCCGACAAACACATAGTTGGCGTGAGTGATTAGAACCCCTTTTGGCTTGGAGGTCGTCCCGGATGTATACAATATAGCAGCAAGATCATCACTTGAGATTTCAGGAAACGCCTTCAATGGTCCGTGTTGCTTGATCACTTCATTAAGACTTACCCCATACTCTTGGCTGCCCTTGCTTCTTGATAAAAACAAACCATTTAATTGAGCTTGGAAACTAGTAAACTTCTCTACGTATTCATCTTCGGTAATGACAAGCCTTGTTTCCGAATGTTCCAATAAGTAGGCAATTTCATCTGCAGTGGAAAGAATATTAGTTGGCACCATAACCGCGCCGATGGATGTAATAGCGAACCAGGAAATCATAAAGTCCATGCTATTCGGCAAGTGCAACAGGACTTTATCACCCTTTTTAATACCGTAAGCATGTAAAGCGGATGCAAGCCTTCTGACCTGGCCGCAAAATTCTTCATATGTATGAGAAAGTGTCTGTTCGTCTTTGTCTTCAAATACGATAAAGGTCTTTTTTGGAAAAAGCGCAGTCATTTCTTCTAAAAGCTTTGGAATCGTTCTATTTCCGATAATATCTGTCATGGGTTGTTCCCTCCTGCCAACCATCGTTTCATTTTCAATGAATTCCTCCCTATTATTTTTAATAGTTCTGCACGTTTATCTAATATGCAATTTCCATGCCAAAACCACAAAACATTGTCATGTTCACAAAATTGTTATTTTTATAGTCTAAAAGCACAATAAAAGTGATTCTATTCAGAATCACTGATGAAGAACGTAATCGGTTTGCTGAAATCCAAGCCTCTGCATTTTTTTCACTAATGTTGATTGGCTGATACCGAGGGATTTCGCCGCTTTTCTTGTAGAACGGTATTGAACCATCGCTTCCATGATCATCGTTCTTTCAAGGTCTTGGACAACTTCTTTTAATGTCTTTTCAGTTGTTAAGGATTGGGACAAATACTGATGATTGAAAGAAAAATGGTGAGAATCGAGCATTTCTGACTCGACAGTTACCACAAGCCGTTCTATCAAGTTCTGCATCTCGCGAATGTTCCCTGGCCAGGAATAGGTCTTCATTTGGGTAATGGCCGCATCCGACAATTGTTTATTCAAGTTATATTTTTGGTTCAACTTCTTTAAAAAATAAAAAGCGAGCACCGGGATGTCCTCTTTCCGTTCGCGTAAGGAAGGAATTTTAATAGGAACAACATTTAAGCGGTAGTATAAGTCTTGGCGAAACTCCCCTCTGACTACCATTGATTCCAAGTCTTTATTAGTAGCTGAGATTATCCTAATATCTATTTTCTTCGATTGGCCGCCGCCAATCCGTCTGACTTCTAATTCCTGAATGACTCTTAAAAGCTTGACCTGGAGATGAAGCGGCATTTCCCCAATTTCATCAAGGAAAATGGTGCCTTTGTCGGCCTGTTCAAATAATCCTGCTCGCCCCCTGCTGTCAGCACCCGTAAAGGCCCCTTTTTCATAGCCAAATAACTCAGATTCAAGCAAATCCTTGGGGATGGCGGCACAATTTACTTTGATGAAGGGCTGATTGGCACGGGAACTTAATTTTTGAATTAAATTGGCGATTATTTCCTTCCCAACCCCTGATTCCCCAAGCAGCAAAACCGTCGAAAGAACCGGAGCGATTTTTTGCACTAAATCGATGACTTTCAGCATTTTATCACTATTAGCAACAATCCCATCATGCGAGATAATATGGTCCTTTTTTTGATAGAATTCCAATTCTTGCAAATACTGGTCAGCAAGCGCCTTGGTCTGTTTTAATTCGATCTTCAATTGATTTAAAGTGGAGATGTCCCTTAGGTTAGTGACCACATACAAAATTTCACCATTCTCATCAAAGATGGGATTTCCTGTTACCAATAGCTCTTTCCCGTTCACTTTTTGGACCATTGTCAGTCTTTCTTTTTTTTCTAAAACATGCATGGATATGGAATCGGAAATGATGCCTTGCTCTTTTAAATCGTTCATATGTTTCCCCATTAACTGTTCTTTTGTGGCACCCGTGACTCTTGTATAAGCCTTGTTCATTTTAAAACCATATCCGTTTTTATCGGTAATAAAAATTGGATCGTAGCTGGAGTCGATAAAATCTTCAAAAATCTTGGCCAATTTGCTGGTACGGTTTAATTCGTCAGTTAGTTTGTGAATTTGTTCTTGAAGATTTGTTCCCAAATTATTCATCTATTTCCACCCCTTGTCAGTTTATTATAAATTATCTGATTACTTTTTTCATCACTTAATAGTGGAAACTTGTCCTTGAAGAAGGAATACTTCAACTTGAACAAGAATAAATATAGTGGATTATGAACTGAGGTGACAAAGATGTTAAAACAGGAACAATTAAAGGAAATTAAAGCTCTACAAGAGACTTGTGAAAAAGAAGGTGGTTTCCACCTAAAGCTTAATGATGACATGCTCGAAAACCGTAGCGCAGACCGGCAGGAAGACTTCTTTCGTTACGAAGATGGCAAGCTCGTCGCTTTCCTAGGAAGCTATGGATTTGGAAATAAAGTGGAGCTTTGCGGGATGGTCCACCCGGATTATCGTAGAAGAGGGATTTTTTCGGAACTGCTGGAAATGGGACTTATCGAGGCAAAGAAACACGGTGCGAGCACGATTTTATTAAATGCTCCAACCGAGTCTCAATCAGCTAAGGATTTCTTGAAAAATATTCCGTGCACGTTTGCGGTGGCGGAGTATCAGATGAAATGGCAAGTTACTGAGTTATACGATGATCCTTCTGTAACTGTCAGACCTTCTGTTTCTAAGGAAGATTGGGAGGCTGAAATCCAGTTAGAAATTTCAGGCTTTGGGTTTAGTGAAAAAGAAGCACGGGAATTTCAGCAGACCATCTCGGAAACTAGCAGTGAGGATAGGCTGATTATTGAGGCCGAAGGCAGGATAGCTGGAAAGATGCGTGTTTCTGAGTTGAATGGTGAAGCTTGGATTTACGGTTTCGCGATTTTCCCTGAACTGCGAGGTAAAGGGATAGGACGTCGTGCTTTATCAAGGGTCGTCAAAATGGAACATCAGAAAGGCTTGCCGATTTTTCTCGAAGTCGAAGCTAAGAACGCCCATGCCCTGAGGCTCTATGAATCTTGCGGATTTAGGAGTTATCATTCGCAGGATTATTATCTATATCAGAATTAAAATCACAAACAGCCAGGATATGTTTAGTATCCTGGCTGTTTTTAGTGAATTATTCATTGCAGGTTTATCATTTTTTTAGGAAACATTTTTATAAAGTTAATCGTATTAAATATAAAGAACCTTTTTGGTGGTGATATTATGAAATATTCATCAAAGATGGATTGGTGGCTAACAGTTGTTGTTTTTGGGGGCATGATATTTGCAATTGGAAGCAGCGGTTTGGCGGTTTTTAAAGACACCCCGAATGTTGGAGAATTAATAGTTGCCCTCCTGTTCCCGATTCTATTATCCATTTTTATAGTGTGGCTGTGGCTGACTACTTACTATGTTTTTGATGATAAATACTTAATTGTCAGGTATGGGCCATTTAAGAAAATTATTCCTTTTTATTCAATAAAATCTGTCAGGAAAACGATGAATCCCTTATCTAGCCCAGCGTTGTCTTTAAAAAGACTTGAGATAACGTACGGTCAATATGATACTGTTCTCATTTCACCTAAGGACAGGGATGAGTTTATGGACGTTCTTGCCAAACACTGTCCTCATGCAAAAATAATAAGATCATAGAAAGTGCCAGATGGCCGCTAAAAGGTGGTACCTGGCACTTTTTTTGGTTTATATCATCGTTTATAGAGACACACGGGTAATATCGAGCGAGTACTATTTTTACCATTCGTGGGTTACCAGACACCTGTTTGGGCAAAATAGGGCTTCTATTTTTACCGTTCACAAGTTTCCGGGCACCTCGCGGGTAAAATAAACCCCCTATTTTTACCGTTCACAGGTTTCCAAGCATCACGCGGGTAATATAGTACCTCTATTTTTACCGTCAAAACTATCCAGGCATCCCAACGGGTAAAATACTAACCAACTTATCTCTAAGTTCATCACTCTAACTTTTTTTCTTCACCACAATCCCGCATTGTTCCTCCAACGGCAGAATAACCGCCGACATATCCAAATCACCTAAACCTTGCTCGGTTGACAAGCGATAGGCCTCCTCTGCCAATTGACCCGTAAATTCCCTCAACCCTGCCTCTTGTAATAGCTGATTGGCCAAGCGGACGTCTTTGTGAACATATTTCACGGCGCCGCCAGGCTCAAATTGGCGGTCGAATACATACTCCTTCATATGTCTCCGCAAAATTCGGCTGTCCCCATAGCTCGCAGAGAGAATTTTGTAAAGTTGCTCTGGGGCAAGGCCAAATTTAGACCCGGTTACCATCACTTCAGAAACTGCCAAGGAATGAACCGCAACAAGATATTGGTTCATGAGTTTGGCAATGCTGCCAGCACCTGATTGACCGAGATGTTCAATTGTTCCCCCGACAACGCCTAGTATCGGAAAAACCTTTTCAAAAGCAGTCCGTTCGCCCCCGGCCATTATCGTTAAAGATCCACTTTCCGCACCCTCTGGCCCGCCGCTTACCGGGCAGTCGAGATAACTCAATCCTTTTTCAATGGCACGAGCGTGGATGGTCTTGCTCGTATCTGCACCGACCGAAGTAAAATCGATACAAATGGTACCGGGCCGGGCATTTTCGAGGATTCCGCCGTTTCCTTGATACACTTCTAGAACGTCCCCTGGCATCGATAAACATGTGCAAATAACATCACTGTTTTGTGCCAGAGATGAGATAGATTCTTCTTGTCCTGCACCATGCTCCACCAACGCTTTTACTTTTTCCTTCGTCCGGTTATAGACATTTACTTGATACCCGTGATCCAAGAGCCTTTTTACCATCCTTGAACCCATTACTCCAATCCCAACAAATCCTATTTTCATGTTTATTTTCCTCCTCCCCTAAGCCATTCGAAGCTATCTTGGCTTTTCCCTAAAGGGGTATATTCCAGCCCAATATACCCTTCATATGTATCATGTAAATATTGAAAAATACTTTGATAATCCATTTCCCCTATGCCAGGCTGATTCCGCCCCGGAACATCGGCAATTTGAATATGGCCCACCACGTCTGCATATTGTTGAAAAAGTGTGAGCGGATTCCCATGGATTCTTTGAATATGGTAAAAATCAAATTGAAGCTTCACATTCGGCAACCTCAACGTATCGAGAATGTCCTTTGCCTGATGAATATCACTCAAAAAATAATCCGGCATATCGTTCTGGTTAATCGGTTCTATCAAAACTGTGAGGCCATGCTTCGCCATTTCCGTTCCGGCAAAGAAAAGGTTCTCAAGAAAGACTTCATTAGCGATTTTCTTATCATCTTCGGAAACGATACCGGCCATACAGTGAATTCTCGGAACGTTCATGGCTGTGGCATACTTTATTCCTTCCATAACTGAACTTCTAAATTCATCCACCCGATTAGGGTCTACCGCAAGGCCACGGTCACCCTTTGACCAAGTACCTGGCGGCAAATTCAAGAGAACCATCGATAATTCATTCCGGACAAGTTCCATCTGAATTTCTTCTATCGAATAAGCATAAGGAAATTGACACTCCACATATGAAAATCCACATTCCCGAGCTTTTTTTAACCGTTCCAAAAAAGGAACTTCAGTAAAAATAGTGGTAAGGTTAACAGCAAATTTGTTCATCTTAAACTCCATCAATAAAAATTTTTAGAAAAGCACTAAATTAAAGATTCGACTATAATTTTAATTTTTCCTTGCTTTTTTTCAAAAAATCGACAAATAAAATGCCTGGTACCGTCTTAAACCGGATGATACCAGGCACATGTTACATTATTTAGATGCGAATTCCGGCTTTCTTTTTTCTAAAAAGGCAGATGTTCCTTCGTTTTTGTCTTCTGTAGAAAACAGGACAGCTTGGGCAAGTTTTTCAATAAGCAGGCCAGTTCTTTGGTCTGTTTCAAATCCGGTTAAAACGGCAAGCTTTGCCAACTTAACAGCAAGCGGTCCTTTTGCAAGGATTTTATCGGCTACTTCCTCGGTTTTTGCTACCAGATCTTCCGGTGCTACTACTTCAGATACTAATCCAATCCGGTACGCTTCTTCGCCGTCAATCATTTTTCCAGTTAGAATCATCTCAAGCGCTTTCCCTTTGCCAACGACGCGAGCTAGTCGCTGGGTCCCGCCAGCAGAAGGAATGATAGCAAGATTCAGTTCCGGCAGGCCAAACTTGGCATTCGCGGACGCAACCCTTATATCACAAGAAAGCGCAAGCTCGCAGCCCCCGCCTAAGGCAAAGCCGTTTACCATCGCAATGGTTGGTTTATCATACATTTCAATGAGGTCATATACCTCTTGCATCCCGCCCGGTTTGAAAACATCAAGAGCAGTCTTCTTTTTTAACTGGCTGATATCTGCTCCTGCAGCGAAGGATTTTTCACCTTTTCCGGTAAAAACAACAACGCCGACTGAATCGTCTCCCCTTAACTCGTTAAGCGCGGCAACAATCTCCTGCAAAGTCTCAAAGTTCAAAGCATTGCGAAGCTCAGGACGATTGATGACGATATAGGCAAGGCGCCCTTTTCGATTAATTTCAAGATTTTGATAGTTTTGCATCAATAACTCCCCCTATTAATTATAGTTATAAAACCCTTTACCGCTTTTCTTTCCAAGCCGCCCTGCTTTTACATATTTTACGAGAATGGGACATGGGCGATATTTCTCTCCAAGTGTTTTATGGAGATATTCCATATTGCGGAGCCTTGTATCAAGGCCAACAAGGTCGGCGAGTTCAAGCGGACCCATTGGATGGTTAAGGCCTAATTTAATCGCTTTATCAATATCTTCGACCGTCCCAACACCTTCCATGACCATATTCATGGCTTCATTCCCGATGAGGCAGTTCATCCGGCTGGTGGCAAACCCGGGGAACTCATTGATTTTGACACATTCCTTTCCGAGCGCTTTTCCAAATTCAAAGCTTCTTTCGATCGTCTCCTCGGATGTTTCCAAGCCACAAACCACTTCAATCAGCTTCATTCTCGGTACCGGGTTGAAGAAATGAAGAGCAAGACAGCGTTCCGGTCTCGAGGTTTGTGCCGCAATTTCCGTTGGGCTCATCGTCGATGTATTGGTAGCCAAAATCGCAGAAGGCTTAACGATTTTATCCAGCTGCTTAAAGATTTCTATTTTTAAATCCATGATTTCCAAAACAGCTTCAATGACTATATCGGCATCCTGCGCGGCTTCTTCAAGCTGGGTGGTATAGCGGATTCTGTTTTTGGCAGCATCTGCCGTTTCTCTATCAAGTTCTCCTTTTTCAACAGCACGATTAAATTGCTTTTCGATGTAGGATCGGCAGGTTCCCAGGGCAGATTCACTGATATCTTGAACATAGGTTATAAAACCCGCCGCTGCACTTGTATAAGCAATTCCTCGTCCCATCGTGCCGGAACCGATAACACTAACTATTTCCATGCTACTTTCCCCTTTCATGCAGAAAGAGCCCTCCTTAAGAAGGGGGCTGCTTTTCTGTTAATCTCCTAAACCTAAGCTTTTACAAGCAAATTTTTAATTTCTTCGGTAAGCATTGGCACCACTTCAAATAAATCTCCGACAATTCCGTAATCGGCCACTTTAAAAATATTGGCCTCTGGATCCTTATTGATCGCAACGACCACTTTGGAGTTGGACATTCCCGCAAGGTGCTGGATGGCTCCAGAAATTCCGCAAGCGATATAAAGATCAGGCGTCACAACCTTACCTGTTTGTCCAATCTGCAGGGAATAATCGCAGTACTCCGCATCACACGCACCGCGTGAAGCGCCAACCGCGCCGCCAAGTACATCTGCAAGCTCTTGAAGCGGCTTGAAGCCTTCTTCACTTTTCACGCCGCGTCCACCGGAAATGATCACTTTTGCTTCTGTTAGGTCAACACCTTGGATTGCCTTTTTCGCTACTTCGCGAATAATAGTACGCAAATCCTTGATTTCCACAGAAACAGAGGACACCTCACCAGTGCGGGATGCATCTTTTTCAAGCGGTGCAATATTATTTGGTCGGATGGAGGCAAAAATTAAGCCGTCCGTGACAATTTTCTTTTCAAATGCTTTACCGGAATAGATTGGGCGGGTAAAAACAACATTTCCCCCTGCTGCTTCAATCGCTACGGCATCGGAAATCAATCCGGAACCAAGCTTGCTGGCAACCTTTGGTGATAGGTCTTTACCAAGTGCTGTGTGGCCAAAGATAATCGCATCCGGCTGTTCCTGCTCCACAACAGCAAGGATTGCCTGGGAAAAGCCATCTGGCGTGTAGCTGGCAAGCTTAGGGTTTTCCACCACGACAGTCCGGTCAGCACCATACTGAATCAACTCTTGTGCCAGATTTCCAACCGATTCACCAAGCAGGACAGCAACTACTTCGCCACCTTCAGCAACAGTTTTTGCTGCGGCAATCCCTTCAAATGATACATTTCTTAGTTCCCCATCACGGATTTCTCCAAGTACAATAACTTTTCTAGTCATGTCATTTCCCTCCTTAAATTACCTTTGCTTCTGAATGCAGCAGATTTACGAGTTCTTTTACTTGATCTTGAAGCTCTCCTTCAAGAACGCGGCCGGCTTCTTTTTTCGGAGGCAGGTAAATTTCGATTGTTTTCGTTTTTGCTTCAACATCGTCTTCCTCTAAATCAAGGTCATCTAGCTCTAATTCTTCGAGCGGCTTTTTCTTCGCTTTCATGATTCCTGGCAAAGATGGATAGCGCGGTTCATTTAAGCCTTGCTGTGCTGTTACCAAAAGCGGCAGAGATGTTTCAATCGTTTCAGAGCTTCCTTCAACGTCCCTGACGATGTTGGCGGTCCCGCCGTCTACTTCAATTTTTGTAATGGTGGTGACATAAGGGATATCTAAGAGGTCTGCGACACGTGGTCCGACTTGTCCGCTTCCTCCGTCAATCGCGACGTTTCCTGCAAAAATCAGGTCTGCATCCTTATCCTTCAGGTATTCGGCCAAAATTTTCGCCGTCGTAAATTCGTCGCCCGCTTCAAGGTCGTCCTCTGTATTAATTAACACTGCTTTGTCTGCTCCCATTGCCAGCGCCGTGCGCAGCTGCTTTTCTGCATCTTCTCCGCCAACAGACACGACGGTTACTTCCCCGCCTTGATTGTCGCGGATTTGGATTGCTTCTTCCACACCGTACTCATCGTATGGATTGATAATAAATTCAGCACCGTCCTCTTGGATGGCTCCCTTTGAGACGACAATTTTTTCCTCGGTATCAAATGTTCTTTTTAACAACACATAAATATTCATTTTATAACCCTCCTATTAAACTTTTGCCGGTGCGGCATCATACGTATAAAACCCTTTGCCTGTCTTTCTTCCTAACTCGCCTTTTTCAACTTTTTCTTGGACAATCTTTGAAGGTTTGTCCCGCTCGTCGCCGCTCTCCTGGTAACGCTGCATGCGGACGAGGTAATTGACATCGAGTCCGGTTAAATCCATTAGGGCAAATGGGCCAATTGGATGGTTGAGCGCTTTTTTGACAACTAGGTCGATGTCCTCGTGGCTTGCAATCCCATTTTCGAGAAGGAACAACGCTTCGTCCATCAACTTTCCTAAAATTCTGTTGGCGACAAAACCGGATATTTCTTTGTTGAGCAGGACTGGAAGCTTATTGATGGATTTCACAAACTCCATCGCCGTTTCGGCCGTTTCAGCAGAAGTGTGCGGCCCGCGGACCACTTCGACAAGCTCCATCACAAGGGCAGGATTGAAGAAATGGACATTGCACACTTGATCCGGACGTTCGGTTGCATCTGCAATTTTCGAACTAACGATGGTTGAGCTGTTAGTGGCAAGAATCGCGTGGGCCGGTGTGATTTTATCAAGCTTTGAAAATAGCTCTCTTTTAATCTCTAATTTTTCAACAATGGCTTCAATAACAATGTCGGCATCGCTTAAATCTTCCAAGAACGAGGTGAACTTGATTCGATTGAAAGCAGCTTCAACGGTTTCTGCTGTCAGTCTTCCTTTTGCCACCCTTTTTTGCATTTGTTCATCAAGGATTTGTTTTCCTTTTTCAAGGCTTTCTGCACTTACATCCTGCAGTGTGACGCTATAGCCGCCGAGCGCACAGACCATGGCTATTTGCGCTCCCATGGTGCCGGCGCCAACGACACCAACTTTTTGAATGTTTGTTGTCATTCTTTTTCTCCTTTCTCAAGCTCCTCTTTGACTAGGAGCCTTTTTAAAAGTTTCCCTACGGTATTTCTCGGCAGGGTATCGCGCACTTCGAACACTTTCGGAACCTTGTATGGTGTTAACTTTGAATAGCAGTATCCCTTTAATTCATCGTGATCGATTTCCCTCCCGCTTTTTGGGACGATAAATGCTTTGACGATTTCCCCGTGCATTTCGTGGGGAATACCGACTACGGCTGCTTCCTCGATATCCGGGTGTTCATATAGGACACCCTCCACCTCTTGTGGATAGATATTGAATCCCCCGACAATGATCATTTCTTTTTTTCGGCCGACGATGTAAAAATAACCGTCATCATCCATCATCGCGAGGTCTCCGGTATGAAGCCATCCGTCCTGCAGTGCTGCATGAGTCTCTTCTTGGTTATTCCAATAGCCTTTCATAATCTGCGGTCCTTTGATCAAAAGTTCCCCGATACTTTTCGGACTCACTTCGTTGTTCTGTTCATCTACAATCATGCAATCTGTGCCAAGCAGGGGAATCCCAATGCTTCCAACCTTCCGGATTCCAAATGGCGGATTTCGGTGTGTGGTAGGGGATGCTTCCGACAGTCCGAATCCTTCCGAAATTTTTGCACCTGTTAGCCCCTCAAAGCCTTTGAGCACTTCTACCGGCAGCGGGGCAGAACCGGATGAACAAAATTTCAAGCAGTTCAAGCGATAATCTTTGATTGCCGGGTGGTTCACGAAAGAAATATACATTTTTGGTACACCTGGAAAAAATGTAGGTTGATATTGTTCAATTTTTTCCAGAACATAATTGATTTCAAATTTTCTGAACAACAAAATTTTGGCGCCAATATGGATTCCGAGATTCATAGCACTTGTCATGGCGTACACGTGATACAAAGGGGTTGCAGCGAGAATCGTCTCCTCACCGCGAACCATGTTCTCCCCATACATATGAAGACTTTGAACCACATTTGCAACTAGGTTGTAATGGGTGAGCATGGCCCCTTTCATTTTCCCGGAGGTGCCGCCGGTATATTGAATGACCGCAATATCTTCCCTGACGTCTATTTCCACAGGTGCATTGATTGGTTCTGAAAATGGAATCAGCAAATCCAGTGTTTTACACTCTTCTGAGTGCAAATCTTCAAATTGTGAGCCAATAATGTACCGAAACGGATAGAGTTCGTTTACATCGAGAATGGTTTTTCTTGACTTTGGATCCCCTACAATGTAGGAAACCTGCGAGTCATTTACGATTTGCAATAGCTCTCTTGGCGTATACAATGGATTGATTTGCACGACCGTTAGCCCGAGTGCTTGTGCAGCATAATAACAAATAATATAATCTGGATGATTGGCAAGCATTAAGCCGATCCGCTCGCCTTTTTGAAAGCCCAGCTCCAGCCAAGCGCCTGCCAGCCTGTCGACCTGATCCTTCAGGTCCTGAAAAGTGACATGTTCATCCTCGAAAATAATTGCTGTTTTATCGCTATATTTTTGGACGGATTCTTCCAGCATGCGGTAAAGCGGAATTTCCGGAATTTCAATACTCTCATCCTGCTTGTAAAATTGATACCAGGGCCGGTTCTTTAAATTTTGCAAGTACATCGCACCTCCTTTTTAAAGCGTTTAATTAAATATGGTTTCTGGCGCTACTCACGGATAAATTGGTTTTTCTCTCGGATAGATAGGAAATACTCTTGCATAGGCCTGATTTACTCTCGGATAAACTCAAATTTCTCTCGCAAGACGCTTTTACTCTCGGATAAGCAAGAAATACTCTAGGATAAACCCGATTTACTCTCGCAAGATGCCCTCAAGGCAGAGACGAGCCTTAAAGCGTACTTCCACCATCCACAGCCAAAACCTGCCCAGTCACAAAGTCACTTGCCGGGCTAGCGAAGTAAAGCGCGGCTCCCATTAGAGCGTGGTCATCGCCAATTCTGCCAAGCGGATTGTGCTTTTTAATTTCCTCTCCGCGTTCTGCTAGCACATGTTTCGTCATTTTGGATGGGAAGAATCCCGGTGCAATGGCATTGACATAAATTTGATGACGGGCCCATTTTCTAGCAAGGTCTTTTGTAAAATGATGAACGGCCGCTTTGCTAGTGCTGTAGCCAATGGCATTTAGCACTTCAGGCGGTTCAGCCTTGATGCCGGCCACTGAACCAATGTTGATAATCTTGCCGGATTTTCGTTCAATCATCTGTTTGCCCACTGCTTTTGTCACTAGAAACATCCCGGTCAGGTTAACGTTCATGACTTTTTCCCAGGCTTCCAAAGGCATTTCTTCAACCGGTGCTCCCCAGGTGGCGCCGCTGTTGTTAACAAGAATGTCAATTTGTCCGAAATCAGAGAGAATCTGGCTTACCAGCTCGTTGACGTCGTTTTCATTTTGAATATTGCAGGAATACCCTTTCGCTTTCACACCAAACGTTTCAGATAAATACTGTGCCGTTTCCTCACACTGGTCTAAATGCCGCGAACAAACGGCGATGTGGCAACCGGAGGAAGCATATGCCTCAGCGATTTGCCGGCCGAGCCCTCTGCCTCCGCCTGTAATAAAAGCAACCTTATTTTCGATATTAAACAGTTCTTTTTGCATGTCGTTCCCCCATCTTAATTCTCTTCTAAGATTCTTCTTGCAATAATCAGGCGCTGGATTTCATTGGTGCCCTCATAAATCTTTGTAATCCTCGCATCACGGTAGAAGCGTTCAACCGGATAATCGGATACATATCCCATACCTCCATGGATTTGAACAGCTTTATCAGCAACTCGGTTAAACACTTCGGAAGCGAATAATTTCGCCATCGATGCTTCCTTGATGACTACTTTTCCTTCATCAATCATCATTGCTGCTTTTAAGGTAAGGGCTCTTGCCGCCTCTGTTTCAGTTGCCATATCGGCCAGCATCCATTGAATCGCTTGATTTGCCGCAATTGGTTTTTTAAATTGGACTCTTTGCTTAGAATAGGAAGCAGAAAGCTCAATTAATTTGTCACATGAACCGACGGACCGTGCGGCCAAGCCCACGCGGCCTTCGCCCAAGATTTTTAACGCTGACATGTAGCCCATGCCGACTTCGCCGATCACATTTTCTTCAGGAACCACACAGTCTTCAAAAATTAACTGGGCAGTATAGGAACCACGTAAGCCCATTTTTTTATCCTTCTTGCCGACGGTGAAGCCAGGGAAATTCTTTTCAACGAGGAACGCCGTAATGCCGCCCTTGGCACCTTTTTCAGGATCTGTTAAGGCAAATACGGTAAACACATCGGCAACCGGTGCATTGGTAATGAAATGCTTTGTCCCATTTAGAATCCAGTTGTTGCCCACTTTTTCTGCACGTGTCGCTAGATTAGTTGCATCTGAGCCGGCACCTGGTTCAGAAAGTGCGAAGGCGGCAATTTTTTTGCCTGCGGCCATGTCTGGAAGGTATTTTTGCTTCAGGTAATCAGAGGCTAGCTTTACAAGCCCAGTAGAACCGATTCCAGTATGGGCACTGATTAAGCTGACGAAACCGTTATGCGTGCGGCCAAGCTGTTCAAGAACAACAGCTTTGCCAACCGTATTTAGCCCGATGCCGCCGTATTCTTCAGGAATGCTGATGCCGAATAATCCTAAGTCTTTTGCCTGATCAATCAGGTGCTGCGGAATGCGATCCTCGTCCTCGATGATCTGAGCGTAAGGTTCAACTTCTTTTTCAACGAAGTTACGTACCATTTGTTTCATTTGTTCAATTTCTTGTGGAAGTGTCACTAACATATGTATTTCCTCCTCTTTTTTGTTTCTGTTTAGAATAGATGCAAGAACCGTGCCAACATTGGAAACGCTTCAAAATAAATATTTTGAACTTTTTTATAATTTAAATGATTCATTTTTGAATTAACGAAAAGGATACTGATGGCCAAATCATGGTAAAACCCTGTGATTCAATTTTGAATTAAAAAATTCATTAATGAATCAAAAATAAAAACCACCTTTGAAGGTGGTTTGGTCAATCAAAATTTCAAGTTGTATTTCTTTAATTTCCTTACGATGGTTGGCTGGCTGCTATCTAGTGCTTCCGCTAATTCATAGGTGGTCCGATATTTTTTCAGTGCCAGTTTAAGTAGCTTCTCTTCCGCTATTTCAGTTGCCTGCTTCAAGGTCATCATTTCATTGATTGGAATGGCCTGCATTTCCGTTTTTCGATAATCAGCTGGCAAATGATCAACGGTTAAGGTTGATTCTTCTGTAACAAGGCACATTCTCTCAATCAAATTGGACAATTCTCGGACGTTCCCCGGCCAGCCATAATTATAGAAGAACTCTTTGAGACCCGAGGAGAGTTGTTTTTCCAAGGAATATTTGCTATTCATTACCTCCAGGAAATAATCGACTAGCGGCAGAATATCGGCCTTTCGATCGCTGAGCGGTGGAATTGAAATGGGAATCACATTCAAACGATAAAATAAGTCCTCGCGAAACTTCCCGTCCGCTACCATTTCCTTTAAATTTCTGTTCGTGGCAGCAATGGTGCGAACATCCACTTTCTTAGGGACCGTTCCGCCGATCCGCTGCACTTCTCGCTCCTGGATGACCCGTAAGAGTTTAACCTGTAAGTGAAGTGGAAGCTCCCCCACTTCATCAAGGAAAAGGACGCCATCATTGGCAAGCTCAAACATACCCGGCTTGCCTTTGCCACTCGCTCCAGTGAAGGCACCGGCCTCATAGCCAAACAATTCCGATTCGAGTAAATCCGGGGGAATGGCACCACAATTGATTTTAATCATTTGGCCTCTCCGGCTTCGTTCACTATTGTCAAATATATAGCGGGCCAGAACATCTTTCCCTGTTCCTGTTTCACCAAGAATCAGCACGGTCGCATCGACATTGGCGATGCGCTCTGCTGTCTCATAAATTTTCTGCAGCTGCTCACTCCGGATGACCACGCCACTTTTTGTAAATGATTTGCCTTTCAGACGCTCAATTTCTTCTTTATAACTATGATTCAACTGATTTGCTTTTGTCAGTGCTGCCTGCAGGTCATTTAGCTCCGATAGGTCGCGGATATTGGTGACAATACTTTCAATTTCTCCATTTTCATCAAGAACAGGGCTGCCGGTCAACAGCACTTCCCTGCCTTTGAAATTTTGCTGGACTAAAGACACGCTTCGCTTTTTCTCAAGGACCTGATGGGTGACGGAGTTTTTTAAAATACCCCTTTTCATCAAATCAGCGACTTTTTTGCCAATATAATATTCCTTTGGAATCCCGGTCAGCCTTTCAATCGCTGAATTTGTTTTAACGGTAATACCTTCTTTATTGGTAATATAAATCCCGTCATACATGTTCTCAATAACCGCATTAAGCTCGCGGTTCACTTTATTGGCTTCCTTTAGTTCCTTGATCAAGGAAGTCAGTTCAGTTGAAAAGGTGCCGATATAGCCGATTTTCTCAGAATCAAGGAAGGGGCTTTTGATAAAAATCCAATCCTTACCCTCCCATGATGCATGAACCAGCTGGCCTCCCCTTAGCTCTGCCCAAGTATCAAAGACCTCATGAATACATTTCCCTGAAAATGGGATGTGCTTTTGAAGCATTTCATTGCTATAAAGAATGCGATTATCGGACGCAGCGATAAAAAACGGAAACGGGAGTTTGTCTATGATGACTGCCTCCATGAAATCACCTCAAAAAATTGTTATGATTATAATTTCAACAATAGGTTGATAATCCCTCTTGGAGTATTTTTCCTATTTATACACCTTCATAATACCAAGTACCGTTATGCATACTTTTTGTGCACTGATTTTTAAAATAAAGATATTCCAAGTGTGCTAATGTTTCACCAACGGCAAAGCGTGTTTCGTGGATGTTTAGATTTTGAAACAAATGCCCGTTAACTTCGTAGATGGTCCTTGGTTGTTTCAGCACCTCACAGACTTTTTCCAACCGCTCCTGATGATGGGCCAATAATTCATCGATTCTCTGGTTGGCTCCACGAAAAGGTTTGCCATGGGAAGGGATGACGATATCAGCATCCAATACTTTTATTTTTTCAAGAGATTGAAAGAACGCTTCTAATGGATTGCGGATGCCACGGAACCAATAAGAGATATTAGGTGAAATTCTCGGCAAAATATGGTCTGTTGAAAAAAGAATGCTATTTTCCTTGTTAAAAAGGCTTATTAACCCATCTGAGTGTCCCGGTGTAAATATCACTTCATATTCATAGTTACCGAAAGGGATCTTCATTCCCTCTATAAGGTGATGGTTTACTGTAGGATAAGGTTTTACCTTAGCATTAAAACTATTCTCATCTGATGTTAGTACCGCGGATAAATCATCGGGAAAGCCAAAGGTATCATAATGCTGCTTCATTTTAGCGATCGATTCCTGCTCCCAGCAGTCTAGTCCTGTCTTTTCATCCACTTCGGTCATCCAAACCTCAGCGTTAGTTAATTGCTGCAAAGTCCCGGCATAGCCAAAATGGTCAGGATGATAATGGGTAATGATGATATCTTTGACATCATGTTTTTCAATTATGGGCCGCCAGATATCCCTGGAAACCTCTGTATTTAAACCTGCATCGATGATGGTCCATCCATTTGCTCCCTCAGCTAAAAAACAATTCACGTGATTTAAACGAAAAGGAAGTGGGACGGTTACTTGTGTGACTCCTATTTCTGTAAGCAAAATTTACGACTCCTTCCTGGTACTTTCTAATTCTCTTAAAACAGTTTTTAGAATTTTTCCTGCCGCATTCCGTGGCAATTCTTCCAATAATTCTACATAGCGCGGTTTTTTGTAGCTTGCTAATGCACCAGAACAATAGTTGATAACCTCTTGTTCTGTTAAACTTTTCCCATTGCGCAGGACAATCAAGGCTTTTACCGTTTCGCCCCATTTAGGGTCCGGGACACCAATGACTGCTGCTTCAAGAATATCAGGGTGGGTATATAATACCTCTTCAATTTCTTTTGGATAAATATTCTCGCCGCCGCTGATAATCATGTCCTTTTTGCGGTCAACAACGGAAATATACCCTTCTTCATCTGTCACGGCCAAATCGCCGCTGTGAAGCCAGCCGCCTCGAAACGCTTCCGCCGTCGCCTCAGGATTTTTATAATAGCCCTTCATAACGGTCGGACCTCTGAAGATAATTTCGCCAACCTGTCCCGGTTCTACATCGAGCATCCGCTCATCAACAACCCGAATCTCGACATTGGTAAAAGACAATCCCACCGAGCTAGATTTATTTAAGGAATCGGTTGGTTTTAAGGTCGTGGTTCCTGGTGAAGTTTCTGTCTGGCCGTAAGTATCAAAGACTCCTGCATTCGGGAAATGCTTCATGAGCCGTTTTTTCAATTCTAATGGTGTGGAAGCAGCGGCAGTACAAAGGACCCGCAAACTTGAAACATCAAATTCTCCAAATCTCGGATGTTCTAATAACATATTCCACATGGAAGGGACCATGAAGCTGTATGTAATTTTCTCAGCGTCAAAGGTTTCCAATACTCGTTCCGGATCAAATTTATCATGAAAAATAGACCTTCCTCCCATGAGAACCACCATGGAGAAGGCAGAAATCCCGCCGATATGGAACATCGGTGTCGTAATTAACTGGACCTCATCCTTTGTAAGGCCAAATTCAAGAGAGTAGTTCATGGCATTCATATAAACATTTTTATGAGATAGGACAGCGCCCTTCGGTTTGCCAGTTGTCCCGGATGTATAGCAAATTAAGAAATCATCATCATCTTCAAGCTCTACCAAACTAGGAGTATATGGATTGGCAAAAATCTGATTATAGGGATAATGGGAATCATTATGTAGGCTGTTATCATCAACCACAACCATTTCTTCAAGGTTCGGAAGATGATTTTTAATAGCTTCTATCGTGGAAACAAGTTTGTTGTCAACAACAATCATTTTTGCTTCAGAGTTTGTGAGAATATACTCAATTTCAGCCGGTTGTAAACGGAAGTTAATCGGAACAGCGACAGCCCCTATTTTGGCTAAAGCATATAAACACTCTGCATACTCGATTCGATTGAATAGTAACAAGGCAACCTTGTCACCCTTTTTAATACCTTTGAATTGGAGCCAGCCAGCAAGGATGTTGACCCGATTATGTAGTTCTTCGTAAGTTATCCGCACCTCATTGCTCACTAAGGCAATCTTATTGGGAAACCTTCTTGTTGACCGCTCAAGCATTTGGTCCACTAACAACTGTCTTGATCGAATGAAATCTATCATGATATCGCTCCTTAACTGACATAATGTTTAAAATTAAAAGGTTACTATATTAAAATTCCATTTATAATCGAAAATCCCTCCATTTATTGTAATTTTCAAAAAAATAATTTTAAAAAAGGGCCGGATCCCGCTAAGTTTGTAATCCGGAAACTTGACAGGTCAGACCCCTTAAGAGAATTTTCTTTAACCCTAAAGTATTATATAGGCAATATTTTCCATGATAGATTCAGCTTTTTGTAGGTTAACCCTTGCTATCCGAATTTCCTTGTACCATCGCTCGATTGGCAGGTCACCGGCGAACCCTGAACCGCCGTGTATTTGCACAATATCATCGATGACTTTTGAAGCAGTTTCGGTTGCCTGCAGTTTTGCCATTTGGGCTGCAAGCTGCCAGTTCTGTTCCTTTGATTCTATTTTTTTGGCTGCATCGCTTACCATTAATCTTGCAGCCTGCAGATTCAAATATGATTTTGCCAGCATGGTTCGGATGGTTGGAAATTCAGAGAGCGGTTTCCCTCTAGTTATTCGTAATATTGCATATTGTTTCCCAAATTCAAGCGCTTTGGTAGCTACGCCAATACTTTTTGCACCAAGCAGTACCTGTGCCTCTGCAAGCCAGTGCTGAACGAGAACTTTGCCTTCCCCTATTGCCCCGACTCGTTGACAATCGTTGACGCGGATATTTTCCAATACAATACTATGAGTTGATTGAACATCAATCAGCACGGTTTCCTTAACACTAAGTTGATTGGTCTCCAGTAAAAATAAGGCTGGCTGATAATCGCCATTTTCTAATTGACAGTTGACAAGAATGACTCCAAAGGAAGATTGGGCCATGTTTTGAATGAATGCCTTATGGCCGTTAATGATCCACTCCGTTCCGTCCTTTATCGCTGTCGTGGTCAAACTATCAAGATGGTTATCTTCTTGTTCCTCCCATACAGCAACAAAACATCCCTTGCCCAGACTGATGGCAGGCTTTATATATTTATCAATCTGTTCCTGTGAACATTTGTCCAAAAAACTTGGGAAGTCTCCGCCAAATGCATCACCGGCAGGATGGTAGAGTCCCAGCCTGTGCTTAGCGGCTTCCTCAAGCAAAACTGCTCTTGCTGATAAAGACAATCCTGTCCCGCCCCATTCCTGTTTAGCATGCAATGCCTGTAATCCGGCCTTTTTGGCCTCGGTTTGGAGACGAGCGACAACTTCTTCGGAAAGCTCTTTTACATACTTTTCAGGCGCATGTTCTGCGGGCAGAACATGTTCTTTGATAAAGGACTGGACAGTCTTTTTTAGTATTTCGAGCTCAATATCTACTATTGTGTTGGGCATGTGTTTCACTCCTTTGTTAAAGGCTAACTCCTAAATAATCGGTGGCAATCCAATTCGCTAATAAACGGGGGTAATTCGCTAATAAAACTGCTAAATTCGCTAATAAAAGTTGGAAATTAGCTAATAGACGGCTAAAATCCGCTAATTGGAAAGCTTTTTTCAGCTTAAGTAAAGCTTTTTATCGCAAAAGTTCCTTCCGCTGTGCTTTTTCCGCTTTTTTCAGCAGGTTTTTAATGCCCGTATCTAGTTTGCCAAAGCGTTCATCAGGTGCTTCGCCAATTTTCCAGCGGTAATAAAGTTGCTGAAGGATGACGGCAATTTTATAAAAAGCAAACGTAAGATAATAATCAATGTTGGATACATCACGGCCGCTTATCTTCGCATATCGTTCTAACATTTCTTTTCTCGAGAGAAAACCGGGATTGGCTGTAACAGACGTCAATCCGCTATCCTCCTCACCAGGTTCCGCCCAGTAGGCGATTGCGGAGGCTAGATCTGTTAATGGATCACCTATTGTACTTAATTCCCAATCAAAGACGCCGACGACTTCTCCTGGGTTGCTGGCTGAAAACATCATATTATTTAATTTAAAATCATTATGAACGATAGATGGTGCGGGTGAAGATGGGATATTGTCAATTAACCACTTCTCTAATTTTTCAACGGAAGGAATATCATCTGTTTTCGAGTTATGAAATCGTTTAATCCAGCCATGCACCTGCCGGCTTAAGTACCCATCCGGATATCCGAAATCTTGCAGATCAGCTGCTTCATAATCTACGGCATGCAACTGTGCCAGGGTATCCACAACGGCATTAGAAACTAGTAAGCAGGTATTTCCTCGGGTTTGAAACTCATCAGGTATTGAATCATCAATCACGACACCTTCTTTTTTCTCCATCACATAAAAGTGCCGCTCCATAATCCTTGAATCCTCACAATAAAGAAAGGGTTTAGGTGCTAATGGAAAAACGCGATTTAGTTTCTGAAGGATGATAAATTCTCTTTTCATATCATGAGCTTTAGGAGGAATGGCGCCAAACGGTGGTCTTCTTAATACTGCCTGCCAATCCCCTATTTTGATAAAGTAAGTTAAGTTGGAGTACCCAGCAGAAAACGCTTTGACCTGAATGGGTTCGTCACTTAGTACAGGGATTTCCTGCTTAAGATACTCTTCAACCTTTGACCAATTCACTTCAGTTACTTTATTTTGGAACTGCTGCTGGCTCATTCAACCTCTCCTTTGCTTGATACTCTTTTAATACGTGTCTCGCTACGACCATTCGGTGGACCTCGTCGGCCCCATCATAAATGCGGGCTGCCCTTGCTTCACGGTACAGGCCTTCGAGCGGTGTATTAGGGGTTAAACCGTACATTCCAAGAGTTTGAATGGCACGGTCAATCACATTGTTCAGTACTTGGGCTCCGTAAAACTTGATGAGGGATACTTCTTTGCGGGCTTCATCGCCCTGGTCCATTTTCCAGGCTGCATGCAATGTTAGGAGTCTTGAGGCTTGTATTTCTGCTTCTGAATCAGCGATGTAATTTTGGATAATTTGCGAGTCTGCGAGTGTCTTATTACCGTCTTTTTTCGTTAAGGAATAGGCGATCATTTCATTTAGTGAGCGGCGGGCAACCCCTATCCAGCGCATGGCATGGGTAATCCGGCCGGGACCTAAGCGCAGCTGGGCCAGCTTAAAGCCTTCGCCGCGTCTCCCGAGCATGTTTTTCTCCGGAATTCGGCAGTTTGAAAAACGGACTTCACAGTGTCCCCCGACATAATGGTCACCTAAAACAGGAACCTCGCGAACAATTTCAAAGCCCGGATTATCGGTATCGACAATGAACAAACTTGTTCTGTTGTATGGGTCTGCAGCAGGATCCGTCACCACCATAGCAATGGCAAAAGCCGCCCCCTCTGCTCCTGTTGTGTACCATTTATGGGCGTTTATGACCCACTCATCACCATCTTTTACAGCCGTGCCTTGTAATGTTCTCGGGTCAGAACCAGAAACTTCCGGCTCTGTCATGGCAAAGCAGGAGCGGATCTCGTAGTTTGCGAGTGGCCTTAAATATTTTTCCTTTTGTTCTTCTGTTGCCGCATGAACTAGAATCTCACCGTTACCTGCATCTGGGGCCATCGAACCAAAGCTATACGGTCCAATTGGACTTTGGCCAATCACCTCAGAAAGCAAACCTAAAGAGACGAACCCCATTCCCATTCCGCCGTATTCCTTCGGTAAGTGGGCGGCCCATAATCCGTTATCTTTCACTATTTGCTGCAAGGGCTTTAAAATTTCATCCGGCAGCCCACGATGGGGAACCATGTACTTCTCATTGGGAAATACATATTTATCCATAATTTCCGTAGCCTTATCGAGCATTCTTCGTTGTTCTTCGCTTTCTGTGAAATGAAACACGATGGATCACTCCTTTTAAAAAATAAATGGGAAGGCCAAAAAGAACCAAACAGGCTCTCTTATGCCAGGCTATGAACGGACAGATTTTCAAGAGCATCCTTCACGGCATTGGTAAATCCGGCAGCAGTTACACCATCAATAAACCGATGATCATAAGCAATCGACAGCTTCATCATCGGGGCTACCACAATTTCGTCAAACTCATTTACGACAGGGGTTTTTTGGATGCTGCCAGCAAAGATAATCGTTGATTGTGGAGCATTGATAATCGGTGTACCTGTTTCGATACCAAGGCTGCCCAAATTCGAAACGGTAATCGTTCCGTTTGCATAATCATCAAATGTTAACTGATTATTATTGGCTTTTTCAGATAGGGCTTTAATTTCTTTCGAGATTTCTGATACTGATTTGCTGTCAGCATTTTTCACTACCGGCACCACTAATCCTTGCCCACTGTTGACGGCAACGGAAATGTTCACATCATCAAACACAACAATTTTATTTCCCTCTAATCTACTATTTACGATGGAATACTCTCGTACCACATTCGCAACAGCCTTTACAATTACATCGTTAATCGAAACACCCCCTAATTCCTTCTTCGCCTTTACTACTTGGGCCATATTGACACTGACGATTTGGGTAAATTGTGGGATGTTTCTCCAGCTGTTTAACATGTTTTCAGACATAGATATTTTCACATGGTTCAAAGGAATCGTTTCTTTGATTCTGAGTACAGCAGTTGTTTCCGTAACGGCAGCAGCATTTTGGACATCCTTTTCAGTAATGAGACCATCTTTTCCAGTTCCAATCACCGTAGCAAGGTCAATCCCTAACTGTTTGGCAAGCTGTCGTGCTTTCGGTGCGGCTTTGCCGCCTCCGCCTACCTTCCCTGCTGCTTCTTGTTTCTCAGCCACTGCCTCAACTGCTGCAGCAACCTGCACTGTTGCTTCTTCCGCAGATTTTTCTTCCAAATATCGGGAAAGGTTAATCTCTTCATCTTCTTCGGCAAGAATGGCGATAACCGTATTAACAGGCACCTCTTGTCCCTCTGGAATGATAATCTTACGCAGGACGCCTGAATTCATGGCTTCAATTTCCACTGTGGCTTTTTCTGTTTCCATTTCAAAAAGGTAATCACCTTTCTCGACAAAATCACCTTCTTCCAATAACCAATTTGCTACCGTTCCAGCCTGCATCGTGACACCGAGACGGGGCATTTTAACTTCATTCATCCACATTACCTCCTTTTAATAGTATGTAAGAATCGCCGAATACATCCCGAATAGATGTATTCGGCGACATCGACTAGTATTCTAGCAATTCTTTAACCACTTCAATAATTTGATTTTCGCTAGGTCGGTAGAATTGCTCCAAATAGATACTTTGGGCTATCGGAACATCCGGGCTGCCAATTCGCTTGATCGGAGCATGAAGATCGAACAAGGCCTCTTCCGCAATTTGTGCAGCAATTTCGGCACCGCAGCCGCCTGTTTTTGGTTCTTCATGGACAATCAGCACTCTTCCTGTTTTCCGTACAGACGCTAGAATCGTATCCATGTCTAATGGCGCAAGTGTTCGCGGGTCAACCACTTCCGCCTCAATTCCGTCTTTCGCCAAGGTATTCGCGGCATTCAAGGCTGTGTGTACCTGCAGGGCGGTAGCAATAATCGTTACATCCGTTCCCTCACGTTTTACATCAGCCTTTCCGAGTGGAATTAAGTATTCCTCCTCAGGAACTTCTCCTTTCATTCCATAAAGAAGCTTATGTTCGAAGAAAAGTACCGCATTATTGTCACGAATTGCGGTTTTTAATAAGCCCTTGGCATCTGCCGGAGTGGATGGAATCGCAATGTGAATGCCAGGAGCGTGCATAAACAATGCCTGCGGGCTTTGCGAATGTTCCGGACCGGCACCTCCGGCAATCCCAACCGGTAACCTTAATGTGACAGGCACTTCCATCTGACCGCCATGCATATAGCGCCATTTACCAAGTTTATTAAACACTTCATCGAAAGCTATTCCGACAAAGTCACCGAACTGTAATTCAGGTATTGGCCGCAGCCCCGTTATGGCCATCCCCAAGGCCGCACCTACAATCGTAGTTTCCGCGATAGGTGTGTCAAACACGCGCTGGCCGCCGAATTTTTCGTACAAACCCTTCGTTATGGCATTAATCCCGCCAAATTTACCAACATCTTCTCCAAATAAAACGGTACTTGGATCGCGCTCCATTTCCTCTACTAAGGCTTCAATAATCGCTTCGCGCATGGTAATTGTTTTTACTTTTACAACTGTACCCATCGTTATCCCTCCTTAAGCATATAGGCCTTCAAAAATTCGATTTGGTTCCGGCAGCGGCGCTTCTTCTGCTACTTTAATAGCGGTAAGAATTTCATATTCCACCTGTTCATCAACAATCAATAAATCGTTCTCTGTACAATATTGATTTTCCAGCAATTTTTTCTTTAAGTTCTTAATCGGATCACGGTTTTCTTTCCAGTCATTTAAGACTGCCTTGTCAACATAATCATAGGCATCGCCTTCGAAGTGGCCCCGGTGGCGGAAGGTTTGGGCCTCAATGAAAGTAGGACCTTCACCGCGTTTGGCTCTTTCAACCGCTTCCTTCACCACTTCCTGCATTAATAGAACATCGTTGCCATCGACTACGTAGCTTGGTATTCCATAACCCCAAGCCCAATCTGCTAAATGCTCCCTGACTGAATGTGTTTCTTCAAAAGTAGAAGAAATAGCATAGCCGTTATTCTCGCAGATATAGACGACTGGAAGCTTATACAGCCCTGCCCAGTTAAGGGAACCGTGCAATGGTTCACGAGATGCTGCTCCATCACCAAAATAGCAAACCGAAACCTGGTCAGTGCCTCTTAATTTAGCGGAATAGGCTGTTCCAACAACAATATTAAACTGAGAACCAATCGTTCCACATTGGCCCAACACGCCCCTAGAAGGATCGGCGCTATGTACAATCCCTGCGCCCAATCCTCTAGTGGTTCCCTCTACCGTCCCCAAGAAGTCCCCGTAAATTTTAGAGAGAGGTACGCCTTTAGCAATTTTTTGGTTGCAGCCCCGGTGATTGTAGAAGATATAATCTTCATCACGGAGGATATCAGTGATAGAACCCACTGAGACACTTTCTGAACCGATACCGGAATGATAGAACCCGGACACTTTCCCTTCATGCATTAAACGAATCAGATGTTCATCAAATTTCCTGATTTTCACCATTTCTCTGTAAAACTTAATTAAATCCTCTTTCCGGTATTCACTGAGCTTAATTTCCTTTTGATAGATTTCAGCCAAAGTACTCACTCCTTTGATTTTTATAATTTAACGTAGTAAACCTACGGTAAATACTTATTTACTGTGCCGCGATGCCGCCATCGACTGGCATAATCAGTCCGGTAATATAGCTGGATTCATCGGAGGCCAGAAATAGAGCGGCGTAGGCTATCTCTTCCGGTTTCCCTACTCTTCGAAGCGGATTGCTTGTAAATGCCTTTGAAAATGCCTCATTTTTCAACACATCCGCGATCATCGGCGTGTCAATCGCTCCCGGACAAATACAATTGACGCGGATATTGTATTTACCATAATCAACAGCCATCACACGTGTAAGTGCCACGACACCGCCTTTTGCGGCGGAATAGGCATCAGCACCCGGCACGCCGACAATCCCATTTAATGAGGAATTGTTGATAATACTTCCATAGTTTTGCTTCTGCATAATGGGCAGAACATGCTTAGACAACAAATAAACACCGTTCAAATTGATGGAGAGAATATCATTCCAATCTCTTTGCGGTGTTTCAATCAGCGATGCCATTTTATATTTTGAACGGGAAGAAAATCCTACCCCTGCATTATTAAAGACGATATCGATTCGGCCATAACGGTCCATGACTTCCTCGACAAGAGCGATGATGTTATCCTCGTTGGATACATCTGTTTGAAAAAATAATGACTCTTGCCCTTCAAAATTGATTTCATCCTCCACACTTTTTCCGTTCTGTTCATTCCACTCAGCAATAATCACCTTGGCACCTTCTGCTGCGAATAATTTCGCTGCTGCTTTCCCTTGACCGCTACCTGCACCTGTTATAATAGCTACCTTATCTTTTAATCTCATATTCTGCTCCTTTTTTGAAAATTAGAATTCAATCATGACCTTCACGGATTGATACGGGTCCATTTGGGTCTCAAATGCTTCTTTGGCATGCTGAATGGGGAAAGTATGGCTAATTAAATGGCGGGTCTTAACTTTCCCTTCCTTTAATAACGAAATCGATGATAGGAAATTCCCGCCTAGCGCCCCAATAATCCTTGGCATTTTATGAACGATCTTGGTTGTATCGATTTGCGCTTTTTTCTCAGGTAGGCCGACAAAGGCAATCGTGCCGCCGCTTCGGACAATATCAAACGATTGTTCCACAGCAGACGGGGCACCGGCTGCATCGACAACGATATCCGCCATTGCTCCTTCATTAAAATGGTAGGGGCCAACGCCGGTTATGTCTTTGAGCCTCTCGATAACATTTTCCTTGGCTGCATTGATAACCAGATCAGCCCCGGACTGGATGGCAGCCTGCAGGCGAAGCTCGGAAACCTCCGTGACAATGGCTTTTTCAACGGAAGATGCTTTGAGCACCTGCATGACTGTGTTTCCGATTAAGCCAGCGCCCATCACAACCACTTGATCGCCAGCTTTTGGCTGGCAAAGCTCCACTGTGTAGGCCGAGACAGAAACCGGTTCTATCGTGGCGGCGGTTATATCGTCAATTTCATCAGGGAGGTGATGGAAACTTATCCCGGCAATGGCGTTTGGTATTCTGACATATTCGGCAAAAGCACCTTGCTGACCATAACCAGTAGAGTTTTTAAACAAATCGGGACATAGGGTGTATTGATGGTTTTTACACCAATAGCAGGTGCCGCACACACCGGCATAAAAACCTGTTCCTCGTTCTCTCACCTGGATTCCATGGACATTTTTCCCGACCTTTACGACCTCACCGGAAAATTCATGGCCCATAATCTGCCCTTTGTTGATATATAATCCAGTGCCGTAGCTATGGACATCTGAGCCGCAAATTCCACAATATTTCACCTTTAGCAGGATATCGTTTGGACCAATTTCCGGTAGGGGTACATTTTCGACACGTAAATCGCGCGGGCCGTAATAGACAGCAGCCTTCATCGTACTGTTCATCTAGATTTACCACCTTAAAAATAAAATTTGCTAATCAGTTTTTTTACAAAAGAAGACAGCAGGAATGGCGCGAGCATATACTTTTGTTGAATTCATATGGACGATTTAAAAGATTTATTTCGTTCATCGAAATATTTTCTTAAATC
This sequence comes from Neobacillus sp. GCM10023253, assembly GCF_042653105.1. Classification (NCBI taxonomy): domain Bacteria; kingdom Bacillati; phylum Bacillota; class Bacilli; order Caryophanales; family Bacillaceae; genus Neobacillus; species Neobacillus sp. GCM10023253. The sequence goes on from NZ_JBHSHV010000007.1 coordinate 53,139, forward strand.
ACCGCGTTTATGGTTTCCCATCCCGTTTCTCGCCTCTTCAGTAGAGTGGCTTAACAAATGGGAGGCAAAGTGCATTTTCATGGAATTGGTGTAGCCCATATTATCAAGGGTATTGTTAATCGACTCTTTGACGAGTGAAACCGCCATTGACGGCATGAGGGCCACTTTTTTGGCCATTTCATAGACTGCTGAATCCAGCTCCTCTCTAGGAACCACTTGATTGATCATCCCAAGACGGAACGCTTCAGGAGCAGTTAAACTATCACCAGTAAACAAAAGTTCTTTTGCTTTTTTCTCGCCAACAACCCATGGCAAGATCATCACTTCTTGACTATTGGCACCCATTCTGACAACCGGGTCATTAAACACGGCATCCTCGGAAGCTATGACAATGTCAGCCATTAATGCCAGTACCAAGCCCGCTGCGATACAGTAACTATGAACTTGAGAGATTAAGGGCTTGCGAATATTCCGCAAATACATAATTTCATCAAAGTAATATTTTCTCTCCCATATAATCCGTTCTTCGGAAGTACTCGGATATTGTTCTTCGACTGATAAATCATGTCCGGCAGAAAAACAAGGACCTTCGCCATTAAAGATAATCACGCGAATGTCATCATTATTCTCGGCACGGCGGAAGGCGTCCCCCATCTCCAGAATCATCTTTTTATTAATGGCATTTCGTTTTTGCGGACGGTTCATGGTCACCCAAGCAATTCCTTCTCCAGGCGATTCTTTATATATAATCGTTTCATAAGCCACAACCTGCACCTCCATTTCATATTAAAATCCAAGATAAATTTTTCTGACACGATCATCATTTAATAAATCGGCTGATTGTCCTTCGAGACCAATCTTACCTGTTTCGAGGATGTAGGCACGGTCTGAAATCTTTAATGCGGCATTGGCATTTTGTTCCACTAATAGGATGGTGGAGCCTTCTTCGTTCATCCTTTTAATCATCTTGAAAATTTCGGCAACAATGATGGGGGCTATGCCTAACGATGGTTCATCAAACAAAAACAACTTAGGCTTTGCCATAATCGCCCTGCCTATTGCCAGCATTTGCTGTTCCCCGCCGCTCATCGTTCCCGCCATTTGCTGGCTTCGTTCCTTCAGCCGGGGAAATAGGTCAAAAATGTGTTCTAAATCCTTTTTGATAGCAGCCTGTGAATCCTTGCGGCGGAAGGCACCCATCTGCAGGTTTTCATAGACAGACATGTCAGGGAAAACATGCCGTCCTTCCGGAACATGCCCAATTCCCATCTCCACAATTTTATGGGAGGTCATCTGATGGATCGGCTCTCCCATAAAAGTAATCGACCCTCCAGAAGCCCTTTTAATACCGGAAATGGTTCGTAATAACGTGGTCTTCCCCGCACCATTTGAGCCAATGAGGGTCACGATTTCGCCCTCATTGACCTCCAGCGAGACATCATGGATGACCTGTACTTTATCATAATGGACTTGAAGATTCTCGATTTTAAGCAAGTGCCTCACTCCCTAAATAGGCTTCAATCACACGAGGATTCTCCTGGATTTCCTGTGGTGTTCCTTCTGCAATTTTCTTGCCGTACTCCAATACGACGATTTTGTCGCACAAGCCCATGACGGCTTTCATATCGTGTTCAATCAAAATAATGGTCACACCTAATTTGGTCCGGATTTCTCTCAGTAAATGCACCAATTGCTTCGTTTCCTCCGGATTCATCCCGGCAGCAGGTTCATCGAGGAGAAACAGCTTTGGTTCTGTTGCCAATGCAATACCAATGGCGAGCCTGGTTTGATAGCCCAGACTCAAGTTTTCAGCAGTGGTATCTTTATATTCGCTGACACCGACGAACTCCATAATCTCGAATGCCTTTTGTTCCAGCTGGCGCTTCGTTCTTGATGGGTCTTTTCTCTTCATAACGTACTGTCCAGTTGTGATATTTTCATAGACGGACAATTTTGGAAAAACCTGCGTATGCTGAAAGGTTCTTGTTAAGCCCAATTCAGTAATTTGAAAAGGATTTAAGCCTGTTATCTTCTTTCCTTCAAAATAGACTTCTCCTTGTGAAGGCGGGAAAAAGCAGGTGATACAGTTAAAAAGCGTACTCTTTCCGGCCCCGTTTGGACCGATAATCCCCAAAATTTCCCCTTGCTCAACCGTAAACGAAACATTGTCAAGTGCCACTAACCCTTTAAAAAATCGGCTAATTCCTTTCACTTCCAGCAATGGCTGCCTCCTCCTTTCCTGTCGACAGAAGATTTTTTTCGCTATGGTGTTTCTTTTTCCGGAATAAACTCTTAAGGAGACCAAGAATACCGTCACGCATAAACATAATCGTTAAAACAAGCAATCCTCCGTAAATTACCATCCGCCATTCCGATACACTACGTAACAGCTCAGGCAGAAAGATAAGGAAGGTTGTGCCTAAAATCGGTCCGATGATGGTTCCCATCCCCCCGATAATGACCATCAGAAGTATACTGACAGACTCTGAAACGGTAAAGGAATACGGGGATATATAGGAGTTATAGGATGCATAAAGACTGCCCGCAAATCCAGCGAGCGCGGCACTTAACGTAAAAGCAAAAATCTTCACTTTCCAAGTATTAATCCCGACAAACAACGCAAAGTTTTCATTTTCGCGGATGGCGATCATGGCTTTACCCGTTCTCGAGCCAATTAACAGCTTCACAAACAAAACTACCAAAACCGCACTGATTAATATTAAGTAATAAAAGTGTTCACGCAGGGCAAAATCAAGCCCGAGAATATTAGTTGGAAACGGAATGTTATAAATACCATTTGGTCCGCCGGTTAAATCCCGCCAATTATAGATGGTTAAGCGGATAATCTCGCCAAAGCCCAAGGTAACGATGGCAAAAAAGTGGGTTTTAAAGCGCAGTACCGGAAGCCCAATTATAAACCCCAACACCCCCGCAACGATTGCTGCAATGGGGAAGGAAGCCCAAAACGAAAAGCCTGCTGAAGTTGTCAAGATGGCACTTGTGTAAGCGCCAACTGCAAACAAACCAACATGGGCAAACGAGAGCTGTCCGGTATACCCGACCATCAGGTTAAGGCTGGCAGTTAAGATGACCCAAATACCAATTTGATTGAGAATATGGATTAAATACGAGTCTAATAGGAACGGCAAGACGGAGAGAACAACCAAGACCGCGATAATCGTTCCCATCTTCATTCGATTATTGATCATCTCTTCGCCCCCCCAAACAAGCCATTAGGTTTTAGTAAAAGAACCAAAATTAACAGAATATATCCAACTAAATCTTGGTAGGAAGCAGCCCAGAATAAAGAGGTAAACGTTTCGGCGTACCCCATAACGAAGGCACCGACAATCGCCCCCACGACACTCCCCATACCGCCAAGAATGACAATAATAAAAGCTTTCAAGCCAGGCCCTAACCCCATCGTCGGGTCAACGACATAAAGAGAACCAATTAATCCGCCCGCCATCGCCGCCATACCGGCACTAATCGCAAACACCAGGCCGTATGTAAGGTTTATGTTGACCCCCATCAGGGCCGATGCATCCTGATCCTGTGATGTTGCCCTTAGTGACCTTCCAAACTTCGTAAATTTAATGACCCAAAATAGAACCGCCACTAATAATGCCGTCAGCAACAACACCATTAAACGATGGGTGGAAATAGAAGCACCGATGAATGTAAAACTCTTATCAGAGAAAGGCGTCGGGATGCTTCTCATTCCTGTCCCTGCAATCTTCAAAACTAGATTGCTAATAAAGATGGATAACCCAATGGAAGCTAATAAGGTATTTAACATAGCCGTATTTCTGAGCGGCCGGAAAATATAGCGCTCAATCAAAAACCCAAGACCGCCGACAATCAACATGGCCGCAAGAATCGCTACAAAGAAGTTAATCTGATAGACACCAACCATAATAAACGTAGTAAAAGCACCCAGCATATACAATTCGCCATGTGCAAGGTTAATAACATGCATAATGCCAAATACAAGGGTAAAACCAATCGCCATTAATCCATAAATGCTGCCACTCACTAGTCCATCCAATATAGATTGAATTATTTGATCTCCCATGATTACCCCCCTTTTAGAAATAGAGGCAGAGACCATGATCTCTGCCCCCTATATAATTATTTCGGTAGCGGTTCGTTGACTGTTTGGTAAATCACTTTACCGTCTTTGATGATAGCTCGGTTTCCTACTAGGCTGTTTTCACCCTTTTCATTGAAGCTGTATGTTCCAATAAGTCCCTTATACTTTGCATCACGGATTGCTTTGTTAATTTTTTCCTTATCTGACACAGTACCCGCTCTCTGCATCGCATCGACAATAAAGTGGATGCCATCATAACCCGAATAGTTGAAGGAGTTTGCTTTGTAACTATTGGATTTAGCAAATAGCTCTTGGAATTTTGTGATTTCAGGTGTTATCGCGCCGGCACGGCTTAAGGTAACCAAGCCGTCTACGGCATCTGGAGCCAATTTAATCAATTCTTCCGGAATACTTCCGCCTGACTCCATGATTTTCACATCAGGCATTACTTCATGCAGTTGCTTTAATAACGGAACTGCTAATTCGGTTTCGGCAGCTAGCACAACACCGTCAGGATTTTTTGCTTTGACTTTATTTAACATGGTCATAAATTCTTTTTGTTCCGGCGCAAACTTTTCCGTTGCAACAATTTTAAGACCTTTTTCTTCCATTGCAGGTGGGTATAGCTTTCCATATGATTGACCCCAGGCATCATCAACATAGATAAAAGCAATATTTTTCATTCCCATGTCTTTCATCGTTTTTGTACCGGCTTCCACATAGTTTTTGTTTGCCGGTGCTGCTTGTGAGAAGAAGCTGGCTCCCTGGGCTGTTAAGATATCACTAGCGGCAACAAAAGTGATAAGAGGTGTCTTAGCACGTTGGGCAATTGGAATCATGGCGGCTGTCTCGGAACTAATCGAGGTTCCAAGAATGACAGGCACTTTGTCCTGATTAATCAATTTTTCTGTTGCAGCTGTTGCCGATTCAGCTCTTCCCTCGGAGTCATATTGAACGATTTTCACTTTATAGGTTTTGTCGCCAACCTTAAAACCGCCGTTGTCATTGATTTCTTTCTCAGCTGCTTTATGTCCGTCCAATACCCACGTTCCGGTTTGCGCAATTGGTCCGGAGGTAGCCAGCACAACACCAATTTCTACAGTTCCTTCAGAACCGCCCGATTTTCCGGAAGTCTCTTCTGATCCTTTACTGCACCCTGCCAAAGCAGCAAAAACGGAAAGTACGAAAATAATTAGGCCCAACTTTACTTTTTTCATAAACAACACGCCCTCCTAGGGTTAAAATTGGATTGGTATAGACCTATACTCCTCGAGAAAAATAGAATTTTCAGTTATTTTTTGCGTTGCTTACAATTCAAGCCTTTTCGCAATGATGCTTTTCATAATCTCGTTGGTTCCTGCATATATGGAGGTGGCCTGGATGTCACGGAATCTTCTGGCAATCTCGTATTCTTCCATATATCCATAGCCACCATGAAGCTGCATGCACTGGGTAGCGATTCTTTTGGCCAGATCAGTGACCCACCACTTCGCCATCGACACTTGTGTGACAACCTCCTTCTTCTCGATATGGTTGGCCACTAGGTCATCGACAAACACACGGGCAATCTGGATTTCCGTCGCCATTTCCGCCATTTTGAATTGGGTATTTTGGAATTGGCTGATAGATTTTCCGAATGCTGTCCTTTGTTTGACGTATTCCTTCGTTATTTCGAACATTCGTTCCGCAACAGCCACAGCCCCAACTGCTACGAGGAGCCTTTCCTGCTGCAGCTTTTCCATTAAATAATAGAAACCTTTCCCTTCCTCTCCCAATAGATTGGCCACAGGTATTTTTGCATCCTCAAAAACGAGCTCAGCCGTATCCGAACAATGCTGCCCTACTTTACTAAGCTGCTTGGCTTTAATAAAACCTGGGGTTTCTGCCTCAACTACCAACAGGCTGACACCTTTGTACGCAGGATCCGCTTTCGGATCTGTCTTGCATACAAGAACGACTAGATCAGCATGGATTCCGCTGGTAATAAACGTTTTGGCACCGTTTACAATATAGTAATCTCCTTCTCTTCTAGCCGTAGTTTTGATACCCGCAAGATCAGAGCCTGAGCCTGGTTCGGTCATCGCAATAGCGGTTATGAAATCCCCTGATAAACAGCCCGGAAGCCACTTTTCCTTTTGTTCTTCGTTACCAAAACTATTAATATAAGGAACGACAATATCATTATGGTTATTGATGCCAACCAAGCCGCTTCCAACCTTTTCTAGTTCTTCGTTTATGACAACGGAATATCCAAAGTCAGCATTCACACCGCCATATTTTTCATCAACCCATGGAGCGAGGAAGCCATTTTCCCCCATCTTCTTCCAGAAGGGCCGTGGAACCAACTTCTCATGTTCCCATTGTTCATAGAAAGGAATGGCTTGCTTTTCTAAAAACTTCCTTAGGGAACGTCTAAATATTTCGTGCTCTTCCTTGAGGAATGCCCTTGCCATCTGTTTTTACCTCCATCGTTTACGATTCTTGCTTTTGTATTGTAACCACAACTTTGCCGAAGTTTAACCCTTTTTCCATTCGGGTTTGCGCTTCCTGAATATCCGCAAAGGAATAAACAGAGTCAATGACCGGCTTTATTTTGTGTTCATCATAGAAGGAAAGCATCTTCTTAAATTCAGTTGGTGAACCCATTGTGGTCCCCAAAATATCGATTTGTTTTAAGAATAATTTTGGCATTACAAGCTGTGGAACAGGTCCGGCAGTGGCCCCAAAGGTAACAATCCGGCTACCGTGCTTTGCTATATTTAACAGCTTTGCAAAATTTTCACCGCCCACGCTGTCAATGATCAGATCAGCGCCCTCCGGCAGCCATTTTCTTAATTGCTTATCCCAATTTGGGTCTCTGTAATTGACTCCCCCGGTTGCTCCTAAAGTAATTGCTTTTTGGATTTTGTCTTCACTGCTGGAGGTAACAAACACCTTGGCACCCAAGGCAGATGCCATCTGCAGCAGGAATGTCGCGACACCACCTCCAATACCCGGAATTAAAACAGCTTCACCCTTTTGTACCTTGCCTTTAGTAAACAATGCACGATACGCAGTAAGCCCTCCTAATGGCAAGGCTGCAGCTTCTTCCCACGAGAGATATTCAGGTTTAGGATAAACATTTTCCCTTGGAACCTTGATATACTCAGCAAAAGTGCCATCTGTAGGGACTCCCACAATCGATAAGTTCTTTGTATAGATTCTTTCATCATTACCCCAATTTAATGCCGGATTGATGACCACCTTATTTCCGATCGCAAGGTCTTTCACCCCTTTGCCGACCGCAGCAATTTCACCCGCCCCATCCGCACCTGGAATAGATGGAAGACGTATTCCCGGATATTCGCCTTTTCGAATAAATATGTCACGGCGATTAAAAGCCGCTGCCCTAACACGGACTAAAACCTCATTCTCACTAGGACTGGGAATGTCAACATCTTCGATTCGATATTGCTCCGGTCCGCCAAGGTCTCTTAAAATAATGGTTTTCATATGTTCCTCCTTTACTCTTTCAATCTCTCATGCAAATTACTGCCCTTCAGTGGGGAATTGACTTGATCCATGTCCCCATCCACTCCACTCTCTTACACTTTTAAGTTATAATCTCTCAGCTTTGTTTTGAGAATTTTCCCCGAGCCATTTCTCGGCAGTTCCTCTAAAAATTCAACATAATGCGGCTTTTTATAGCGGGCCATCTTATCCGTGCAATAGTCAATCACCTGCTGCTCTGTAATGCTTTTCCCATTCCGCAGGACTATGTACGCCTTTACGGTTTCACCCCATTTTTCATCCGGGATTCCCACCACAGCCGCCTCAAGAATATCGGGATGAGTATATAACACCTCTTCAATTTCCTTTGGATAGATATTTTCGCCGCCGCTGATGATCATATCTTTCTTCCGATCAACAACGGTGATATATCCTTCATCATCCAGCTTTACCAAATCCCCGCTATGGAGCCAGCCGCCTTTTACCGCTTCCTCGGTAGCCTCAGGGTTCTTATAATACTCTTTCATCGTGGTTGGTCCGCGGTATACAATCTCACCTACCTCACCATGAGCGCAGTCATTCATGTTTTCATCTACTACTCTTACTTCTACATTGGAATATGGAAGGCCAACAGAGCCGGTTTTCTGAATCGAATCGCTTGCTTTTAAAGTGGATGTGCTCGCTGCCATTTCTGTATGCCCAAATGTATCGAAGACACCCGCGTTTGGAAAATGCTTCAATAGTTTTTTCTTCAGCTCAAGAGGTGTTGTGGCAGCACCGCAGCATATTTTTTGAATGCTTGTGACATTGTAATTTTTGAATGAAGGAAGTTCTAGGAGTATGTTCCACATCGATGGCACCATAAAAGAATATGTTACTTTTTCTTTTTCAAAGATTTGCAATAGATGTTCGGGGTTAAATTTACGTAGAAGAATGGTCGTTCCACCAACTAGCAATAGCATTGTCAAGGCAGATATGCCGCCTATATGAAACAAGGGGGTTGAAATGACTTGTACTTCGTCCTTTGTTAAACTGCACTCAAGGCACATATTGACGGAATTCATAAAGACATTTTTGTGAGTGAGGACAGCACCTTTTGGCTTTCCTGTTGTTCCTGAGGTATATACAAAAAGAAAGTCGTCATCGTCTTTCAAATCTTCCAAACTAGGAATAAAAGCGGTTTCAAAAATGTCATCATATGAAAAATAGGAATGGTGTTTACCTTCTTGCTGATCAACAATTATTACTTCTTCTAACAACGGGAGGTTGACTCTCATTTTTCCAATGATTTCAACAAAGTCTTGGTGTGCAATCAGCATTTTCGTATCGGAGTTTTGGAGGATATATTCAAATTCAAGCTGCTGAAGCCGGAAATTAACAGGAACAGCAACTGCACCAATTTTGCCTAAAGCTAATAAGCATTCAGTGATTTCGATGGAGTTGTACAACAAAAGCGCTACTTTGTCTCCCTTGTTAATTCCTTTTGACTGAAACCAGCCTGCTACTTGATTGACGCGTTTTAGCAGAGTAACATACGTAATCCTTCTGTTATCATCTACGATAGCGGTTTTATTTGGAAACCTGCGAGCTGATCGGTTGAGCATTTCATCGACCAATAACTGTTTTGCTCTGACATACTCCAGCATGTTTTCACTCCAATCTCAACTGAATTACTATTTACTTTTTGACCAATTGTTTACTTTTTTATTTTATTTCAAAGATTCAGAAAAATCAATATATAAATTTAATATTTTTCATAGGATAATTTTAAACCTATGAAAAACTATTCATAACATAAGACAATTTAACACTTTTTCCTACATTTTTAAATTTCAGGTTGATTTTTCAGAAAATTTAACATATATTTAAAAAAACATCAAAATAACTGATAGGTTTACTATAAAACTTCAAAAAGATAAGTAATAAGAATTAAAAGGAGGTTTTACATGGCTTCTCTTAGAGCACAAAAAATTGCCAAGAGGAAACAGGAAATCTTGCGATCTGCCGCTTCTGTTCTTGCTGAGAAAGGTTACCATGGGGCAACAATGGAAGAAATTGCGGCAAAACTTCTCTTAACAAAAGGTTCAATGTACAATTATTTTAAAAATAAGGATGACCTTCTGTATCATTGCCACCAAATGATTATGGAAATGAGTTTGAAAAGAATTGAGAAAGTCATAACTAGTGACTCGAATCCTATCGAGAAATTACAAAACGCGATTCGTGCCCATATTTTGCTCGTTACAAGTGAGAAATCAATGTTTATGATTATGGATAAACCAAACCAAAATTTCTCTAATGAAAAGTTGAACGACGTTTTAGAGCTTAGGAGAAATTATTCAAAATATTTTGATAGTATAATAAATGAAGGCATTGCCCAAAAGGTATTCGACCCTCTAGTGGATGTTAAAATGGTACGGCTGATCATTCTTGGAGCGCTAAATTGGATACAGCAATGGTATGTCCAAGACGGTTCAAAAACCGACGAAGAAATTGCAAGCGCTTTCGCGGAATATCTACTAAAGATAGTCATCAAAAAATAACCCGCTTTTTAAAGTAACGGGTTATTCTCCAAGTTTTAGTTTCCTTTCATTCTGCTTTTAAATTGATCATAGTCTGTTTTCACGTAATGGAAGGCCTTAGCGCTGCCGCCATGGTCTGGATGCGTTTCTATTAATAATTTTTTAAAACCGACCATGACTTCTTTTGGACCTGCTGTTTTGGATAGCCCCAGTTTTCGACGATAATCTTGCGGATTAGATGGTGGGCCGGATTGGGATTGAACCTTTTCATCCTCTCCTTTACCTTGTTTCGCGAGCTCTTCTTTTAGTCTTAACAATTCCTTACGAAGGTCAATATTTTCCTTTAACACTTTTCTAGTCTCCATTTGCAATTCCGATTTTTCGTGCTGAAGGCTGGCTATTTCTTTATTCAGCTTGTCCCGTTGCTGGATCATCGCTTTTAAAGACGTTTGATGAAGATCCTGTATCCCTTTGATTTGCTCATCCTGTGCTTTAAGTTTTACTTTTAGCTCACGAATCGTCAAATCGGAAGGCTTGTCTTCAAAAGCTGGCAATTTGGGCTGGGTAGATATGTAATCCTTGATTTGGTCCACATTCCCTAGTCTATGAATCTTCCCTTCATTATACCAGCGTTTGACTAGTTGAATACCGATATTTGCAGCAACACCTGCATCCTTTAATAGGTCAAATGCTTGATCCGTATCTTCCAGTATGTACTCTGTTTTGGAGAGCCTTTGCTTCCCTTCAAACCTGATTTTTCGCTCCCGCATCCACCGTCTAACCGTCTGAATACTAAGCTCATCCGGAACTCCAGCACTCTTTAACAACTCAAAAGCTTGATCAGTATTCACAAGAATCCTCCTCCAAAAACAACTGAGGTGACAGAAAATGACACAAATGGCCATATATTTTAATAGTTTCCTATTTAATATTAAAGGAGGAAAAAAAGAATGTGAATGGCTCAATAAGACTATTAAATGAGGCATGGGGACGGTTCTTATGCCTCACTCGGGAGAATGTACGAAGCAGGTTTTAAGGAGTTTCTTGGTTTGTGTTAGATTTTTGAGGAGAATTTACTTGTAGTTCCAATCTACATTTTTTATCACGTATATTTTTGCGGAACTGGTTCCGGGGAACATGAAAACTTCTACTTTTCAATAATCCTAAAATATAATATTCTTAGAATTGTCGGTATTAGGTAACGACTTGCAAAGATTAACCAAAGGAGCTCATAACATGATTAACGTTTTATTCGTCTGTCTGGGAAACATTTGCCGATCACCGATGGCTGAGGCTGTGTTTCGTGACTTACTGAAAAAAGAAAATCTGTCTAACAAAATTACTGTAGATTCCGCTGCAACAAGTTCATGGCATATCGGATCCCCACCCCATAAAGGAACCTTGGGAATCTTAAAGAAATATAACATTTCCTCGGAGGGCCTTGTCGGACGTCAATTAACAAAAGACGACTTTGAAAAATTCGACTACATCATCGGCATGGATGAAAGCAACACAAGAAACATTTACGAAATTACAGGAAAGCCAAAACATCCAAAAATCATCCGTCTTCTCGACCTAACTGAACACAAAAAAGATGTTCCGGATCCTTACTATACAGGTGATTTCCAAGAAACCTACCAGCTTGTAACAGAAGGATGCCGGGCGTTACTTGAGAAAATCCTTGCGGAAAAGTGAAGCGTGGGGACGGTTCTTATGCCTCACTTGAAGAAAATTGAGGCAAGAGAACCGTCCCCATGCATCATTTTAAGATTTCATCAACCATGGTTCTCATTGAGTAAACTACGGTTTTTTTGTACTTTACAGCCAAGATAAGGACTCTGATTTGTTGGGAGCGGGTTAGTTGCTTGAAACGAGGTTCTTTTTTTAGAAAGGAGCGGACAATCGACCAGCTTTTTGGCGTGAAAGGAAAATCATCTAGGGGCTGCTTTTTAAGCAAGCGATGAAACCACGATTTAATATCAGAGGAAGTACTTTTGTCTACAATACACGGCGCGTAAATACTTTTTGTATGTTTCTTAAGGCTTTCGAATCGCTCCTGGCCGCTGACAATGATATAACTGCCATCTGTTCTGCTTTTTCTGACAACCAGAACAAACATGCAATCCCACATAAATCTTTGCAGCCTCTTCATGTGCTCCGTCATCTTCGCCGAAAAGTCCGGCTTGATTTTATCAAGCGGAATATATTGAACCGTAAATTTCATCATCATCCCCTCCTGTTTAATGATGAGTCCATTCCCACTCATTATATGCGTAAACCGGGCTAAGAAGAAGCATGGGGACGGTTCTTTTGCCTCATTCATAAAATAAATGATGCATGAGAACCGTCCCCATGCATCATTCCCATGCATCATTTTACTTTATCTATTTCTATTCAATTCCCGGAAACCAGCCCGGAGTATGGATGATAGCCTGCCACAATGGGTCAGGAACCATTAATTCCTGCTGCTTTCCTTTGTCAATTTTAGTTGCGATTTCATCTTCCTTGCCTTCTGCAACCTTTTGAACCCAATCTGGTTCAATGATTAATTCCCGACCCATTGCAATAAGTGGTATCCCCGTCTCCTTTGCCCTGAGGACATCGTCTGCAGAATAAAGTGAGCCAACACCGATTACAGGTACCTTACTTCCAACGCGTTCCTGTATAATTTCGATTCGTGCCCGGGAATCGTCCACGCCTCTTTTTGGCTTTGACCAGAAATCATTTAATGAAACATGGAGGTAATCAAGGTTCTTGTCAGCCAGCGCATCGATTAGCACCAAAGTATCTGCCATCGTAATCCCAGGTGTTTCTGGTTCTTCCGGAGAAAAGCGGTAGCCCACAATAAAAGGTTCATTTGTATTTTCGGCAACAATCCTTTTCACTTCATCGACAATTGCCAGTGGAAAGGTCAATCTCTTTTCAATGCTGCCGCCCCATCGATCATCCCGGCGATTGGAATGCGGAGAAAAGAATTGTTGAATAAGATAGCCATTTGCCCCGTGGATTTCAACACCATCATAGCCTGCTTCAATGGCCCTTCTAGTTGTTTCTCCAAAAGCTTTAATAATCGCTTCAATTTCTTCTTCCGGCAGTTCTCTAGGAACAGGCTTCCCTGCCCCTTCAGACGGAATGGCACTGGCACTAACAACATCACCATTTGGCACTAATTGAGGAGGAACTTGCCTCCCGCCATGGAAAATTTGCAATACAGATTTAGCACCCTGCTCTTTAATACCTATGGCCAGTTGCCGTAAACTGGGGACTAATTCATCAGAATCAGCGCCAAATTCTCCATTAAACCCCTTACCATTTGCAGTCACATATGTACAAGCAGTGACCACCATTCCTACACCGCCAGACCGCCTTGCATAATATTTAACTTCGGAATCCGAAACTGTCCCATCCTCGTTCGATGAAAAATTAGTCATCGGTGCCATCACTATCCGGTTTTTCAATTCAACACCACATGGTAAAGTAAACGACTCAAACAAAGCTTTAAATTTAGAATTCAATGCAAGATCCCCCAAAATGAAATTCTTTTCATCCATACTTTTCCCTAACAAAGTCAAGTGATGCATGGGGACGGTTCTCGTGGATCGAACCAACACTCCGAATTCTACTTCATTTATTTTTATATCATTTGGGCTCTATTCCCATGATCCCTTGTATGCTTTCCGTAATTCCTCAAGATCAAATTTCTTCATTTTTAGAAATGCTTTCGTTACGCGTGCAAGTTGATCAGGTGTACTTTTGCTCATCATCTCGTCCATCTCCCTAGGCACAATTTGCCAGGATATACCATACTGGTCTTTCAGCCAGCCGCATTGTTCTGCTTCAGGAACCTTAGAGAGCTTCTCCCAGTAGTAATCAATCTCTTCTTGTGTGTCGCAGTATACCATAAATGAGATTGCCTCGTTAAAACTGAATTTATGATCGTGGGCACTATCCATTGCGGTAAACCACTGATCTTCAAGCATGAATTCACTGAACATAACTGTTCCTTCTTTGTCAGGTTCCATTCCTTTAGGATAGCGGGCGATCAGTCCCTGCTTCGCGTCCTTAAAAACTGATAAATAAAAATTAATCGCCTCTTCCGCGTTACCGCATTGATCACTGACAAACAAAAGTGATGGAATTAATGGAGGCCGCTCTTCACCTTCTGGATTGGTTAGGATTAACTGCCATGTCAAACCAAACTTATCCTGAATCCAGCCATACCTCTCACTGAACGGATACTTATCAAGCGGCATTAACGCTGTGCCGCCTTCGGATAATCTGTTCCAAACTTCATCTATTTTTTCCCTCGCGTCTTTATCTCGTGATGGATCAAAATTTACCATAAAAGAGATCGACGGATTGATCTTGAAAAAAGGTCCTGCGCTGATAGCCGCGAACTTCTGGCCCCATAGCTCAAATGAGACTATATCGGAGTCACCTGAGGGTGTGTCGTGAATGGTTGTCACATCTGTAATTTTCGAGTCCGGGAATATGTTAACGTAAAACTCGGCTGCATCTTTTGCCTCCTTGTCATACCATAAATGCGGAACAATTTTTTGATTTGTTTTTGTCAAATCTCTTCCTCCTTTATTCTCTTACGGATGCATGGGGATGGTTCTTTTGTATCAAAATTTTAAAAAAACAAAAATATAATTTTTTTCTAGAAATCCCTTTCCCGAAAACGTACAAGAAAGGTTGTTCCTTCAGTGCTTGTTTGCATATCGATAACGGCTCCATGACGCTCGGCGACACTATAGCAGATGGGCAGGCCCAGGCCAGTCCCGGAATCTTTGGTAGTGAAAAACGGTGTCCCGATCATTTCGATCAGTTCAGGTTCGATACCGGAGCCTTGGTCTTGGATTTCCAGCACTACATCCTGCCCGTCAAGATAAGTTTTAATTGTCAATTCCCCGCCGGCTGCCATCGACTCGAGCCCATTCAGGGAAAGATTAAGAATTAGTTGGCTAATTTCTTTTTCATCAAGATAAAGCATCGGGACTTCCGATAACAGCAAGGAGACCGTTTTATCCGTCAGCAGCGCTTCGGCTTTGATCAAAGGATAAAGCCCCTCAATAATCGGATTCAACCACTGAGATTTTTTATACGATTGCTTGTTTTTCGCTAAATTAAGAAATTCGGAAATAATTGAATTGGCCCGGTCCAGTTCGGACAGCATTAAATCAATATATTGAACGGATAGATTGTCGATGCTTTTCTTTGAAAGCTCCAAAAACCCTTTGACGGTGGTCATCGGATTCCTAATTTCATGGGCAATTCCCGCCGCCATTTCACCAATTAAATTGAGGCGGTCTAGGCGCGCTATTTTCGCTCCCAATTGTTCAAGCTCGGTTACATCAGTTATCACGCTGAGAATGCAGCTTTCACCTTTCACCTCAATGATTTCAGTTGCCAACAATCCCTGCCGCTTCTCTCCTGATTTTGTTAGGTAATGAATCTTTTCATTTTGCGAGGATTCCTTGTGGCAGGCAGGTAAAATCGCCGGTTGCCGGCCGATGACCTCTACTAAGGAATAACCGGTAAATTTGAGCCAGCTTGCATTGACGTCCAGGTACCTGTTGTCAGTCAATGAACGAATTTCAATCAGGCAGGGACTTGATTGAAAAATTTTATAAAAATGCTCCTGCGACAGGCGCAGGTCTTCAGAAAATTGTTTTCGGACTTCAATTTCCTTCCGCAGCTCTTCTTCAAATTGCATCCGTACCTCTATTTCTTTACGCAGCTTTTCGTTGGCAATGACAAGTTCATTCGTCCTCTCTTCCACCAGCTTCTCGAGCAGCTCGTATTGCTGCTTCCGCTCGGTAATATCGCGCAGCGAACAAACGTAGAAATGCTCATTATGGATAACAGCCTCACCGATTTGCAGCTCGACAGGAAAGTGATTTTCGTTTTTATGCTTGGCAACAGCCTCAAGCATTTTCCCGATGGAGGATCCATTTTGATCCCACATTTTCACAAAAAGGTCCTCCATTTTAAGTCCCAAAAAATCCCCCATTGAATAGCCAAATAATTTTTGGGCTGCAGGATTGACCGAGATTATCGACCCTTCCTGGTCAAACGTAATAATCGTGTCAATCAGTGTTTCTTCAATCACCCGGGCCAATTCTTCTTTTTTTTGCAAATCAAGGGTCGTCTTGTTCAGCTTTGCGTTTACATGAAGAAGCTCTTGCTTCCGCTCGATTTCCTTACGATCCTGATTTTGATGGATTTTGACAAACTCCTGCACCTTTAACTTTAATGTCTCCGGATGGAACGGCTTAAAAATATAATCAACTGCCCCTAAATTATATCCCTTTAGGACATGCTCGGTCGTTTGACTGATAGCCGTGATAAAAATAATTGGAACAAACTTTGATTTTTCCCGCGCCTTAATCAATTTTGCCGTTTCAAAACCGTTCAAGCCTGGCATTTGCACATCCAGCAAAATGACGGCAAAATTCTGCCTCAGTACACATTTTAGCGCTTCCTCACCCGAGCCTGCCTTCACTAAACGATAATGGGGCGATGCTAAAACTGCCTCTAAAGCGAGCAGGTTTTCCGGGCGGTCATCGACCATTAAAATATTGATTGGATCCACAGGATGGATATTATGAATGGATTTTACGGTAGAGTTTCTCATCAGAATCGACTTCCTCATAATAATTTGCGATATCGGTAAACTGGATTCCTTCCTTACTTCCCAAGCCAAGGAATCCGGATGCAGACAGACTTTCATGCAGCAGGTGCAGCACACGATTTTGCAGCGATTTATTAAAATAGATCATGACATTCCGGCAAATGATGACATGAAATTCATTAAACGATTGGTCGGTGGCTAAATTATGCTGCGCAAACACTACATTTTCCGTAAGAAAAGAATGGAAGGCGGCGCATGACTCCCGGGCAACATAATATTCGGAAAAAGCACTTGTCCCGCCTGCCTCAAGGTAGTTTTTCGTATAATTTTTCATTTTGTTCAAGGGCATCATCGCTTTTTTGGCCTGGTCCAGGGCCGCCTCGCTAATATCGGTGGCATAAAGTCTAGTTTTTTTATAAAGGCCTTCCTCATGCAGGAGAATCGCCATCGACAGGACCTCTTCACCAGTTGCACAGCCGACATGCCAAATCCGAATCGTTGGATAATTGCGCAAGAGCGGAACAACCTTTGTCCGAAATGCTAGAAAAAACGAAGGGTCGCGGAACATTTCCGTCACATTTATTGAAAAATCGTTAAATAAGCGACGCATCAACAGCGGGTCGTAGAGAATCTTTTGCTGGAGGTCAGAGATTCCTGAGAGCTTCTCCGTCCGGATCCGATGTTCAGTTCGCCGCTTCACAAACGGGGCAGAATAATTACGGAAATCAACCCCATATAAGCGATAAATCCCCTCTAGCAGCAGGTTCATTTCAATCTTTTCAATTTCACTCTTGTCGAATGATATTAATTTTTCCATTTATAATTAAACCTTTCTTATCGATATAGCCAAACTCGCATAATGGAAATAAGTTGCTCTATATGCACGGGTTTGCTGATATAATCAGATGCCCCGGCTTCGATGCATTTTTTTCGATCACTTTTCATTGCTTTTGCGGTCAGGGCAATGATAGGAAGATTCATATATTCAGGCATCTGGCGGATAGCGCGAATCGCTTCAAACCCATCCATTTCCGGCATCATAATGTCCATCAACACGAGGTCAATATCCGGATTTTTTTGCAGGACATCGATGCCTTCCCTGCCATTTTCCGCAAAAACGACGTCAACAAAATAGCTTTCAAGTGCTGTTGTTAAAGCAAAAATATTGCGCATATCATCGTCGACAATCAGGATTTTTTTTCCTTCAAGCGATTCCCCGGTAAAACTAGCCGGCTTTGATTCTTCAACCGTGACGGCCGCCTCAAGCCGTGCTGGTTCATATGCCAAACCAGGAATGTATAATGTAAACGTGCTGCCTTCGCCGATTTTGCTGTCAACCGTCAAATAGCCGCCTAAAAGCTGAGCCAGTTCGCGGCTGATCGATAGCCCCAGGCCAGTGCCGCCATATTTGCGGCTTGTCGTTCCATCGGCTTGTTGAAAGGCCTCAAAAATTAACTTCTGATTCTCTAGTGAAATGCCAATCCCTGTATCTCTCACTGAAAAAGCAATCATGGTTTCGACTTGATTATTTCCCTTTTCCTCTGAAAAAACAGTTTGCTTTGCTTTCTCAATCCGCAGCAAAATCCGGCCCTTTTCTGTAAATTTGAAGGCATTTGATAGCAAATTGGTAAGAATTTGCTGGAGCCGCTGTGGATCTGTATGGATTAGACCCGGTAAAAAACGGTCAAGCTGAATCGAAAAGTCGAGTCCCTTTTGCCGTGCCAGCGGGAAAAATTGTGACTCGAGTGATGCCTTTATTTCTTGAATCTCTGTTTTCTCTAGGTAAATCTCCATCTTACCAGCCTCAATTTTAGAGATATCAAGGACATCATTGATTAACCGCAGCAGGTCATGTCCAGAGGAAAGGATTGTTTTTGCATATTCAACCTGCTTTGGGGTTAGGTTTTGAGCGCTGTTTTCTGAAAGCATTTGTGCCAGAATCAACAAGCTGTTCAGCGGTGTCCGCAGCTCGTGTGACATATTGGCAAGAAACTCGGATTTATATTGGGAACTCATCATTAATTGCTGAGCCTTCTCCTCAAGCATATTTTTAATTTTTTCAAGTTCATGCGTTTTTTTCTCGGAGCTTTTGAACTGCTCTTCAAGCTGTTCATTGACGGTCCGTAATTCTTCCTGCTGCAATTGCAGTTCTTCGGACTGACTTTGCAGCTCTTCGGTCAGGGTTTGTGATTCCTGGAGCAATTCTTCCACCCGCATATGCCTTTGGATACTCTTTATGTTGATCCCAAGATGGCTGACAACTTCCTCAAGGAGTACCTGTTCAAGCCGAGCGAATGGTTTAAATGAAGCGAGTTCAATGACAGCAAGCACTTCTCCCTGATATTCAGCAGGAATGACAAGGATGCTGTTTGGGGACGCTTCGCCAGTGCCGGATGAAATTTTGATATAATTATCGGGTATGTCTTCAAGCGATATCGGCCTTCTGTCAAGCGCACATTGACCGACTAGCCCTTCACCCACAGAGAAACTTTCCCGCCCAACAGGCTCCTCCTGACCGGCATATGACCCATACCTTCGAAATACGCTGTCTTCCTTCATATAAATAAGCCCGTAGCTTGCCCCGACAATAGGCGCCAACCTTGTAATAAAAAGCTGAGCTAATTCATTAAGGTTGTTAATGCCGGGGTACATCGTGGCAATTTCCGCAATCTTCGTATTTAACCAGCTTTGTTCCTCAGCTGCAATTTTTAATTCTTTTTCTTGTTTATGATGTTTCTCAAGCACCTGGGCCATTTCATTATAAGCGATTGAGATTTTCCCAATTTCATCCTTTGTTTTCACTTTGATCCGCGGCAGATGGTCCCCCTTGCCAAAGGCGGCGCTTGTGAAAACGGACATGACATTATTTAAATTTTTAGACATACTCCTTAGGATAAAGAATGTGATCGCTCCGCCCAAGATGAGAACGGCGACAGCATAGCCAAATATGAATTTGTAGGCGGTGGAGGTGGTATTGTTCGACAGCTCAAATTCACTTTGGACTCCATCCTCCTGAATGGTCTGTAAGTAATTGGCATCACTTGTCATTTTATCAATGACATCCCACGTATCATACCAAAATAGGTTCCTTGCTTCTTCGTCTTTGTTTTGTTCCATTAACTTATTGGTCTTTGCCTCCATAGCACGGAGCTGAATACTTAATGATTGTAACTCAGCGATGACTTTCTGAGATTTTTCGCGTTTGTCGAGCTTACGGAGAGTCTCAATCGCTTGATTGGCATTCAAGTAACTTTGTTCCTTATGATCTTGAAATTCTTTTAACAGGTCAGCTGGCGGATTCGCCAAAATGCCCTTGGAATCACTGCGATACCAATTGAGGGAATCTTGGATCTTGTAGGCAGTCTTTGCCAGTTCGTAGTTGTCAACGGCATTCTTCATATTCGTGTTCAACTGATTCATCAGCATCATTAAGAATAATAAAAAAACAATAAACAGGAAAATCAATAAGCCAAACCCTAAATACAATTTTGTTTTAAATTTCATAATTATTTTTTCACCGCTCTGCCAAGTTTGTTTAATGCTGAAAACCATTTCATATATATACTCTAGTTTACAATTAACCTATTGAAACTTACTAGAATAAAAATCAGACTTATCCAAATTATTTTAACAAAAATTTTTAAGAAAATTTGTTTTTTCGACAAAGCTCGAAAAATAATTTTTATGACAAATAGAGATGGCATTCTGTTTTGAAACTTGTCGATAAAAGCCAACCGCAGATCTTCCAATAACTAGTTCAAATCCTACCAATTTTAGGTTATCTAATCCCCTTTTTCTAGCAAATTAAAAAACACACCGCCCAAGGCACTGTACCTTCACCAGGTATCACAAAAAGGCCAGCCTAAAATTTGGCTGACCTTAACCGAAACGGATTGGATTCTATTTTATGGAACCATCCAACCTAATACACTGCTATTTTGCAGGAATGTCATGATACAGACAATAAAGACCAAAACAATACTGTGTTTAACCGTAAAGCGGAACAAGTCGGCCTCTTTTCCTGCCAGGCCTACAGCTGCACACGCTACAGCAATCGATTGTGGTGAAATCATTTTTCCAGTAACCCCACCCGAAGAGTTTGCAGCGACTGCTAATACCGGATCCATACCAAGGTTCAGTGCTGTCACCTTTTGCATTGCACCAAACAAAAGGTTCGATGATGTATCTGATCCAGTGATAAACACGCCTAACCATCCAAGGACTGGAGAGAAAAAGGCAAATAGGGAACCTGTTTTTGCGAGCGTCATTCCTAATGTCGTACTCATCCCCGATGAGTTAGTTACATAGGCATACCCTACAACTGAAGCGATTGTAATGATAGGGAACTTTAGTTCGTTGAGAGTTTCCCCAAAGGTTGCAACCCATTCTTTCCAAGAAATTTTAACGATAAACTTGGTGACAATGGCGGCAATAATGACTGATGTACCAGCTGCACCCAAGATTTCCAGCTTATAAATGGCCGCAACCGGAGCACCGGCAGAATTAATGACTTGGTTGTTTAATAATGGAACTTCAGGCATCAGTGTTAACGCATGTCCAAGAGCATTTACCGCTTTCAAAATAGCGTTTGTTCCTTCATAATGACCCGTCAAAGCCAATTTGACTGTTGGGATTCCCCAAATCGTAATAAATGCAGTCAATACAAGGAATGGTGACCAAGCTTTAAAAATTTGCCCACCTGAGTATTTTACTTGCTGACTATTGGATACTTTAGCAGCAACAGATGCAGCCAGTTCTTGCTCAGATGAAAAGCGGAAAATAGTTTTTGGTTTCCAAAATTTTAAGAAAATTGCTAGGGCAAACAATGACACTAGTGCAGATAAAATATCGGGAAGTTCTGGACCAAGGAAGTTGGAGCTTAAGTATTGAGTTACTGCAAAAGTGAACCCTGTGATGAAAATGGCCGGTAAGATTTCTACTGCTTTCTTAAACCCTGCCATAATAACAACTAAATAAAACGGAACGAATAATGATAAGAACGGCAACTGACGTCCGACCATTTTGGAAATTTCCAATGCTGATATCCCAGTTGGTCCTTCGACGGCAATGATTGGAGTTCCGATTGCACCAAAGGCAACAGGCGCTGTATTGGCTATTAAACACAGGCCAGCAGCGTAAAGAGGATTAAATCCAAGACCCACAAGAAGCGCTGCTGAGATGGCAACCGGAGCGCCAAAACCGGCAGCTCCTTCAAGGAATGCTCCAAATGAGAACGCTACCAAAAGTGCTTGAAGACGTCTGTCCTCGGTAAGTGAAACGACCGAATGGCGGATAATATCGAATTGGCCAGTCTTGACGGTTAATTTGTAGAGGAATACAGATGTGATAATGATCCAGCCTATAGGCAATATTCCATATACGGCACCCTGCGTGGCAGACATGACCGCCATACCGGCAGGCATTTTAAATGCAACTACTGCAAGTATTAAAGCAATTAGTAGTGTTGTTAAACCAGCTAAATAGCCTTTCATGCGTTTTATGGCTAAAGCCCAGAAAAAATATAAAATTGGTATAAGAGCTACCAAAGCGGATAAGGCGAGACTATCCCCCACCGCCGTAAAATTTTGTGTAAATGTCATAGTAATCCCCCATCATAAAAAAATTAAAATTTTCATGTATCGGTCTTATCCCTTTTCAGAACTAGAAATGAATAGTTCTGATGGATAAATCAATAGATTTCTATGATGACTGATTAATATGTAAGTGACTGCGAAACGCTGTTATATCAGACTTTAATTTTTTTTAAAACTTTCACCCCTCTTCGTTTCGTAATAAGAAACAACCCTTAAATTTGTTGCTAAGGACGAAACATGTTATACAACAATAATTCATATGTTATATAACATGTTTCGATCACTCTTTTATTATACGGATTTTTATCTGAATTACAATAATTTTTAGAAAATTGGAATTAAAAATATCCAAAAATAATATTTGACCAGTATATCATTTATACTAGTCAAATATTCTTAGCTAACTCTATTTTCAAAACCCAGTCGTGTTGATATTTGTTTTGCTATGTGCAGCATTCGTGCTTCAAGTCGTTTTAATCGGTCATCCGTCATCCGTATCGTTGGTCCAGAGAGGCTGGCTGCCGCAACAACTTTTCCCGTATAATCAAAGATTGGTACAGCAATGCATGTAATTCCATATTCATTTTCTTCTAAATCAAGTGCGTAACCCTTCCGTTTTACGTTCGCCAATTCCCGTAAAAAGTCTTCTTTATTGGTAATTGTTTTATCTGTGTGCATCGGCATGCCTTTTCGCTCAAGTATATCCAGTACAACATCAGTAGGTTGAAAAGCAAGGATGGCTTTACCAACGGATGTACAATGCATGGGAGCCCTTTTGCCTACTTTGGAATGCAATCGTAACGTTTCAGTACCTTCTAATTTCTCGATATAAACGACTTCCCCTTGATCATAAACAACAAGATGGATAACTTCATTGCTTTCGCTTTCCAATTGTTTTAAGAATGGCTTTGCCTCAGCCCTTAGATCAATGGATTCAAGCAGCTTTGAACTGATATCCAAGAATTTATAACCCAGTTTATAGCGGCCGGTAACTTCATCTTGCTCGATATAACCATACTGGACAAATGTTGATAGGATGCGGTAAACAGAGCTTTTGTTGATATCCATTTGTTTAGCAATCTCTGTCACACCTAATCCGCCCTTTTTTAAACTCACCAAATGAATAATATCCAACGCCCTGCTTACAGATTTGACCATATTCTCTCTATCCATAATTGCTCACCTCAAAATACTGTCCCTAATAGGTTACATGAAAGCATAAATCTTTTACCGGCCATTGTTAGGGATTTAATTAGATTTAACGGATTCTTTTGCCAATACAAATGTATTACGCAATGTCCCAATTTCTTTAATTTCACATTCAATTGTATCTCCGGCACCAACCAGCTCAGCTCCAAGCGGACTGCCTGTCAAAATCACATCTCCCGGCTTAAGAGTCATCACTTTTGTCAAATAAGATACCATTTTTCGGATCGGAATAATCATTAATTCCGTAGCACTATTTTGTTTCTCCACACCGTTCAGGTTTGCTTCAACCTTTACAGCGAATGGATCCAGTTCTGTTTCGATCACAGGCCCGAGCGGTGTGAAGGTATCAAAAGACTTTCCAATTGTCCAATGCCCGTCCTGATGGAAAAATTGAGGGGCTGTTACGTCGTTTCCAACCGTATAGCCGAATACATAATCCAACACCTCTGATTCAGGAACGTTTTTAGCTTCTTTACCAATGACAATGGCTAACTCAGATTCGAACTTTACCTGTTCAATTCCCTCTGGAATGATAATTTCATCCTCCGGACCAATAACGGATGAGGTTGGTTTAAAGAAGAAAACTGGAATTTCCGGAAGCTCGGAAGGCAGGTCTTCAAGCTTAGAAACATAGTTTGCGCCGATTCCTATGATGTGGTTCGGTTCAAGTGGCGCCAGCAATTTTACGTCAGCTACAGAGAAACTGTTCCCAGTAAACTCCCATTCTCCAAACATATCACCTTTAATTTCCTGGATGTTGCTATCTTTTATCACACCTGTATAAACAGTTGAACCTTGTGTAAATCTAGTAAATTTCATTGTGATACTTCCTCTCCAACAGTTTTTTCTTGTTCCATTTTCTTTCGTGCGACTCCTGTATTAATGGCAGCCTCCGCAACTGCAGCGGTTACTGCTTCTGTCACTCTTTTATCAAAAGGATGTGGAATCACATATTCGCGGGAAAGTTCTTCCTGCGTGATTAAGTTGGCAATGGCATAAACGGCAGCCAGCTTCATTTCTTCATTTATTTCAGAAGCATGGACCTTCAGCGCCCCTTTAAAAATACCTGGGAATGCAAGAACATTATTCACCTGATTCGGTAAATCGGAGCGTCCTGTACCTACCACTGCCGCTCCAGCTTCCATTGCCTCTCCTGGCATAATTTCAGGGATTGGGTTTGCCATGGCAAAAATAATCGCATCCTCGTTCATGGTCATGACCATCTCTTGTGTGACTGCTCCAGCGGCAGATACACCGATGAACACATCTACCCCTTTAATCACTTCTGTTAAATCTCCTTGAATATGGCTTTTATTTGTCAGCATAGCAATCGACTCTTTCATCGAATTCATTCCTGTTAGGCGTCCCTCATAGATTGCACCTTTTGTGTCACACAAAATGATGTCACATACTCCCATTCTCAACAGCAATTTTGTAATGGCAATTCCCGCCGCACCTGCGCCATTGACTACTACTCTCGTATCTTCAAGACGTTTGCCAACTACCTTTAAAGCGTTAATTAATCCAGCTGCCGTGACAATTGCCGTTCCATGCTGATCATCATGAAAAACAGGGATGTTCATTTCTTTTTTAAGTCTTTCTTCTATAATGAAACAATTCGGTGCTGCGATGTCCTCCAAATTGATGCCGCCAAATGTTGGTTCCAGTAATTTTACCGTTTGGATAATTTGCTCCGCATCATTCGTATTCAAACAGATTGGAAATGCATCCACATCAGCGAAAGCCTTAAATAATGCGGCTTTACCTTCCATAACGGGCATTGCGGCAGCTGGACCAATATTCCCAAGGCCTAGTACGGCTGATCCATCGGATACGACCGCAACAAGATTTCCTTTAATCGTATAGTCATAGATTTTTTCAGGGTTCAGATAGATCTCTTTACAGGGCTCTGCCACCCCCGGTGAATAAGCCAAACTTAAATCATATGCATTTTCCACCGGAACCTTAACATTGATATTTATTTTCCCTTTTGACTGCTTGTGAAGTTCCAGCGAACTCTCCCTTAGGTTTTGCATAGCCTCAAACCTCCATTTATTTTATAAAAAAAATATGAGTGATGTTGAAAATGGCGGTCTTAGGCTCGGTGCAGTCTCTCATTTCAACGAATAATTTATACTGTTTACTTTTTTCCAAGGCATTCTCATTACAAGAATGCCCCGGAATTCATCTATTCCAATCGATTATTGTTTCACTGCGAACTTAGCCTTTGCTTCAATCCGTCTGCGATGCAGGATTGGCTCGGTATAGCCATTTGGCTGGTCATAGCCTTCAAAAATCAAGTCGCAAGCAGCCTGGAAGGCAACGGAGTCGTCATAGTTCGGAGCCATGTTGTGATACATCTGATCTCCTGCATTTTGCTTATCAACAACCTTGGCCATGCGCTGCAATGTTTCAAGAATTTGCTCTTTCGTACAAATACCATGGTGAAGCCAGTTTGCCAAATGCTGGCTGGAAATTCGCAATGTAGCTCTGTCTTCCATTAACCCCACGTCATTGATATCTAGTACTTTTGAACAGCCAACCCCCTGATCTACCCAGCGGACAACATAGCCTAAAAGGGTTTGGCAGTTGTTGTCAAGCTCTGCCTGGATTTCTTCAGGAGTCCAGAATGGGTTCTTTGCAACAGGAACTTGTAAGATATCATCTTGGAAGTCTCCAGTTTGACGAAGCATTTCATTCTGTACTTCTTTTACATCTACTTCATGGTAATGCAGTGCATGCAATATCGCAGCAGTTGGAGATGGCACCCAAGCTGTAGTGGCTCCCGTTTTTACATGACCGATTTTTTGCTTTAGCATTTCTGCCATTAAATCCGGCATAGCCCACATGCCTTTGCCGACCTGTGCACGGCCCATGAATCCGCTTGAAAGTCCGGCAATCACATTGGATTGTTCATAGCCCTGGAGCCATTTGGATGATTTCATATCATTTTTACGAACCATTGGACCAGCTTCCATGGAAGAATGAATTTCATCGCCTGTTCTGTCAAGGAACCCGGTATTAATAAACACAATCCGGTCTTTTACCTGTTTGATGCATGCCTTCAAGTTCAAAGTGGTTCTGCGTTCTTCATCCATAACACCGATTTTTAAAGTATTGCGCTCAATTCCAAGCAAATCTTCCACGCGGTCAAATAGCTGATTGGCAAAAGCAACCTCTTCTGAACCATGCATTTTTGGCTTTACAATGTAGACTGAACCCTTCTCCGTGTTTTGGAATGGACCATTGCCTAAGAGTGTATGTTTGGCAATAAGGCTGGTCAGAACGGCATCCAAAATACCTTCCTGAATTTCCTCACCATTTGCGTCAAGAATGGCACTATTAGTCATTAAATGTCCGACATTGCGGACAAATAGCAAGGAACGTCCATTTAAAGTGAATTCCTCTTCGGCCGGAGACAGGTAGCTGCGATCCGGATTGAGTGTCCGTGTCATCGTTTTATTGCCTTTTTCAAAAGTAGCTGAAAGTGTACCTTTCATAAGGCCTAACCAGTTGCGATAGACGAGCACTTTGTCTTCAGCATCTACGGCCGCTACAGAATCTTCGCAGTCCATAATGGTCGTAATCGCCGATTCAAGGATCACATCCTTCACGCCAGCCGCATCCGTACTGCCTATCGGATGATTTCGGTCGATTTGGATTTCAAAATGAAGTCCATTATTTTTTAAAAGAATGGCGGATGGATCTTCCTGTGTTCCCTGATAGCCGACAAACTTTGCTTCATCTTGTAACCCCGTCGTTGTTCCATTATTTAATGCAACCTGTAGTTTACCATCTGCTACGGTATAGGAAATCGCTTCCTTATGCGATGCTCCTTGTAATGAAGCCGCTTGGTCAAGAAAATTCCTGGCAAATTCGATGACCTTTGCACCGCGTACAGGATTGTAACCTCCCTCACGGCTGGCACCAGCTTCTTCGCTGATAGCATCCGTTCCATAAAGTGCATCATAAAGGCTTCCCCAACGGGCGTTGGCAGCATTAATCGCATAGCGGGCATTATTAACTGGTACAACTAACTGCGGTCCGGCTTGAACAGCGATTTCATCGTCCACATTTTCAGTTGTAATCTCAAAATCTTCTACCTCCGGTTCAAGGTAGCCAATTTCGGTTAAAAATGACTTATATGCTTCGAAATCAAAGTTCTCATTATTTTCGCGATACCATGTGTTCAGTTTGTTTTGAATATCATCACGAACTGCCAGCAGCTCCTTGTTTTTAGGCGTTAAGTCGCTGATTAACGCTTCAAAACCGGACCAAAACTGATCGGCAGTCAATCCGCTTTCCGGAAGTGCTTCTGAGTTAATAAATTCATAGAGTTCCTGGGCCACTTGTAGATTTCCCTTTTTTACATAATTAGTCATGATGATGTTCCTCCCTTGATTTGGTAAAAGTAATAGTTTCGAAAAATATGTTAATGAATTGAACGGGAACTTCCATGCCGTTAAAATTAGGATGTAATAGCAGTTTCCTTTTCTTTTAGATCCCTCTTAATTTCTACGCATCGCCCCGGCATCGGGAATAGTTTGCCGGCATTTAATAGATTATCAGGATTGAAGACCTCTCGAACATCTGTTTGTGCGATAATTTCTTCATCAGTGAAGACGAAGCGCATTTCTTCTCTTTTCTCAATTCCGACGCCGTGCTCACCGGTGATAGTACCGCCCACATCTGCACAAGCCTGCAAACAGGCACTTCCGGCTACCAAAGCCTTTTCACTTTGCCCGGGAATTCTGGCATCAAAAAGAACTAACGGGTGCAAGTTTCCATCTCCCGCATGAAAAATATTCGCAATCCGGAGTCCGGATTCTTCACTAATTTTGTTAATTCTATTTAGAACTTCCGGCAGTTTGCTGCGAGGGATAACGCCATCCTGTACTAAATAATCAGGAGAGATCGCGCCCATAGCACCGAAACCTGTTTTCCGGTTCGCCCACCATCTGCCGCGTTCCGCCTCATCCTTTGCTGCTCTGACCTCACGTACGTTCCTTTTTTTGCAGACATCTAGAATTTGATTAATTTGCTCATCCAAACCAGCTTCAATGCCATCTACTTCAATCAGAAGCACGGCTTCGATATCCTTTGGATGCCCGACTGGGAAGGCGGCTGCCTCTACCCCTTCAATCGCTGTTTTGTCCATCATTTCTAGGGCGGCTGGTACAATCCCGGCAGAAACAATATCGGAAACAGCCTGTGAGCCGTCTTCCACTTTATCAAAATAAGCCAGCACCGTTTTCTTTGATTCAGGGTTTTTTAGGATACGGACCGTAATTTTGGTAACAATCCCTAATGTTCCTTCAGACCCTGTTAATAGCCCAAGTAGATCATAGCCCGGCTCATCAGGAATGCCGTTGGCTCCAATTTCAACAATCTCACCGTTTGGTAAAACAACTTCAAGACCAAGGATATGGTTGGTTGTTACCCCATATTTTAAACAGTGAGCACCTCCGGCATTTTCCGCAACATTTCCACCGATTGTACAGCAATACTGACTGGATGGATCTGGCGCATAATAGTAGCCCTTATCAGAAATGGAGTTCGTCAGCTTTAAATTGACGAAGCCCGGTTGAACCACAGCGCGGCGATTCTCAAAGTCAACACTTAACAGCTTTTTCATTCGAACTAAGCTAATAATGACCTCACCATTTAATGGGATAGCGCCGCCACTTAAGCCTGTTCCTGCACCACGTGCGAGGAATGGCAGCTGATTTTCTGCGCAATATTTAACTAGGGCAGCCACTTCCGCGGTGTTATTCGGGAATACAACGGCTTTGGGCAAATGCCGGTGTAATGTGAAGCCATCACAGTCATATGCGATGAGATCTTCCTTATTGTAAATAATCGACCGGGCGTCTCCTACGATATTTGCAAGATTTAAAATATGCCGATCGGTTGATTTGATTCCCTTGACCGCCATTAGAGTTCCCCCTTGCCGTCTTCTTTTTGGTAAGCCCAATCGAGCAGCTGAACTGTGTGGACAATTTTTTGATTCCGTCCCTGCTTTTGTACGCCCATCGCCATCTGGAGCATACATCCTGGGTTCCCCATCGAAATCATTTCGACATCTTCAGGGACATTTTGCATTTTGTTTTCAAGGACGGCAGAAGCCATTTCCGGATTTGTAATATTGTAGATTCCCGCACTGCCGCAGCAGCGGTCCGAATTTGGCATATGAACCATTTCGACTCCAGGAATGTTGAGCAACAGGTCGCGCGGTTCCTGACGAATTCCCTGTCCATGCGCCAAATGGCAGGCATCGTGATAAGTAATCCGAGTTTTTAATTCCGCTTTTGGTATTTCGTAGCCTGTATCATAAAGGTGTTTCGAAATGTCCTCTACCTTCGCAGAAAACTCTTCCGCCTTTTCATGCCATTCAGGATCATCCCGGAATAACTCAGGATATTCCTTTAAGGCACAGCCACAGCCAGCTGCATTGACAATCACCTTATCAGAATCCTTAAATGCCTCGATATTTTGTTTTGCCAGTTTTCTTCCCATATCACGGTCCCCCGCATGGACATGCAGTGCTCCGCAGCAGGTTTGGTTCTTCGGAATCGTTACGTCATTCCCGTTACGGGTTAATACGTTAATCGTTGCTTCATTAATATCACTGAACATCACGTCCATCACACAGCCTGTTAAGAATGCCACCTCGCGCTTTGTTTCCCCTTTGGACTTAATGACATTGACATCTTTGTATTTTTTTCGAACAGGCTCTTTCACCTCGGGCATGATCGCTTCCATATCGACAAGATGCTGCGGCATGATATTAATCAGCTTTGACTTTCTTACAACCTTTTGCATACCGCTCTTTTGATAGAATCGCAGCAGGCTTCCAAGTTTATTGAGGCGATTTTGATGCGGGAATAATCCCTGCAGGAACGCCTTGCTTACCGCACCTTTTACGCCTGTTAACGGCATTGCTTGGCGAATCTGGCCGCGGGCCTCTTCAATCAGTCCGCCGACTTCCACATCCGCTGGACAGGCAGTTGTACAAGCACGGCAGTCAAGACAAGCGAAAACAGGATCCATAAACTGTTCATTGAGCGTGAGCCGCCCTTCCGCCACCGATTTTATCAAATGGACGCGGCCGCGCGGGGAGTGCTGCTCCTGACCAGTAATTTCATAAGTTGGGCATGATTCCAAACACATACCACAATGTACACAATCTGCCCATTTGCTTTCATCTGGGTGATCCTTAGGCAGATAATTGCTTAAACTAGTTGTGCATGCTGGGTCTTTCTTTAAATCTGCTTCTATAAGACTCATCATTAAATCCCTCCCACAAATCGTTTAGGATTAAGAACTCTATTTGGGTCAACCTTGGATTTGATCCCTTCTAATAGGAAGAAATGTGATGGCTTTTTACCCCAGGTGTCAACTTCCTGTCTTAAGGCAAAAGGTAAATGATTAATGACGGTGTACCCGCCAAGTTTTGTGGACAATTCTCTTGTTTGCTGAATGGCTGAAATGATATCGTCCTTTGAACCGCTAAGGTTAATTTGACATAGGCCATGGCCTAATCCGCCATGCGCTTCGACATCTAAGTTGTGAGAATCAATAAGGAGATGACTTTCTTTTACGACGTGCGATACATCCATGTTAATGACACCAATTTTCAAAGAAGCCTGTGTTGAATCTGTGGAGGAGTTTGGTGAAAGTGTGTAAAATTTGTTCCAAAAAGACTGCGCTTCTTGTTGAGAAAGAACTTTCAATTCTGAATGGGCCGGCTGAATGCTTTGGATAAAGCTCTCTTGATAGCGTACCGATGTTTCAACATCCTCAAGACCAACCGCGATTGTGTAACAGCTTTGACCAATCAATCTTTCTGACAACGCCGGACTAAGCAATTCCAGCGTTACGGGTTCCATCGTAGAATCTAGAAGCTTGGTAGCAAACGCCCTGATTTCTTCCATATTTCCTTGTGGGAATAATACTAAATTCAAACTTTCATATTTAGGCAGAGGGCGAAGCTTTACGGTTACTTCAGATACCACACCCAACGTACCCATCGAACCGATAAACAATTTATTCATATCATAACCGGCGACGTTTTTGACCACTCTTCCGCCTGAACGAATCACTTTACCATCTGGATAAACGATTCTTAGCCCAATGACAACATCTCTTGAAGAGCCATAACCCAATCTTTTGGGGCCGCTATCATTCGCTGCGATAATCCCCCCAATCGTTGCAGATTCTGGGCAATAAGGATCGAGTGAAATTTTTTGCTTAAACTGTGCCAAATACTCCTGCAATTCCTTGAAATTGGTACCGGCCTTAACAGTTAACGTCATATCGCCGACGACATGTTCTACAATACCCTTATAGTTTGATAGCGAAAGTAAAATATCGGCTGTTTGGGTTAAACCGCCAAATCCCTTTTTGGTTCCATTGCCTTCTACGTTTACCTTTTTACCATTATCATTGGCAAATTTAAGAATGCTTGCTATTTCTTCTTCTGTTTGCGGAAACACCTTGACTGTGCCGCTATTTCCCAGCGGATGGTTTTTATCACCTTCGATGACTCGCTCTGGTGATAAAATGGCCTGTAACTCTGTTAAAAGTTCTGTGGTAATCACTACCAACACCTCCTAGTTGCATAATAAGCAACTTAGTTTCTGCTATTTCTTAAAAAAAATGAAATCACTTTGTCGGTCAGCTTAGCCTACTGTAAGACAAGACTGTTCAAAAGCTCTTTCTCGACGTAATCCAAGTGTTCCATCATCGTCTGTTTCGCATTCTCAGGTTTTCCTAGCTTAATGGATTCATAGATTTTAAAATGTTGTATTTCCATCATCTGAGCAGTGGTTGGGTTTTTCTTAATATAGTGGTGAAAATCAATCATGGCGTTCTTCATCGTTGTTGAGATAAATTCTAAAAGTTGAATAATGATTTCATTTCCTGCCGCTTTGGCAATGGCTGTATGTAACAGATAATCTGAATCCCACCCATTCATAGTTGGATTGGCGAAGATTTCTGCCATTAACTGCAGATCTTCTTCTTTTCTATGTATAGCGGCAAGTTCAGCAATCCCTGGTTCTAAGATCTTTCTAACCTGATAAAGTTGACTGATATCTCTTGGTTGGGTAAGCAGCAAATGACTGTTGAAGAGTCTCGTTGAGTCAAATTCCAAAATATATGTTCCTTCTCCTTGCTTTACATCGACAATACCTTTACCTTTTAAAGTCGTAATAGCATCACGGACTGCGGAACGGCCAACACCAAACATTTCACATAGTTCCCTGACCGAAGGAAGCTTTTCTCCCACCTGAAACGTACCGGATCTAATCATCTCCTCGATTTGCTCAGCAACAGAATCGGACACTTTCTTAGTCGAGATCTTTTGTATATGCAAACATCTCCCCCCTTCCTTTCAGATATCACATATCTGACAAGTGACAACGATTACCTATATTAAACCATCTTTAACAAAAAAGTTCAATTAATTTTCTGAATAAATTATTTTTTTATAAAATTCAGTAATGATGCATAGGGACGGTTCTCATGCATCATTACTGAATAAATTGCCAACAAAAAAAGAAATGAAGCACGGGGACGGTTCTATTGCCTCAAATGATGGGCGGAGACGGCTCAAGACTAAGAAGGTTCGGACAGTTCCGATTCTTTTTTAAGCGATTTTGTCCGAAGGTTGCACAAGTTCGGACGCTTCCACCCCTTTTTCACCCAATTTTGTCCGAAGACTGCACATCAAGTACTTCAGACTTTTTAAAAACCCTTGGTAGAGAGTATTTCCAAGTGATCTTGGACGATATTACTGCATCAAAATTTCAGTCATTACGCTTTACTTCACAAAAAAAGACAACCATTTCAGGTTGTCTTTTTGTTTGCCCGGCAGCGTCCTACTCTCACAGGGGCTTTTGCCCCAACTACCATTGGCGCTGAGAAGCTTAACTTCCGTGTTCGGGATGGGAACGGGTGTGACCTTCTCGCCATTGCTACCAGACATGTTTTATTTGGGAATAATACCGGTGGTCGGGGTCGAACCGACACTCCTCACGGAACACGATTTTGAGTCGTGCGCGTCTGCCAATTCCGCCACACCGGCATGATTTGGAGGCGGCAACCGGATTCGAACCGGTGGTAAAGGTGTTGCAGACCTGTGCCTTACCACTTGGCTATGCCGCCATATTTTTGGAGCGGAAGACGGGATTCGAACCCGCGACCCCCACCTTGGCAAGGTGGTGTTCTACCACTGAACTACTTCCGCATATTGGCTGGGCTAGCAGGATTTGAACCTACGAATGACGGAGTCAAAGTCCGTTGCCTTACCGCTTGGCTATAGCCCAATAATGGAGCGGGTGATGGGAATCGAACCCACAACAACAGCTTGGAAGGCTGTGGTTTTACCACTAAACTACACCCGCAATAGATGGGGCGGCTGATGGGAATCGAACCCACGAATGTCGGAACCACAATCCGATGCGTTAACCACTTCGCCACAACCGCCGTGATGTTTTTAAAAATAAAGGTGGCTCAGGACGGAATCGAACCGCCGACACAAGGATTTTCAGTCCTTTGCTCTACCGACTGAGNACAGGATTTGAACCTGTGACCTTCGGGTTATGAGCCCGACGAGCTACCGGACTGCTCCACCCCGCGATAATAAGAAAGTATTAAGTTTACGCCATGCTAAAAGCTAACGCCTGACTGTATTAATCTTCAAAAGCATATTCAAGAAAGAGTTCAATTGATACACTCTAAATAAATAACAGTCTTATGGCGGAGGAAGCGGGATTCGAACCCCCGCGCGGTTTAACCCGCCTGTCGGTTTTCAAGACCGATCCCTTCAGCCGGACTTGGGTATTCCTCCGTAAAACATATTTGGTAGCGGCGGAGGGGATCGAACCCCCGACCTTACGGGTATGAACCGTACGCTCTAGCCAGCTGAGCTACACCGCCAACATTCATTTATAATATTCAATGGTGGAGCCTAGCGGGATCGAACCGCTGACCTCCTGCGTGCAAAGCAGGCGCTCTCCCAGCTGAGCTAAGGCCCCAAATAAACAATGGTCGGGAAAACAGGATTCGAACCTGCGACCCCTTGGTCCCAAACCAAGTGCTCTACCAAGCTGAGCTATTTCCCGGTAGTGTTGATAATTTATATGGCGCGCCCGACAGGAGTCGAACCCATAACCTTCTGATCCGTAGTCAGACGCTCTATCCAATTGAGCTACGGGCGCATTATTTGTTATTTTGAAAAATTGGAGCCTACCACTGAACTACCTCCGCAAATAAATGGTGCGGGTGAAGGGAGTCGAACCCCCACGCCCGAAGGCGCCAGATCCTAAGTCTGGTGCGTCTGCCAATTCCGCCACACCCGCAAAAGAAGTAATTATTTGAAGTGGTGCCGGCTAAAGGACTTGAACCCTCAACCTACTGATTACAAGTCAGTTGCTCTACCAATTGAGCTAAGCCGGCATATATGGTGGAGGATGACGGGATCGAACCGCCGACCCTCTGCTTGTAAGGCAGATGCTCTCCCAGCTGAGCTAATCCTCCATTTATGTGGTGACCCCTACGGGATTCGAACCCGTGTTACCGCCGTGAAAGGGCGGTGTCTTAACCGCTTGACCAAGGGGCCATTTAGAAAAATTTTATTATGGCGGAGAGCAAGGGATTTGAACCCTTGATACGCGGTTAACGTATACACGATTTCCAATCGTGCTCCTTCGGCCACTCGGACAGCTCTCCATAATATGAAAGAAACGACAGTAAATATCTTCGCACATCTCTACTTTCTTAACAATGACTAATTTCTTCCAAATTCATTATGGGGGAAGAAAAAAGACAGAAAGTAAAATTTCTGTCTTAGCCCGGCAGCGTCCTACTCTCACAGGGACTTGCGTCCCAACTACCATCGGCGCTGAGAAGCTTAACTTCCGTGTTCGGGATGGGAACGGGTGTGACCTTCTCGCCATTGCTACCGGACCTATTGAATTAGAGGTTTCATTCCCTCAAAACTAGATAACGTAGAAGAAGTGTATAAGAACGAGTTGCCATTTTACATTGATGATTGTCTAGCTCCAGCGTCCAGCAACTAGTGTCCTTCGGTCTTTTCCCTACGATAAGTCAACATCGATTCGCTTCGCTCATCGTGTTTCCTTTATCTCGGTCAAAGCCCTCCAGGCCATACGTTGCTAACCGGCCGCTTCCGCTTTTCGATTTTGGTTAAGTCCTCGATCGATTAGTATCAGTCAGCTCCACACGTCACCGCGCTTCCACCTCTGACCTATCAACCTGATCATCT